>JAKSLY010000001.1 GCA_024400955.1 Treponema sp.
AACCTATGACACACGGAATATGAGTCCGTTGCTCTACCAACTGGGCTATGCCCCCGTGAATGTTTAAGACTATATCAGAGTGAGGTTCTTGTGTCAAGGGCATAATCAAAATTTAATGGAATTATTTTGCGGCGGGGTTTGCGCTAGCGATGTGGAAGGTGGGCTGCCGCAAGGCAGGCCAGCCACCGCAACGAAGTGAGGAGGCTGGAACGAAAGTGGAACCTGGAACGTAGCGTTCATAGCGCCCGTAAGAATAAAAAAATGAAAAAAATTATTTCTACCCTAAACAAAAAAAATCAGATTCCGATTAATTACTATATGAATATCAGAAAATTTTTTGGACTGACTGTTGTTTTGTTCTGCATGATGGGCGCTGGAGCCAAATCTTTCGCCTTTCAGATAATTCAGCACGACCTTTCGGGTGATCAGGTCAGAAAGCTCTCTTATTCTATAGAAAACAACATTTTCGACTACTTTTTTGACAAGGGCATCATCGTTTCCAATTCGCCGGTTTACAGCAGCTGCGACAGTGATTCTGACGACATTGAGTTCAGCAGGTCAAAGGCAGAGGCTTATTACGGCGGGGTTAGGATTTTTGTGGAAATCAGGTGTGAGTACGATTCTGAAGATTCCATGAATCCGGAAGGCATGCTTCTTGGAAACATCAGGTGCATTTCCTGGAATGTGGTCGAGATAAACAAAGACGTATCACTGGGTTCCGGAAAGAGCATTCCGCCGCTGGATAAGTCCGTTAAGAACAAGGACAGCGGTTTGAAGAATTTTACCGACGGAATTTCAGAAGAGATCTACAAAATAATTTGCGGGTAGGGGCACATTATGAAGAAAATTTTTGTTGGAATCCTTGTGGCGGCAGCAGCATTTGCCGCAGTTGCAGACTCGATCACAGGTTCTGTTGCTGTAGCTGATGCAAAGCAGTTTCCGTCAGGCTATTTTGGCCAGGCTGCAGGATATCTTCCTGGCGACAGCGTTTATGTTACAAATCCTGAAAATGGCGTTACTCTCCAGTTCCTCAATCTGGGTACCCTTGATTCTGAGGAAGGCACTGTAATTCTTCTTTCAAAGGAATCTGCAAAAGTTCTCGGAATTGAGGACAGGTCGGGACTTACGGTTTCCCTGGACAAGCGCTACGGTTCCTTTGACGAGACTGTTACGGGACGTGCAGAGCTTGTTGCAAAGGCTGCGGTTTTTGACCAGTCGGCTCCTGCTGAACCAAGAAAGGCTGCCCCAACTTCTGCAGAAGAAGCCCCGGTTGTTACTGTTGATGCACCTGCTCCAGTTGCAGTTGATGCTCCGGCCCCGGTTGCCGCTGCTGTTCCTGCCGGGGATGCAGAACCATTTGTTCCGGTTGCAGCTCCAGTTGCAGGAGTTCCGCTTTTTGATGACGATGATGCTGAAGAGGAACCTGTTGAAGTTATAGAAGAAACGGCTCCTGCCCCGGTTGTTGAAACGGCTCCTGTGGTTGAGGAAGCTCCTGTGGAAGAAGCTGCCGCAGAACCTGAGGAAGTTGTGGTTGTTGAACTTCCTGTTACTCCGGTGGAGGATGAGGTTGCGGAAGAAGCTGCCGTTCCAGCCGAGGAAGCACCGGAAGAGATTCCTGTGGTTGTTGAAATCGAGGAACCTGTTGAAGACTACGAAAACGAGGAAGATTCCTTTGAAGATACGAAGGTTCTTGTTGAACAGCCTTCCCCAATGGAAACTGCGGAAGCCGTTGAAGTTGAGGAACCTGTAGAAGTTGAAGTTCTTCCTGCTGCAGAAGAAGCTGTGGCTGTTGAGGAAGTTATTGAAGAAGTTGAAGAGACTGAAGAAGAAGCTGAGGAAATTGCGGAAGTTGAAGAGGAAGA
The DNA here is from genome assembly GCA_024400955.1 of Treponema sp. Classification (GTDB taxonomy): domain Bacteria; phylum Spirochaetota; class Spirochaetia; order Treponematales; family Treponemataceae; genus Treponema_D. The sequence continues at coordinate 1,863 of JAKSLY010000001.1, forward strand.
AGATGATGATGACGAGTATGCTCCGATTGTTCTTGTTCCGGCAGATCCTGTAGTTCCTCCTGCTGAAGAGGTTGCAGAAGATGTGGCAGAGACTGCTGCTGCTGAGGCTCCAGTTGAAGTGGCTCCTGCTCCAGTTGCAGTTGCTCCAGTTGCCGCCGAGGTTGACCTTGAGGGTCTCCGTTCGGAATCTAAGACCCTCCATTCTTACGATGAAATCGTTACATCACATGTTTGTGAATCAGAAGACCTGCTTCCAAAGAACTGCTGGTACATCCAGATTGCAGCCATGGGAAACAGGGAAAACCTTGTGAAGACCTTGAATAAGTACGAGAAGTATCCGATTGTTCTTGTTCCAAATGGAAAGGGTGCATACAGGGTTCTTGTTGGACCGCTTTCTGTTGATGAATACGGTGCAGTTCTTGCAAAGTTCAAGAGCTTTGGATTTAAGGATGCTTTCCTGAGAAAGAAGTAAGATTTTTTTGATGCCAGCGATGGCTGAATGATCCCGGTTGTGTGGGGCTTTAATGGTCCTGCATGTGCCGGGATTTTTTTTTTTGATTTTTTTTTGATGTTTTTTTTCCTTAACCGTGCAAAAAAAATAAATTCATGACAATCACTATATGCATGCAGAAAAAACTCAAGTACCAATCTGGAATGCGAGTTTGGTCGCTCTGCGTGACAGGTGGTTTTCATGAACAGAAAGAATTTTATCCCTCTCATTTTATTGGCCTTTGTGCCCTTGTTTTCCTGGAGCCAGCCGGGTTTTGGCTGCATTGAATCCCTTTGCATTTGCCAGGATGGTCTTGGCGGTGCCTGCATAGTTTCCACCGAGCGAAATGAGGCGGGGGAAATTTTTCATCAGCTTTACCGAAGGAAAAATGACGGCGGAAGGGAACCTGCCGGCGTGGGATTTTTGGTGGGCGTGGAGAATGCTGGGTTCGGATCCATTTCTTACTTTGACGAGGAATTCTGCATTGAAGAATCCTTTGACCTTGCCCATGGGGAAATTTCTTCCGTATTAAAATGCGAGGCTGATTTCTACAGTTTTTTTATTCTTGAAACCGGGTCAACATATTTTTACATCATGTATCTGTCGCAGGATGATCACTGGACGGTAAACAGGATCCAGTGCCAGGGCGGAATAGTTGACAGGATTGATGCTTCAGCATTCAGTGCAAGCCAGAGCGTGATTTTCTATTCTGCTGAAAGGGCTTTATGGATGTGCCGCGTTGATGAAAGTTTTCTTCCCGTTTCCTTTGAGCAAGTCAGCGGCAGGGATGAAACCGTTGCAGGCTTTGGGTGCTGCCGCGGAAGAAATGAAGCCATGGGATTTTACCTTGGCCAGCGTGGGGAATTAGGTTCCTTGTGCTTCTATTTTTATGATTCCAACGGAAGGTTCAGGAGGGTAATGGAGGATGTGGAATCCCTTGGGCAGTTTTTTGACCTTGACAGTTCCCGGTGCTTTGAGGATGTGCTGTCCGGGCGGCCGTGTATTGCAAGTTCCAGGGGCATACTATTTGTAAATGGCAACAGCATCTGCATCTTGGGTGACGGGAAAGCCATTGATGGGTTTAATTCCGATGTTAAGGTCGCTGTACAGTCAGAGATTTCCTTCATTGGGGAATCATATTATTTTGATGGCGGCAATGTGATTCATGAAAAGACTGGGGGCGAACGGGAGATTCTTGATGGTGCATCTGGATTTGTCCGTACTTCCATGTTAAACAGCGTGTATTACTGCGCATTTGTAAGGGAAGGTAACCTTTGCCTTTGCAGGGCAGGAGGCAGGAAGTGAAAAGGTTTGCTTTTTTTATTCTGCTTGTCTTACGGCTTTTTTCCAATGTCTTTGCCACTGTTTCCAATGTGGATCAGCATTCCAGCAGCATTCCCTATGTTCGTCTTTGGGTTGAAGGATTGAACAGGGAATTTGAAGCCTTTGATAAAAGCGGACGATGGTATGTTTGGACCGACATTCCTTCCTATACTGTGGGCTATGAAAATGTTGTCAGTGGGGAAAATTACTATTATCGTTCAGGATCTGGATTGAAGGGAAGTCACGGAAGCGGATTTCATACCTGGAGTGCTTCCATGGATGTATTGTGCTATACGATTTTGACAACCTTTTCTTCAAGCGTTAATGTTGCCTCGGATTCAAGGGTTTCCGTTCCATACATTTCTTCGTCCTATGCTGAATGTTCTCCCTCATATATTGTGGACACTCATTATGTGACAGCGGGGTCAAAGATCAGCTGCTGTTTTCCGGATGATGTTTCCGATACGGATGGAACACCGGGATGTGGGTACAGCTACTGTTCGGTGACTGTTGATGGAGAACTTGTCTATGAAAGGGGAATATTCAAGTCTGGGGGAACCCATCCTGATCCTGCATACAATTACTATTCCAATCATATTGGAAACAGGTATTACTGCAACGTGGATGGGTTTGATTATGAGATTGTAATTCCTTCTGAGGGTAATCATGTTGTTGAACTTACTGCTATAGACAATCTTGGAAATTCCTGCGTTAAAACATATGGCGTTTTTGTCGATTCAATATCACCTGAGTTAAGGCTTCTGAACCCGGAAGTTACTGAAGTTTGGATGAAGAAGGATGTTACTTTAAGGGCTGCCGCTTCTGATTCTGGGTCCGGTGTAAGGGAGGATTCGTGGTGCTGGTCCAAGGATGGGGGACGGAATTATGGCAGGACATCTACAGCTGCATCTTCTGCAACTTTTACGGAAGATGGAAGGTTCAGCGTGATTTTTAGCGCCAGCGATTTTGCAGGCAACAGGGGCTATACTTCAGCTGCAAATGTTCTCATTGACAGGGTTGCTCCTGATATTGGATTAAGCGGATCTGCTGATGGAGTGTGGCAAAATTTCAATTTTGTTACGGCAAGTGCAAGTGATTCTGTTTCTTATGTAAACGATGAATCCTGGACATGCAGTCTGGATGAAGGTCCCTATGAATCTGGAAAAACTGCCAGAAATTTAAGTGACGGAAAGCATGTAGTGTCATTTAAGGTAAGTGATTTTGCCGGAAACAGTGGAAGCGCCGTGTTCAACATCTATTCAGACATTACATTGCCTGTTATTGAGGATTTTACAAGGCTGACGAAAATAAATGAGGTTCGTCCCGTAATATATGACCTGACAAGTGGAATTGTTGATTCACTTGTTTTCTGGAGGCTTGATGGAGGAGAAGCACACCATGGCTTTGAGGGTTTTGTTCCAGAAGGAATCCATCGCCTTGAATTTTCTGCAAGTGACAGGGCTGGAAACTGCAGGGTCCTTAACTGCGAGGTAATTGTAGACACGGAGCCTCCAATTGTTAATTTTGAAATCCCTGAATACACAAACAAAAGGGAATTGGATGTAATTGGTTTTGAAGCCTATGATTTGATTTCAAAAAAAGTTGATGTCTGGTATGCCTTTGACGAAAGGGAATATGCGGATTTTTCAGATGGCACGGAATGGAAGAACTCTGTAAATGCATTCATGCTGCCTGAAGGCATGCACAGGTTCTTCATTAAGGCTGATGACAATCATTTTAATGACATTACCCATGAACGAAGTTTCATCATGGATAGAAGCTGTCCGGTTTTATACGGAGTTAAAATTTCGTCTGGAGATGAAGCTGCCCTTGAAGATGGCGATCTCATTTGTGTTGAAGGTGAGGAAGGTGCTGAAGTTCACAAGATTCATGTGGAAATGGATGGCATGGATTTTTGTGGAGATACCCAATACGGAAAAATTAAGTGCTGGCAGATGAGCCTTAATAACGGTGCATACATTGACTTTGAATCAAACTGCTTTGAGTGGACGGATTTTGTTGAAGGTCGAAATGAATTGAAATTCCGTCTGGAAGATATGGCAGGTAATGTCAGCAATGAGATTGCCTGTTTTCTTATCAAGGAATCTTCTGTTCCTCTTGCTCCCGTGATGACATCCTCAACACATCCTAGGGCTTTTTCCATGAAGGATACTGTCAGGTCAGGGGAAGCAAGGTTTTACATCAAGTCTGTTGCTTTGGATGATAATGGCATTAAGGGTTTTGTTCAGGGGCTATATAAATGTTCTTCAACATCTGATGGGATTCCGGATTTGTCGGTGATGAGACCTGTCGAGGGGCATGAAGAAAAGTTCTATAGGGCGGGTCTTGAAGAAAACGTTGAGTTTCATTCTCTTGAGGATAATGATCAGAATGAATTTTACTGCTTTAGGGCAAGGGTTGTAAGTAAAAATTCCATTAAAAGCGGTTATTCAGATTTTGTTTTCAGGGTGGATTCAAGGGCTCCTGATGAATTTGACATGTGGATTACTCCTCAAATTGACCCGAATGCATGGTATAATAATCCCAACGTTTGCATTCAGTGGAACAAGGGTAAGGACAGGTCTGAAATTGCAAAATTGATTTACACCACAGGCGGAGATTATTGGAACACAGTCAGTGATCCGGATTCAAGAATAAAGTGGATAAAGATTGATGGATGTGCAGACTTGGTAATGCGTTCCGTAGACATTGCAGGAAATTATGCTGAAAAAGGTACGTCCCTTAAGATAGATACGTCTTGTCCTTATTTTGATGATTTTATTCTGGAACCGTCATGGAAGGGAAAGAAACTGAAAAAGCAGAGTCCGGATAAATCAACATCTGATACTGTGTTGGTCACTTGGGGTGATTTTTATGATGATGAATCAGGACCTGATTTATATGAACTGGAATTGCAGTGCCTGGATGATGACTCATATACTGGTGACTCAAGTGGCTCGAGAAAATTCTATTATGATCTTGCAAAGAAAAGCTGTTCAGTGGGAAAAGTTAATGATAATTACAGCTATCTCGTAAAGCTTTCCGGCCTGGATAAGGCTGGCAACAGGGTGACTAAAACCAGGCTTCTTCTTTCAAAATACCATGAGATGAATGACCCGATTATTTTTGATTATTCCTATTCTCATAATGGCATTGATATCAGTGGAAAGGCAACCATTGATCCAAAAACGGAAGTCATATCCTTTGTTTCTGATCCTGAATTACGGTGGTCACTTTCCAAGGCTTATAAAATCAAGTCTGCTTCCGTTGTTTTTGACGGTAGCTCCATTGTCTTTGCTGAATCCCATGATGTTCAAGGTAGTGATATTGACAGTCTTTCTGCTGGTGGAATTGATTTTAGGTTCAGGTCCATCCAGTTTGATTCAGAGTACGGACTTATATTGAATCATGCAAGCTTTCTTCAGGAAAAGGACATTAATGTTGAATTTCCTTTTGTAACCATAGGTTTTCCTTCAAATTTCCTGCCTTATGGAATTTCAAGTTCATTTGAATGTGGAACCATAAAAAGTGATTGGTTTGATTATGAAAAATGTGAAAGAATTGAACTGAAGGGGGATGAAAAGTTAATTGGGGCCAAAGTTGAAATCCAGAGCCTTCATGGAATCCTGCAGGATGAAAAGGATGATCTCATAGGAATTTCTGATGGTGCAATGAATTTCAAGAATTCTGCCAGCTATGGTGCCATTGATGCCGGATGTAAAATCAGGTTGGAAAAGGGTCCCTTGCTTGAAATCAAAAAAGGCTGGTTTTACGGCGAAATAATATATATTGAAGAATCCTCGTTTGATTTTGTTGATCATGATGAGTCATATCATTGCAAGGTAAAGTCTTTTTCCTATGATGATAGGACTGGTGAATTTCTTACTGAAAAAATTGCATTTGATTTTACTGATAAGGAAGGGAATGCTGTTGATTGGTTTTATTCTGGTGGAGTAAACATTAGCAGTGATGATTTCAAATTGTCCAAGGATGGGATTTTTTCCTGTGCTGGAACTGTTGAAACAAACGTGATGGCTCTCCAGATTAATGGAATTGGTCTTTCTGAAGAGGGGTTTGAATTTGAGTCCACTGAAGTTTCTTCATTTAATACAAGCATTCTTGGATATGATGTTTCTGTATTGGATGCAAAATTCATTCCTGATGGTCTTGATGGTCGTCTTGAAATTATATCAGGCAAGGTAAAGCTGTTCCATTCGGAGTATGGAATTTCTGGTCTTTCAATAAATGCCTTCAATCACGATGAAATTTTCAGGGAATGCTTTATGGATGAATTTTCTGTTAATCCAGGATATGGAACGGCTGTTTCCTTTAGTTCAGTGATGTTTTCAAAGAAAGGAATAATCTGTGACTGTCTTGTTCCTCTGCCTCAGTCAAAGGAGACTTTGAGTTTTTCAGATGCAAAAATTTTACCGGATGATTCGCTGGCATGTTTCATCAATGAAGATGTGGGTTTTTGTGCCTGGAATACGGATTTCAACTGCAATGGAATTTTATTTGACGGCAGCAAGATTTCATGTGCCGGTTATGTAGATTCTTCAAGAATTCAGCTTTATGATCTTGATGGTGAAGACCATAGGGAAAGGCTTTGCTTTAAGGGCCTAAGCTTTGGATTTACTGCGGTCTATTCAGACGGATACTGGGATTATGAAGGCCTTGTCTATAGGCATGGAGCATTTGATTGTCATGTCAATTATCTATCGTTGGGTATAAATGGCATCAAATTGCAGGTTGATTTGAATCAATTTGTCCATGATGAAGGCATTGATGTTCATGTATCGGCTACATTTGAAAACCTTCTTGTTTATGGAAATGGAAGCATAAGCTGTCGTAGCAGCAACGAAAATGCCACTGTGGCTTTTCTTGGACGGAATTATTCTTTTGAGGAACCTTATCTTTCCTTTGAGAATGGAAATGCCGTGCTGAAAAGCGTCAGGGCTTCTACGGTCTTGTTTGACTGCAATGGATTTAAATCAATTGTATGCGGGGAAACTTCCGTTGATTCTAAGGGGCATATAAAAGGTGATGAATTTGAACAGAACCTTATGTTTACCTCGACCAATGGAATACGGGTTAAAATCTTTGAGGCTGTTGTCAGGCAGGAAGGACTTTGCGTTTCCGGAAGCTTTTTTATCGATGGCGTTAAGGGAACTGGCCATTCGGTAAATCATGTTCTTAACATTTTATATGACGGTACCATTGTCTCCCTTGAATCCATAAGGAATTTTGACCTTGAACTATTTGATTTTCAGGTCAAGGGATTCAATCTTGATGTAGGGGAAAATTCATTCATCCTGGAGAATGTTAGTGTTCCCTGGAGAAATACTTTCATAGATTATGGAAAAATAGTTTTTGATGGGAATTTTATTCCTTCTGGAATATTTGAACAGGAAAAAAATGAGAAAATAGATTTTGTGCTGGCCAATTCAACCATCGTTTCAACATGCTGCGATTGGACTGGTTTCCATGTAGGCTGCCTGTTTAGCTTTCCGAGTTACATGGGAAATGGAAATGTCCTTTGTGACAGGATAAGGATTACTCCTGATGGGGATGGTGAATTTGATGGCGGAGTTTCATCCATCATTTCATTTAATGATCATGGCGAAGATTTCTTCGAATTTCATGACATGATTTTTTCTTCTGATTCTATTTTTGCAGGCAAGTTAAAAATTCATCATGATTCTGTGGTTGGTCCATTGGATTTGACCTTGTATTCCGTTCATGTTGGATTTGACGGACGTATTGCTGCTGATAATATCAAGTCAGAATCATTTGTCCTGGATGGAAATATATTCTGCATGGAATCATTGTCTTGCGGTCCTGAAGGAATCAGCTTTTCCGGGTATGGTCAGCTCAATGACAAGATGCCCGGGATGCTTGCTGGCAAATTATTTACAGTAAGCAACATGTCCATGGGATGGGACGGAACCATAACAGATGTTGATGCCTATACGCCTGTTTATTCAGAAATCCCTATGGGTAATGACTGGAGCTTTTACTGCACACGGGGAAGATTCAGAAACGGGAGCGAGCATCTGCTGATGGATTTTGAAGATACCGTATTAAGATTTCCCCCTCAGTACATTGTTTCCGCTGTTCCTCTCAATGGGGTAACCTATAATCTTGGCACTGGAGAATTTGATTTTGATGCCCTTGATCGTAATGTTAGTGGATCACTTTCCTTGGGAGGCATTTCCTATACCATCAACAGGCTTCATATGGGTAGGGATTTTGTTGCTGAGTTTTATGGCATTGCTGAATTTTCCGGTTCCGGGTTTCCTGAAATTTTACATGGCAGAACGACTGATGATGTTGAAATCTGCATCCTGCCGGATGGAACTTTAGGCCATCTTGTAACAAGAATTACGGGATTGAATGGAAATATAGAGGAAGGTCTTTCTTCTGTTCTTCTGAAAGATGGAAGCATGGAAGTTCTATATGATGGCACTGACTGTATTGGAAAAATCACTGGAAACATGGGAATTTCCGAAGGTTGTGACATGGACCTTTCATCATTGGATATTCCCATTCTGACTTTTGAATATGATTTGATTCATCATGACATCTTGAATTTGGTTGCAAAAAATGGTGCCAGCAGGGAGAAATTCAAAAATGTGGAATTTGATGACCTTGTTGTAAACATCAACTGGACGAAAGGTTCAGAAAAAGTGATTGCCTTGTCCGGGGATATGATTCTTCCGGCTTATTTGCCTGATGGTCTTTCTTTATCCAGTATTCCAATGGAAACTTTTTTGATTGGTCGCTCTGGTGATGTCCTTGATTTTTCTGCTGCAAAAAGTTTTTCAGGAGCCTTCAGTTATTGTAATGGACTTTTGGTATTTGGACCTCAATTGAGAGTCTACTTTAATAACGATAGTCCCGTTATTTCCATAAGCGGAAGTATCGTTCTTGAAAAGGAGAAATTTCCGGATGGAATTGGTGGAATCGAATCTGAATGTTTCATGGAATTTAACAATATCGGGCTTATTTCATTTGAATCGTCTGGAAACATTCCTGATGGCTTGATATTTGGCAATATTCATGGAGAAAACCTTTCATTTGAGTTCAAGGTACATGATTACGAGGGATCTGTGAATTTTGCAGGAGACCTTTCCTTTCCTGGTATTTCTGTCCTTCCAGATTCGCTTGCTGGAGTTAAGGTTCATTTTGATGAATTCAGCTTCTATTTTGATGGCAGGTTGAAGAATCTTGATGCAATGATAAGGGTCTTGGATTTTAGCTTATTCAATGCAGTGGAAATTTTCGATGTTACAGTATGCTTTCTGTCGGGAAAATTGCGCAATGAGATTTTACTGTCTGTTTCTGCCGGGGCAAAAGTTATAAGTCCTTATGTTCCGCAGGGATTGAGGGATTCTACCGTTATTCTTGATAGGCTCACTTTTTCTACGGTAAGTGGCTTGGATGAATTTAATGTGTTTGTTGATGGTGGATTTGACTTTACAGTAATGGGGGGCTTGGATGTATATTGCAATTCCCTTTCACTGTCTGCTGAAGGATTTTATTGTTCCGCCCTTGCGTATCTTGATTTTAGCGGTCCCATGAAGAATACGTGCATTAACCTGAATGCGTTTAAAATGGACTGGGGTGGAAACATTATTGAAATAAATGGCGGCTTGGATTATACGCAGATAGATATTGCAGGCTTTAGTGGTTCCATAAACAGGCTTTATTTTGTAAAGGATGGTTCCTGTCAGGATGGTTTTTGCATTCATCTTGATGAGTGCATGATTCAGCTTCCAGAGAACATGGGCTTGCGTTATGTTGCATTGAAAAATGCCAGATTCATGAACGGAAGTTTTTCTGGGGAACTTTCGGTATCGAATATTGACATGTGGATTTGCGGTTTCAGGCTTGTCTTTAGCGATCCATATATAAATTTTGAAGGCAGGGAAATTGGCTTTTCCTATGCAAATGTTGAATTTCCTCGCTATTTAAGTTTTGGTTCAGCTCAAATTTATAATGCAAGGATTAGTTCGGCGCATGGGCTGTGTCTTGATGGTGTAAGTTTTTCGATTCCTTCATTGAGCATAGGTGGAAGAGGTTTTTGCTTCCGGGATTTGAATTGTGTTTTCATTAAATCAGGAAGCACTTTTGTTGTTTCTGGTTCCGGTAAGGCAAATATTCCAAATACATGCGAAATAGCTGCTGAAGTTTCTTTTACCAATGTAAGTTCCGTGTATCCCATTGGTCTCATGCGCGGCTATTTTGGCTTTGAGGTATATCCCCCACATTCAGGCATTCCTCTTGGAGCTTCCGGCCTTTATATAACTGGAGCCAGGGGAGGACTTGCTTTTGGCCCTCCGTATGAGGTTCCTGAAAAAATCAGGGGCTTTTACAATCAGGATAATGGAATGCGAATTCAGATTGGAATTTCCATAAGTGACAAAACGGGCGGCAGTATTGTGTCAATGACACCTGATACGTGGGTTGATATACAAAACGTTACCTGGGGCATGTATGGGGGAATCAATATTCTTCGGTCAACATTCAATTTTAATGGGGATGCCTATGCGATGCTTAATCCCTATGGATTCTATACCGGCATGAACATTGATTTCTATTTTATAGATGGAAATATTCAGGCTTCCGTTTTAAATATCAGTGGGTCGACCAAAATATCAGGCGATGCTTCTGCAAGAATAAGGATTGAGAAAGGATCCATAAAGACTTTCACAATTGGAGTATGGAAATTTAAGAAGAAAATCTATATTCCACCTTTTTCCATGACTACAGCTAGATTGGGTACTCAATTTGGTCATTTTACAAATGGTAGTGTTGGATTTAAGGCTTCCGTCAGTATGCTCGGTTTCGATTTTGGAGTATTCGTATCTAATACAGGAGTTGGAATAGGAAATGTTTCAAGTTACAGCATATATAATCCTGCAGCTGATCTTGGCTTTGATCTGGATTATATTCCTGTATCTCCTGACAGCAATGGTTTTTTGGGACCCTACGCCATGAATTATAGAAATGAAGGCAGTTTTACATCAGAGATATTTATTGACCAGAATATTGGAGAATTTTCAATTCTGTGTGCGTATGAAGAAGGAGATCCGTGGATAAAATTAAAGTCGACCGATGGAATTGTTTTTTCTCCTGAAGAAGGAAATATGACAGTGCTTCAGATGGATGGCTCAAGGTTATTTATGTTGAAAAATCCAGAATCTGGAAAATACGATCTGGAAATTGAAAATGCTGACATGGAAAATCTTTTTGTATCTTCGCTTTCTACCCCCAAAATTCCCTCTATTGATATTCATAGTGTAGAAAATGAGGGTGAGGAACTTGCTGTTTATGGAAAGTCTGATGTAACAGGGCAGCGTCTGTTATTTAGGCTGGTAGATGTGGATAATCCTGGAATTTTCATTGAACTAGGAGAAGATATTGTTTCTTCTGATGGAACATTTTTTAACAGAATGTCTCTTTTAAATGTATACAATGGAAAATATTATCTTGAAATAAGGAGTGACTTGGGCAATGATTTTAGCTCAGAACCAGTTCGCTGGCATAAGGAAATTGTTGTTGTTCATGATGTAACTAAGTTCAATAATCCAATTAATCTGCTTGTTTTTGAAGATGAAGACCTTAATCCGGAGCTCATTTGGACTGATTTAAATGGTGCCATTGCTTCCAGTCATCTTATAAAGATAGTTGACATTGATAGAAATGAAACCTGCTACGTTAATCCTGGATATCTAACAAGATACAAATTTATTGAGGGAACTAAAGGTCGTCATCTGCAATATTCAATTTGTGCATGCGACTCTGATGGCACGCCTTTTATATGGTCAGAACCAGTGGAGTATTTCTGCGGTGAATCCAGGAAAGATGTCAATATGCCATTTTGTAAGACTAAAAACATAAGTGTCAACTGCGTGGCAGGAAAATCTTCTGACTTTGTTATTGATGCCATTGTTAAAAATACTTCTGATGACGTTCAGTATGCCTATTTTACTGCAAGCCAGATTTCTGATAATGAGGACAGAATATATTGTACCTTTGATGATGAAAATGAAATTGACGCAGAAGAAATAGAAGTTCATGGCAGGTTGTTTGTTCCAATTGACTGCCCGCCTGGATCATATTTTGTAGAGGCAAAAGTATATAACAAGGGTAATGTTCATTCATTTGACATAGTGGAAATAGAGGCTGTTGTTACACGGGAAGAATTATGCATAAGCAATGTTTACCCAGTTGAAATTGACGGTACAAAAGATAATGTGGTGCATATTGCAGGAAGTGGTTTTTCTCATGGAACCCGTTATTATCTTGAAGATGAAGAACTTGCAGTTAAGAATTATGATCTGCATTCAAATAATATGGTTTCATTGGAAGTTCCTAAACAGGAATCTTGTGGTGAAAGAAATATTCGTGCCGTAAGTTCTGATGGTATTGAAAGTTCAATTGCACTGGAAGTTGGATTGCCTTCATATCATGTATCCTGTTATTTGTCTTCGGTTAAATGTAATATTGGGGCAAAAGTCTTTGTCCCGGTATGGATTGATCGTAGATATGGTTACGATAAACCTGTATCAATCGAATTGGCCAGAGATATAAAAGGAATAGAACTGGATATTCCATCTTTTGTATCTGAGTCTGGATGCATGATTAGTGTGTCAGTTTTGAATGAATGTAGCCAGGGACTGAAAACAATTGAACTGGTCTGTGATAATGGTCTTGAGTTTTCATTTGACGTTATTGTTTCTGGAGAAATGAGTGTAATTAAACCTGAAATCGAAGCAGTTGTTCCTGAAACAGCTTGTGTTGGTGATGTAGTATCCGTATATGGAAGTGGTTTTAGTTCAGATTGCAAGCTTTTCCTTAACGGAGAATGCATTGAGCCAATATCATCAGTTGAAAATATTTTTACCTTTATTGTAAGACCTGAAATGAAGAGTGGAAATCTATATGTAAGGAAGGATGAATTAGTTTCCAACCTGAAAAGATTATATATACGAGAGCACTTTTTGTATGTTGAGCCTTCTGTGGCTAGATTAACGGTAAGTTCAGATGCTGAATATAGAATTCCTCTTTCAACAAAATGTTCTTCAGGGGAAAGCGTATATTATCAATGCATATTTGATGGGGATAATATTGAAGCATCTATTGCAGAAAATGTTGAATTCCCTGGACAAAAGTATGTTCTGGTAAAGACTGGAAAGATAATTCCAGAAAAGGAATATTCCCTTTTAATACGAGCTTATTCAGGTACTTATTATGCTGATTCTATTATTGAAGTTTACACCGCAAGCGAGAGATTCATTGATTTTTCAGACATTTATACAGGTAGAACTGGAATTGATTATTGTGCTCAGCTAAATATGGTTGGTTTTGGTGAAGAATATGTTGTCAATGCACACAAAGAAAACCTTCCGTTAGGTTTAAATATCGATTCTAAAGGTCGAATGTATGGAATTCCACAGGCTGCCGGTGAGTATTTCATTAATGTTGAAGTATCCGACGGCGATGAAATTACACATGGAAGTTTCCGGATGAGGATAATTGAAAATGAACTTTCAATGAAAGGTTCTGATCCTGGGTTATCTGATGGATATAGTTTCCTGAAGGGAAATGAAATATTGGAAAGGCATCCATTTCTTGAAGAATACGGCATGTGGTTATATTCCAATGAGCGTATATATGCTGCAAAGGATAACGTTATTTCTTGCCTTGATGAAAATGAGAAGCTCATATGGAAATATTCATGCGAAACTTCCATTTCTAAGTTGCAATTGTCTGGCAATGGAATATTTCTCCTTTTGTCATCTGGAAAGCTGATCATACTTGACAGGGAAAATAATCTTATTAGGGAAATTGAAAGCGTCATGAATTTCCATGGTTGTGATGATTATGTATTGATTTGCACGAATGAAAAAATCTTGAAAATAAATTCTCAGTCTTTGACCTTAATGCATGTTAATAAAGATGAATATGAGTATGTAATGCAAGACTCTTTTTTCTTTGGAAAGAAATTATATTCATGGAATGACAAATTTGTAAGAACTTCTGTCTTTAACAACAGAAAGTTTTTGTCAGATTCCCCAATCATTTCATGTATGTCTAGTGGTGGAGTAATCGTATGCCTTTGTGAGAAGGGAATCAGAGTATTGGATGAAAATCTGGAACTTATGGGGGAAAGGGATATTGATTTATCTCGGATTAAATCTTGGGCGTTTGTAAATGGAAAAATTTATTTTAGAAAGGAGGGGGTATTGATGTTCTTTGAGGAATCAATCTCTGAAATGAACCTGAGAAAATGACTTGCTATGTAGTTGCAGTTTAAAGGGTGGAGAATTGTCATGGAGGAAATTTATGAAAAAAAATTGGATTAGAAATCTATTGGTAGATAATGAAGGGTGGACATTTGTTGAAACATTGGTTGTTATGTCCATAGTTCTAGTTATGACGGCTTCCGTTGGATTTAGTTCCGTAAAGCAGATTGACAAGGCAAAAGTTGTTGCTGCAAAAAGTCAAATAGAAACCTTGTCTTTGGCCTTAGAGTCCTTTTACCTTGATGTCGGCTATTATCCCTCGCAAGAGGAAGGACTCGAAATCCTTTGGACTGAACCTTATGGGATTGAATCTAATTGGGCAGGTCCTTATGTTGCAAAACCCATTCCAAAAGATCCGTGGGGAAATGATTACATGTATTTTAATCCAGGAAATAATGGCCTTTCATATTCTGTTGTTTCCTATGCAAAGGATGGTAAAGAAGGGGGAACAGGTTATGATGCGGATCTTTCATCTGGATTCTAAGGGATTTACGTTTTTGGAATCAGCAGTTTCTCTTTCCATAATTTCAGTTTTATTCATTGCGATATCAAGTGTTCAAATTTCTGTCATGAAGACTTTTGTCAGCGAGTCATCCAAAATAAGAAAGGCTCATAATATTTATCTGATTGAGAGAAGATTGAAGAATATTTGTGATGAAATTCGTATTCCATTTTGGATAGGTGAGCCAAAAGTGTTTTCCAATGGTAATACAATTCAATTTGAATATTACAAAGGCTTAAAAACTCTGACTGATTTCATTTTCCCGGATTACGTAGTGTTTAATAGTTCGGATTTTGCTGTAAACAAGGAAAGAAGGATGTTGAAAATCGAATATATAGTAGATGGAGAATACATGATCTATGAAAAAAAATTCTAGACACGATTCAGGATTTTCAACTTTAAGCGCTTTAATTGCATGCTTTGTGATTGTCATGATGATTTCTTCTGTGACATTGTTTTTGAATAATTTTTTGAGGCTTAGAAAAAGAGTGGATGATGAAATTGTTGAAAAGAAAGCCATGTTAAGTTTCATTCATAATGCAATATTGAAATCCTTGAATGATGATGCTGAAAAACAGGAAAATTCAAGATTTGATGAAATTTGGCAGTATGACGGGATAGAAAATGGCATGTTTGTCACGGAAATAATTAATAACTCAGCTTTACTAAATATAAATTACTTGGAAGAAGACATGATTTATTCACCATGGTTTAAGAAATATATATGTGATGAATTTGATGCTGATGGATTTATGGAAGATAGAAACAGTGGACTGTTCTATTCTAATGAGGATTATCTTAAGTATTTTGGAACTGAATATGATGCCAGGCATTTTACACTGACATCAATGGTGAACATTAATCAATGTGACCGTAAGGTCTTGGAATATTTGTTAGAGGCTTGTTTTAAAGATGATAACGTGTCTGACTATTTGGTTTCAAAAATTCTGTTAAAGGGAAATAAGGTGATTCTATCTGAGGCAGATTTCATGATGCTGGCAGGAATTTATTATGATGATCTTTCCTGTCATTTCACTTATTTACCTCAGGTCAACATTAATTTTGCGGGAGAAGAATTGCTATCTCTTGTATTCATGTATTTGCAAATACCCGGATGGCAAAAAAAACTGGAGTATATCTTAAAATTGCGTCAGGAATCAATTATTACAGAAAAAAAGATAAAGGAACTTTTTTCTGAGAGAGAATATTTAAAGCTTTTTTCATGGATTGGAACTAGAAATTTTTCTTACACGATCTTTCTTAAGGGGAAAAATCTTGATTCACGGTTTGTATTGATGAGAAATAATTTAGGCAATATGTTCGAAATTAAGGAGGTTTCATGGGAATGCAAATAGTTTCTCCATTAAGTTCATTCCATGCTTTTTATGATGGTAATAAAGGGGAAATTCAAGAATATGATTTTATGAAGGCAAAGATATATGAGTTTTTTCCATACGATGAAAAGGCTAACGATATATTATATCAATGCTGTGGTAATTGTATCTTGGTGGTCATTAGTTCAAGAAATACGGGAAATTGCTTTAGTTATGTTTCTGCTGTGGCAAAAAAAATGAAGGATGGTCTTGCGATTTTTTCCTGTGATGAGTATCTGTTTTCCATTGAAAAGGAAAGGGATGTAATATTGGATTTTCATTATGAATCCATAGACAGGTACTTTCAATTCTCAAAATATATAAAATCGAAAAATAAGGACGTATTGGAAAATATTCAATTTTTTCAGAGCAGGAATTGCATGTTCGAACTTTCAAGTAAATTTGTTAAGGCTGAAAGACTTAAAAAGTTAGGTAAAGGAATGCATGGTACTGGAATAGGCAGGAAAATATTAGTTGTATTGATTCTTATATTTATTTGCCTATTGAAGTATGAATACTCCCTAAAAAAGATGTCATGCGAGAACAAATTGGTATTATCTGAGTTGCAGTCTGAATATATTTCCCTGGAAAAAAAAATTAAGGAAAAATCCAGGATCGTCAGTGATTTTGCTTGCGCAGATTTGCACTTTTTATTGAAAGAACTCTTTATATCTGATCCATCCATTACTATTAGCAAGATTAAAGTGAATGGTCACTATTTTGAACTGGAAGGAGAGTGCAGTTCTGCAATTGCAACTTCTTCCGCCTTGAATAGGAATGGAAAATTTTCGGATATTCAGTTGGGAACTGTGATTTCGTTATCAAACGGAAAAGAAAAAATATCATTGAAGGGAAAAATTCATGAAGATTAATGAAAAAATTATTATTTTTATATGTGCTTTGTGTCTTGCCATTTTTATTCTTGTTACGGCAATTGTATCAACTGCAAAAGCCATCAGGTGCATGGATTATGATATTGCACAGCAAAAGACTTGCAATTCAAATTTACAAAAAGAGTTGCAATCGTATTCTAAAGAATCAGTACCAGCAATTGATTCTATAGTGTCTTCTTACATTGCAGAACTGAATGCCATTGGTTTATCTGTTGAAAATTACCAGATGAAAAAAGGTAAAGAACCTACCGCTGAGTTTAACTTTTCATGTGATAAGAAACATTTTCAGTGCTTTGTCAATGATTTTCCTAACATGCAATCTTCAAGATCCATTTCTTTCATATCGATTAATTCTATGAATAATATGTTCGTTGTAAAGTCTACATTGACAGGGAAGTTGGGAAGAATTCATGTTGAGAAGGATTTCCATGAAATTCCGAGTACATTGTTTTTTTCTAATGATAAGGTGGTATCTAAACAAGATGGTGGTGAGGTGAATAGGAGTTTAGGGATGAAAATAACTAATGCCGAAAAACATGCAGCAAATTCAAATTATAGTGTTTTAGGTTATGTAAATGGTTTTTGTTATGTAAAAGATAAGGACGGAAAGATTTTGATTTTATCCGATTTATAAATCATGTGTAGGAGTTTATTTGTATGAAGAATATTGTATTTTATGTTTTTATATTTGTTTTAATGGCATCGTGTTCCACCAGTGATATTGAACGATGTGTTGTTAGTGGAATGATTTATGATAACAATAATGAAGGCATCAGTGGTGTCCAGGTCTGTATTGATGGCAAGAATATTGCTGAAACTGATGTCTATGGTCATTTTATTCTTGATGGATCTATGATTGATAATGAAATAACCTTAGTTTTTCATAAAAAGGGTTATGAAGAAAAATCTGTTGCTGTTAGTTCTATTTCTCCGTCATCATTGATTTATGTTAAGCTTAGGTCTTATGAAGAAATCATGAATTCGGTTTTATGCTTATTGGAATCCGATGAATTTCTTAAATCTCAGGAGGCCATTAGTGATTTGATGAATACGGATTATGATCATAATTATCTTCATTATTTACAGGCATTGCTTTTTTATAAGATGAATGATAATGATCATTGTCTTTCTGAACTTGAAAAAATTGAAGTCGACGAATCATCAAGAAATTGGGTCTTAAGTTTGCAATCAAAATGCGGTGAAAGAATAAATTGAATTAATATGGCATCCATCATTATATTTACGGGCTTTTCAATTCTTATTGTTTTTATTGATGTAAAAATTATGAGAATTCCTCTGTGGGCCACATGGCTTGGAAGTTTTCTTATCCTTGTTGTTGGTACCTGGTATTATTCATTATTAAGCGGTTTATGTCTTGCTTTAATGATGTCTTTTACCAGGTTTATTTCAAATAAAGGTTTGGGTGGCGGGGATATTCATTATTCTTTTTTTTGCGGCTGTTTTACAGGGTTGTTTTTAGGAATATTAGGCATGTGGGTGGCTGCCACCTTAGCCATTGCATTTTTCTTGATTAGACGGTTTTTAGGACATAAATCACCAAAGATTCCTTTTGCACCTTTCATGTTTTTGGGATCTATTGTTGTGTATTTATTGAATATTTATAAACCCATCGTTCCATAGCAATTGAATACGGGAATAATTATGTTCACAATTACTACTATGAATAATAATCCTATAAACAGGGTTATTGATGGATCTATTAAAGATAGTATTCTGGATGTCAGTTTATTGTTTTCACTTTCATAAAATTGATTAATTTGATGAAAAGCATTTGATCCTTTTCCAGTTTTTTCTGATATTTCAAGCCAATCCTTGAAAACGGATGGAAAAATTTTTTCACTTGAGAAGCTTTGTGATAATGATATGCCCCTTTTTACATTATTTTTTATTCTTCCTATGCTTAACTTGTATTCATTGTTTTTCAATGATTTTGAAGCTTCTGCTAAGATATCTTCTATAGGAATATTTTCGGAATATAAAATTTCCATGATATATGAGAATGTTTTTATTTCAATTATTTCTATTATTTTGTTGACTATTGGAATTGAGATGCTGATTCGGTCTATTTTACTCTTGATGATATGGTTCTTTTTGTAAAGGGTTATGATGTATTTTATGATAAGTGGCATAGTCATAAAAAAATAGACCGTATACAACATTAACTTTCTTGTTTTTTCTATTTTCAAAGTTAATACAGTGACTGCACCACCTTCAAATGAATTGAACATTTCTATAAGTTGGGGTAGAACGTAGTTTGTTAATATAATTCCCATTATTCCAGCTGTGCATAAAACTATTGTCGGATAAATCATAATAGACATCAATTTGTCCCTGTTTTTTGATTTTTGTTCCAGTATTTTTTCAAGAAACGAAAATGTGCTCTTTGTCTTTCCCATGTTTTCACAAATACTTATTAAGCTGCAGTAATATGAGGGGAAAGATGGCTTTAAGTTATTTATGGATTGGGAGAAGGGTATACCTCTCTTTATGTTATATAGTATCTGGCTTGAAATGTATTGAATTTCCTTGTTGGATTTGATCTTGGATATTGCCTCAATTGATTCCTTTACATTCATACCTGATGAAACCATTTGTTTCATCATTGAGGTGAATTCCAATAGTATTTTTAATTTTACGTTTTTCATATTTCAATTTCCTTTCTTAAATCTTCAATTGATATAATACCTTGATTTACTTTATCCATGGCATCTTCTGATATTGTTTTCATTCCTTTTTTTATTAAATGAGCTTTTATTGTTGTTTCCTTAGCATGGGATGTAATTAGTTCTGATAACGAGTCATCTGTATTGAAGATTTCAGAAATTACTATTCTTCCTGTGCTGCTGGCTTGTACATTTTTCTTTCTAATGAGGCGTTGGGCTAATGCTCCCTTCAATACATCTGCCAGAATATATGGTTCAATTCCCATATTTTCCAATCTGGAGATTGTTCCGACTGCATCATTTGTATGTAATGTGGATAGAACAAGATGTCCCGTTAATGCAGCTCGGACAGCAAGCCTTGCCGTTTCTGAATCTCTTATTTCGCCTATTAGAATTATATTTGGATCTTGTCTCAATACTCTCCTTAAAATTGTATCAAATCCAAGTCCTATCTGATCATTTATCTGGATTTGATTAATGCCGTCAACTAAAACTTCCACAGGATCCTCTATGGTTATGATTTTGTCTTCATCATTTTTTATGTATTGCAAGATTGCATTCAGGGTTGTTGTTTTTCCGCTACCTGTTGGTCCTGTTATTAGAAACAATCCATGTGGGCAATCAATTATTTTTTTTATTTTTGATAGGTTTCCTTCAGAAAAGCCTAGATCGTTTAGATTTTGAAGGCTTAACAGGCTGTCACTTTTTCTTCCTAAGATACGCAGAACTATGGATTCACCGTTTGTTGTAGGTAGTATTGATACGCGAAGATCAATTTTCCTGTCATTGGATGATACTGTGATGCGTCCATCTTGGGGCTGCCTGCTTTCCAGGATGTTTAAATTTGCAAGAACTTTAATTCTTGAGCTAATCTGCTGAAATTTTGATTTTTGAAATATTTTTGCCGTTTTTAATTTTCCATTAATTCTGAATCTTACCCTTGTTGCATTTTCGCAGGCTTCGATATGAATGTCTGATGCGTTTTGTTCTATGGCTTCAAAGCATATTGAATTGACTATGTTTATAACCGGGGCATCTTTTTCAACGGAATCTATGTTTTCTATGCATGCTGAATTATCGGATTTTAAGTCCGTTGTTTCAAATCTTGAAAAAAGCAATTGAAATTCAGATATGCTTATTTCTCTGAATTCAACATTTTTACCGGGATGAATTAAATTTAGTGTTTTTTTTAGTTTTTCCGGGGTTTTGCTTGTTATGCCAATGATTATCTTATCATTTGTGGATTCAATAATCATGGCCTGGTTTATTCTGCAGAATTCCTTTGGATACTGTCTTATTTCCGTGGATACCTTGCTAATTGATTTTTTTATTTTCATTACTCATTCCTGCAATTCTTATGAATGCGGTTTCATATTTGTTTCCAGATTTCATATCTTTTTCCTCAATTAGATGGGGAACTATATAGATAACTATTTCTGTTTTTTCCTTGGAAGTACTTGTCTGGGTAAATAGTTTTCCAAGAAGTGGAATCCTTGAGAAGAATGGAATTCGTTTTTCAGAGGCTGATTCATCTTCCTTTATTAAGCCACTGATGACTACTGGTTCTCCAGATGGCGTTCGTATTCGTGTTGTAACAATACGTTCGGAGGTTGATGGCAATGATGTGAGTGATTTGGATTCATTTCCCGATGATGCCTCTCCGTTTTGTTTTGAGATTGTTGCATTTACATTCATTGTTATCATGTTATCCCCTGATATCCATCCATTTAAGGATACTATGAGACCCGATGTAATTTGCTGTGTCGTGCTGGTTGTAGTGTTGCCTGTATTTTTGTCATATTCATATTCCATATATCGATATGTATCTGTATTTTGAAATTTTATTTCTTGTCCCGTAATGCCTGTTAGGGTAGTATCAGTGAAAACATTTGCAGTGTTATTTGCAAGCTGAGCATTTAGGGATGTCGCAAATTGATATCCAAATTTTGAGATGACATCGAAGCTTAGGCCAAGTATTCCTGACATGTCACCTGAAAATATGTAACCGGAATCATCTTCCGTTTTCTTTACCGTTGCCCCCGGCTTAATGTTTTTGCCATTATTTTTATTGTATTGAATTACAAGAAGCTGGTATTTTATCTGTGGTTTTGGCTTGTCAATGAGTGCTAGATCCCGTAAAAAATTGACCTTGCTTTCTTCGCTTCCTGTAAAGAAGATTAGGTTAGGATATCCTGAATCTGCTATCATGTTTTTTTCGACGGAAGGTGGAAGGTTTTTCATCAGTTCATCGGTCTTTATGTATTTAAGATGAATTGGTTCCTGTTGTGCCGGTAAGTCAATTCCAGTGATAAATTTTTCCACTTCTGCCATGTTTTCATTGGATCCCATGATGATTATGGAATTGCTTTGCGGAAGAATTTGAGGAGGAAACTGGAGAATGCCCTGTGGAATGATTTGCAAGACATCTTTAGCTTTTATGTATTTTAGGTCCAATTTTCTGTAGTTTTCTGCGTCTTTCTCTGCATCTATTATGGCAAGAAAGTTTTTTACCGGTTCTATTTCTTCTCTTGTGCCTGTAAGCAGAATCCTTCCGGAGTTCTTGTCTCCATGTACTACAGAATTAGCCATGTCTTGTGGAATTAGTGATAGGGCTTCTTGAACTGATATTCGCTTCAATTCGTATGTTTCTATGCTTCTCAATCGGCTGGAAGAGTTTTTCTTTGGCGTGGATAGAATGTATGTTATTCCGTTTCTTTCTATGAAGCCTGCATTTCCCTGTTCAAGAATCAACTGCAGAAGCTGGTCAAAGGTTTTGTTGTCAAAGTTGAGGTTTTCAAGGACAGATTCCTGGTCCAGAAAGAGGGAATACTCTTTTTCTCCCTTGGTAAAGAGTTCTGTTATGACGTTATCAAGACTGTCTTTTTGAAGGTGAATGGAATAAAGGTCTCCATATCTTGATATGGCTTCTTTGTCCGTGCGAATGTTCTTTTTTGCTTGATCCTGGGGTTCCCGGCTTATGTATATGTATTCCAGGTTTTCCTCAGTTTGGAACCCCTTCAGCTTTTTTATGGCGATTTCCACCGTTTTCTTTATTGTTAGGTTTTCCGTGTTCATTGAAATGAAGGTGTCGGGGAGATTGTCCCATATTATTGTTTTTCCGCATGTTTCAGATATTCTTTCAAGTATGGATTTCAGGCTGCAGTTTTTAGCCTTCAGGTTCAGGAGTCCTGTAGAAGGATCCGTCTTGCAGTAGACGGCAGAAACCCTAGTTGTTCCGTTGTTTTCTTCCATATACAACGAGTTTGATTCAAGGAAGCTGTTCAATGCTTGCCGGGCTGTCATTTTCGTGTAGTAAAAACTTGTGTTTCCGCTTACGGTTTCATCAGTGTTTATGGAAATACCATTTTCCTTTGCAAGGATGAAAAGAATGTCCTTTACCGGCTGGTTCACAAATTCCATGGACTTGATTTCCTGCGCATGGAGCGATGTTGAGAAAAATATGGATAAAATCGAGATAAAGAGAAATAAAATATGATTCATATGTGATAAATATATGAATGAATTTTCTAAATGTCAAGTGAATTTAAATAAATTTAGATTAATATTGATTTTTCGCTTGCAGTATTTTAATTGAAGTGTTATATTGTCCCTGTGGGGAAAAGGTTCCCTTGCTTAATAGGTTTATTGGAGATATACTTGGATTTATGTTGACTATATTTACACTTGTTTTGTGTCTGTCCCTTTTGATTCCTCCTACGGTGCTTTTATGCATTGTTTATCCTTTCAGCAGGAAGGCATCGGTATGGGTTTCCAATTATATCACCTGTACCTGTGCCAGGATGATGTTTTCCATATTAAAAACTTACCGCAGCTTTAATTTTCTTGGAAGCACTGAAAATCTTGACGTCTTGCCGGAGCGCTTTGTCGTGATTTCAAATCACCAGAGCCTTTTTGATATTGTATGCTATCTTAAGTATTTTGGAGGTCTTAAGGCTCGTTTTGTGGCAAAGGATTCTCTTGGTAAGGTTCCAATGGTAGGAAAAATGCTTAAGAGCCAGGGGCATTGCATGATTCCAAGAAAGGGGAGCCCTTCTGTTGCAATGAAGTCAATAGATGCTTTTTCAAAGTCTGCGGAATCAAGGAATGAATGTCCTGTAATTTTCCCTGAAGGTACAAGAAGCCGTGACGGGAATTTGGGGCAGTTCTATTCGGCTGGGTTCAGGCGTCTTGTTCAGGGGGCATCAATTCCGGTTGTGGTATGTGCCCTTGATGGGGGATGGAAGATTTCAAGCTTGGACAGCATATTCCGTTATTTGCATAAAGGTGCCTACAGGGTTAAGATTCTGAAGGTTTATGATCCTCCGAAGGGTAAGGAGGATGAAAAGGTTATACTTGAGGAATCAAGGGAGCTTATTCAGGCTCAGCTTGACCAGTGGAGAAAACTGCCGAAAGGTTCCATGTTAGTATAAAATGGGCGAGTTTGGGGTTTTTCCCTTGACATCCCTATTGAAAATTTTGTATAGTTTTCAAACTTATTAATAATTTTAGTTATGGAGGAAAGCAATGGCTGGAGCCAGTAAAAACTCTCGTACATCAGTAGCAACACAGAAGTTTACATGCCCTTGTGGTGGTGAAATTGAAATGAAGACATTCTTCAATAATGGTAAGCTTAAGAATCAGGCTGTTTGCAACAAGTGCAACCGCACAGAACGCAGACCAAAAGATTTCAAATAATATTTAATTGAGGTATTTTTATGTCAGTAAAATCATCTGCAGATAAGAGGCATGTACAGAGCGAAGTTCGCCGTATGCACAACAGAAGAGTTAAGTCTCAGATCCACACATTTGCAAGAAAGTTTGAAGAAGCAGTACAGAAGAAGGATCAGGCTGTAGCTTCAGAAGCTTACAAGGCACTTCAGGCTGAACTTGATTCTGCAAAGAGCAAGGGTGTGATTAAGCCTAATGCATGTTCACGCAAGAAGAGCCGCATGGCACATCTCTTCAACGTTACATTTGCAGCAGCAAAATAATCAGGGTAAATGCCTTTAATATGGTTTTATATGGCAGGTGAACTGGATGAACCTTCCATATAAAATCAGAAATTATAACCTACTTTAATATCTGTTTTATAAATATCCGGCTTCCGATTTTCGGATTTTCATATTTTTCAGTACCAGTCAGAGTGTTAAATCTTGATTTCAAATAAAATTACAAAAGCAGATTTGCTTGAAGAAGTTTATAAAAATTCAGATTATGAAAAATGTATTGTTCAGGATGTTTTTGAAAAAATAATTGAACAGATTAAGTCGTCGCTTGAAAAAGGTGATACAATCGAATTGCGGGGCTTTGGTACTTTTGAGCCGCGTCTCAGGAGTGCAAAAACCAATGCACGTAATCCAAAGACAGGAAAAACCCTTTATGTAGCCCCTCATTATGTGGTTGCATTCAGGGCCGGGCAGGATCTTAAAAATGCAGTCTGGAACCTTCCTGTAATTGAAAAATCTGACCAGCAGAGTAACGGAGAGTAAAAATGGCAGCTAAGGCCGGCAAAAATCTTACGGTTTTTGGACAGGAAACTGAATTTGACGGTGTCCTGGAATTTACAGACAGTCTCGTTATCACAGGCAAGTTCCATGGCACGATAAATGCCACCGGAGATCTTGAAATTGAAAAGTCGGCCGTGTGTGATGTTGACAAGATTCTTGCTGATTCAGTGATTATTTCCGGTCAGGTAAAGGGCGATATCGAAGCCAAGAACCATATTGAACTCTGTTCCGGCAGTAATGTAAAAGGTGACCTTAAGGCTGTAAAACTTCGCATTTCTGACAATGTTGAATTCGAAGGCCAGGTTTCCATGATTGATGCAGTTCCTGAGAAAGATTTCTTTTCTACTGCGTCAGAAGAATTTAAAAATTCCCTTATTATGAGAACAAATGAAGCTCACTAGGCTTCGTTTCAAATACAGCGGATTCTTCCGTACAATTTATTTTTCCCATTTTATTTTCATTTGAGGTGTGACTATGGCAATTATTGGACGCCGTAAATCGTCAGACACTGATTCTGAACAGGAACCAGAAATGGCTACAGAACAGGTTCAGGTGCAATCAGAACAGGCAGTTCCCGAAGAGGAAGCTAAGCCTAAGAGAAAGCGTGTTGTAAGAAAGACTTCTGCAGAAAAAGCAGATGCAGCTTCGGAAACTCCGGTTTCAGAGTCTTCTTCAGAAAAGAAATCTTCAGATCCTTCGGAAAATATTCCTTCAGAAAATTCTGCTTCGGCAGACAAACCATCTTCCACTGACACTTCGGAAAATTCAGCACAGTCAGAGACATCTTCAGATTCATCAGAAAACCAGTCACAGGAAAGTCAGGGCCAGGAAGGCGGTCAGGATGGTCAGCACAGGTATAATGCCAACCGTTATGGAAACAATTACCGCAATAATGGCGGAAACAACAGGTTCAACAATAATGGCGGAAACAACCGCTTTAACAATAACCGTAACAACAACCGCCGCAATAATTACGAAAAGAATCTTCAGGCCCGTCTTGAAGCCGTAAGAAAGGCCCAGGAAATTGAAAACCCCGAAGAATATGAGTCAAAGCCTCGTCTTGTCATCAACGACCTTACAAAGATGAGCATGCCTCAGCTGCGTGAACTTGCCGCACAGTACGGTCTTTCTGGCGACGATCTTCCTTCAATGAAGAAGCAGGACCTTATTTTCTGCATTCTCAAGGCTCACACTGAACACGGTGGAATTATTTTTGCATCGGGTGCCCTTGAAATTCTTCCTGATGGATATGGATTCCTCAGAAGTCCGCAGAACAATTATCTTCCAGGACCGGACGACATTTACATCAGCCCAAGCCAGATCAGGCTCTTTAACCTTAAGACAGGCGACACGATTTATGGCCAGACACGCAGTCCAAAGGACGGTGAAAAATTCTTTGCACTTCTGCGCATAGAAACTGTCAACTTTGAGGACCCAAGCGTTGCCCAGACACGTGTTCCTTTTGAAAACCTTACGCCGCTTTATCCAAACGAGAAGCTTCGTCTTGAAACGACTTCCACTGAGCTTAGCACCCGCATCGTGGACCTTTTTGCACCTATCGGAAAGGGGCAGCGTCTTCTTATCGTGGCTCCACCAAAGGCCGGTAAGACAACCCTGATGCAGAAGGTTGCAAATGCAATCACAACAAACAATCCTGAAGTTTATCTCATTGTTCTTCTCATTGATGAACGTCCGGAAGAAGTTACTGAAATGGAACGTGCCATTCAGGGGGAAGTTATTTCTTCAACATTCGACGAACAGGCTACCCGCCACGTACAGGTTGCAGAAATGGTTCTTGAGAAGGCAAAGCGCCTTGTTGAACATAAGCGCGATGTTGTAATCCTTCTTGATTCAATTACACGTCTTGCACGTGCATATAACGTTACCGTTCCTACATCGGGCAAGGTTCTTTCCGGTGGTGTTGATTCCAATGCACTCCACAAGCCAAAGCGCTTCTTTGGTGCAGCCCGTAATATAGAAGAAGGCGGTTCCCTTACAATCATCTCGACTTCCCTTGTTGAAACAGGAAGCCGCATGGATGAAGTCATCTTTGAAGAATTCAAGGGTACAGGCAACAGCGAAATCGACCTTGACCGCAAGCTGGCAGAACGCAGGCTTTTCCCGGCCATTAACATCAAGAAGTCAGGAACAAGGCGTGAAGAACTTCTGCTTACGGAAGGTGAGCTCCAGAGGATGTGGGTTCTCCGCAAGGTTCTCAACCCCATGGAAGATGCCGACATGCTTGAACTGGTCATGGACAAGATGAGGAAGACAAAGGACAACACGGGATTCCTTAATTCCATGAATCCTGGAATGGCCGCCCTGGAGTAGTGCGGGCTTGTGCAGGCTGAAGTGGACGAGATTTTCATTTCGGCCTTGATTTAAAGTTGTGTATGCGCTAATATAGCACATCAATATTTTTCTTGTGATATTAACTTGATTGATAACGGTGAGGGGAAGAAACGACGAAAGCTGACCGGTCTTTCTTTGATATCGGGCAAGATACAGGAGTTTTTTTATGAAGAAGGGAATCCACCCAGACTACAAACTTACAAAGATTACTTGTGTATGCGGTAACGTTATCGAAACAGCTTCAACAGTTGAAAACATCCACGTTGAAATCTGTTCTGCATGTCACCCATTCTACACAGGAAAGCAGAAGCTTGTTGACACAGCAGGTCGTATCGATCGCTTTAACAAGCGCTACGGTGTTAAGGCTGCAGAATCAAAGTAATTTGTATTCTAAATTTAATTCAGTACCGGCTTTATGGGCCGGTATTTTTTTTGCGGAACATAAAATGAAAAACATTAAAAAAAATATCATACTTCTTGCCGTTCTTTTTTCCATTGCATTTAGTTCCTTTGCCAAGGAAGGAACCACTTTTTACAGGGAAAATCTTGAGGAAGACACTACAAAGCATTATTTCATCGCTGCCGGCGGAGTTGCCCTTGTAAACGGTCTCATCGGTTCATACAACAGGTTCGTCAGCCGCGCTCCATGGGCACAGGTTTGGTGGGACGACATAAAGAATCCACAGGACAAGGATGTTAAATTCGATAAGGACTGGTACTGGACGAATTTCGTTCTTCATCCATATCAGGGTGGGCTTTACTATCTTGCCGCCCGCAACAGCAACCTGAACCTTTACGAAAGTTTCTTCTATACTGCTGCTGGTTCCCTCATCTGGGAATACGGCTTTGAAACCAATTCCCCTTCGACCAATGATTTCTATTACACCATGGTTGGTGGCGTCATCACTGGTGAAATGCTTTACAGGCTTTCCCTGGAATCCCAGGGGCGCAACAAGACAGTTCTTTCATTCCTTGCAAATCCTGACAGGCTTTTTACTGACCCGATTTTACGCCAGAGGCCGCAGGGACCCACAGGTCTTCTCGAGGAACTTTCCATCAGGACGGGCATGGGCATGGCTTTTGCAAATACATGGACCAAGGACCCTTATGACAATCTCTTTGAGCTGTTCCCATTTAACGGAAACCTTGAGCTTACTGCAAAATATGGCGATCCTTACGGCCATGATTCCAACACTCCATACAGCCAGTTCTTCTTTGAATTTGGCGGTGGGGCAGGTTCCGGATCCGGGGAAGGTGTGGAAGACTGGGAAACCAAGCTGATGTACGACGTTCATATTTTCTCCGACGGAATGCTTTTTGCACGCGCACCAGATCTTGGAGAAGACAGGGATACCACTGTGGGCATGGTCATGGAGTATGACTTCGTGTGGAATTCCTTCATGGAATTTTCATCCATTGCCCCGGGATTTGCATTCAAGCAGAGGATCAACAGGGACGATGGATGGCTTGCATATCAGCTGCGCCTTTCTGCAGTCGGCATGGGAACCTCCGACTTCTACTACCTCAGGCGTGACGTATTCCCAAAGCCTGACGGAACGTACAGGGATTACGGTTATACTACGGGTGGAGAGTTTGTTGCAAAGCTTGCAGCTGCCAAGATTGACGGCATCAGGTTCGACTGGACCGTGCACAATTACCTTTTCTGGAAGTATCCATACCAGGTACAGGATGGCATAGACGATTCCGGCCTTGAGTGGCTCACATTCTCCGATGTTTCCCTTGAGCTTCCCGTGACAAAGGGTGTTTTTGTGGGCATTTCCGACGAGCTGTATTTCAAGACCACGGGATACGACGATGTTGACAATATCTTTTCCATATATAACGCAGTAAATCTTTACGCAAGGTTCAACTTCCTGAAGTAGGAACAAGTGGTGGCGCGGCGGTTTAGCAGGTTGCCCTGCGGTTGCCAGGATGCGCCGGCGGTTTAGCTGGTAAATTTTCCGGCCGCACATTCCTCTGCGGTTTAGCTGGAAAATCTTTCAGCCACACCGCAATCTACGCACACCCCGCTGCGCTTTAGCTGGCCAACCTTACACCTTTTTTGTAATGGCCCAGGCCCGGTGGATCTTTGCATTCCTGTAGTCTTCCGGAATTGTTTGTGCCGTGATTTCCCTTGCGGCATAGTTTTCCGGGAGCTCTTTATCGTCAAAGACTAGTTTCCGGCTGTTGGTGCTAAAGTAAAGGATTCCCCTGTCAGAAAGAAGGGCTGTGCACTTTTTTACAAGCATGGGCCAGTCCCTGTTGATGTCAAGGAGGGTGTCCGTCTTCTTTGAGTTGCTGAAGGTCGGCGGATCCAGGATTATGATGTCGAATTTTTCCTCATTCCTATCCTTCAGTTCCTTCTCGCGTTCAGAAAGGAATTTAACTGCATCTCCTGCCGTATAGGCATATTTCTTCCTGTCGCAAAATCCGTTGAGTTCCATGTTGCGCCTTGCCCAATCCATGTAGGTGTTGCTCATGTCAACGCTTTCCACGTAGGAGGCACCGCCTTCTGCAGAATAAACGGAAAATGCTCCGGTGTAGCAAAAAAGGTTCAGGACACGCTTTGCCCCGCACTGGCTCCTGACCGTGGATCTCAAGGGCCTGTGGTCAAAGAAAAGCCCCGAATCAATGTAGTCCGTAAGGTTAACGCTAAAAAGCTGCCCCTGTTCCATCACCGTACCCGTAACCGAACGGGAACTTTCCATCCTGTTGTACTGGGATCGGGTCTTGTTTTCCGTCTGGTGGCGCCTTCTTTTTACAATGATGTTTTCCGGCCTGACCGAAAGAACTTCCGCCGCAGCCTTTTGCATTTCCCCAAGCCAAAGCTCTTCCTCTTCCTCGGGCTTGTCGTAGGGCCGCTCGTAAAGGTACATGTGGATGAAGGTGCGTTCAAGTTCCTCCCTGACCATGGATTCTGCTTGGGGGGAGTTCTCGCTGATGGCGGCATTAAGTTCCTGGTAGTATCTTGCAGCCTCAATCTTGGAATCTATTTCATCCGGCAAAAAAGTGTACATGTCAAGGCAAAGTGGAACCTCTGGAATGTCCCGGTCGTAAAGCCTCCAGCAGGAAATCCTGTTTTTCCTTGCCCATTTCTTGAGCTGCCTGTAGTTTTTTGCCAGCCTGTTGGAAAAAAGCTGGGCCTGATATGCATTCTTGTTTTCCATGGCATCATGATATTGCAAAAGAGGGAAAGATTCAATTTGGAGCAGCCCTAGTCAGCTAAACCCGCTATCCGCTCCAATGTGCTCGCCAAGGCTCCGCCCATTCCGCTTCTATCGGGGCTAGGCTTTATTCCCGGGGGAATCATGGCTTCCTAAAAAGTGTAATTTTCTCATGCTTCCTGTGGAAACCCTATACTTAATAGAAAATAATTGATATATTCTATTCCATGAAATTTACAGAATTTTCTTTGCATGAAGAACTTCTTGGTGGAATTGCCGGTGCAGGTTACGTTGAATGCACGCCGGTTCAGGAAAATGTTCTTAAGGCCTCCCTTGAAGGCCGTGACCTTTATGTTCAGTCGCAGACAGGTACGGGAAAAACTGCGGCATATCTTACAAGCATCATCCAGCAGCTTCTTGTTCGCCCAGAGGTAAAGGGCAAGAAAGCTCTTATCCTTGTTCCAACACGCGAGCTTACGGTTCAGGTTCAGGAAGAGGCAGAAAAACTCTGCGCATCTTCACAGCTCAAGTGCTCAAGCTTTTACGGCGGTGTAGGCTATGACAAGCAGATAGCTGCAATCAAGAGGGGCATCGACATCATGATCGGTACTCCTGGACGCGTCATCGACCTTAACCAGGGAAACCAGCTTGACATGAGCGATGTTGCATTCCTTGTTGTTGACGAGGCAGACCGCATGTTTGACATGGGCTTTTACCCGGACTTGAGGACATTGATCAAGGTTCTTCCGGAAAGCTCAAAAAGGCAGACCATGCTTTTCAGTGCCACCTTGAACACTTACGTAAAGAACCTGGCATGGGAATACACCCGCAATCCGGAGGAAATCACCATTGCGGCAGAAAACATCACCGTTGACGAAATCGACCAGGAACTTCTCCACGTTGCAAGCAACGACAAGATGAAGCTTTTGATCGGCATCATCCAGAAGGAAAACCCTGAAAGCCTGATCATCTTCTCAAATACAAAGAGGAGCTGCGAGGTTGTGGCAAAGCGCCTTCGCCTTAACGGAATCGAGGCAGAATACATCATCGGCGACCTTCCGCAGAAAAAGCGCCTTCAGATCATGGACAGGTTCAAGGCCGGAACCGTAAAGTGCCTTGTGGCCACTGACGTTGCTGCCCGCGGTATCGACGTAAACGACCTTGCCATGGTTATCAACTACGATCTTCCAAACGAAGCCGAAAACTACGTTCACCGCATCGGACGTACTGCACGTGCCGGCAAGTCCGGAAAGGCATACACTTTCTGCAGCGAGCAGGACGTTTATTCCCTGCCGCCAATCGAACGCTACATTGAAAAGCAGATTCCGTCCCGTGTTGCAGATCCTGAATCCTACGGTGAGGACAAGAGTGCCGATGTTTACATCAAGCTTGACAGCCATCACGAGGAACGCAACGACAGGAGCGAATTCGGCCGCAAGAGGCGCGAGGAATACGAAAGCCGCAATGGCTCTAGGTCTGGTGGCCGTTCAAGAAAGGGCAGCGGAAGGTATTCCGGACGCAACGAAGAGGCAAAGAGCGAATACAGGCGCGACAGGCGCGTATATAATTCTGCAGATGACCAGAAGCTTGCATCCATGACTACTGATGAGCGCATGAAGTATTACAAGGAAATGTACGGTTCAAAGGCCTCAGGTTCTTCTTCTGCAAGCCCAAGAAAGAATTCCGGTTCCAAGAAGCCAAATCCTTCAGCTTCAAGGCAGGGTGGCAAGAATGCTAAGAACGGCAAGAACGGAAAGCCATATTCAGGCAATAAGCGCCAGGTGCAGAACCAGGTTCCTAAGAAGCAGGAAAAGAAGACCCTCTTTGGCAGAATCAAAGCAATTTTTGGAGGAAAGAAATGATTACAGTTACAGACGTAAGCCTTAAGTTCAGCGAAAAACCCCTGTTCAAGGATGTAAACATAAAATTCATGAAGGGCAACTGTTACGGCATCATCGGTGCCAACGGTGCCGGCAAGTCTACATTCCTTAAGCTTCTTTCCGGGGAACTTGAGCATGACACTGGCGACATCAGCATCACTCCCGGTGAACGCATGGCCGTCTTGAGCCAGGACCACTTCAAGTACGATGAATATTCCGTAAAGGAAACCGTTAAGATGGGTTATCCAAAGCTCTACAAGCTGGAAAAGGACATTGATGCCATCTATGCAAAGGAAGATTTTTCCGATGAAGACGGAATGAAGGCTGCCGACATGCAGGCTGAATTTGGCGAGCTTGGCGGATACGAGGCAGAAAACCAGATCGAGCAGATGCTTTCGGGCCTTGGTCTTGAGGAAGAAAACCACGACAAGATGATGAGCGACCTTGACGAAAGCCAGAAGGTTCGCGTTCTTCTTGCCCAGGCACTTTTTGGAAATCCTGACTACCTCATCCTCGACGAACCTACCAACGGTCTCGACCTTGAATCAATTTCATGGCTTGAAAACTTCCTTTTGGAATTTGAAAACTGCGTAATCGTCGTTTCCCATGACCGTCACTTCCTCAATGCCGTTTGTACCTATACATGCGACATCGACTACGGAAAGATCACCCAGTTTACGGGTAACTATGACTTCTGGTACCAGATGAGCCAGATTCTCCAGAAGCAGGCAAAGGACCAGCAGAAAAAGCGCGAGGACAAGATGGCAGACCTTAAGCAGTTCATCCAGCGCTTTGCTTCCAACGTTTCAAAGTCAGGACAGGCTTCTTCTCGCAAGAAGATGCTGGAAAAGATGCAGCTGGAAGAACTCCCTGTTACAAGCCGCAAGTTCCCTTACGTTCACTTCCAGAGCGAACGCCAGATCGGTAACTTCGTTCTTACAGCCGAACACCTTAACTCAAAGGATTCTGATGGAACCGTTCTCCTTAACAATTTTGAAATCACCATTCACCCTGGTGAAAAGGTTGCATTTGTCGGCATGGAGCACAATTCCATTTCTTCATTCTTTGACATTGTCAGCGGAACAAAGAAGTGCGAGGGTGCAACCGTCAACTGGGGCCAGACTACAAAGCAGACATACATGGGCCGCGATAACAGCTCATACTTTAACAACGAGCTTACCATCACCGACTGGCTCAAGCAGTATTCCCCTGACCAGGACGATGCCTATGTTCGCGGATTCCTTGGACGCATGCTCTTTACCGGTGACGAATCCCTCAAGAAGGTTAAGGTTCTTTCCGGAGGAGAGAAGGTGCGCTGCATGCTGTCAAAGATGATGCTCAGCGGTGCCAACGTCCTCATTCTTGATGATCCGACAAACCATCTTGACCTTGAATCCATCGAAAGCTTGAACGAAGGGCTTGTAAAGTTCCCTGGCGTTGTTATGTTCTCAAGCCATGACCACGAATTCATTTCGACCATTGCAAACAGAATCATTGAAATCACGCCAAAGGGAATCATCGACCGCATGATGCCTTTTGATGACTACCTTAAGGATGAACAGGTCAAGTCCCTCCGCAAGGAATACTACGCAGGAAGCGACAAGAAGATCAGGTTCTAAAGTTTCTTAAAATTAACTTAATTTTCGCTGCTTTAAGAAAAAAAAACGTGCATTATTTGGATTTTGCCTTATAATGGTATGCATAGGAGATTGTTATGCGTATCAATTTGAAGGCAAAACTCATTTTAATGGTTGCGCTGATCATCATTGCAGTGAACATCATCATTGGCGTAATTTCTTACAGAACATCCAGCTCGGCCCTGTCCAATTCCGTTAACCAGAATCTTTCCCTTGTTTCGGAAAAGGTTGCGGAAGAAATCGAGGCCATGAACGAGCAGGAATTCAACGTCCTTAAGTCTCTGGCAGCCCTTCCGTTCATAAAGGATGAAAGCGTTCCCCTGCTTGAAAAGACGGAACAGCTTAAGCAGATTGTAAAGATCGACCTGAAAAAATACGAAAACATTGGTTACTATAATAAGGAAGGATTCAGCTACAGCCGCGACGGTGTATACCACAGCTCAAGGGAAAAGAACTATTTCCAGGCTGCCATTAACGGCAAGGAATTTGTCTGCGACCCATTTTACAGCGATGTCGGTAAGAAGTGGCTTCAGATTTATGCTGTTCCTGTATATGATGAGAATAACCAGATAAATGGTGTTGTAACCGGAATCCTCTATGGCGACAGGCTCCAGAAGGTCATCGAGAGCATCGACATTGGTGGCGGCTTCCATCCTGCCGTAATGAACCGTTCAACAGGCGAGACTATTGCCAATGCAAATGAAGGTACCGATAAGGCCGGTAACAATGTGGCAGACCTCGATCCAAATTCTTCCCTTGGACGCGTCATTAATGGCGTTATGTCCGGTGATACGGCTACTACGACCTTTGATGATCCAAGCATCGGCATGAAGATGTGCGTAAGCTACAGGCCAATCGGTACCAAGGTTCCATGGTCCGTATTCTGTGTTGCACCCCATGCATTCTTTTACAGCAAGCTTAAGATCATGCAGCATACCATCGTTATCGGCATCCTTTGTTCGATTCTTGTTGCTTTCATCGTCTGCAGCATAGTCATCAGGGCACTCATCAAGCCTCTTGGTTACGTTAAGGATTCCATTACGGAAATTGCAAGCGGCAATGCAGACCTTACGAGAAGAATTCCGCAGACTTCAAAGGATGAAATTGGTGACGTTGTTATTGGATTCAACAGCTTTACGGAAAAACTCCAGGACATCGTAAAGGGAATCAAGTCTTCCAATAACGAGCTTGATTTGGCAGGCAATAACCTTAATGACAGCATGCAGGATACGGCTGATTCCATCAAGGGAATTCTTGAGACCATCGATACTGTTCACAGCCAGATCAATGACCAGGGAAATTGCGTTTCCCAGACCGTAGGGGCAGTCAATGAGATTGCTTCCAACATCGAGTCCCTTGAACGCATGATCGAGACCCAGAGCCTTGGAGTTTCACAGGCAAGTTCTGCCGTTGAGCAGATGATCGGCAATATCGTTTCCGTAAACAAGTCCATGGATGCCATGGCCAATTCCTTTGAAGTCCTTGCAAGCGAGGCAGAAAGCGGTAGCAAGATCCACTACGAGGCAAACGAAAGGATTGAACAGATCAGGATCCAGAGCGAGACCCTTCAGGAGGCAAACCAGGCCATTGCATCCATTGCAGAACAGACAAACCTGCTGGCCATGAATGCAGCCATTGAGGCAGCCCATGCAGGAGAAGCCGGAAAGGGATTCAGCGTTGTTGCCGATGAAATCCGTAAGCTTTCTGAAACTTCAAGCGAGCAGTCAAAGACAATTGGAAGCCAGCTTACAAGCATCAGTGAGCTCATTCAGAGTGTTGTTGAGGCATCCCTTAACTCAAGCAGGGCATTCCAGAATGTAACCGTCAAGATTTCGGAGACTGATGAGCTTGTGCGCCAGATAAAGGCTGCCATGGAAGAGCAGACCGTCGGTTCCAAGCAGATCAGCGATGCCCTTCATTCCATGAACGACAGTACCATCGAGGTTAAGACTGCGTCAAAGGAAATGGCTGAAGGCAACAAGGTCATTCTTGAGGAAGTTCGTATCCTTCAGGATACAACCGGAGAGATGAAGGCTTCCATGGAAGAAATGTCCAGCGGTGCTTCAAAGATAAACGAGACCGAGCAGTCCCTTGAAGACATCTCAAGGCAGATGAAGGACAGCATCATGGAGATCGGAAAGCAGATTGACCAGTTTAAGGTATAAATAGAAAGCTAAAAGAAAGGGGCAACTGAAGTAACTTCAGCTGCCCCTTTTTTTATGCCAGCATTATTCTACCGGTAATTTCTTTGTTTTATCATGTATGGATGGTTATTTACTTGCCCTGGCTTTCCATGTATTCGTGGTAGCGTTTCCACCATTCAAGTTCAGTGATATTGTTTTTTTCTTCTTCCTGCTTAAAGTATTCGTCGCAAGAAGCGATTTCGTCCTGCCTTGCAATGATTGCATCACAAATGCATGGTTCAAACTGCACTCCGCTCAGGGACTTGAAGATGGATATGGCTTGCTCCAAGGACATTGGTTCCTTGTAGAGGCGTCGGCTCAGGAGGGCGTCAAGAACGTCTGCTGCTGCCATGATTCTTGCCTCAAGGGGGATGTCGTCCTTTGAAAGTCCCATCGGATATCCCGTACCGTCCCATTTTTCGTGGTGGTACAGGCACATGTTTTCCGCTATCTTGTTGAATTCTCCGCCGTTGATTGGAGGCAGGTAGCTTAAGATTTTCTTGCCTTCTTCCGGATGGCTCTTCATTATCTCAAATTCCTGGGGCGTAAATTTTCCAGGCTTGTTGAGGATTCCTTCCGGGACGTGGATTTTTCCTATGTCGTGCAAAAGGGCTGCACTTTCCATCATCAGCATGTTTTCCCTTGTAAGTTCTGCAGGATAAAGGCCTTTGTTCTGCAGTTCGCGCACGATTATTCCTATGTAGGTGCGGGTGTGGACTACGTGGTTTCCCGTAAAAAGGTCATGGCTTCCAAGAATCTTTGAAATGAACTGGATGATCTTGTTCTGGGTTTCCTCAAGTTCAGAATTCTTTTCTGCCAGGGTTATGTACATGTTGTTCTGGGTGTCGATGTTTTCAACCAGGGTAAAGAGGGTTCTCTGTCCCTGCTTTGTCATGATCATGGCTAGAAAGTAGGTGAATGCCATCTCAATGGAAAAACCGATGGAAAACCTTGCAAAAAACAGGTCCGGGGTGTAGATTTCTGCGTCAATGGGATCGCACATGTACACAAGCCTTGTCCTGACGTAAAGGGAAAGCATCATTGAAAGCCATGAGACGATGGAAATGAAGGTGGTGTATCTTTTGCTGTAGTAAAGGCTTGCAAGGAAGGGGAAGAACCCGTAGGAAATGTAGATTCCCACGCGTCCGTTGGCAGAGACATAGCCGATTATGGCCGTAATGGATATTACGCTTATGTACTTGAGGAATTCAGGGTTCCGTACTTTCTTGTAGATCAACAGGTTGATGCAAAAGGATGCAACAAGCAGGGCCTGCAGAAGAAGCAGATAGGATACGGGCAGCTCCCATACATGGCCAAGATTCCCCCCGTAAAGTGCCAGTGGCAAAAAGAGAACGCTGAAACTGATCTTAAGGACAGTCTTGTTTACCTTCTGGGTATTGTCCCGCAAAAACGAATAGTTTTTATTCATGAAATCGGCCGTAAATTGAAGGAATCCCTTTAAAACTGCAATTTTTCAAGGGTTCCCTCAATATATTCAATTGTAATTATAACTCGTTTTTTACGTATATCAATTTTTTTTGAATTCTTTTCGTTCTTTGTGTTAAAGCTGGAATTCTATGCGCAAACTGTTGCTCAAAATCTGGGCCCTGGAAAATGCACCCATTACAAGGGGCATTGCCGGGTCAATGTGGCCTATGTCGCAGTCGCAGATGACAGGAACATTAAGTTCCCCAAGGATGTCCGTATATGCATTGTACTGGTCCACGCCCATCATTTTCTGCCTGAATGAAGCAAGGGGGCGTCCCACAAGAAATCCCGAGGCAGTGTCAAACCATCCGCAGTTCTTAAGATGCCACACCTGCCGCCTCATTTCCATGGGGTTTCCGTCGCATCCTTCCAGCACCCAGATTATCCTCTTTCCGTCCCGTAATGCTTCCCTTGTAAAATCGGTGGTTTTGTCAAGCCTTGTACCGCAGATGTTTGCAAGAACGTCAAGGCATCCGCCAAGAAGTATGCCTTCTGTCTCTATTTTTTCTGCTGAACCCGCTTCCCTTAGCTTTCCGGGGGCATTTTCGTCAGGAACAAAGGACTTGAGCGTTTTACTTTCCGTCAGGTTGAATTTTGCATTTGGGCTGTCATCGTCAGTGTCGTTTTCCGGCAGCTGGAACAGCTGGTATCCTTCAACATGGTTTCTTTTTCCGGTCAGGATTTCCCAGGTGTCAGTTTCGCTTTGTTCCCAGAATTTTCCAAAACCGCTTATGCACGGTCCGTAAATGGCCTTTACGTGAGCCATTGTGACAAGGGGATGGATGAAATTCGTGTTGTCAGAATATCCGCAGTACCATTTTGCACCGGCATTGCAGATTTTCTCAAAGTCAACAAGTCCTGCCGTCTCGCACATCATTTCTCCGCCGCCTGCAGAAATTATGGCCCTGTAACGGTCGCTGCAGTAGAATTCTTCCAGTTCACGTGCGCAGGTGAGGGGACTTGAGGAAATTCCCTTGCCGTCATTCATGAAAACCGTCTTCCCGGCTTTTGTCCTGCAGCCCATGGATTCAATCTTGGAACATCCATTGCGGAATTTCGTGGCGTAGGGTTCTGTCGTGCAGCCAAAGGATGGGGCAGTGATGCCGATGGTGTCTCCCGGCTTGATGAATGGTGGCGTAATTATTTCCATGCCCTAATTGTACCCCCAAAGGGGGTGCTTTACAAGTTTTGGGCCCTAAATAACCCCCTTTTGCTCTTGTGAACTAAAAAAACGGCTTTTTATTCATGTTTTTCTACTGAATTTTGATTTTTTACTAGATTTTTAGTGTTTTGTAATTTATAATGTTTTGCATATTGT
This sequence comes from Treponema sp., assembly GCA_024400955.1. GTDB lineage: Bacteria > Spirochaetota > Spirochaetia > Treponematales > Treponemataceae > Treponema_D. The sequence goes on from JAKSLY010000001.1 coordinate 40,968, forward strand.
CTGTAAAAGACGTTACCTAAAAAATATAATGTATCATGGAGAATTAAATGAACAAGGCAGAATTGATTGACAAGATGGCAAAGGAAACTGGTCTTACAAAGAAGGACACAGAAAAGGCACTTGCTGCATTTACAACAATCGTTTCAAAGGAACTTGCAAAGTCAAATGATGTTCAGCTTATTGGATTTGGAACATTTACAGTAGCAAAGAGAGCTGCACGCGAAGGTATCAACCCTCTTACAAAGGAAAAGATCAAGATTGCAGCATCAAAGACTCCAAAGTTCAAGCCAGGAAAGGCACTTAAGGATCTCGTAAACAAGAAGTAATGGGGCATCTTTACCCTCATGAATGATTCAGGCCGGCCGTAATTTGCGACCGGTTTTTTTTATTTTCCATGCTGAATTGAACAAGACTGGAGCATGCAATTGAATCCGCAATAAATGCGGGGGAAATTATTTTGGAAAAAAAATGAATTTTTTTTAGGATTTTTTTGAAAACGCCCTTGACATAAAATAGTTAAAGAAGTATAGTCTTATCACTTGCTTGGAGGATTAGCTCAGCTGGTACGAGCGTCTGGTTTACACCCAGAATGTCGGGGGTTCGATCCCCTCATCCTCCACTTCCTCGGGACGTAGCGCAGCTGGTAGCGCATCTGGTTTGGGACCAGAGGGTCGCAGGTTCGAATCCTGTTGTCCCGATATAACGAAAGCTCTTGAGTAATCAGGAGCTTTTTTTGTTTTAAATCAATTTAAACTAATCAAAAAAACGGGACAACAGGATTCGAAGCGAAGTGAACGCCGAGCAGGTGCGAGGATGAGGCGACAGGGATGTCGCCGGAAGTGAACGAAGCCGGCCCGAAGAGAGGAGCCAGGAGGGCGACGAACGCAGGGCGAATCCAGATTAGAATTTCAGTTTAACCAGGAAAAGCACATCCGCACGCTCCTGCTACGGATGTGTGTCCCGATATAACGAAAGCTCTTGAGTAATCAGGAGCTTTTTTTGTTTTAAATCAATTTAAACTAATCAAAAAAACGGGACAACAGGATTCGAAGCGATTGAGCGCCAAAAAAATCGAAGCAAGAGCGTACGATTTTTTTGGAAAAGGCGGCAGGAGGCCGCCGTCAGCGAAAGAGCCGGCCCGAAGAGAGGAGCCAGGAGGGCGACGAACGTAGGGCGAATCCCAGATTAGAACTTCAGTTTAACTAGGAAAGGCACATCCGCACGCCCCTGCTACGGATGTGTGTCCCGATAATGAAAGATTCTTTAATCCTGGGTAAGATGCCGAATTCACGGAGTGACATGACTTTCATATTTTTTTCATTGTGATATAATCAACCCATGACGAATAACAGAAAGAAGTTTGTCCTTATTGCACTGTTCTTTGGCGGTATCGTGTGTTTTGCCAATATCTGCGGCCTTCTCATTCCAGACCATTTTATAGTTTCATTCCTTCTTAACAGGGCTGGAAACCAATGGCCCAAATTTCTTGATGACTATTGTCATGTAATCCATCGTTTTGAATACCTGACTTTTGTCGTTCCCACTGCCATCTGTGTTCTGTATACTTTCTGTCCTGACGAAAAGATCGACAGCCGACTCATAAATCTTCCCATAATATATTCCGCCGTAGGAATTTCAGGCTGGCTAACTTACTTTGTTCAGGTTATGGTATTGATTGTCATAGCAAAGGGCATGGGCTACGAATTCAATGCTGGAAGCGTCTTTTTCTGCAGCACCCTGTCTGCATCCCTTGAATCCATAACCACATTCACCATGTCCTATTTCATAATGGAATCCCTCCACAGAAAGGTTTTCCTTCCAAGGCTTTTCCCCAATGGCCAGATTTCAAGGATCAAGGGAGTCATCAAGCCCGGTGTAAAGCTTTTGTTTTTTGCAATCTACATGTCAGTTACTTTTTTCCCCATATATTACCTTTCACTTGCCTTCATGTCCTATGGATACAACAGGGATCAGGCAGTTGACGTAAGTCTCTATTACACCTTTCCCGTGATTCTTGCCATCGGCTTTGTCATTTACCTGTCATTCGAGCGGTATTTTGAGCATCCCCTTGCAAAATTCAAGGACAGGATCAACCGCATCAAGGCTGGGGATTACAAGTCAAAGGTTTCCATAGTGACAAACGATTCCTTTGGGGAACTGGGTGACATATTCAACGAGATGACTGATTCCATCGACGAAAAGACCTGCAGAATCATAGAAATTCAGAATTCGATCATTACCGGCATGGCCACAATGGTTGAAAGCCGTGACAACAGTACTGGCGGTCACATCAAGCGCACCAGCGACTGCGTAAAGGTCTTTGTAAACCGGATCAGGAGGGAAGAAAAGTATGCCTCCCTGCCGGAATCCTTCTATTCCAGCATAATAAAGGCTGCCCCAATGCATGACCTTGGAAAGATTGCCGTTGATGATGCAGTCCTGAGAAAGCCTGGAAAGTTTACTGATGAAGAATATGAAAAGATGAAGATGCATTCCCAGGAAGGTGCGAGAATAGTTGAGAATGTACTTTCTGCAGTTGATGATGGGGAATTCAAGAAGGTTGCCGTAAACGTGGCACACTATCACCACGAAAAGTGGAACGGACAGGGGTATCCTTCAGGTCTGTCTGGGGAAGACATTCCCCTTGAAGCCAGGATCATGGCCCTTGCCGATGTATTCGATGCCCTCGTAAGCAAAAGATGCTACAAGGACAGCTTTACCTATGACAGGGCCTTTGAAATCATCGAAGAGTCCCTCGGTTCCCACTTTGATCCTGAACTTGGCCGTCTCTTTATCGATTGCCGCAATGAACTTGAAGAAATGTACGTTCTGTTCAATGGGGCAACCTCTGGGGAAAGCGCGGGCTGAACCGATGGGTGGTTCAACCGGGGATTTTTTTATGCGTCGTAACCGTTAGGGTTGTTTGACTGCCATCTCCATGAATCTTCGCACATTTCCTTGATTCCGTACTGGGCCTTCCATCCAAGCTCGCGTTCAGCCTTTGCAGGATCTGCATAGCATGTGGCGATGTCACCCGGGCGGCGTGGCTTGATTGTGTATGGAACCTTTACGCCTGTTGCTTCCTCAAAGTTATGGACGATGTCAAGGACCGAATATCCGTGGCCTGTACCAAGGTTGTAGATGCAAAGGCCTGCCTTTTCCTCGATTTTCTTGAGTGCCTTTACGTGTCCGTTGGCAAGGTCAACAACGTGGATGTAGTCGCGTACTCCTGTTCCGTCCGGCGTGTCGTAGTCGTTTCCAAATACGCCAAGTTCCTTGAGCTTTCCAACTGCAACCTGTGTTACGTAAGGCATCAGGTTGTTTGGAATTCCGTTAGGATTTTCTCCCATGGTTCCAGACTTGTGGGCTCCGATTGGATTGAAGTAGCGCAGGAGGATTACGTTCCATTCAGGATCTGCCTTCTGCATGTCGCTGAGAATCTGTTCAAGCATGGATTTTGTCCAGCCGTATGGGTTTGTGCACTGTCCCTTTGGACATTCTTCAGTAATCGGGATGAATGCCGGGTCGCCGTATACCGTTGCGGAAGAAGAGAAGATGATGTTCTTGCAGTTATGCTTTCTCATTACGTCAACAAGGGTAAGGGTGCCGGAGATGTTGTTCTCGTAATATTCCCAGGGTTTTGCAACCGATTCGCCAACGGCCTTGAGTCCTGCAAAGTGAATTACTGAATCGATTTTTTCTGCATCGAAAACCCTGTTAAGTCCATCGCGGTCAAGGATGTCTGCCTTGTAGAACTTAACCTTTTTTCCAGTGATCTTTTCAACCCTTTCAAGTGACTTTTCGCTTGAGTTTGAAAGGTTGTCAAGAACAACTACGTCGTAACCTGCATCCTGAAGTTCAACAACTGTGTGGCTTCCGATGAAACCTGCACCACCTGTAACTAAAATTGCCATAGGGATTCTCCTGTCTTTGTGATCTTATGCTTAAATGATACAGCCGATTTTTTTGTTTGTACATCGTTTTATGTTTACTCGATATGTAAAAATGTTGCATAATGGAACCATGATTTCTACGGAAAAAGTTTTGCTTGAAATGCTTGCCACCCAGCTTGGAAAATACCCGGCTTCCACTGCCATCATTCTTGGGGAAGGTGATCCGTCTCCTGCAGTTCCATGGGAAAAATTCAATTCCGTAAGGATCCTTGACACCAGGAGGCAGCCTGTGGTGATTCCGCGCCTTGAACCTTCAGACCTGCTTGTTGTCAACCTGATCCTGGAAAAAATGGGATGCGATTTTTTTGTGAATGTCATCGACAGGGTAAAGCCCCAGTTTGTATGCTGCAGCTTCTATATGGAAAATTCCAGTGGAATTACGGAAGAAATTCTTGCGGGCCGTCTTCTCCAGAAATCCTACAATCTTTTCAGCCGCAATGAAATTTCCCTTTCCAACGGGAAAACCCTCATACATCTTGACTTCATGGTTTCAAGCCATGTCTTTGGAACAAGGGAACCTTCCCGTTTTTCTTACAAGGTTGCATCAAGGGAACTCATGTCCCTTTCCGTGTACAACGTGGGCTTCCAGAAGTGTGAGGCCAATTACCAGTGGGGGCCTGGGGTAAGGGACCATTACGTGATTCACTATGTGGTTTCCGGCTGCGGGAGGATCGAAACCCTGGACAAGGAGTTCAGCCTGAAGGAAGGAGACTGCTTCATCTGCTATCCAGGCACCCAGATCATGTACCGTGCCGATGCAAGGGATCCGTGGGAATACGAGTGGATTGGCTTTGCCGGTGCCGATGCCTCCGTTATCCTCAATTCAACGGATTTTACCAGGGATGCCCCCTTTGTAAGGTCCGTTGCCAATGGAAGGAAGGTGCGCGATAAGATCCGTGAAATATATGATGCCAGGGGCAGGGGCTTTTCCAATTCCATAAGGATGACAGGGCTTTTGCATGAACTTCTGGCATGTTTTGTTGACGAATCATCTTCCAGGAAAACCCACAATTCTGCAGCAAGGGAATATGTCCGGATGGCGGTGGACTACATGATGGAAAACTATTCCTATCCCATAAGCATTGAGGATGTGGCTTCCTATGTTGGCATAAGCCGGAGCCAGATGTTCAGGTGCTTTGAGTCGGTCCTTGGCATTTCCCCAAAGGAATATCTGACGGACTACAGGATTAAGCAGGCTTGCACCATGCTCGAAAGCACTTCCTTAAATATAACGGCAATTGCCAATTCCCTCGGATTTGAAAGCAGCCTCTATTTTTCCCGGGCATTCCATAAGGCCTTGTCCATGTCTCCCAGTGAATACAGGAAGAATTCCGTTGACCAAGAAAGCGGAAAATGATATTATCTTGTACCCCTTGGAATTGCGTATGCAGTTCCCATTTTAGACCATAAGGAGAACATACAAATGAGAAAGTATGAACTTATGACAATTTATCCTTTGGAAGAGGATAAGTACAAGGCTGGTCTTGAAGCTCTTAAGGCAGACCTTGCAAAATTCGGCGTAGAGATCGAAAAGGAAGAACCATTCGGTGACCGCGATCTTACTTACGAAGTAAAGCGCCAGAAGAGAGGAAGATTCGTTCTTCTTACAATCAAGTCTAATCCTGCAAAGATTGCAGAAATGGACGCTCAGTTCAAGTTTAACACAAATCTTCTTAAATATCTGTTTGTTCTTGTAGACGAAAAGAACGCATAAATTTAACCGGGGGAGAATATGGCTAGTTCAGATATTAATTCAGTTGTAATCGTTGGACGTCTTACAAGAGATGCTGAAGTAAGATATTTGGGCACCGGTACTGCAGTAGCCAACATTTCCATTGCTGTAAACCGCAGCAGAAGGGAAGGTGACAGATGGATAAGCGAAGGCAATTTCTTTGACGTCACATATTTTGGCAAGGGTGCAGAGGCCATCAAACCATATTTGACCAAAGGTAAGCAGATTGCAGTTCAGGGGTCACTTAGGCAGGACCGCTGGCAGGATAAGAACTCTGGTGAAACACGCAGCAGGGTGACGATTCTTGCAGACAGCGTTCAGCTTTTGAGTGGCAATGGAGCCGGCGGCTCTTCTGGATTCGGTGCAGGCGAAGGCGGAATGGGATCGTATGGGGGATTCCAGAAGCGCAATGATTTTGATGCACCTCAGGGATATTCACAGCAGAATTATTCCGGGGCACCGATGGCGGCAGATTCAGGTAATGGATTTGCAGAAGACAGCTTTGTCGGGGATTCTTCATCCCAGTTCCCTGAAGACATCCCGTTCTAATCGGGAAATGAAGGTTCTGGTTGCAGTACCTTCCGGAAGTTCCACTGGTTGGGGCTTTCCAATACTCTTATAGGAGCAAATTACTATGGCAGACGAAAACGTAGAAAATGTAAACGAAAACACAGCTGAACAGCTTCAGGATTCTGGCCGCGAAGACGAAGTTCGTGGTGCACGCGGAAAGGGAAAGGCTTTCTTCCACAAGAAGGTTTGCCGTTTCTGTGCTAACAAGGGAAAGATTGATTACAAGGATGCAGAAGGTCTCCGCCGCTTTACAACAGAACGCGGTAAGATCCTTCCACGCCGCATTACTGGTACTTGTGCAAAGCACCAGAAGCAGGTTGCAGTAGCAATCAAGCGCGCACGTGCTATCTGTCTTCTTCCATACGTAGCAGACTAAATTTAATCTGGCAGGCCGCCAACTCCTGGTGGTGCTGCTTAAAACTTAATATTTTCAGGAGCTTGTAAAATGAAAGTTATTCTTAATGATGATGTAAAACACCTTGGTGAAATGGGTGATGTAAAGAATGTTGCAATGGGTTACTTCCGCAACTATCTTTTCCCACGTGGATTCGCTGTACCTTACAACAAGGAAACAGCTGCTTACTTTGAATCAAAGAAGGCAGAAATCGAAGCTCGCAAGGAACAGAAGAGAAAGGACAGCGCAAGCCTCAAGGACAAGCTTGAAGCTCTCGAAGTTGTTCTCGAAATGCCAGCTGCAAGCAACGGTAAGCTCTTTGGTGCAGTTTCTAACACAACACTCGTTAACTTCTACTCTCAGAACGGTTTCGAAATCGAACGCAAGAAGATTGAAGTTCCAGGTAACACAATCAAGCTCATCGGTAGCTACGTTGCAAAGATTCACCTTTATGAATCTACTTATGCAGAAGTAAAGGTTACTGTTAAGGGCCAGGTTTCAGAAGAAACAAAGAAGCAGGAAGCTAAGATTAAGAAGGCTGCAGAAAAGAAGGAAGAAGAAACAAAGGCAGAATCTGCTGAATAATTTTTCCCGGGGAACTTTGGCATTCCTGGTGAATCCTAAGGTTTCCTGATTTTTTTCTAAGACTTTTTTAGCCCGGAAAGCATGTTTTTCCGGGTTTTATTTTTGCATTTTGGTTTATTGGAGGAAGCTGTGGAATTTAAGGACAAGATACCCCCTCATAACAGTGAAGCCGAACAGGCCACTTTAGGTGCAGTTCTTCTCGACTGGTCTGCATTGAGTTATGTAATCAATTATCTTAGGGCGGAAGACTTTTACAGCCAGCAGAACCAGCTTATCTTCAAGGCTTTTCTTGAGCTGAACACCAACGGCATTCGCGGTGACCTTCTTACGGTCATCGATAACCTTACAAAGAACAATTCCCTTGAAAAGGCCGGGGGAGTTTCCTACATTTCATCCCTTACCGATGTTGTTCCGACCAGTGCCAACGTTGAGTACTATGCAAAGATGGTTCTTGATGCTTCCGTCAGGCGCAAGCTCATCGGCCTTTCCCAGGAGATGAAGGCTGACAGCTTTGATGAGACAAAGGACAGCCGGTTGATTCTCGAAGATGCGGAACAGAAGATATTCCGCCTTGCAGATTCAAATTCAACAGTGAACGTAATGTCGATGAAGGAAGTCATGCCCAAGACAATCCAGATCATTGACACAAGATACAAGAACAAGGATTCCTTCTCGGGAATTCCTTCAGGATTTAATGACCTGGATACCATGACAAGCGGTTTCCAGAACAGCGAAATGATCATCGTCGGTGCCCGTCCTTCCATGGGTAAGACGGCCCTTGCACTTTCAATGATGCAGCATATTGTCCTTGACAAGGGAATCCCATGCGGTTTCTTCAGCCTTGAAATGTCTGCCGACCAGATTGGCCAGCGTCTTGTTTCCCAGGTTGCACGCATTCAGGGACAGAAGCTCAGGAGCGGTCTCTTGAAGGTTGAGGATTTCAGGAAGCTTCAGGATGCTGCAGGAGATCTCTTTAATGCTCCCTTGTACATTGTGGATGTTCCAAACATGAAGCTTCTTGACCTTCGCGCCATGGCTCGCCGAATGAAGGTTGACAACAAGGTTCAGATAATATTCATTGACTACATCGGTCTTATTACTTCCGAGACGCCGGACCTGCCGATGCATGAACAGCAGTCTGCAATTTCCAAGTCCCTCAAGAGCCTTGCCCGTGAGCTTGAGATTCCCATCGTGGTTCTCTGTCAGCTTGCACGTACTGCGGAAGGTGAAGAACCAAACCTTGCCCAGCTGCGAGGTTCCGGTTCCATAGAACAGGATGCCGACATGGTAATGTTCATCCACGGAAACAGAAACGCCAACAAGGAAACCAATGAGGGTTATGATCCGGTTCAGGACAGAAAGCTTATTGTCGCAAAGCAGCGTAACGGTCCTATTGGCGATGTGGAACTTGTATTCCTTTCAAGCTTTACCAAGTTTGAAAGCAAGGCCAGGGAGCATTAGTTTCCGGAGTTCCATATTGTGATAAAAAAATTAAAAAAAAAGTGAAAAAATTGGATTTTGCTGTTGACACAAATCCGTCAAAAGTATATAGTCTAATCATCACTTGCCGATGTAGCTCAGCTGGTAGAGCGGAGGACTGAAAATCCTTATGTCGTCAGTTCGATTCTGACCGTTGGCACTTGTAAGACACTCGCTTCGAGTGTCTTTTTTTTATTTAAAATATTTTTTTAGGTGCACTTTGTTTGCAAACAGGGATTTTTTGTTCTATAATAGTAGAATGAAGTGCGCAATAATTACTACAGACAAGGAAAATGCAAAGGCGGAAAAGATTTCTGCTTTTCTGAAAGATAAATGCGAGGCAAATGTAATTCTTCTTTCTGAAGAAGATGATGACGATCAGCGCCGCAGCTGTGTATGCATGCTTAGCGAGGCAGCCTTTGTTGTTCTTGCCGATACTGATTCGCTTTTTAAGTACGACGATTTTCTTTATTACATTGGATTTATTGCCAGCAGAAAGTGTCCTGTGGTTTCCTTTGGGGAATCTTCTTCTGCATTTAAGGGCTATTTCATCTCAAATTCAGACTGTTTCTATGGGGGTAGTGAAGACGATGCCCTTGATGCCCTCAAGTCCAATCTTGAAAAGTACAGGGCCATGGACGAGCAGCGCTGGGCCTTTGAACAGCTTTTTGTACGGGGAATTCCATTTAATGCAGACAGCCTAGCCCATTACATTGAAAAGGACGACCTTGAGACTAGCCGCATGATCGTGCAGGCAGGTCTTGATGTCAATGCCTTTAATTCTGAAGGCGTTCCGATGCTTTGTGTTGCTTCTCGCAATGATAATATTCCTGCTGCAAAATGGCTTCTGGAATGTGGTGCCAATGTGAACATTATTTCCAAGGACCGCGGATATTCTCCCGTTATGGATGCGGTTTGGAGAAAGAACAAGGACACCGTTAAGTTCTTCATAGAAAATGGTGCAGACATGGGCATCATGAGCAGTGACGGCCAGCCTATTCTTGTACTTGCCGTTGGTAACGGAAGCATTGAGATTGTCCAGGCTCTTCTCGAAGCAGGTGCAGATCCTGATGTGGAAGACGGAATGTGGATGTCTGCACGCGGTTATGCCAAGCTGTTCAAGAACGAGGAGCTTATTTCAATTCTTGATAAATTTCCAAAAAAGGCAAAATAAATGTCAGAAAAAAAGTCTCATTGCGTAATCGTCTTTGCCGGTGGTGGCACTGGCGGTCACATTTATCCCGGCATTGCTGTTGCTGATGAAATAAGGAAGTCCCTTGCCGATTCCGGTGTGGAACTTGAAATTCATTGGATCGGTTCGGCTTCCGGCATGGACAGGAACATTGTTGAAAAGAACCTTTCTTCCTGTGGCGGAAGCATTACGGCATTCCATGGAATTTCTTGCGGCAAGCTAAGGCGATATTTTTCATTTAAGAATTTCATTGACCTCTTTAAGATTATGGCAGGCTTCGTAAGGTCATATTTCATCTTGAAAAAGCTAAAGCCTGACTGTCTTTTTTCCAAGGGCGGTTTTGTAAGTGTTCCTCCTTGTGTTGCAGCACGTCTCCTGAAGATTCCATACTTTACCCATGAGTGCGATTTTACTCCGGGGCTTGCAACAAAGCTTAACAGCGGCGGGGCAAGGAACATCCTTTTATCCTATGAGGAGACCAGAAAATTTTTTGCAGGTCCCCTTAAGGAAAAATGCATCGCCACAGGAAATCCTGTCAGGCCTGTTTTTTACGAGGATTCTTCTGCTGCGGGCAGGAAATTTCTTGGAATTCCTGAAGGTAACAATAAGCCTGTTCTCCTTGTCATTGGCGGAAGCCTTGGTGCGCTGCAGATCAACCGTCTAGTTGTCGATTGCCTTGACAGGCTTAAGGAAAAATATATTGTTGTTCACCAGACGGGAAAGAAATTTGCCGACGAAAATCCTCAGGTCATGGCTTCGGCTGATGATGATTATAAGCCTTTTGCCTTTATCTACGGCGAAATGGTTTCGGTGATTCAGTGTGCGGATGTGGTACTTTCCAGGGCCGGGGCAAATTCCCTTTCGGAATGTGCCGTCTGTGCAAAGCCAATGGTCCTTGTTCCATTGTGTGGTTCAGGAACTCGCGGCGATCAGGTTGACAATGCTGAATATTTCAGGTCACGCGGCGGTGCCGTTGTCCTTGCAGGTGAAGATGTCAATGATGAAAAGCTTTTGGCAGAACTTGACAGGCTTTCTGCTGCAGAAAACAGGAAGGCTCTTTCCGATTCCCTTAGGGATATCACCGGTCAGAACAGGCCTGTAAAAACCATTGCGGATCTTGTGATCAAGGAATGCGGCTTATGAGTTTTCCTGCAATAGATTTCATCTTTCTTCTGGTGACGGTGATTTTTGGATTCATCGGACTGTTTAACGGATTCATAAATGAACTTTTTGGAAAGATCGTTCCGGTTATTTCCATCTGGGTTGCCTTTGTATTCTGCGGTTTTCTTGTGCAGCCCCTGTCCGGAGTTATACACATTCATTTTCTTGCAGTGGTTCTTTCATTCCTCATTGTCTTTGTTGCATCATTTCTTGTCCTCAAGATTATCCAGCAGGTGATAAAGGCGATTTTTGACTGTGAGATTTTCAAGTCGCTGGACAGATTCCTTGGATTCGTTCTTGGACTTGTGGAAGGATTGGCCCTTGTTTGCGTCATCCTCATAGTCATGTATGCCCAGCCTTGGTTTGACGTTGCCCCGGTTTTGAAGGGCAGCCTGTTTGCTTCCATTTTAAATCCAGTACTTTCAGTTCCACTTTCTTCGGTTCATGCAGCCGTAGCCAATCATTCTTTTTTTGGTAAGTAAAAATGTTTGACAATATCATCGGTCAGGAAGCTGTTGTTCAGCTCAAGGAAAATATTATTGAAGGAAAGCTTCCAGGTTCCATCTTGTTTTCCGGACCTGAGTGTTCGGGCAAGCTTTCCTGTGCACTGGAGACGGCCAGGGTTCTTTCCTGCAGGGAAAAGGGTGAATGGATGTGTACATGTCCAAGCTGCCTTAAGCACAAGGCCCTCGTGAGCCAGAATGTAATGATTCTAGGTCCCGGCAACAAGATCCTTGAAATTTCCGCAGCAAAGAAAACCCTTCTTTCCCAGAGCATTGCCAATACTTCTCACGTACCTGCAAGCCGCTATCTTTTTATCCGTGCCTGCAGAAAGCTTGTAAACCGTTTTAGTCCCGTGCTTTGGGAAGGTGACGACAAGCTTGGAAAATTTTCTCCCCTCATTGAATCCATTAATTATGGACTTGAACAGGTTGCCCCGGGAAGGGCCCTGCCTGACGATGATGAACTGAAGAAACTTCTGGATCAGATAGAGGCGGACTGCAGGAAGCTTGAAAGTTCATTCCTTTACGATTCACTGCCTGTTTCCCAGATAAGGAACATTTCCTCTTGGGCAAACCTTACCTCTGCATCGGGAAAGAAAGTTCTGATAATGGAAAATGCCGACTGCATGATGGAAAGCTCCAAGAATGCCCTTCTGAAAATTCTTGAGGAACCTCCTGAGGACGTGATATTCATCCTGCTTACTTCCAGGCGCGGTTCCATTCTTCCAACGATTCTTTCAAGGGTAAGGACCTATTCATTTTATGAGCGTCCTGTCGAAGTCCAGAAGAAGGTTATAGAAAAAGTCTTTCATTATAACGGCGGTTTTGATCCTTCAAAAATGCCTTCATCCATTAATGATTTTCTCCAGTCCTATCTTCCGGTTAATCCTGACGTGATAAAGCTGTCTGCACGGAATTTCTTTAATTCCATTGCCATGGGGCGTGTGCCGGACATTAACCAGACTCTGGCTGAATGTTCTTCCTTTGAGCCTCGCATCCTCTTCAGGCTGTTCCTCAGGGGAATTATCGATGCCCAGAAGGAACTCATGGTTTCAAGGAATTGTGGCGGTGCAGGAGCTGAAAGTTCAGCAGCCCTTCTGGAAAAACTTCGCTATGCCTATAACAGCGTTAACGTATACAACCAGAAACCCCAGGCTTGCCTTGAGGAACTTACCAGAAGCATCATGCAGATAAATTATGTCAATGGCGGCATATTCAGGCAGGTAAGCGATGATTGACTTTGTAGGCAAGGCTTCTGAGAAAATCCAGAAGCTTTCAAAGGAACAGATTGAACGCATCATTTCCATGATTAATGAGGAAAACGAGGTCTTTGATTCCATTCTTGAAAGCCTTGATTCCGGAATAATTGTTCTTGACAACAGGTTCCTGATTCAAAAAATCAACAGGGCGGTTAAGCGGTTTGTTCCGGTTTCCTCAAGCCTTTTTGAGGAAGAAAACCCCGTGTGGGACTGTCTTCTGGATGAGGATATCAGCCAGTTCATCAGGAAAAACCTGGAAAAGAACATTTCCCACGTGGAGGAGGAATTTTCCGTTTACATCAATGGAAAGACTCTTTTTGTCGGTGTTTCAATAGTTCCCCTGTGTCGCAAGGGGGATATCTGCGGTTCCATAATAATCTTCCGCGACATGACGGCCAAGCGTCAGCAGCAGATCCTGACCCACCGCATGGAAAGCCTTTCTTCGCTGACAAATCTTGCGGCTTCCGTTGCCCATGAAATAAAGAATCCCCTTGGAGCCATAAGCATTCATGTACAGCTTTTGCAGAAGGCGGTAAAAAAAAGCAGGGAAGGTGACGGCATTCTTCCTGATGAAAAATTCATGGAAAGGTATCTCGATGTCGTTAACGAGGAGATTGAGCGCCTTAATTCCACCGTAATGGATTTTCTTTTTGCAGTGCGTCCAGTAAAGGCGGAGCTGGTTCTTTGCGACCCGGACAAAACCATAGGAAAGGCCCTTGATCTTTTTGCACCGGAATTCAACGAGAGGGGCATAAGGCTCATATTAAAGCTTGCAGAAAACGGGACAAAGATTCTCCTTGATGAAAAACTGTTCAGGGATGTCCTTGTGAACCTGGTTCAGAATGCAAAGGCTGCCCTTGGGAAAACAGAAAAGGATGAAATGACCATTGCCGTAACGTCCCTTGTAAGGAACGACCGTTACATTCTGACTGTTGCAGACACGGGATGCGGCATGGACAAGGAAACCATGGACCGGGTCTTTGAACCATATTATACTACAAAGGCGGACGGCACAGGGCTTGGCCTTACAACGGTTTATAAGATAGTCAAGGAATTCAATGGGGAAATAACGGTTTCTTCTGAACTTGGAAGGGGTTCTATCTTTACGATAAGTCTCCCTGTACCCCAGAAGGAAACAATGCTTCTTGAACAGGTAAAGTAGAAAATGAAATTTACGCTTCTTGTCATTGATGATGAAAAAAACATTCGCGAAGGTCTTGCCGCCAACTTTGAACTTGAAGGATATGCCGTAAAGACGGCTGCTTCCGGTGAAGAGGGCCTTGACCTCATTTCCAAGGGTGACATTGACCTTGTAATCACTGACCTGAGGATGCCTGGAATTACCGGTGAAGAGGTCCTGAAGCATGTGGCCACTACTACGCCAGGCATTCCTGTCATAGTTCTGACGGGACACGGAAGCATTGATTCCGCGGTGGATGCCATGCGCCATGGGGCCTATGATTTTCTTACAAAGCCCCTTAACCTGGATCAGCTTGGTCTTATCGTAAAGCGTGCCCTTGAAACCCACGAGATGAAGCTGGAACACCAGCAGCTTGTAAAATCGGTGGAGGATGACAGGGCCCTCAAGTCCATGATAGGCAAGTCGCCGGCCATGGTAAAGATTCAGGAAATCATAAAAAAAGCTGCAGCATCAAGGGCCAGCGTCCTCATTACCGGGGAAAGCGGAGTTGGCAAGGAAGTTGTGGCCAGGGCTGTACATGACCTGTCGTCGCGCCATGATAACAAGATGGTCAACGTCCATTGTGCTGCATTGAGCGAAACCCTTCTTGAAAGCGAGCTTTTTGGCCATGAAAAGGGTGCCTTTACCGGAGCCGAACACATGCAGAAGGGAAGGTTTGAACTTGCCCATGGCGGAACCATATTTCTTGATGAAATTGGGGAAATCAACCAGAGCGTGCAGATAAAAATCCTCCGTGTTCTTGCTGAACGGAAATTCGAGCGTGTAGGCGGTGAGCAGACTATAGATGTCGATGTGCGTGTTGTTGCTGCCACAAACCGTGACCTGGAGGCGGAAATTAAGGCAGGCCGGTTCCGTGAAGACCTTTACTACAGGCTGAACGTAATCCATATTCATGTGCCGCCCCTTCGCGAACGAAAAAGCGACATTCCTCTCTTGGCCCAGGCTTTTCTTGCTGAATTCTGCAGGGAAAACAGCAAGGAGATAAAGGGATTTGATTCACGGGCAAAGGCTGCCTTGAGCAGATATGACTGGCCCGGTAACATTCGCGAGCTCAGGAACTGTGTTGAAAGTGCAGTCGTAATGTGTTCCGACAGTGAGATAAGCCTGGAAGATCTTCCACCCCAGGTTTCAAAGAATTCCGAGGACATGGGAATTGTCATTCCCCTTGGAATTCCCCTTGAAGAATCGGAAAAAATCATAATCCGCCAGAATCTTGCTGCCAACAGGAACAACAGGACAAAGACTGCTGAAGTTCTTGGCATTGGAAGAAAGACTCTTCAAAGAAAGCTTGCGGAATGGGGTATGGAAGAAGGTGAGGGCCCGGATGGAGACAATGTATGACAGGCTTGGAGACCTTCTGAGCCAGACCCTTAGTGATGGTTTCGTAAAGATTGTTAAAAAAGAGGATATTGTTCCACAAAGCCCTGAGCCGGATACCGCCGGAAAAAGAAGTGAAGAAAAATTCTATGAAGTGCCGGAGGACAAGATCCTTAGAAACGGTTGTGCTGCAGGCGCATACGGAAAGCCTGGGAGTGAAGGGGCCTTTAATTCTGCTGCTGGTAAGTCTGAAAAATCTGCTAAGTCCGGTGGATCAGGAAATTCCATGGGACAGGAATCAAAGCCAAAACAGGGGCAGGCAACTGTCATTCATGCTGCAAATGGGGAGATTCTTGATCCGGCTGTTGCAGCAGCCTGCAGGTTACTTGGTGTCACCCCTGATGTCACGGAAGAAGAATTGAAGTCAGCTTACAGGCAAAAGCTTATGTATTACCATCCTGATAAGCATGGCCAGAACGAGATCATGAAGAAAGTAGCCACCAACAAGACCATGCAGGTAATCGATGCCTACAATCTCCTTATGGAAAGGTTCAAGAAATAGAAAACTCCCTTTTGTCCATGGTTCATGGTGGGCAACTGCCTTTAAAAAATGCAAAGTGTAAAAAAAAGTACAGTTTTGCAAGGGAACTGAACGTGTAAAGACACATTCCAAAGCAAACACTGTACTTTCCTATTTAAAACCCCACTGCCTTGTAATCTGGGGTTTGAATGCTTTTTTTTGTGGAACCTTAGATTACAGTTCCATCAGGGATAACTGCTCCCTTGCGGATTACGATGATTCCGTCTGCACTGTAGAACAGGCCATGGTCACCGTCTTCGTAAGTCTTTCCGCTTACATTGATGCAGCAGTTGTTACCGATATGGGCATTCTTGTCGATGATGGCGCGTTCAATCTTGCAGCCCTTACCGATACCCATGTCAGGAATCTTCTTCTTCTTGTTTGCAGCCTTTTCTTCATCTGTTTCGTAGAAGTCGGCACCCATCATTACAACACCCTTAAGGTCACAGTCTTCGCGGATGATTGAGCGCACACCGATTACAGACTTCTTGATGCTGCTGTCAGAAATAACGCATCCTTCACTTGCGAGGGTAGAAGTAAGTGTTGCATTGTTGATCTTGCTTGGAGGAAGGTTGCTCATCTGTGTGTAGACAGGCTTTGTTTCCTCGTACATGTTGAATGCAGGAACAGGGTTTGTAAGGTCAAGGGTTGCTTCGTAGAAAGAACGGATTGTACCGATGTCTTCCCAGTAGTCGTTGAAGATGTAGCTTGAAACCTTCTTGTTCTTGATTGCCATCGGAATGATTTCCTTTCCGAAGTCAGTCTTTTCGTTGTTAAGGAGTTCTTCCATTGTGTCGGCATTGAAAATGTAAATACCCATGGAAGCAAGGTATTCAAGTTCTGCAGGAAGGTCTCCGCGTGATTTTTCAGGAATCTTCCAGTGGTCGATGTTAAGGTCAGCTGCAGGCTTTTCCATGAATGCAGTGATCTTGTTCTGGTCGTCAACCTGCATGATGCCAAATCCTGTTGCATCGCGGCGGTTTACTGCCTTTGCTGCAATTGTAATGTCTGAACCGCTTTCGATGTGCTGGTTCATGAATTCCTTAAGGTCCATCTTGTAGAGCTGGTCACCTGAAAGGATGATGTAGTGTGTTGGCTTCTGAACGCGGAAGTGACCGAAGTTCTTGCGAACGGCGTCGGCAGTACCTTCGTACCATCCTGAATGCTCGAGGGTCTGTTCAGCAGCAAGAATTTCTACGAATCCGCCAGAGAAGCGGTCAAAGTTGTATGAGTTGTTGATGTGCAGATGGAGTGATGCCGAGTTAAACTGTGTAAGAAGGTAAATCTTCTTGTATCCAGAGTTGAT
The DNA here is from genome assembly GCA_024400955.1 of Treponema sp. Classification (GTDB taxonomy): domain Bacteria; phylum Spirochaetota; class Spirochaetia; order Treponematales; family Treponemataceae; genus Treponema_D. The sequence continues at coordinate 58,200 of JAKSLY010000001.1, forward strand.
ACAGTTTGAAATTGGGATGTCTACAATTCTGTACTTTCCGCCGAATGGAACAGCCGGCTTTGAACGTTCCTTTGTGAGAGGGTAAAGACGAGTTCCCTTTCCACCACCAAGGATGATTGCAAGTACTCTTGGTTCTTCAGGTGTTTTTTTCGATGCCATATTCTTAAATGCCTCCATAACTGTCAAATGTCGATAGAAATATTATAATTCACTTTTTTCAAAATGCAACAAAATTCCACTGGTATAGAAATATTTTCAGAAATCTTCAAAAACTGCAATTCCTTACAGATGCCCTTTTCCCTTTTCAGACGGCGGCTTTCTGTATAAGAAGCTTCCTGAAGTCGGATTCGCACATGGGTTTTGCGTAGAAGAATCCCTGGGCAATGTCGCAACCGATTTTCTTGAGCATGTCCGACTGGAGCCTTGTTTCCACACCTTCTGCAACTGTCTTTATGTTAAGCTGCTTGGCCATGTTGATTACTGAGGTGATGATGATGCTTTCCTTTGAATTTTCAGGTGATGCGGAAAGGAATTCCTTGTCCAGCTTTATTACGTCTGCCGGCATGTTCTTGAGCAGGTTGAGGGAAGAATAGCCTGATCCAAAGTCGTCGATGGATACAAGGAATCCTGCGTTCTTTATTTCCGTCATGACCTTTATGAGCTTCTTCGGGTTGTCAAACATGACGGTTTCCGTAAGTTCCACCTCAATCCTGTTCTGGCCTATGTCGTACTGGTCTGCAATGTTCTTGAGTTCCTTGATCAGGTTTGGATTGAACAGGTGGTACCGGCTCAGGTTGAATGAAATGGTAAGGCTCGGGCCCTGTCCCTGGTGATTCCTGTTCCACAGGTCAAGAAAGCTGCACACCTTGTTGAAAACGAATTTGTCGATTTTTTCTATGAAGCCGTTGTCCTCAAAAAGCGGAACGAATTTTGCCGGCGCAAGAAATCCCTTGTTGGGGTTGTTCCATCTTATGAGGGCCTCAGCACCCATGATGGTTTCATTGTCAAAGCGGAACTTTGGCTGGTAGTACACCTCAAATTCTTCATTGTCCAGGGCATTTTCCATGGTAAGGGTAACTTCGCGCTTCCACTCGTGGGAATTCTTCATCTCAGATGTGTATTCAATTACGCGATGGGTGGAATACCTGTTGTGGCAAAGCTTTTGGGCAAGATTTGCCCGGTCCACCATGGATTCAACGGTGTCAGATGGATTATCTATATAGTAGACACTTGACGTAAACGTAAAGCTGTATTTTTCCGGCAGCATGTCCTGCAGAAGGGTGTTTATGTTGGTCATTTCATAGACGCGCTCTTCAATGTTCCAGAAAAAATCCGGGTTCCTGGTAAAGAAAATGAAGTTGTCTGCAAAGTATCTTGTGGTGAATTCCCTTGGGCCGCAGCATTCTTCCAGGTGCTTTCCGACTCTCCGCAGTACTTCGTTGCCACCGTGAATGCCAAAACTTTCATTTATAAGGCTAAGATTATCGATGTTGAAGGACAGGATTATGTATTCGTTTGGTTCAGCAGTGGAAAGAACCTTCCTAACGTTTCTTTCAAAGGTGGAAAAGCTTGCCATGCCCGTAACTGGATCGTGGTCAATGAGCTTGTTCTTCTTCTGGATTAAAAAGCAGATGAATGAAACTGCAAACAGAAAGAGGGTAACCTGTATGATGATTCCAAGGGTCAGGAAATGGGTGGAACTTTCCTGCAGAACCTGAATCTTTTCCCTGGCAGACAGTCCATCCATGACCATGGCAAGAAAAAACAGTGAGACTATGAATTTTAACTTTTTGGCAACGGTAAGTTTTATTGGCATCCTTTCCAACTTTTTTACTCGAGATGAATCTCCAAGACTAACCTTGGAGTCACCAATTGCCTCTCTCCTAACGTTTCAATTATATACCAGCTTTGCATAATTTCAAGGAATTTATTTCCTAAACTGGAAGATGGCAAATTCCGATAAAGTATGTGAGGTTGAATATGATTAGAGGCTGGTATATTGGTGCAAGCGGAATGAATGCACAGCAGAACAGGCTGGACGCCATTTCGAACAATCTTGCAAACGTAGACACAACGGGTTTCAAGAAGGAAATTCCCGTAAGCAAGGAATTCTCGGAACTTCTCCTTAGAAGAACTCAGGCTGACGGAGTTTACAGGACATCTTTCGGTTCTGCAGATGCAGCTCCAATTATCGGCTCAATCGGTCTTGGCGTGGAAACCAACGAACTTTACACGGACTTCCAGCAGGGATCATTCAAGAATACGGATACAAAGACTGACCTTGCCCTAAGCGGCGAAGGATTTTTTGCAGTTGAAACTCCAAACGGCGAACGCTACACAAGAAACGGAAACTTCCACCTTGGAAAGGAAGGAATCCTCCTTACAAAGGAAGGATATCCGGTACTTGGTGAAAACGGCCCTATCCATGTGGAAGACGACAGGTTCTTTGTAAACCAGGACGGCGTTATTTACAACCGCGAGGACAACAGCCTTGTGGACCGCATTAAGGTTGTACGCTTTGAAAACGAGCGTTACCTGAAAAAGCAGGGTTCTTCCATGTGGAACACAAATGACATTGCAGGCATTCCCCACATTGCGGAAGGGGATGAGCGTCCAAGGTTCCTGCAGGGATACACGGAAACAAGCAACGTCAACATCGTAAACGAAATGGTTCAGATGATTGAAGTAAACCGCGCATACGAGGCAAACCAGAAGTCGGTTCAGACATCGGACAGCATGATGGACACCCTCTGGTCAAAGGTTGTAACTGTAAACCGCTAGGCCAGGGCGTTTAGCAGGGCTTTTTTAGGAACATTCATCGGGAGAATTAAATTATGGTAAGAAGTTTATGGAATGCCGCAACAGGCATGAACGGCCAGCAGACAAACATCGATACAATTTCAAACAACCTTTCAAACGTAAATACGACAGGCTTCAAGCAGCACCGTGCTGAATTTGAAGACCTCATGTACCAGACCGTAAAGCTTTCTGGAACTCCGGCGACTGAAGACACGGTTACTCCAGTTGGACTCCAGATGGGAAGCGGTGTAAAGGTGGCTGCAACCCAGAGAATCATGACTCAGGGAAGCCTCCAGGCTACAGGCGTTGATACGGACCTTGCCATTGTTGGTGACGGATTTTTCCGCGTTCAGCAGTATGACGGTTCATGGGCATACACACGTGACGGTTCCTTCAAGGTTGATTCAACAGGTCAGCTTGTAAATGCCAACGGACTTCGCGTGCAGCCGGAAATCATCATGCCGGAAGGATTCCAGCTTGAAACTCTGGCAATTTCTGACGGCGGACGCGTGACAGTCAGGGTAAACGGTGAACTTGAACCTGTGGACATTGGCCAGATTGAACTTTTCCGCTTTCCAAATGCAGTTGGTCTTGAAAACACGGGCGACAACCTTTACAAGGTGACAAATGCTTCCGGCGACCCCATTGCAAGCCGCCCGGGTGTTGAAGGCATGGGTATCGTAAAGCACAAGTTTGTTGAAATGAGCAATGTTTCCGTTGTAAATGAAATGGTTCAGATGATCGTTGCCCAGAGAGCCTACGAATTCAACTCAAAGGCAATCCAGACAAGCGATACGATGCTCCAGACTGCAGCCGGCCTTAAAAGGTAAGCAATAGGCAGACATAGTTCTTGAACTGATGGAAAGGTCCACCTTGACTGGTGGATCTTTTTTTTTCTGGGGCTTATGGCAGCAGGCTGCCATCGTGTGTTCCAGCCTTCGCTCACGCTCATCGTCCTCGTCCGCTCGCTGGCGCTCGCTCCCTGCGGTCGACTGCTTCGCAGGGCTTCCATACACTAAGCCGTCTTATAAACTGCTGCAGCTCGGGAATTACTCTTTATTTTGTGGGCTTTTGCACGGAAATCTTGTCGATGATTATGCTTACTTCCTCGATGAGAATTCCGGTGTATTTTTCTATGTTTTCGATTATATACTGCTGCAGCTTGTGGATTTCTCCCGTAAGCTGGCGGCCAAAGGGTACGTCCACAGTGATTACCAGGCGGTAGCCCCTGTTGTCAGTCCTGATTCCAAGCTTCTTGACCCTTACTTCCGGCGAAAATTCTTCTATGCAGTGCATGACCATCTGGCTCAATGCGGCTTCGGATATTTCTATGCGGCCTTTCTTGCTGAATTCCGGGGTGACGATGGATTTTTCAAGGACGGACTTGTCCTTCTTTTTCTTAAGGAAGTTGAATGCGCTCTTCTTTGCAATGTCCCTGATGGAATCGTGGAAAATCTGGGAATATGTCTTCTTTACCTCAATGGCAGGCACTGGAATTACGTGCTTTCCTTCAATCTGGCGGCTCCTGATGGCCTTTTCTATTTCCTCGCGGTTTGCAATGTCTTCTATCTTTATGATCTTTGACGGAAGGGGAATCTGGAGCCTTGTGGTGATTTTCTGAACCATTTTTTCGCTTGTACCGATGATGAGAAGCTTCTTTATCTTGTTTGCCTTGAGGGCCTTTGCAACATCATCCCTGTGGGCCTTGTCGTCAAAGAGGGCAATCCTTACGGCTCCCATGTAGGTCTTTTCGTGCTTTGCGGTGCGTCCTGCAAGAATCTTGTCGTCCCGGATCAGGAGACCGTCGTCAATGATGGCTTCTATTCCGCTTTTCTGGGCAAGGAGCTTTGCACGGAAGCTTTTACCGGTTCCGCTTTCTCCAACGAGGGCAGTTACATTTATTCCGTTGTTGAGTAATCTAGAAATCAGGTTCATAACCACAATTATAATGCATTTTTAAAATTCAACAAGACAAAATCAAAAAAAATGTCGGACAAAGGTGCGGTTACTAGGGTTGGGGCTTCCATGGGATTGTCTTCGGGGAATTCCAGCTTGTATGCATGAAGGAAGAACATGTCACCTGCATTTTTCCTGCCGCCGTATGCCGTGTCTCCGTAGAGCGGGTGGCCGTGGAAGGCGGACTGGGCGCGAATCTGGTGCTTTCTTCCTGTCTCGATGGTGAATTCAACAAGGGACAGTTCCCTTCCGTTTATGGTTCTTTGCTGAAGGGTCCTGGCGTGGGTAATGGCTTTTTTTGCCTCCCTGGGAATCGGCTGGTGTTGGGCAGGGTAGACTTTCACCGTTGAAAATCCCCCTTCTGCAAGGGGTTTTTCTTCCGACAGGATCAAGTCCTCGTAGTCTTCCGTTGTGCTGCCGTAGAATCCTTCAGTCACCGCAATGTATGTCTTTTTAATCTTGTGTTCTGCCATGGCTTTCGTGAACCATTTTGCACCTTCAAGGCTTTGGGAAAAGACAATGGCTCCAGACGTCCATCTGTCGATTCTGTGAAGGGGGCCCGGCCTAAAGGAAAGTGACTGGGAATGGGATTCCTGCTGCCAAAGGGATTCCACCATCTGGGAAAGGCTTTTTCCGCTGCCCTTTGACGGCTGGACGCTTATGCCTGCCTTCTTGTTAAGGATCAGGAGATGGCTGTTTCTAAAAAGTGTGTTTTCTTCTATATATTTTAATTCTTCCCCTGAAATGACCTGTGGTTCCTGGTGACGGCTGCCTGCTTGAACCTTGGATTCCTCCCGTGTGGTGGAAAAAAGAAAAGCTGCTATGGAAATCTTGTCCCCGGAGTTGATGTGCTGGTCTGGTTTTGATTTTCTTTCGTTTACGCGTACAAGGCCCTTTCGGATTTCTGCAAAAAGGCTTTTGCGTATTCCTGCACCTTCCATGATTCTTGATGCAACCCTGTCTAGCCTGCGGCCTTCATCGTCGGTTCCTGCGGTGAAAGTTTTGAATTCCATGTGTACATTTTATTGCAAATCCGTGACCATTGTAAACTGTGGCCTTGTGTGTTCACAAAGAATGTAAAAATGTGGTATAATTTGGAGTATGGCTTTTAAAAATCAAATTCTGGCATTTTTTTCTCAGCCGGCACTGCTTGCATGTATTTTCAGCTGGCTTTCTGCCCAGTTTTTAAAGACTCTCATCAAGCTGTTTTCCGGCAAGGTTCACAGCCTTAAGGAACTCATCGAGCTTTTGTTCTGGAGAACGGGTAGCATGCCTTCAAGCCATTCTGCTCTTGTAACGACCCTGTGCACTACCATAGGCTTTCATTCCGGGGTTGACAGCGACGTGTTCATTCTTTCCCTGGGATTTTTCCTTGTTACCATCAGGGATGCAGTGGGTGTGCGCCGTGCCAATGGAATTCAGGCTTCAGTCCTTAACAAGGTGGGCCGTCTTCTTGCAGACAAAGGCATCATAGAATTCAAACCAATTAAGGAAGTGCAGGGACATACTCCGGCAGAAGTCCTCATGGGCATGCTGCTGGGGTTCATAATCGGCCTTGCATTCAGCGTGCTTTGACTTCATGAAATTCCCCAAGGCGTTTTTTGTTCCCGTCATTGTAATTGCAGTCTCACTGTTTGCTTGCATAGCATTGCGCAGCGTTCCAGTCTCAAGAATCTGGAACAGCTATTCCGTGGTCTATGTGGAAAAGTCGGTTCCGGAGCGATTTGTTCTTGACACCCTTGAAAAGTACGGATGCTCCGGCATATTGAGCCTTGGACAGCAGGGGATTCCCGTTGCTTCTGATTTTACTCCGGTTCTTCCAGGCAGGATGAACGACTACCTTTACAGGCGCCTTTCCTATTTTTCTGATGAATCATCTTCCTTTGGGGTCTACTATGTTCCCAGGGGAAATGAAAGCTATGCCGTAAAGGCACTTGAAGAAATCGTCAGGGAAACTTCCGCCCGCGGTGGTGTGGACGGAAGAAAGCAGTATCCGTGGATTGTTCCCCTCATTGTGTGCGTCATGTTTGGCGTGTTTCTTTTCCTGTCCCAGATCAGGATTGTCTTTGCACTTTCTTCTATTTTTATGGTGGTGCTTTCCTTTTCCCAGCCATTTTACACGGTTGCTTCTTCATGCCTTCTGTACATGCTGGCATGCTGCCTGGCTTCCCGCATTTGGGGTCGCAAAAAAGCCATTAATGTCCTGCGCAAGAACCTTTACTTTTTGATTCCCCTTGGGGTTGCCTTTGTTTCCATCATGCTTTCCGGATGGCAGTGCCTCGTGCTTTTGCTTTTGTGCGCTTGTTCCAGCTACGGACTTTTGTGGCTTCTTGCAATGTTTGAGCAGCTTCGTGATTCCCTCATTTCCTTTAAGGTCGTAAAGATCTTTCAGGCTCCACAGCTGCCACTCATGTATACTGCCACTGCAAAACATACCCTGTTCTGCCTTTTTCCACTGGCCCTTGTCCTTGCAGGATTTGTACTGAGCCAGAAATTCGCACCTACGGCAGACGGCGATGTGAGCCTGCCTGTACCTGTGGTTCTTGACGAGGTGCAGAAGAATTCGGAGGATGTGCTTCCTTCCATCGATGATTACTACAAGTGGTCATGGAACGTTCAGTCTTTTCCATACCGTTCCCTTAACGAAAGGTACGATGGCACCGTAAGCGAAAATGATTCCGTTGTCGTTCCAAGGTATGAGGTGGAGGACGGATTCATCGTGGAAAAGAATTCGGAGGTAATGCGGTACGATGAAAATTTCAGGGACCGCTCCGATTCCTTTATTGACGAGCTTGAATACGGTGCAGTTGAAAAACTCATGAAAAAACAGGACAGGGGAGTTTCTGTTGTCTACAAAAGGGGCAGCAGGGGATCCCAGCGAACGGATGGTCTTGGACTTGTCCTTGTGCTGGCTTCTCTCTTTGTTCCCCTGGTGATGCTTATGATATACATGCTTAAAACTATGGGCAGACGTCCGGGAAAGAATAAATGAAAACAGTCAATAATTTTGTTTCTCCGGGGCACGCTTTCTTTGAGACCCCGGTAAAAAGTCTTTTGCCTCAGCATGCAACGGTTTGCTTTTACCAGAGTGAAATCTGCGAGAACCAGTGCCGTGTTGAAGAAGGGGATATTGTAAGGGAAGGCCAGTCCATAGCGGTGCCGGAAGGTCATTTTGTTTCCGGAGGAACCGAGATCCATTCTTCCGTTCCTGGAAAGGTTGAATCCATTTTTACGTGCACGGCTCCGGACGGCAAGCTATGCAGGGCTGTCAAGATCAAGACCGAAGGGGAATTCACTTACCTTGGAAAAAAGCAGAATCCGTGTGACTGGAAGATTTTTTCTGCAGCTACCCTTGTGGATTCCTTCCGTTCCAAGGGAATAGTCAACACCTTCCATTCAGTGCCAGTTCCGCTAGCCACACAGATAAAGAACTGCACCCTCAGGGACCACAGGTTTGTTGTAGTCAGGATGTTTGATGAAGACCCAAGCCGCTTTACGGATCTTTTTACCGCAACAAAATATACGGACCAGGTTGTTCAGGGTGCCATGATTGCAGCCCGTGCCTTTGAGGCCAAGGGAATTGCCTTTGTTGTTCCAAGGAAGGCAGAATTTACCATCAATGAATCCCATGCAGAAGGCCTATCCTGCGCCGTTGTTTCTGCAGATTCCCAGAAGTATCCATGCGGCTTCATGCAGCAGCTCATGAGGCTTGTCAGAAAGACATCCCACATGGCAGGATACGAAGTGTTCAAGCACATAAACCACAACTGCCTGTTCCTTGACCCGGAGACATGTCTTGCCATTTACGAGGGAATCGTATGCGGCATTCCTGTGGTGGAAAAATTTGTCCATGTCAACGGAACCTGTCTTAAGGCCAGCGGCATGTTCAAGGTAAGGACCGGCACATTGATCCGTGACCTTGTGGAACAGTGCGGAGGTTTCAAGGAGCGCCCGGCAAAGATTGTTGTCAACGGTCGCCTTGTTGGAAATGAAATTTCCAGCCTGGACATTCCGGTTACAAACTACGTCAAGTCCGTTGAATTCATTTCTTCCGGGGAGCTTTCCGTCCAGGAGCGCAATCCCTGCATCAGGTGCGGCAAGTGCAGGATCGTTTGCCCGGAGCACTTGATTCCGGATGTTTTTTACCTGAATTTCATGAAGGGTTATTCCATGCCAAAGAAGTTTTTTTCGTCAGCGCTTTTGTGTTCCGAATGCTATATGTGCAACAGCGTGTGTCCGTCAAGGCTTTCCCTTTGTCAGGCTGTAATTTCCCTCAAGCAGTATAAGGATAAAGAAGATGATTGATTTTACCCTCAAGAAGGGCTGTTCAAAAGTTGCCCTTAATCCCATAAGCTACATTTCCCATTCGGTGGGTACAATCACCGTGGTTTCCATTGCTCTTCTTCTGTTGCAGGTGATTCTTCTTGCCGTTACAAAAAGCTATTCATCCCTCCTGCTCGTGCTGGTTTGCCTTGCAGGAACTTTGGGAGCTGAGTCGGTTTACTATTTTTTATGGAAGAAAGGATACGGTTCCCACTCCTGGAGAATCTCGATCATGCAGGGACTCCTTTGCGGGCTTCTGGTTCCTTCAACCTATCCATGTCATGTAGTGCTGATTGTCGTTTTCTTTGTGTTTGTCTTTTCCCGCCTTGTCTTTGGTGACTTTGCAGATTCCTGGGTGAACCTAACGGCCTTTACCGTGTTCCTCCTTTACTTTGTAAATTCTTCTTTCTTTCCTGGATTCCAGATTACCTCAAGTGACTTGCAGTCAAGGAATCCGGCCCTTGTGCTGATTCAAAATGGTACTGTTCCAGTGCTTAAGTGCGACGGAGCCGTTACGGAATTCCTTAACAGGAATGTGTTCCGCTTTTTTGGCGTTTCAATTCCCGAAGGATATGTAAGCCTTTTCTGGGACAACGGTTCAATCATTCCGGCATTCAGGTTCAACCTCATGACATTGCTGTCTTCCCTGGTTCTTGTTTCCTTTGAACTCATCGATGCCATGATTCCATTCCTCTTTCTTCTGGTGTACGGACTTTTGGTCAGGTATGCAGGTCCTTTCTTTGTTGGGGCTGCATCCTTCCAGGGAGACATCATTCTTGCAATGCTTACAAGCGGAACACTGTTCTTTACCTTCTACGTTCTGCAGTGGTTTGGAACGACTCCAATTTCTTCCGTGGGAAAATTCTTCTACGGAGTTATTTCCGGGTTGTGTGGATTTATCATCATCGGCCTTGGAACTTCATCTTCCGGCTATGCGCTAACCATTCTTGTGATGAACCTGGTTTCCCCGGTGATTCAGGTCATTGAAGACAGGAGGCTTTTCTCTGCGACTTCAAGAAAAATAATTCCGCGCTTAAAATACATGAAGGAGTATGACAATGCTTGATTTGGATGACATTGGCGAAAATGCAGAATCAGAAACCAGAGCATACTATAAGACCCTTCTGATTAAGGGTGGAATTTTCTGTGCTTCCCTTGCAGTGGTTTTCGGGATCCTTGTGGTTTCAGCTTTTTTTGCAAACCGTTCATGGAAGAAGGGCCTCATGGCAGAAGTTCAGGCTGTTCTTGAAAAGAATGAATCGGACTTTGTTCCATACGAATATGTAAGGGTAAAGAGTAACCTGACGGTGGGTATTGCAGTCTTTAGATGCAAGAATTCAAAGGGAACTCAAAGATACGGCGTTATTTCCAGGGTTTCGACTTTGTACGGTCCCATGGCTGCAGTATATCTTTATTCCGACAATTCTCCTTCTGCGGATTTCGTTGACTTTGTGCTTCCGGAAGGCAGCGTGCATGACAGGGTTTCGGATGCATCCATCCATTCCCAGATTGACTATTGGGGCAAGAAAATTCCCCATGTGGTAAAAAACCAGATTATCCCAAAGAAAAAAAATGAAACAAAAAACAGGAAGGGCAGAAAATGAAAAAAAGTGAACTTTATGTTTTTCTCATGCTTTCTCTCGCCATGTTTGTTCCCATACCGGGCAGGCTGTGCTACGTGACCGTGCTTTTGGTCTTGATGTACCTGCAGACTGTACTTGGAATCCTGTTCAGGAATTTTTGCGCACGGTTTGTAAGCGAAGGTTTGCAGAACGTCATTTCGGTCGTGTTCATTGTTTTCCTTACGGTCCTCTTCAGGCAGGCAATCATTGCCTTCAGTCCCATTGTTGCATTCACCCTTGGAATCTGCTTTTACATGCCTTCAATCTCTGCCTTTGTTCTTGGAAACATTTACAACAAGAATGAATACACCTTGACGGAGCATGTGGTTTCCGTAAGCATAAAGAGCCTTGTGTTTTCCGTCTATGCCGTCCTGTTTTTCCTGGTCAGAGAGATTTTCAGCTATGGTACCATTTCACTTCCAAAGGCTGGGGGAATCCTTGAAATCCAGGTTGTGCAGGATACGTCGAAGATTTTTGCAGGTTCAATTTTGGCTTCCGTTCCAGGAGCCCTTTTCCTCATAGTTTTCATCTCAAGCCTCATACGCTTTGTGCTCAACAAGCTTGAAATCCTTGACACTTCGGAGGAAGACTGATGCTGTACACGCTTTTATATTATGTATGCTTTTCTTCTGCCGTTCTTGTCTATGGCATAGGAATTGAAAGGGCCATCTATCTTTCAAAAAAACGCAATGACATTCTGATCAAGGCCATAAAGCTTTTCCTTACCATTACGTCAACCTCGGCCCTGTCCTATCTTCTTGTGAATTCTCTTTTTGTTCCTGCCGATCTTGCGGAACTTTATCCCTTTGTCGTGATCCTTCTTTTCATCTGTCTGTCGGTGTTCATCGAGATCATCATCAGGATTTCAACAAAGATAAATGCCCAGGAATTTGGGGTTTCCATCCTGTTTACCTTCATAGCAGTCAGCGAGGGTTCTTCCTTTGCCGAATGCGTTTACATTTCGTGCCTGTGCGGACTTTCGTTTTTTGCAGTCGTTCCTTTCATCTATTCAGTCTGCCACAGGATGGACATGACGTCCTACAAGCAGGATTACCAGAAGCTTAACTACACCATCGTTTCAATTGCAATTTTTGCCATAATTCTCCTGGCATGGAATGTTTCGTGGCTCAATAAAGGAGTATTCCAATGATAGCTGCCATACTGTTTGGACTGCTGTTCTTGATTGTCGTTTCGGCAGTTGTCGTGTTTATTTTTGAAGTTCTTCTTCCAGCCCTCAAGGCCCAGAATGTTACCCTTGAACGCACCATGTTTTCTGAAAGCGAGATACGCATCAAGCCCATCTACGTTGAAAAATATGCTAAGGCCAACGGCAAGAAGGCATGCGTCATGTGTTCTTCTGCAAAAAAGGTTTCGGCAAGAAGATTCGTTTATTCAGCAGAAAAAAGCTGCAAGATGTTTGACGGCGTTGTGGATTCGGAACATGACTGCCGCTTTGGCTGCATCGGTTTTGGGGACTGCATGAAGTCCTGCACCCGTGGGGCCATTACCATCGTCAATGGAACTGCAGTGGTCAATTCCCTGTGCAACGGATGCGGAAAGTGCATTGACAGGTGCCCAAGGAAAATAATCAAGCTGATTCCTTCCACACAGGAAAAGGCCGTGTTGTGCAGTGCAACTTCCAACCTTTCAACGCAGTGCAGCAGCTATCTTGCAGAAGAGAATATTGCAGGCAGAAACAATCCTGTATTCTTTTTGTGGAAAAAATGCTATAAACTTATCAGAAAGTGAAAATGAAGCGGATTTCAGTTTGCCTGCAGCTTGAGGCTGATGTTGAAAGCGGAAGGGATTTGGCCCTCCTCGAAAACAACTATCAGTCCGTCTTTAAGAAGCTGCTTTCATTCATATATTCTCATCCAAACCTGCACATGAGTGTTGCCTTTACGGGACCGCAGGTTGAATATTATGAGCTTAAGCATCCTGAATCCATAGAGCTTATCCGTGAACTGACTGGCGACAAGCGCCTTGAAATAATTGGCGGCGGTTTTTATGCCCCGGTCTTTCCATTGGCCTATCCAGTTGACAGGAGCAGCCAGATAGAAAAGATGAATTCCGTTCTCAGGCGCCTTGTTGGAAAAAGGCCTTCAGGAATGTATCTTTTTGGCAGCGTATGGGATCCGGGTCTTACGGTTACCTTCAAGTCCTGCGGAATGGATTATGTTTTCCTTGATTCTTCGGTTGTTCCCGAGCGCCATCTTGTCTATAAGCCCATCATTACCGGTGAGCAGGGCAAGTTCATCAAGGTTCTTCCGCAATACAGGAATTTCGTTCCTTCCGGGGAGGAATCCATATCTGAATGGCTCAAGCGGCTGGAAAAGGGAGTTGCCAAGTTCAGGACTGCATTTGGTTCTGCGGCAGTTGATGCAGGCTGTGACGGTCCTCTTGTGACTGTCCCCCTTGATTTTGAATCGATCAAAAGGTGCCTTGAACCTGCCTGTGAAAATGAAGGCGGGTTCCTGGAATCCCTTTTTGACGAGGATCTTTTTCCTGCCGTAAGTGAGAAGGTTGATTTTGTCCTTCCTTCTGCATACCTAAAGAAAACATGTTCCTTTGTGCGGGCTTACATTCCTTCAGGAATTTCCCAGAATCTTGCAAGGTGGGCCAGTGAGTCATATAAGGAAAGCAAATCTGGCGGAGTGTCCGGCTGCCTATCCTCGATTTTTGACTATCTTGAGACCTATCCCCTGTGCCGTCAGCTTTACGACAGGATGGCATACATAAGCCTTTACCTTTCCCAGATCAAGAAGAAGGCAGACAAGATGAGAAAGCTTTCTGCCTCTGCATGCCTTCACGAAGCCCAGGCCGGCTGGAACATGATAAACTGCAACACAGGGCTTCCACAACTTCAGGAACGCAGGCAGGGGGCTTTCAGGCTCTTGAACGATGCGGAAAAATTCATCCGGGATTCCCTCAAGAAATGGAACCCGGGCCTTTTGACCTATGATTACAATGGTGACGGGCGAAATGAATATATTGCCCAGATGGAAAGGTTCAGTGCAATCCTCAGCTGTGCAGGCGGACAGGTATTCAGCTTTAATGCCGTAAAGGGCGGGGCTGACTATGCTGCTGGCCTTTCAAAAAATGAATACTTCGACGGAAAATCCGACAGGTATCAGCGTGCATTTTTCTCCGACAGGATTTCCTGCGCAGCCGATGAGGAAGATTACGTCAGCCTTTCTGATTATGTTGAGCGAAAATTTGACTATCGCCGCAATGAGGTTCAGCTTGAGACTGTTGCATGCCTTTCAAGGGACCAGCTGCCGGTTCTTGTAAGGAAGAACATCGATTTTAACTCAAGCGGAATTGTGGTCCAGTATATTCTGAAGAACTGCAGCGACAGGGAAATCAACGCCGTATTCAGTTCCGAAATTAATTTTTCCCAGACCAGGTTTGAAAGGAATCCTTCCAGTTTTCAGTATGGCGTTGAGCTGATTCAGAATGAAAACAGGATTCAGCTTGAGGGAGAAAAGTCTTCCGGCTTTAAGTACAGAAAGTCGTCGGGTGTTTCCGTTGTTCTCGTCAAGGATGTAAAGGAAAAGAGGAGCTTTGTCATTGAACCCAATGAAAACTGCGGCCTTGAAAGTTCCCTTGAGGAATTCATGAGGCCCGGTCATGATGGAAGCCCGTGTCTTTCTTCCACAAGCCTTTGCCAGCGCCTTTTCTGGAACATCAGGCTTGATGCCGGGCGAGAAGTGGAAAAGACCGTAAGCCTGACTTATGTTCCCTCAAAGAAATAGACCGGGCCTGGAGATATGGCTTGGAAATTCATGCAGGGCTGTCTAATAGTTCTGTCATGCTGGACTTGATCCAGCATCTACGCCATATATGGCGTAGAGATTCTGTGCGTAGCCGCCGAAGGCTATCGTGCTCGGAATGACACTAAGATTCTTATTTTTAGAGATTTCCTTTATCTTCCCTTTAGTTTCTTTACTACGATCTTGTACCAGAAGGCCCTTGCATTTTCCGCCATTGAATACAGTGCGTAGTCTCCCTTGTTCAGTATGACATCAAAGGATCCGGGCCTGTGGGTGTTCCGTCCGCCAAATCCCGTCTTGAAAAGGTATAGGCCGTGCATCGGGTGGTTCTGGTCGTCTGTCGGCGGCATTCCGTAAAAGTCGTAGGTCTTGCTGCCAAATGCCTGGGCATCCTTCATGGCCGTCCACTGGAGGAGGTAGGCACTCATAAGGTTCCTCTTTATGTTTCCGCTGGCCCCGTAAAGGTAGACTGCTTCTGACGGGCTGAACAGGGTTATTATGCCTGCAAGCCAGTCCTCCTCGTGCTTTGCAAGGTACAGGGTTACCTTTATGTTCTCGGTCAATGGGGTACCGGATTTCAGGAGGTCCATGTAGTATTCCTTCTTGTGGAACTGCACTCCATCCCTTTCGCTTGTCTGCTGGAAAAGTACGTGGAATCTGTCAAAGGCTTCTTCCAGATCCGCTGATGAACTGTCGTACCTGCATACTTCAACGCCCTTTTTTGCCGCAAGCTTTATGTTGTACCGCCACTTGCTTTTCATGGCGGAAAGAAGTTCCTCTTCTGACCTTGGGCCACCTTCTCCTGTTAATGGAACAATGGTGGTGTCAGGGGGCTGGATGTTTGTCCGGGATTTTACCGCTTTTTTTCCGGCGTATTGCCTTAGGAAGTCGTCCCTGTCTTCCGGGGTGTAAAAGTCCATGGCCGGGTCAAAGCGGATGCAGAATGTGTTGCCCGGCAGCTGTGGCCTTATGGAAGAGGCTAGGGATGTAAGCTTTTGTTCAAGTTCCTTTCCCGTGGAACCGGTGCATTCAGGTGCCATGGGAACGTATGCAATGGTCGCCTTCTTGAACTTGAAGTTCAGGGTGCGGACGAGGACGCTGATTCCATTTCCGTCAACTGTAACCGGACATGACTTCCAGCCGTGGCGCGACTTGAAGTCAGCCCAGAATTTTGTCTGCAGAAAGCGCATTTTTAGTGGATGTCTCCGTTTACGGTCTTTACTGTCTTGAGAACCTGTCCGCCAACCGTAAGGTTAACGCCGCCAACAGTAACGTTGTTGTCTACAGCCTTTATTTCCACTGCAAAGAAGTCGTCTGCCGTGATTTCCGCAGGCTTTTGCGCATTTTCATCTGCACCTTCAAGAATTACCCTTGTTCCAGGTGCTGCCCATGGAGCTTCAAGCGGTTCAACGCAGTCCTTTCCGTCTGCATCCTTGTAGTCTGCTGCAAGAAGCATGCCGTGGCTTTCGATTCCGCGCATCTTTCTTGGCGCAAGGTTGAATGCAAGGATTATGTGCTTTCCAAGAAGGTCTTCCGGCTTAAGGTAGTCGCGAAGTCCCGACTGGATGATTCTTTCCGTTCCCGTGCCGTCGTCCAGGGTTTCAACATAGAGCTTGTCGCTTTCTGGGTTGTTTTCCACCTTGAGGATCTTTGCAACGCGCAGTTCAATCTTGCCGTTAAAGTGGGCAGGCATCTGGTCTGCAGGAAGAACGACCGGTTCAGCCTTGGCCTTCTTTTCCTTCTTCTTGTCCTTCTTTGCATCCTTTGCCTTTTCGTTGCCGCGGTCATCCTGCTTACCTGCAAACTTTGTGCGGAATGCTTCCATTGCCTTCTGGTCGAGGGGCTTGAAGAACACTTCCGTTGCCCCAACTTCTGAAAGTCCCGTTGTTTCCCCAAGGTTGTTCCAGTTGAGCTTGATTCCGTCAGATTCCTTTCCGAAGTCTGCATCATTGAAGTGCGGCTCTGAAATTGTCTTTCCAAAGTACGACATGATTTTTTCCGCATACTGTGGCATGTATGGGTGAACCATGATCATAAGGTCCTTGATCATGTAAGCAAGGGTGTGGAGGAGTTTTTCTGCGCGGGCCGGATCGGTATCCTTTGTCTTCCACGGCTCAGTGTCCTGGAATGCCTTGTTTCCGATGTCGGAGATTTCAAAGATCTGGTGGAATGCATCCTTAAGGTTTGCCCATTCAAGGTTTTCCGTAACCTTTGCTTCAAGTTCCTTTACGCGTGTCCAGATTTCCTCGTCAATTGGGGAATCTGGAATCTTTGAGCCGTAGTATTTCTGGATGAAGAGGAGGGTGCGGTTAACAAGGTTTCCAAGGTTTCCGATGAGTTCCCCGTTAAGGCGCTCGCGGAATTCCTTCCATGTGAACTGGTAGTCCTGCTTTTCCGGCCTGTTGTAGAAGATGTAGAATCTCCATGCGTCTGCAGGAATTCCCGTTTCAATGGCATCCGTTCCGAATACGCCGACTCCGCGGCTCTTTGAGAACTTGTCGTTTTCGTAGTTAAGGTATTCCGTAGAGCTCATGTGGAAGAGCTTTGTCCAGTTGCGGCCGGAACCCATGAGTGTGCAAGGGAAAATTACTGTATGGAACGGAATGTTGTCCTTTCCGATGAACTGGAACAGGTCTACAGGCTTCCTTGCATCTTCGGCGTCAGATTCTTCCGGCAGCCACCATGACTTCCAGTCGAATCCCGGCTTTGATGCCTTGATAAGGTCGTCTGCCAGCTGCTTTGTAATCGAGATGTATCCGATTGGTGCGTTGAACCAGACGTAGAATACCTTGTCTTCAAATCCCTCGCGTGGAACCGGAATTCCCCACTTAAGGTCGCGGGTGATTGCGCGTTCGATAAGTCCGTCGCGGATCCATGCCTTTGTCATGTTGATGGCATTGTCAGACCATTTTCCTTCCACTGAGGTCCTGCTTACATATTCGTCAAGATTCTTGCTGATGGAAGGAAGGTCGATGTAAAGGTGCTTTGTGTCGCGTACTTCTGGTGTTGCACCACAAACAGAACATCTTGGGTTCTTGAGTTCAACAGGTTCAAGAAGGGAACCACAGCCGTCGCACTGGTCGCCGCGGGCATCCTCGAATCCGCATTTTGGACATGTTCCGTTTACATAGCGGTCGGCAAGGTAGCGGGCACACTGTGGGCAGTAAAGCTGCTTGTTGGAATGTTCCTTGATGTATCCGTTCCTTTCAAGATCCTTGTAAAGGCTTTGTGTGATTTCCGTGCACTGGTCGTTGGATGTGCGTCCGAACTTGTCTGCGTCAATCTTGAACCAGTCGTAGATCTTCCTGTGTTCCTCATAGTAAAAGTCGCAAAGTTCGCGGGGTGTCTTTTTTTCCTGGAGGGCACGGGTTTCCGTAGCAGTACCGTATTCATCAGTACCGAAGATGTACATGGTTTCATATCCGCGGCTTCTGCAAAAGCGTGCAAAAACGTCTGCAGAAAGCATCTGTATCAGGTTTCCAAGGTGTGGAATGTTGTTTACATAGGGAAGTGCCGAAGTAACAAGGCGGCGGTTCATTTTGATGTTTTTCATTCTATGCTCCAAATCTGTGAATTTGAAGAACAGTATATTGAAAATTTTCATTCATTACAATAAAGTGTAGGGACGAATTATTCGGAGGAATCACATAATGAACGTTAAGGTATCGGCTTTTTTGGGAAGACATAATTTTGCAGAGCATCAGGACATTAATTCTGTCGTAAATTCAATGCTTGCAGATTTTGACAATGGATTAAAGGGGAACAAGACGGGGTCTGAAATGATCCGCACTTTTACAACTCCTCCTTCACAGGCTGCAGCAGGAAAATCCGTCATCGTAATCGATGCTGGTGGAACAAATTTCCGTTCGTGCCTTGTTTCTTTTGCTGCAGACGGAACTCCAACAATCAGTGACCTTGAAAAGACAAAGATGCCTGGCATTGAACGCGAGCTTTCAAAGAAGGAATTCTTTGACCAGATTGCCGCAAACCTCGAGCACCTCAAGGGAAAGTCTGCAAACATAGGCTTCTGCTTTTCATATCCTGTAACAATCCTTGAAGACGGTGACGGTGTCCTCATCAACTTTACAAAGGAAGTAAAGGCTCCTGAAGTTGAAGGATGCACCATCGGAAAGGAACTTGCAGCTGCCCTCAAGGCAAATGGCTGGAAAGACAACCTTAACATTACTCTCCTTAACGATACGGTTTCTGCACTTTTGGCCGGTGCTGCAAATCCTGACGAAGGAATGGAATATTCTTCATACATCGGCTTCATCCTTGGAACGGGAATGAACGGTGCATACATTCAGAAGGAAGATGCTGCATACCCTGGACTCAAGAGGCAGATCATCAACTGCGAATGCGGAAAGTTCGCCATGGTTGCAAGAAGCGACTTTGACTATGCATTTGACAGCAAGTCTGACAAGCCTGGCGTTGGAATCATGGAAAAGCTCTGTTCCGGGGCCTACCTTGGACCTGTTGCCTACGAAATGCTTTCGTGTGCCGGAAAGGAAAAGCTTTTTTCTGATGCCGTATCTGCAAAATTTGCAGCTCTCGATGCAGTTACTACAATTGACGTTTCTTCTTACCTTGTGGCACCTCATTCAAGGAACAACAAGCTTGGTGCCATGATCTGCGATGCATGTGCAGAAGACCAGGAAATCCTCTTCCAGCTTATGGATGCCCTTGTTGAACGCTGTGCACGCATGGCAGCATCCATCCTTGCAGCATGTGCAATCAAGAGTGGAGAAGGTCATGAGGCAACAAAGCCTGTATGCATGCTCTGCAACGGTTCCACATTCTACAAGCTCTACAAGGTTCAGGACCGCGTAAAGGCCTATCTTGAGGATGTTCTTGTAAACCAGCGCGGAATATACTTCGACATCATCGAACGCGAAAACGACATCACCCTTGGAACTGCCATCGGCGGTCTCATTACAAGATAGGGTGGTCAGGTAAGCTGATTCTTGCGGGGTGAACGGTGTCTTACAGTGAAAAATACATGGAAAAAGCAGCGGAAATTGCCCGTGAAGGCATTTCATCCGGCTCAGGCGGTCCCTTTGGATGCGTCATTGTAAGGGATGGTAACGTTGTTGCGTGTACCCATAACACGGTGGTCAGGGACAATGATCCCACTGCCCATGGAGAAGTAAATGCCATCCGTCAGGCCTGCAGGAATCTTGGAACCTTCAACCTGGAAGGCTGCGACCTGTATACCACTTCCGAGCCCTGTCCCATGTGCCTTGGTGCCATAATGTGGGCAAGGATAGGGAATGTATACAGCGCCATGAACATAAGGGATGCGGCCGACATCGGGTTTGATGACGAGCCTTTTTATGCCGACATGAATTCATATTCGCAGGGAAAGGGCTCCAGGTTCGTAAACATTGAATTTCGCGAAAACGTTCACTGCAGGGAGCTTTTCAGGGACTATAAGGCCATGAATGCCGTCAAATACTAGTTTTTCGTCATGATTTGCCGGATTTAGGGATTCAAGCTGCTAATGTTATGCGGTTTTGAGCCGAAAATGTTCAAAGGGACCTGCTTGAATTTGTTCTGCAGGCGACCTATTGTTTTTGGTGGGGTAAAAAGTGTCAGGTGCAAAGGTTTTAGGAAAGTCGATTCTTCTTTTGATTCTCATTGTAATTCTCGTCATGTTTGGAATGCTCTGGTTTGATTACCTTGGCGTTATTCATGCAAAAAAGACTTTTGCTCCCCTGTTCCGCATGGTGGGGCTTGCCCCCCAGACTTCCATTTCTGCTTCTTCCGTAAAGGAACTTGTTGAAGCGGACCTGGACAACGATCGTTTTGCAAAGCGCCTTGAAGCCCTGGACATTCGTTCGGAAGAACTGTCAAAGCGCGAGGCCGACGTAAAGATTCAGGAAGATGCTAATGCCCAGGTTGCCCTTGAACTTGAGGACCGTGAAAAAACACAGGCAGAAAGAGAAAAAACATTTAATAATTTAGTAAAAAAATACGATGATAGAAGTGTAAACATCGAACAGATTGTTGCAAACCTTAACGGTATGCCGCCAAAGAATGCGGTTGCAATTCTTACAGCCATGGATGACCAGGACGTAATCGACGTTCTGCGCAAGGCTGATGAAGTTGCGGCAGCTTCCGGCGAAGCTTCTACAGTCGCTTACTGGCTTTCCTTGATGCCAGGAGAAAGGGCTGCTGAGATCCAGCGCAAAATGGCAAACAAGCCGCTTTCAATTAACTAGGTTGCATAATGAGGTCTGTTCCGGATGTTTGATTTTCCGGAGGTATTCATGCAGGCCTTGAATCTACAGATTGCAAACAATGAAAATGCACCAGAACTTGCAAAGGTGCAGTCAAAGCCTTATTCCGTAAAGAAAGAAAACAGGACGTCCAGACCATCCTTTGGGGACATGATTGAATCCATGTCACGAAAAAAGGCCGATCCTGCATCAAGAATTTCAGAACCGGAAAATCCAGAAAAAATTTCAAGAACCACGGAAAGTGCCGAATCTGCCAGGGAAGAAAAGCCGTCGGAAGTTGCTTCTGAAAAGGCAAATGCAAGAACTGAACCTAAAAGGCAGGTGAATGACCAGGGTGAAGAACTTGCTGCATCGGAAAAATCTCTTTCTGTGGAAGAACAGCCGGTAAAGGTTGATTTCATCCAGTATGAACAGATTGCCCAGGATGTGTCTGCTGCTCCAAGAATCGTTGACATGCAGGCTGTGGAAGACGAATACCTTCTGGACGACGTTCAGATTGATTTCCTGAGGACTTCCGCAAAGACAGAAAGCATCGATGACCTTCTTGCCAACGCTTCGGAATTCGTTCCCTTTGACAATGAAGAGACCCTTGTTGCCTCTGCACAGAATCTTTCCCTTGATGACCCGGAAAAATTCCTCGACATGGTGGATGTTACTGACGAAAACCGCCAGGCTTCTGACTCCGATATTTCAATGATGACTGCCGTCATGGGTGGGGCTTCACAGATGCAATCCGCCACTGCCACGGCCGAAACCATTCCTTCAGAAAAGAAGGATTTCTTCAATATTGATGTTGTGGACAGGAAGGGCGACAGGAACATGACCATGAAGTCCTTTATAGAAGAGACTTTCACCGTAACTGATGAAAGAACGGAAAATTCCTTTGTTGCCGAGCTTGAAAAGAAGGGCGACAGTTCCATGGACATGGAAAAGTCATTCCAGGAAAGCCAGTCCAACAGCCTTGATCTTGCCATGACCCTTACGGAAACTGCAGAGAAAAACATTCTCGCTTCTGACAGCCAGAGTGCAGGAGCAACAGGTTCAACATTCCAGCAGATGCTCACCCAGCAGATCGAGACCAGCGCCCCTGATTTTGTAAAGGCGGGTTCAATCGTTCTCCGCGACAACAACCAGGGACAAATCAACATGATTTTAAAGCCTGAATCCCTCGGAAATGTTAAGTTCAATCTTCATGTTTCCGATAATGTAATTACGGGACAGATTACCGTACACAGTAAGGAAGCTTTTGAAGCTTTCAGGCAGAACTTGGACAATTTGAGGCAGGCATTCCAGGACAGCGGATTCGAAAATGCCAGCTTGAATTTAAGCCTTGCTGAAAACAGTTCTGGATCATTCCAGCAGAGCCAGCAGCACCAGAGTTCCGAAAAGTTCCTTTCTGAAAAAGCTTATGGAAACTATGTCTCGTCCGCTGATTCAGACGATTATGCTTCTGCCTCGCCGGCTGCCTATGATGCAGGTTCGGACAGACAGGTAAGCATTGTCGCATAAAACCGAAAGGTTGATTCTTAAGGAGAATTGAAGATGGAAGGAATCCAGCTTGATACAAAGCTAAGCCAGCAGGAAATTGCAAAGCTTACAATGCAGAATGACACGTTCAACAAGTCCCTTGTAGTTGAAGGCCGCAAGACATCCCATGAACTTGGAAAGGACGACTTTCTCAAGCTCCTGATTGCACAGCTTTCACATCAGGATCCTACAAAGCCAACTGACAACACTCAGATGATTGCACAGATGGCACAGTTCAGTTCCCTTGAACAGATGACAAACATGAACCAGGAATTCGCCAAGATGAACCAGATGCTGGTTTCTTCCCAGGGCGTAAACACCATCGGAAAGACCGTTGACCTTGATGTTGGCGGAATGACAACTACCGGTGTTGTGGAAGCCGTTACATACGGCCAGAACCCACAGGTTCGCGTAGGCAACATGTACTACGACATGAAGCAGATAACTGCCGTGTATGGCGAATGAGACCTGGCTTCATAAAAAAAGGTAAATTAATCTGCAGTCTGCAGATTTACATATTGGGCAAATAAAAGACAAATCAAGAGGGTAATTTTATGATGAGATCTTTGTATGCAGGCGTTTCTGGCTTGCAGAACCACCAGACCAGAATGGATGTAATTGGAAACAACATTTCCAATGTAAACACATACGGTTTCAAGAAGGGCCGTGCAACATTCCAGGACATGATCAGCCAGCAGCTTAACGGTGCAGCACGTCCAACAGAAGAAGTCGGTGGCGTAAACCCTAAGGAAGTGGGACTCGGTATGAGCGTTGCCACAATCGACACAATCTTTACACAGGGTAATCTTCAGACAACTGGCAACGGAACAGACCTTGCAATTCAGGGAAACGGTTTCTTCGTAATGAAGAACGGAGACCAGACATATTACACACGTGCCGGTGTATTTGGTACGGACTCAAACGGAACACTCGTAAATCCTGCAAACGGAATGAGGGTACAGGGTTGGATGGCAGAAAACGTAAACGGCCGCCAGATCGTGCGCAACTCTGCAACACCAACTGACCTTGTGATTCCTGTAGGACAGAAGGATCCGCCAAAGGCAACAGAAAACGTAAAGTATTTCTGCAACCTTAACAAGAACACACCGGAAATCCCGGAAAACCCAACTGCAGACCAGGTTCTCGAAGGAACATGGCAGACGGAAATCAACATCTACGATACTTACGGAAACGCACATCAGGTACAGATGAACTTTGCAAAGGTTCCAGGAAACCCTAACCAGTGGACAGTAAGCGTAAACGTAGATCCTGACAATGCTGAATTCACACAGACAAGAATCGGCTTTGGCGGAACAGACGGACAGGCAAACACATACACACTTAACTTTGACAACACTGGAAAGCTTCAGTCTGTAATCGACAGCGCAGGAAACACATCAAACCCAACTGGAGAAATCGTACTCCAGGCATCATACACTGTTGCAGATTCAAATGCAGACGGTGACGGAAATCCATACCGCCAGACTTTCAACCTTAACCTTGGAACAATCGGCAGCATGGAAAACACCATCACTCAGGCTGCATCAAAGTCAACAACAAAGGCAAACTACCAGGACGGATACAAGCTTGGTTACCTTGACAACTTCAAGATCGACCAGAGCGGCGTAATCACAGGCGTATACTCAAACGGTTCTGTACGCACCATCGGTCAGGTTGCAATGGCTTCCTTCACAAACCAGGGCGGCCTTGAAAAGAAGGGTGACAACACTTACGCAGAAAGCATCAACTCCGGCATGGCAAACATCGGAGAAAGCTCAACTGCAGGTAAGGGCAAGATCATTGCAGGAACCCTTGAAATGTCAAACGTTGACCTTACGGAACAGCTTACTGACATGATCGTAACACAGCGCGGTTTTGAATCAAACGCAAAGACGATCCAGACTGGCGACAGCATGCTCGAGACAGTACTGGGACTCAAGCGCTAGTAGCAGAAACTGGTAAAACATGAATGCAGGAAGCTCAACCTCGTGACCTGCATCCGTTTTAGCAGGCCATGGGTGCAGGCAAGGTTTTGGATTGCATGCATTCCGTGGCCCATATTCAGGCTGTCCGGGAACCCATGGTTTTTCCAGACAGCATCCAGCCCAACTTTTTTCCGTATGGATGAACCCTCGTCCATGCGGATTTTTTTTTGGAGCAGATTCAACCAGCTAAACGGGCTTTCCGGGGTTCCGTGCCTTCGCACTCCATTGCTTCGCAACGGCTGCGCCGCCCCTCCAATCCCGGCTAGGTTTGTCCCCCAATCCCGGTTAAGTTGGTCCGCTATTCCCGGCTAGGTTGGTCCTTTCAATTGACATCTATATGCTTTTTCAATAGAATAAAACAATATCTTTTTTGAGGGGTGAACCATGATTTTTCCATTGGAAGAACTTGCAAAATTTAAGGGCGGAATGTATGGAATCACGGTAGCTGCCAGCCGCCGCGCTTTTCAGCTTGCAAAACTTGCCATGTACAAGGAACCTGAAATCGCAGAAGAAGTTGAAGAAAATGACGGAAAGGTAGTAAGCCTTGCAGCACGCCAGCTTTTCTCAGGCGACGTTAAGTATTCAATCGAGTCACAGGCTACAATCGACTAACTTGATTCCCGTAATCGTAATATTTGCACCTACTGCGTGCGGAAAGACTGCTTTGACAATGAATCTTTTTGGCAAGGGCAGTCTTTTTCATTTTAAAAGGCAGGCGGAAATCATAAGCGCCGACAGCCAGGCCGTATACCGCCATTTTGACATAGGAACTGCAAAACCCTCCCTGGAAGAACGCCAGCTTCTTGCCCATCACATGATCGACATCTGCGACCCTGAGGAACAGTTTGGGGTGGGTCAGTTCATGGAAAGGGCAGACAGCCTCTGTTCTTCCATATATCAGGAAAACAGCATTCCCGTCATTGTCGGTGGAACCGGCTTTTACATCAGGAACTTCATCCTTGGTCTTCCAAAAACGCCGGAAAGCCGTCCTGAAGTCAGGGCAATGGTAAGGCAGAAACTTGCAGATCTTGGAAACCAGGCCCTTCATAACGAACTTGAGCTTTACGATCCGGTTTCTGCCGCCAAAATCAACGTCAATGATGAATACAGGATTTGCCGTGCCCTGGAAGTCTACTATTCAACAGGGATTCCCTTGAGTGCATGCAGGCTGCCTGATGAGCCAAGGAAGGAGTATTCCTTCTGCACCATAATCCTTGACCGTCCCCGTGAAGAGCTTTACAGCCGCATAGACCTGCGCGTGGACCAGATGTTCGACATGGGCCTTGAGAAGGAAGTTCAGGCTCTTGTCAACATGGGCTATGGAATGGATACCCCTGCCATGAAGGCCATAGGTTACAGCGAATTCTTTGCCGACGGTGCTTTCATGAGCCTTGGAATTGATGCCATAAGGGAAAAAATCAAGAATGACAGCCACAGGTATGCAAAAAAGCAGTACACCTACATGCGAGGAATTCCCGGGGCAAAAATCGTACCTGCGGAAGATATTGGTGCCGTTTCCGGCATAGTTTCTTCATTTATGGAAGAAAATACTTGACGCAACGGGATTTACAGTTCATATTTATAGAATATGATTAGAGTCGAACATTTAAATGGGAAAGTGTTCTGGTTAAATCCTCATCAGGTGGAAAGCATGGAACAGAACCCGGACCTGACGGTGACTCTTCTTTCGGGAAAAAAGGTTGTCATAAAGGGAACTCCGGAAGAATTCATAGATAAAATTGTTGAATATAGAAAAAAGATTGGTATGCAAGAACTGTAGCCTTTCTGATTTATTTGGGAGGAATAAATGGATTTAGCGACAATTATCGGCTTTATTGGCGGTGTTGCCATGGTTCTTCTTGGTGTTATTTCATCAGGATCTTCAGTCGGAGGTATCGTCGACATCCCGTCTGTAATCATCGTTGTCGGTGGTTCATACATGGCTCTCTTCATTTCATCACCACTTAACATGGTGCTTGGTATTTGGGGAATCATCGGCCGTACAATGAAGGTTTTCGATTACGGCGAAAAAAATACAGTTCAGAACATGGTTCAGCTTTCGGAAAAGGCCCGACGCGAAGGTATCCTTGCCCTTGAAGAAGGTCTTGATGATCTTGACGATGCATTCCTTAAGGAAGGCTTGCGCCTCATGATCGACGGTAACGACGGTTCGGCAATCCGTTCAATCCTTGAAAACGAAATGGCACAGTGCGAAGGCCGCCACATGCAGTGGGCAGGTATCCTTAACCAGTGGGCAGGTTATGCTCCAGGTTGGGGTATGCTTGGTACAGTTATCGGTCTTATCGGTATGTTGAACAACCTTGAAGACAAGTCATCCCTCGGTCCTAACATGGCCGTTGCCCTTATTACGACTCTTTATGGATCCATGCTTGCCAACTGGCTCTTTGGTCCTCTTGCTACAAAGCTTCTTGCACAGAATTCCCGCGAAATCAACTCAAAGGAAATGATTCTTGAGGGAGTTCTTTCCATTCAGGCCGGTGACAACCCGCGCATTCTCGGTCAGAAACTCCTTACCTATCTTGATCCTAAGACAAGAAAGGCTATTGAAGCTGACGTTCTTAAAGACTAATCCGGCTGGCAGGTAAAAGATGGCTAAAGAAAAAAAGGAACCGGAGAAACCGAGTACCGCGTGGCAGGGTACATATGGTGACATGATCACCCTCATGCTCTGCTTCTTCGTTATGCTTTATGATCCTACGGAATCAGATGCCGTTCAGATGGCGGCTCTTCAGGCTTCTCTTTCAAACAATAATCCGGGTGGCGGTATTTCCGTAAGTCCTGGAAGCATGGCAGACCTTGGTAACGTGGTTAGTGCACTCCCTTCAATGGAAAAGGGAAAGGCTCTTGGACCTGCAATGAAGAAGGCTGTCTCAAGCTTTACTCCTGAAGTAAAATCCAACAAGGTTACAATCACAAGTGATGAAAGGGGAATCATCATTTCCCTTGCTTCGGATTCTTTCTTTGAGGAAGGAAGTGCAGACCTTAATATTGAAGAATCCCGCGAGACTCTCCTGAGGCTTGCAAAATTCTTCGAGGCACCGGAAGTTGCCGGCAGAAGATGGAGGATCGAGGGTCATACGGACAATCGTGCCGTTTCTCCCTTCGGCTTTTATCCAAGCAACTGGGAGCTTTCGGCAGCCCGTGCAGCAAATGTTCTTCACTATCTTTCGGATTTTGGTGTGGACGAGCAGCAGTTTTCAATTGCTGGATATGCGGATACAAGACCAAAGTTCAGCAATGATACGGCAGAAGGCAGGGCATACAACCGGCGTGTGGATGTAATCATTCTTGACGACGGACATTTTTAATACAATTTTTTTGCTAACATAAAAAAATCAGATGCCGATAAAATAGGTGAGTGATTTTAAATTTGGGAGGATGTTATGGCAGAAGAAGACGACGCAGCAGCTTTGGGCGACATGGATGGTGACGCTCCATCAGCCGGAAAGAAGGGCGGTCTCAAGGGGGCATTGCCTCAGCTCTTGAAGTTCGTTCTTATTGGTGTTGCAGCTGTAATTTTCATCGTTACAATCGTAGTTATTACAACAAAGATTCTCAATAAAGGTGGAAGTGCCCAGACGGCAATTCCTATCAGTGAAGAGTATACAGTCAAGCGTGAATCATACGACTGGTATACTTCCCTTGACCAGATCAGAACATCGACAAGTGATCCTGTTCCTGCAAGCGTAAGTGTTACAATCGCACTTGGCTACAAAAAGGATGACAAGACTGCTTCTACGGAAATCACGGAACGCCGCATTGAAATCATCGATTTCCTTCGCCGCTTTTTCTCGGAGCAGACTGTTGAAGACCTTCGTCCTCAGAACGAAGAAGTCATTCGCCAGCAGATTCGTGACCAGATTAACGACGATATTTTGAGCAACTCCAGAATTCGTGACGTACGATTCACGGGAAAAGACGTAGTACAGCAGTAAGCTGAAACCAAGGTGGAATAAGACATGAATGAAGTTCTGTCACAGGATGAAATTGACCAGCTTCTCCAGGCCATAAGCACAGGCGAAAGCGAAGCCGACGAATTCAAGCCGGTCACTGACACCCGACGCATAAAAATCTATGACTTCCGCAGACCTGACAAGTTTTCCAAGGAACAGATTCGTACTGTTTCCAACATGCATGAAACCTTTGCACGTTTGACAACGACAAGTCTTTCGGCACAGCTCAGAAACCTTGTTCATGTTCACGTTGCATCTGTAGATCAGCTTACCTATGAGGAATTCATCCGTTCCATTCCAACGCCGACAACACTTGCGGTTATTAACATGGACCCACTCAAGGGTAATGCTGTTCTTGAAATTGCACCGGAAATTACCTTCATCATCATCGACCGCCTTTTTGGTGGTAAGGGTGATACAGGCGGAAAGGTAAACCGTGACCTTACGGATATCGAGCAGTCGGTAATGGAAGGAATCATCGTTCGCATCCTTGCCAACATGAGGGAAGCCTGGACGCAGGTAATCGACCTTCGTCCTCGTCTCCAGCAGATTGAAACAAATCCTCAGTTTGCCCAGATCGTTCCGCCTAGCGAAATGGTAATTCTTGTTACCCTTGAAATTAAAATTGGTGAAGAAGCAGGTATGATGAATATCTGCATTCCATACATTACGATTGAACCTATCGTTTCAAAGCTTTCATCTTCTTTCTGGTTCAGTTCAGTTAGAAGAAGTTCCACAACCCAGTACCTTGGCACCCTCAAGGAAAAGCTTGCTGACGTTGAAATGGAGCTTATAGCTGACGTTGGTTCCATCAACATTCCGATCAAGGATGTCTTGAGCCTGAGGGCGGGTGACGTCATCAGGTT
Organism: Treponema sp.; assembly: GCA_024400955.1. Lineage (GTDB taxonomy): Bacteria > Spirochaetota > Spirochaetia > Treponematales > Treponemataceae > Treponema_D. The sequence continues at coordinate 87,264 of JAKSLY010000001.1, forward strand.
GAACACAATCAAGGTTGGTGACCCTCTTACTTTAAGTGTCGGCAGCAAGAAGAAGTTCTTCTGTCAGGCAGGCAATATTGGAAAAAAAGTAGCTGTTCAGATTATCAGCAAGATAGAAGAACAGGATCCAGAAGATTTTGAAGAATTAACACCGGAAGGAGATGATCTATGAGTGAAGGATCTATATCACAGGAAGAAATTGACGCACTTTTGTCTGGCGTAGATGTAGGCGGAATTGGTGCAAGCGGTTCCTTTTCATCCGCTCCCGATGTGGATATTGATGTGCCTACCTTGCAGGGTTTTGCAGACGGCATGAAAGACAAGCTTGCTGAAGTCATCAAGAGCATGACCCAGCAGGATGTTTCAGTATCATCTGCTTCCGTTGAAACTGCAGGCCGTGACCAGCTTCTTGCAAAGATTCCTGAAGTTGTAATCGGTGTTATGGCAGACTATTCTGCAGGACTTGGTGGAGACCATCTTTTCCTCATGTCTCCGGAACTTGCCACAAAACTTGTTGGATTCATCAACCAGGAAGAAAATCCAGCCCTTGATGACATGGGGCTTTCTGTAATATCGGAAGTGATTTCTGCATTCTCAGGATCTGAAATTACGGACTTGAGTGCATCAGGAAAGCTTCCGGGCCTTGCAACAAATCCTCCTGAAGCAGTAAACCAGACAAAGGCAATGATCCGCATGCCACAGGGAACATTTGCCCTGACAACATTTAACCTTAATGTTGCCGGATCTCCATATACAATTTGGGAAGCAGTTTCCGGACCTGTTGCCGATGGTATGGCTAAGGCTCTCGGTGGCGGTGTTTCTGCAGCTGCTCCTGTTATGGAAGTTGGCGGATCCATGGGCGGTGCAGGTTTTGCTCCACAGGGTGGTGCTCCAGCTGCAATGGCTCCTCAGGGCGGAATGGCCATGGGCGGCATGGGAATGCAGCAGCCTATGATGGGTGGTGCTCCTCAGGGCGGAATGGCCATGGGTGGCATGGGAATGCAGCAGCCGATGATGGGTATGGGAATGCAGCAGCCAATGATGGGAATGGGCATGGGTATGCCTCAGGGAATGCCGATGATGGGCGGAATGCCGGTTCAGACTCCGCCAAACGTTCAGTCAATTCAGTATCCAAGCTTTACACAGGGAATGCCTGTTGGGGAGCAGGGAAACATCAACCTTATCATGGATGTTTTCATGGAAATGACTGTAGAACTTGGTCGCACAAAGAAGACGATCAAGGACATTCTCGGTCTTGGTGAAGGTACAATCATCGAGCTTGATAAGCTTGCCGGTGAACCTGTAGACATCCTTGTAAACCACAAGCCTATTGCAAAGGGCGAAGTTGTAGTTATCGATGAAAACTTCGGTGTTCGTGTTACGGAAATTCTTCCGTCTCTTGAACACGTTGCTTCATCAATGTAATATTAAGGGCATTCTGGCAGGCTTACGCTGTCGGGATGCCTTTGGCATTTTTTCGCGGGGGGATACGCGGAATGCATGCCGTAGAATCAGGTGGCTTTGTGCAGTTTTTTGCTGCATTCTGCTCCTATGTATTTTTGGGTGGGATAAATGCTTTCGAATTTTCGCTTCCGCTTAAGTGCGGTTCTTTTTGTTTTTGTTTCCTTTTTTTCCTTTGCGCAGGAATCCAATGTAGTTCTTGACTATTCTTCCGAGACGGAAGACCTTTCTTCTGTTTCAACAGGTTCAACAATCTGGATCTTCGTCAAGATGATTCTTGTGCTGGCCCTCATTGTCGTTGCCATCTACTTTATTTTCAGGTTCATGAAAAGCAGGATAGATCCTGAACAGGATGACGATGAAATGTTCCTTAGAAAGGTTTCTTCCCTCAAGATCAGCACCGGCAAGTCGGTTCAGGTTGTAACCCTCAATGATGAGGCTGCCTATGTCATTGGTGTCTCAGAAGATGGCATTACCCTTATTGACAAGGTTGAAAACAAGGAACTGATTACTGCCATGAACCTGGATGCCGACAAGAAGCAGCAGGTTTCCAGGCCAAAATCCTTTGCTGAACTTCTTGAGGTTTTTTCAGGAAACAGAAAGCCTGTTGAAAAATCTGCAGACGGGTCTGCCATTACCACGGGAACCATGGAACTTCTTGATTCCCTTAAGAATAAGACAATGGAAACGGGGGATGAGCAATGAGATTCTTCCGCAATTTTATTTTCCTTGCTATTTTTGCACTCGTTTCCGTATCCGGTCTTTCTGCCCAGAACAGCAATTTTCCTGATGGTTCCACCCGTGGTACCACAGAAATGGGGCAGCAGATAACTGGTGTTGATTTTCCGGCCATTTCCTTTACGGCCACATCTCCAAGGACCGGCAGGGAAGTTGCATTCAGCGTTCAGCTTCTTGTCCTTCTTACTTTATTGACCCTGGCTCCAAGCATTTTCATCCTCATGACATGCTTCCTCAGGTTTTCCATAGTCCTTGACTTCATCAAGCGTGCGCTTTCCTTGCAGCAGGTTCCTCCGACAGCGGTCCTGAATGGAATTGCCCTGTTCATGACGATTTTCTGCATGTGGCCAACCTTTTCAAGGATCTATGATGAATCTTTCAAGCCCATGTCCCAGAATGAGATTACACTTGAGGAGGCCTTTCACAATGCAGAGATGCCACTGAGGCTTTTCATGGTTTCCCAGATGGGTGCAAAGAAGACGGAAGACGGGCAGTGGGTCATGAGGGGAAAGTCCATGTCCTACATTCAGACCTTCATTACCATGGCAAAAATCGAGCGTCCAAGAACCCTGGATGACCTGCCTACATACATCTTGATTCCGGCATACATTCTTCATGAATTGACAGTTGCCTTCAGGATAGGCATTGTCCTGTATATTCCCTTCATCGTAATCGACATGGTGGTAGCCAGCATTCTCATGAGCATGGGTATGATGATGCTTCCTCCGGTTCAGATTTCCATGCCGTTCAAGCTTATGCTGTTTGTTCTTGTGGATGGATGGGGACTTCTTACGCAGCAGCTTTTCATTTCTGTAATCAACTGATAAGGCGGGTATTTATGTCACTTGGTACAATGGTAAACCTTATGAGGGGAGGCATTCTTCAGGTCTTGATGTGTGTTGCCCCGGTTCTGATTCCGGCATTGGGCATCGGACTTATTGTTGCGATTTTCCAGGCCATTACTTCAATCCAGGAACAGACCCTTACGTTCCTTCCGAAATTTCTTGTGATTCTTCTTGTAATTGCCCTGCTGGGTGGGTTCATGCTTAATTCCACAAGACAGTATACCCTGCGGATTTTTCAGATGATTCCGCAGATAGCCAGGGGTTGAACTGATTCATGCTTGACCAGATGGTTGCCCATGCACCTTTGTTTCTTCTTGCTGTTTTCAGGTGCTTTACAACATTGATGGCTCTTCCTCTTTTTTCTTCCAGAACCGTTCCCAGGATGGCTAAGATTGCCCTGGCCCTGTACATGGGCTGGTTCATCTTTTCTTCCATGGACCTGTCTTCCGGAGTTTATGCTGCCTATGCCAGATACATTTCCGCTGACGGTTCATTCACTCTGGAATACGTATTCATTCTCCTTGGAGAAGGTCTCATCGGGCTGATCATAGGTTTTTACATTCAGGTTATCTTTGCGGCTTTTTCCACGGCAGGACAGTTTTTTGCCTTCCAGATGGGGCTTAGTGCCAGTGAAGTTTACGATTCCCTGAGTCAGGTTGAAAATCCCCTCATGGGACAGTTTCTCAACTTCATGGCCATGGTTTTCTTCCTGCAGGAGAACTGGATCCAGCGACTTTTCCTGACGGGCCTTAAGGAAAGCTTTGTAACTCTCAATGCATTTTCCATCCTGGATAATTCCCAGTTTCTTGCCCTGTTCATGATGAAGTCCCTGACCATACTGTTCAAGGACGCCCTCATCATAGCCCTGCCCATAATGGGTTCCCTGTTTCTGATCAATGTCACTGTTGGAATTCTTTCAAAGGCAGCTCCGCAGATGAACCTGCTTTCAGAAGGTTTTCCGATCCTGATGCTGGTTTCCTATTTCCTGCTTTTTGTCCTGATTCCGCATCTTGAGGAATTCTTCATTGGAACTTTTACCGACGGCTTTGTACAGATCGGACGGCTTGTTTCAGGCCTTAAGGCTTCGGGGGGAATGTGATGGCTGGAATCGACTACCGCGCAGAATATCCCGTAAAAAGGTCCACTTACATTGACCTCCAGTGGTTTGCCGCAGAGGATGAGGGAAAGACTGAGGACCCTACAGAGCAGAAACTCCGTAAGCTTCGTGAAGAGGGTCGTGTGCCAAAGTCCCAGGAGCTTAACGGTTCCGTTGTCTTTCTTTTCATTGCTGTTGCCCTTGTATTCATAGCCCCATGGATTTACAGGCGCATCACTTCCATGATGATTTATTTTTTCCGCAATGTGACCCAGGAAAAGGTCAATGACTACAGGTTTTTCTACCTTTTCATCGTGACGGTTCTTCCTGTGGTTGGAATTCTTTCTTCCATCGGCATGATTGCGGGAATCGTAATAAACCTTGTGCAGAACAAGGGTATGATTTTTACCACGAAACCCCTCAAGCCGAATTTTCAGGCCCTTGTTCCCAATGTGGGAAAGTACTTCAAGCAGCATTTTGCTTCCATGCTGGGGCTTTTCAATATCGTCAAGTCATTGCTTAAGGTTGCGGTTCTTGCCGCTGTGGCCTTTGTGTTCATAAGGTCGGACCTGAACACCACCCTTGATTTCCTTAGGGTCGGGGGGCCTTATCTTGCAATGTCTGCCGTGGCAAGGATGGTTGCCAAGCTCCTGATTGCATCTGCCGTTTTCCTCCTTGTAATAAGCATCTTTGACTACGTGATGCAGCGTCGTGAATTCAAGGAACAGAACAAGATGTCAAAGTACGACATCAAGCAGGAATTCAAGGAAAGCGAAGGAGACCCGGAGGTGAAGGGCCGCCTTGAAAGTGCACAGAAGGAAATGATGCAGCAGAACATGCCAAAGGCCGTACGCGAAGCTGACGTTGTTGTTGCAAACCCGACCCATTATGCCGTTGCCCTCAAGTGGAAGCGTGATGAGCATCCCCTGCCAATGGTTACTGCCAAGGGAACCGATAATACAGCCCTTACCATGCGCCGCATTGCGGAGGAAAATGATGTTCCCGTTGTTGAAAACAGGCCTCTTGCCCGTGATCTTTATGCAAACACCCAGGTTGGCGACATAATCCCTGAGTCCTATCTTATGGCTGTTGCTGCCGTTTACACCCATACAAAATTCCTTGACCGTGAAGCTGCCATGAAGGCCAAGGCTGGAAAATAGTTTCTTCCCTTGAAAATTGCCCTTTTCAAATTCAATATAATGTGGTATATTCTTTAGGTAAATTCAAATTCTCTCGTGATATTTATAAAAGCTTTTAAAGTTTAGGGTGGGGACTCAATGCCGGAAAAGCAGGTATCAGGAAGCAGTATTCTATCTGTTATCCAAAACAACATGGTAGCATTGGCACTTATTGTCATTGTTCTCTTTATGTTTATTCCATTGTCAAAGACAGCCATTGACATTGCAATGGTGTTGAACCTCTCTATTGCCTTCATCACTCTTCTGACTGTCATTTACATGAGGCGTTCAGCAGACTTTACGTCCTTTCCGCGCCTTGTGCTCATTGTAACCCTCTTTGGGCTTGCCATAAACATTTCTTCCACAAGAAACATTCTCGTGCATCCGGTTCTTCAGTCGGGACACATGGCTGACCAGAGCGAAATGGTTCAGGCCTTTGCCAACATAGTTGCCGGAAGTAATGTTCTTGTAGGCTTCATCATCTTCATCATCATTACCATCGTTCAGGTTATGGTAATTACAAAGGGTGCCGACCGTGTTTCTGAAGTACAGGCCCGATTCACCCTGGACAGCATGAACAACAAGATGTTCGTAATCCAGCAGCAGATGAATTCCGGCTCCATTACGGAAGAAGAGGCTGATCACAGGATTGCACAGCTCAGGCAGGAAATTGATTTCTATGCGGCAATGGACGGTTCCTCAAAATTCGTTTCAGGTAACGTTAAGGCCGGTATTGCAATTACAGTGATCAACCTTATTGGTGGAATCATTACGGGTTCCCTTGCAGGTGCATCCATCTCGGAGGCCCTTAATTCCTACGCAAAGCTTACCATTGGTGACGGACTCATGTCCCAGCTGCCGGCTCTTCTTCTTTCTTTCTCCACGGGTCTTCTCATTACAGGCAGCAATGATGGCGACCTTCTTACGGACCAGTTCAAGGAGCAGTTTTCTGCCAGTGGAACCATATACAACATTGTCGGTGCAACGCTGTGCGTACTTGGCATTGCATTCCATAATTCTTCCACTGCAGTTCTCCTTCCAATCGGTATCCTTTTCATTGTTGTCGGAATCAACCTTGCCCGTTTCATTCAGAAAAAGGAAGAAACCAAGGCTCTGGAAGCAGAAAATGCAAAGACCACTGCCCAAAAGGGTGCTTCTGGACCGGAAGAAATTTCTCCGGTGGTAAAGATCGACGAACTTTCCCTCGAAATCGGCTATGCGCTCATTCCTCTTGTTGATGATGAGAAGGGTGCCGAACTCATGTCCCGCGTAAAGAGAATTCGCCGTGAGGCTGCATTGGACCTCGGGCTTGTTATTCCACCTGTAAGAATCATGGACCAGATGGAGCTTATGCCTGAGGAATATTCCTTCAAGATCCGCGGAATCGAAGTCGGCAGAAGTTCACTTAAGCTTGGCCATTTCATGTGCCTTAACACCGGAACCGTTCCAAAGGACAGGCAGATTGTCGGAGAGCCTACAAAGGATCCAGCTTTCGGCATGGATGCAATCTGGGTTCCTGATTCAAAGCGTCTTGATGCAGAAAAGGCAGGTTATGCCATTATTGATGCACCAACACTTATTGCTACCCATCTTACGGAACTCATCAGGAAGAATGCTGCAGAAATCCTCAGCCGTCAGAGCGTAAGTTCCATTATTGAAGAAATCAAGAAGACCAGTCCTGTTGTCGTTGACGAAGTCACCACCGGGGAAGGTCGCTTTACATACGGTGAAATTGAAGCCGTCCTCAAGAACCTTCTTCGCGAGCGTGTCAGCATCCGCAACATGGTTACGATTCTTGAGACCCTTGGCGATTACGGCAAGATGATCAGGGATCCGTGGATGCTTACGGAAAAGGTGCGCGAAGCCCTCGGTGCACAGATCTGCCTTCAGTATGCAGATGAGACAAAGACACTTCATGTCCTTAACATTGCCCAGAGCCTTACGCAGAAAATTCTTGACCATGCGGGAAACATGCCGGGCAAGGGGCCGATGGTTGCCTTCGATCCTGTTGATGCAAGGAATTACATCAGTTCCATCAGCAGTGCCGTTGCGGAAGTTTCCAAGCGCAATTACATGCCGATCATCCTGTGTCCGTCGGAAATTCGCCGTCTTGTAAAATCTTCTACGGAAAGGGAAATGCCGGGACTTGTCGTTCTTTCAATCAATGAAGTCCTTTCGGCAGGAACAAATATAAAAGTTGAATCACTTGGAGAAATAAATGGTTAACCAGTCTTTGAATGAAACTGCCCAGTACATGACTATCACTGGTTCGTCCCGGGATGAATGCAGGGACAAGCTTTTCAAGCTTTATGGCACTAACTATCAGATTGTAAACTCTCATCTGAATCTAAAGCGGGGATTTCTTGGTTTTTTTCAAAGGGAAGAAGTTGTCGTTCAGTATATCGTAAAGAACAACTGCAATCAGGGAGTTTCATATCCGTCCAGGACATCCGTTCCTGTTTCATTTTCATCGATGAATTTGAATTCACAGGTTGGACAGCCTGTTATGCGCACTCCCATTCAGGACGGAGGAAGGTTTTCTTCAAACGGCGGCTATCCCTATGCTTCTAAGAATGACCTTGACACCTTCATCCAGAACAGGGATGCCATCCTTAAGAACTCCGGGGAATCAAGCGTTACAAGCAGCCTTCAGATCGGCCAGCTTTCAAAGCAGCTCATTGAGTTCCAGAAGAACATGGAACAGCAGATGCAGCAGATCGTTCAGGTTACTTCGGCCCAGGAGGAACATCCATCCATACGCAAGATTTCGGAAATCCTTGAGGAAAATGAATTCACAAAGAGCTATATAGAAAAAATCAGCAGCAGGATGAAGTCGGAATTTGCCATTGATGAACTGGAGGATTTTGACTACGTGCAGAAGAAGGTTCTTTGCTGGATAGCAGAAAGCATTCCTGTGGGAAGGGATGTAAAGACTGAATCTCCGGAAGTTGTGGTTCTTGTAGGACCTACAGGTGTTGGAAAGACAACCACCATTGCAAAGATGGGCGCCAGCATTACACTGGATTTCAAGAACAACATGGGTGACACGGAAAAATACAAGTTCCCTCCGAGAATCCGCATGATCACCACTGACACCATGCGTGTTGCTGCAGAAGAACAGCTTGCCCGCTGGGCAGAAATCATGAACATCAAGGTTGACAAGGCTGAAACCTGCGAGGACTTGAAGCAGCTTTGCGACAACTATTCATCAAATTCTGAATATATCTTCATTGATACGGCGGGATACAGCCCAAATGACTTTGAAAAAATTGCCAAGATGCATTCCATCCTTGACGTAAAGAATCTTCATGAAAAGATTTTCCTTACTGTAAATGCAGGCGTAAGTTCAAGGGATTTTGAAAACATACTGCGCAAATTTGAAGCCTTCAATTATTCAGGAATCATCATCACCAAGTGTGACGAAACTACAGCCTATGGCCGCGTGATAAGCATTCTTTCGGAAAAGAAGAAGGATTTGATGTGGATTACCACAGGCCAGGACATCATGCGTACAATAGAAAAGCCGACTCCGGCATGGTTCATAAAACGTCTTTCAGGTTTTAAAATTGATGATAAAGATATTGAAAAACGTTATGGAAATGCCGATAAGTGATAATGACAGAAGGTCTTTAAAATTTTTTTTGGGAGAAAACAGTTATGGAAGAACAGGCAAAAGAACTTCGTGCCCTTATGAATGATGGAAATTACAGCAAGAACAGCGAACATAAAACAAGGATCATTGCCATTACCAGCGGAAAGGGTGGAGTTGGCAAGACTAACATTGCGGTAAACACGGCCATTGCATACGCACAGCTTGGAAAGAAGGTTATCCTTATTGACGGTGACCTTGGAATGGCTAACGTAAACGTCTTGCTGAGCGTTGTGCCACAGTACAACCTGATGCACGTCCTTAACCACAAGAAGACAATGAGCGAGATCATCATTGACACTGAATTTGGATTCAAGTTCATTGCAGGTGCCAACGGTTTTGCCAAGATTGCAAACCTTTCAAATGATGAACTGGATTATTTTGCAAAGGAATTTTCATCCCTTTCAAATGCCGACATAATCATCATTGATACGGGTGCCGGAATTTCTAACAACGTCCTTCAGTTCTTGGCTGCTGCCGACGAAGTTTATGTCGTAACAACTCCTGAGCCTACTGCAATTACTGATGCATACGGAATCATCAAGATCATCACCACTGAATTCTCAGACCAGAGGCCTATTAACCTTAAACTTCTTGTAAACCGCGTTCATTCCGCAGACGAAGGAAAGCGCATTTCCGACCTTATCATCAACATCGTAGGGCAGTTCCTCAATTACAAGGTTGAATACATCGGCTTTGTCTATGACGATCAGGTTGTTCAGGCATCGGTAATCAGGCAGAAGCCTTTCATGATCATCAATCCGACGTCAAAGCCTGCAGTATGCCTCAAGCACATTGTTGGAAGAATCGAGAAGACGGAAATACCTTCTGATGCTGGAGTTTCCAACTTCCTGAAGAAATTCATGGGTGGCAGCAAGAAGAAATAATTCTTGACCACTTGCGATTTATGTCTTAAACTATATTATTGAATAGTTTTTCTATTTGAAATCTAAGCTTTTGGGAGGAAGCGCATGTTCAAAATAAAGAATATTGTTTTTACAGCTTTGTTTGGATTTGTGCTTTCTTTCCTGATCAGCATTTTTTCTACCCACAGGCTATTTACTTCGTTTTTCCGCGGCTTTATTTTTCTTCTTGTTTTTGCCATCATCGGGTTTCTCTTTGATTTCCTTAATTCAAAATTTCTTGAAGTTGATACATCGTCCTTTGATTCTGCCCTCTCTCCAAAACCACAGGCTCAAAAGAGTGGTACCAGGGTTAACTATGTGATAGAAGACGAGCCGCTGACAGAAGATGAATCGGCTCCTGCATTCAACGTTTCTTCTTCTGCCAGGGGGCCTGCATCCTATGGGGCTTCTTCTGTTCAAAGGGGTGGGCCGAGTGCTCCGGCTTCTTCTTCATCTGATGCCGTTGCCCGGATTGCCATGGAAAATGCAGTGTCTTCTGACAATGACAATTCTTCCGCTGCATCCAATGCTGCAGCCGACATCAAGGGGACATCTGCAGGGGCAGCTCCAGTACAGTCTGCTCCAAAAGAGGAGGCTGCGCCCGATGCCGATTCCTTTAAGCCTGTTTCCTTGGGCACTCCTATAAAAAAGAATGAAACTGTAAAAAATGATGTTTCTCCCGCGGAAGGTGGGGGCAAGGCTCCTGCTTCTTCTGGATTGGAAGATCTTCCTGATATTGGTGAATTCCAGGATGCTGAATCTTCCCGTTCCGAGTCCAGCGGGCAGGAAGTTGAAGTGATACGTGATTCCGATTTTGCACAGGAAGGCGAAACCATGCATACGGCTTCTGCCATGACTGAAGGTATTGAATCTGTAAACCAGAATTCAAAGACCATAGCCAGTGCAATCAGGACACTCTTAAAAAGCGATGAATGATATCAAGGGTTGGGATAAATGGCTGTACAGGATTTAGACGAAAACGAAGAAAACGAACTCTGGCGCGAATACAAGAAGACCAAGTCTGTTGCAATCAGGGACAGGCTTATCCGCCAGTATATGCCTCTTGTAAAATGGGTTGCAGGCAGAATTTCTACGGGTATGCCTGACAGTGTGGAATTTGATGACCTCGTTGGTTTTGGCCAGTTTGGTCTTCTTGATGCCATTAACAAGTTTGATGTTGACAAGAATGTTAAGTTCAAGACCTATGCAACAACAAGAATTCGTGGCGCAATTTTTGATGAACTGAGGGAACTGGACTGGGTACCACGTTCCGTAAGACAGAAGTCTCGTGAAATCGAGGAAACCATCGTTGACCTTGAGGCAAGACTTGGAAGAACTGCAACCGATTCTGAAATTGCAAAGGCCATGAACCTTACGGAATCCGAGTATCAGTCCACCATAATGAAGGTCAGCGGAACAAGCGTCCTTTCCCTTAATGATGTGTGGCACTCGGGTGATGACAGCGAGCATATTTCCATTGTTGACAGTCTTGAGGCTCCAAACAGCCTTAATCCGGATGTAATCGTTGAACGTGAAGAAATCAGAAGGGTAATCATAGAAGCAATCAATGAGCTTCCAAAAAATGAAAAGCTTGTAATCGTCCTCTACTATCATGAAGATCTTTCTTTCAAGGAAATCGGAAAGGTTCTTGATGTCAGTGAAAGCCGCATCAGTCAGCTGCATACAAAGGCCAACCTGCGTTTGCGCGCTAAGCTTACCAGCGTAAGAAAGGGAATTTTCTAGGATATATGGTAACTCTGGAAAAACTTCGCATTGACATGGAAAAACAGCTCAAACTGGACAAGGAAATTCATACGGTCGTTGTTCAGGCAGATACTCTTGAAGAGTGTCTGGATGATGCTGCCGTTCAGCTTGAAACCGTCGTCCGAAATCTTGAGTATGAAGTGGAAGAAAAGGGCTATCCTGGAATCATGGGTCTCATGAAAAAGCCATGGAAGATTCGCGTATACGAAAATCCTTTCGTCGTTCAGAAAAAGAAGAAGGAACAGGCTGCGGCAGATTCTTCTTCCAAGGATGAGATTATCGAGGCCGAAATCCTTAACCTGGACGGAAAATTTTACATCAGAAGGTTTGGTGCTGGCATATTCGTCAAGGTTGTTCTTCCCCAGGGAACTGGAGCACCTGTTGATGATATGGATCTTATCAGCGAAGCCCGTCGTCCCGACAATACATCACTTGATGAAGATAAGCTCAAGGAACTTGCAAAAAACGGTACTGACGGCGAATATGTGGAAGTTGGATCATACAATCACATTGCGGCTGCCGATGCCATTCTTGCCGTTGATATTTCCAAGGATGAGATGCAGGCAACCATTACCGTTTCTGCACCGTCACCTGGAGGAAGCGACATTCCTGCAGAAAAAATCATCAATACCATTAAGGGGCAGGGTGTCGTTGCCGGTATTGAAGAAGATAAGATTGAAGCCTTTGTGGACATGCCGGTTTACAATGTTCCATACGAAGTTGCGGCTGCAGTTCAGCCTGTACATGGAACTGACGCTTACATTGAATACAAATTCGAAACGGACAGGACAAAGCTTAAGCTTAAGGAAACTGAAAACGGTCAGGTCGACTTCAAGGAACTTAACCTCATTCAGAATGTTGTCGAGGGGCAGCCTCTTGCGATCAAGGTTCTTCCTCAGCGTGGAAAGGGCGGTAAAACCATCATGGGCCGTTACCTTGAGGCACGCAACGGAAAGGACGTTCCAATTCCCATCGGGCAGAATACAAAGCTTGACAAGGATGGAAGGACAATTATTGCAGAAAAGAGCGGGCATGTTACCCTGGTAGGCGACAAGATAACCGTCGAGGAAGTTTACGAGGTTCCAGGCGTTAACATTAAGACCGGTAACATTACATACATGGGTACTGTTGTCTGCCGTGGTAACGTTGACGATGGATTCAGCATCAAGGCTGACGGAAACATTGAAATCTACGGCTCTGTTGGAAACTGCCATATCGAAGCAGGTGGTGACATTGTCATTTCCCAGGGTGTCATGGGCCGTGATGAAGGTGAAATCATAAGCAGCAAGTCCGTATGGGCACGATTCCTCCAGAATGTAAAGGTTACGGCGGAAGAATACATTGTTGTTAACGACAACATCATGAACAGTGAAGTTACCGCCATGAAGAAGATTCTTCTCAAGGGAAAGAGAGCCCAGATTATCGGCGGACATCTATTTGCAACTGAGGAAATTACTGCCAAGAACGTTGGTTCTTCCGGTGGTGGAATCGAAACGATCCTCGAAGTTGGATACGATCCAAGAAAGAAGCAGCGTCTCCTTGAACTTTCGGAAATGCATGCAAACATCCTCAAGCAGCTTGAAGAAGTTGACCTTAACATTCAGACCCTTGAAAACAACAAGAAGGTCAGGCGTTCCCTTCCAAAGGAAAAGGAAGAAGCCCTCAACAATTTCAAGGCACAGCGCATAGAACTTATGGATGAAAGTGAAAAGATGACTGCAGAAATGGATGACATCAATTCACGCCTTAGGGAACTTAAGGTTGTCGGCTGCGTAAATGCAAGCGGTTCCGTTTATCCAGGATGCAAGATTTATGTTAGAGATGAACTTGATGAGGTTCGTTCTGAAACAAAGGGCGTAACCTTCTACTATGATAATGGATTTGTCAAGCGCGGCAAATTTGACCCGACACAGCAGCAGGAGATAGAAGGTCCAGATGGCTTTGCAACCTCTTGATTTGTCCACTGTATATTCACAGATGGATAAACTTGGCCAGATTAATGCAACTCAGGCACAGAACATTTCTTCTGCAGCACGATCCCATGTGGAAAAGGCTGCCAGGCAGGATGCAGAAAAATCCCAGGCTGTTCAGCAGGCAGCGGAAAACAAGGATTCTGCAAAGATCAAGGCTGACGTTAACCAGGGCGGTGGAGCCGGGCAGGGACTCATTGACGGTGGAAATTCTGGCGGTTCCGACAGGAAAGGCAAGCAGGCCCAGGAAATTGAACAGGTTCTTCCTAAAAAAACATACCAGATTCGCGACCCTAAGCTTGGACGCCATGTGGACATTACTGTAGAGTGATATGACGGCCTTTTCTGTTTTTGTTCCAATTATAAATATACTCTCATGGGTGATTCTCTTCCATAAATTTAAGGTGAAATTTAAGACCACTTTTTCCGTGGATAAGGTCATGCAGGATGTAAACTCTGCCATTGCTTCCCATATCAGGGAACTTAACAGTGTTACCAGCCGCAACTTTGAACTTGCTGATGCCAAGATCCAGGAACTCAAGTCGGTGACTGCGGATGCTGAACGCCGTCTTGGGGTCCTTAAGCGTGAACTTGATACTACTGAGCGTGCCTGGGAATACCAGAAGAAGATGGCTTATGGCCAGAAGGAAAGTGCAAAAGTTCTTCAGAAAGAGGCAAAAAAGCCGCAGCAGAAGGTTTCCTACCAGAATGATTCCCATCAGAGGGAACTGGAATTCACGGAGAAGGCAAAGGCGGAACTTGGAATTCTTCCCCTTGGGGAACCTAAGGAAGATGTCGTTGTAAAGATTCCCGTCATAGAACCTGAATTCTACAAGGCAAAGGATCAGATTACCGTAAAGAAGGATATCCGCCAGCAAATCAAGGAATTGAGCCGTGCAGGGCTTCCAGTTGAGGAAATTGCAAGCCGAACCGGAAAAACCGTGCAGGAAGTTGTCCTCATCCTTGAAATTTCATAGTTCACGAAGGCTGTAAATCAGCTCTTGCCTGGCTTTAACAATTGCTTTTTTTTTGAGATGAATTAAACATTTCCTTAAATTTTCTTGAAATATCGAAAAAAACACATTATAATTTTATATATGTGTACGCTATCGATTAAAAAATCTGTTTACGGGGTGTTGTGCGACGGCACGGAAGCCTCTTTGTATACCGTTTCCAACGGTAAAATGTCTTTTTCTGCTACGGATTATGGCTGTACTCTCACCAGCATCATTCTTCCTGGGAAAAACGGAAAGAATGTTGACATCCTCATTGGGCCTTCCACTCTTGATGGTTGTGTCAGGGATGACAAGAGTTTTGGTACTGTTGTAGGCCGATTTGCCAACAGAATCGGAAATGCATGTTTTACCCTCGATGGCAAGACGTACAATCTTGACAAGAATGACGGCAACAACTGTCTTCATGGAGGTTTTGACCGCTATGAAAAGAAGCTCTGGACTTCAAGGGAGGTAGAAACTCCTTCTGGAAAGGGCATTGAATTCACAAGATTCAGTCCTGACGGAGAGCAGGGAATGCCTGGAAACCTTAAGGTTAAGGTTGTCTATACCCTCAACGACAAGAACGAGCTTACCCTTGACTATTCTGCAGAATCTGATGCTCCAACTCCTGTAAACCTAACAAACCACGCATATTTCAACCTTAAGGGATATAATGGCGGGGCAATAGAAGACCAGGAACTTCAGCTTGATTCTTCTTCCTTTGTGGAAGTCAGCGACGCGTTGATTCCTACGGGAAAATATTCTTCTGTTGATGACAATCCTGCATACGATTTCAGAAAGGCAAAGCTCCTGGGCAAGGATATTGCAAAGACTGGTGTTGGATATGACCACGCTTTCTGTGTTGACGGCTTTGACGGTTCCCTGAAGAAATTTGCCCTCCTTAAGGATCCTGCAAGTGGAAGGTCCATGTCTGTGGCAACGACTCTTCCTGCATGCCAGGTTTATACGGCAAATTATATAGAAGGTTTTGTCGGAAAGAATGGATATGTTCACAAGAGGCATGATGCAGTTTGCCTTGAGACGGAAAGCTGTCCTGATACTCCAAACCAGAAGAACTTTCCTTCTTGCATCGTGACACCGGATAAGCCATATCACGAAGTTACAGTGTATGGTTTTGATTTCTAAAGCATTATTGTGTAAATAATCACATCAAATAGAGAGGTTGTAATGGACATTCAGTTACAAGAACTGATCGAAAAGATCAAAAAGGACGGAGTTGCAAGTGCTGAATCTGCTGCTGCAAAGATTATTGCTGATGCAGAAAAAAAGGCTGCTTCTATTGTAAGTGACGCAGAAGCCAAGGCTGACAGCATCATTAAGACTGCAAAGGCAGAAACAGAACGCATGGAAAAAGCCAGTGAGGATGCAATTGCCCAGGCTGGCCGCAATCTTATCATTTCTTTCAGGGATGGAATCAACAAGGAACTTTCAGCCCTCGTAAGTGCAGAAACTGCAAAGGCCATGGACAAGGATGTGCTCAAGAAGCTTATTCCTGACACACTTAAGGCATGGGCTGCAAACAATGATGCAACTGACGTGTCTGTTCTTCTTCCTGCCAAGGATCTCAATGCTCTTGAATCGGCAGTTAAGACAGCTCTTAAGGGCAAGCTTGCAAAGGGAATTGAAATCAAGAGTGATGCATCCCTTTCTGCAGGATTCAGGATCGGTACAAAGGGTGGAGCTGCTTTCTATGACTTCAGCGCAGAAGAAGTTGCTTCTCTTTTCAGTGCCTACCTTAATCCAAAGACAACAGAAATCATGAAGAAGGCTGCCGCTGGCATTCCTGTAGAAGAAGTTTCTGTTGAGGAAGAACCGGCAGACGACCCGGCTCCAGAAAAGAAGGCTGCTGCCAAGACTACAAGAGCAAAGACGACTAAGAAGGAAACAAAATAGTGGAACATCTCTATTATTTAGTGGCCCAGCTTCCAGCATTCTCAGTGAATGATGACAGTTCTCAGAAACTTCCTCTGACTGTCATGTATTACAAGGATTTGTGTTCACGCTTCATGTCTGAAAAGGCAAATGAAGTTGCCCAGAACCTTACCCTTGAGCCTCCACTGGAATCAAAAAGCACCGGGTCTGCATTCCTTGACCAGTGGTATGAGAAGGAGAGAAACCTTCGCCTTGCACTGGCCCAGCTTCGCGCACTTAAGATGAAGAAGGACACAAAGGATCTTCCTCAGACGAGTGATGGCGAGGTAATTCAGGCAGCCCGCACTGCCACGGGAATGGACAGTCCTTTAAGCGCCGAGCAGTTCCTTAATCAGTACAGAATGAGTGTTCTGGACAGGCTGGCTCCAATGGACATGTTTTCCGTTGATGCCGTCTATAATTACGGACTCAAGCTTATGCTTGCGGAGCGCATGAAGAAGTTTAACAGGGATGAAGGTTTGGCTTCTTATCACAAAATCTATGATGAAATTCTTGGAGAAAACAAATGACAGATACAAAAGGTAAAGTTGTAGCTGTAAACGGAAACATGGTTTCTGTTGAATTTGACGGAAAGGTTTCTCTCAACGAAGTAGGCTACGTTAAAGTTGACGGTCAGAGCCTTAAGGGTGAGGTAATCCGTATCCGCGGTAATACAGCTCAGATGCAGATTTACGAAATGACAAACGGTATTTCCACAGACTGTTCTGTTGAATTTACAGGTGATCTGCTTTCTGTAGAAGTTGGTCCTGGTCTTCTTGGTCAGGTTTACGACGGTCTTCAGAATCCGCTTCCATTGCTTGCAGAAAAATCAGGCTACTTCCTTGAACGCGGTGTCTATCTTCCTGCTCTTGATGAAGAAAAGAAGTGGGAATTCACACCAACTGCAAAGGAAGGAGACAAGGTTCTTGCCGGTGACAGCGTTGGTACTGTTCCTGAAGGACCATTTACACACAAGATTCTCGTTCCATTCGGATTCCTTGGAACATACACAATCAAGAAGATTGCAAAGGCAGGATCATATAAGATTCACGATGCAGTCGCTACTTTGGTTGACGAAAAGGGCAAGAGCGTTGACATCAGCATGAGCTTCAAGTGGCCTGTTAAGCGTGCAGTTAACTGTTATGCAGAACGCCTTAGCCCTGATGAACCAATGGAAACAAAGGTTCGTCTTATCGATACATTCTTCCCTGTAGCCCGTGGTGGTACATACTGTATCCCAGGACCATTCGGTGCAGGTAAGACAGTTCTCCAGCACACAACATCCCGCAACGCAAACGTTGACATTGTAATCATCGCTGCCTGTGGAGAACGTGCCGGTGAAGTTGTTGAAACGCTTACAGAATTCCCAGAACTGAAGGACCCAAGAACAGGCCGTTCACTTATGGAACGTACAATCATCATCTGTAACACTTCTTCAATGCCTGTTGCTTCCCGCGAAGCTTCTTGTTACACGGGTGTTACTCTTGCTGAATACTACCGCCAGATGGGACTTAACGTTCTTCTTCTTGCAGACTCTACATCTCGTTGGGCCCAGGCCATGCGCGAAATGTCTGGTCGTCTTGAGGAAATCCCTGGTGAAGAAGCATTCCCAGCTTACCTTGAATCTACAATCGCTTCATTCTATGAACGTGCAGGTATCGTAAAGCTCCGTGACGGAAACACTGGTTCCGTAACAATCGGTGGTACGGTTTCTCCTGCCGGTGGTAACTTTGAAGAACCGGTTACACAGGCAACACTTAAGGTTGTTGGTGCATTCCACGGTCTTTCACGTGCCCGCTCTGATGCACGCCGCTATCCAGCCATCGACCCACTTGATTCATGGTCAAAGTACAAGCCTGTAATCACAAAGTCTTGGGTAGATTATGCTCGTGTTGTTTACAAGCGCGGTGCAGAAGTTAACCAGATGATGAAGGTTGTTGGTGAAGAAGGTACAAGCCTTTCGGACTTCGTTCTTTACCTTAAGAGTGAATTCCTTGATGCAATCTACATGCAGCAGGATTCATTTGATGATATTGAAGGTGCTACTTCAATCGAACGCCAGCAGTATGTATTTGCAAAGATCGTTGGAATTCTTGGTTCAACATTTGACTTTGAAGAAAAGGACGATGCACGTACGTTCTTCAACAAGCTTACACAGAATTTCCGTGATATGAACTACAAGGCATTCAAGTCTTCTGAATTTGACAAGGCTGAAAGTGCAATTGATTCAACACTGGCAGAAAAGAATGCACAGGTTACTGAAGAAGTAAAGGCACTTCTTAAGGACGGTGAATAATGGCTAAAGTATACAGCAAAATCGAAAGCATTAACGGTAGCGTTATTACTGTCAAGGCAAAGGGCGTAAAGCTCAATGAACTTGCAGAAATCACGACACGCTTTGGTAAGTCTCTTGCCGAAGTCAACAAGATCGATGGTGAGACTGTTTCGCTTCAGGTTTTTGCCGGTGGTCGTGGTGTTGCAACAAACGATCAGATTCGCTTCCTTGGTCACGACATGAAGATTTCCTTCAGCGATGACCTTCTTGGACGCATTTTTAACGGTTCTGCTGAACCTCGCGATCACGGTCCAGCCCTTACGGAAAACCTCATTTCCATTGGTGGTCCTTCTGTAAACCCTTCTAAGCGTATCAATCCTAACCGCATGATGCGTACAAACATTCCGATGATTGATGTTTTCAACACATTGGTTGTTTCACAGAAGATTCCAATCTTCTCCATCTCCGGTGAACCATACAACCAGCTTCTTGCACGCATTGCCATGCAGGCAGAGGCAGATGTAATCGTTCTCGGTGGTATGGGTCTTAAATATGATGACTACCTTTTCTTCAAGAAGACACTGGAAGAAGGTGGAGCCCTTTCAAAGACGGTTATGTTCGTTCACACAGCTGCTGACCCAACTGTAGAATGTATGAAGATTCCTGACCTTTCACTTGCCGTTGCAGAAAAGTTTGCCCTTAAGGGAAAGGATGTTCTTGTTCTTCTTACAGACATGACAAACTTTGCCGACTCAATGAAGGAAATCGCCATTACACAGGAACAGGTTCCTTCAAACCGTGGTTATCCTGGAGACCTCTACTCTCAGCTTGCTTCTCGCTATGAAAAGGCTGTTGACTTTAACGATTCAGGTTCAATTACAGTTCTTGCCGTTACAACAATGCCTGGTGACGACGTTACTCACCCGGTTCCAGATAACACCGGTTACATTACGGAAGGTCAGTACTATCTTAAGGGCGGACGCATTGAGCCATTCGGTTCTTTGTCACGTCTTAAGCAGCAGGTTAACAACAAGACACGCAAGGACCACCGTTCATTGATGGATGCCATGATTCGTCTTTACGCTTCTTACAAGGATACTCTTGAAAAGAAGTCCATGGGCTTTAACATGAGTGCATGGGATGAAAAGCTCCTCAAGTATGGCGTTCAGTTTGAGGCAAAGATGATGGACCTTACTGTTAACGTTCCTCTTGAAGAAGCATTGGACAACGGATGGAAGATCCTTGCTGAATGTTTTGAAAAGAACGAAACGGGTCTTAAGACAGAATTGATTGATGAATTCTGGCCTAATAAATAAACTTTCGTAAGGATATTTTATGGCAAAAATAAAGCTGACTAAAAACGAGCAGAAGACTCAGAAAGACGCGCTTAAGATGTATCAGCGCTATCTTCCTACTCTTACGCTCAAGAAACAGCAGCTGCAGTCAGAAATCCGCACCATTGACGAAAAGGCAAAGGAAGTCCGTGCCCAAAAGAAGGCGCTTGAGGCTGAATTTGAAAACTGGATTTCCGTTTTTGGTGAAAAAGATGCTTTTAAGCCTGACATGGTAACCGTAAAGAATATCAAGAAGGGCTGGGGCAATATTGCGGGCGTTAAAATTCCAGTTTTCGAAGGTGCAGATTTTGGTCGTGGAGATTACGACCTTTATACAACTCCTTTGTGGATTGATATGGCTGCAGACCGCATGGAAAAGGCCCTGGAGCTGGATCTTATGGCAGAAGTCCTGGACGAGCAGGTTAAGCTTCTGTCAAAGGAACTTAGGACTACAACACAGCGTGTAAACCTTTTTGAAAAGGTTAAGATTCCTGAAACCAAGCAGAATATCAAGAAAATCGGTATTTTCCTCGGGGATGAACAGGTTGCTGCCGTTGTTCGCTCTAAGATTTCCAAGAAAAAGCTTCAGAATGTTGCAGACAAGGAGGAAACTGAAGAATGATCGTAGAAATGAAGAAAGTTTCCCTTGTCATATTGAAGGCAGAAAAGGAAGAATCTCTCAAGGCACTGCGTAAGGCTGGAGTCGTTCATCTTGAGGCCCTTGAAGGAAACAGTCCTGAACTTGCTGCTTATAAGGAAGCATCTTCTGAAACGGAGAAGGCAATTTCCCTTTTGGAAGAGGTTGCAATTCCAAAGAAGCAGACTGTGGAACAGGTTTCCCTTACTTCTGAAGAAGCCATTGCCAAGGCCAAGGAAATCATTGGCTTTAGCGATGCCAAGAAGAGTCTTTTTGACAAAATTAACCAGAATACGCAGGAGCTTGCACGCCTTGAAAAATGGGGTAGTGTTGATCCTGTAGAGATGGATGCTCTCAAGGAAAAGGGGCTTTTCCTTTACATGTATGAAATTCCACAGGAAAAGTATTCTGCCATTGGTGAAGATGTTCAGACTGTTGTGGTAAACACAGTAAACAAGGTTACAAGGTTTGTTGTTGTTTCCGAATCTGAACTCGAGGATCGTCCGCAGGGACTTCCTGCAGAGGCTTATGCTGTTCCTCTTCCAGAACTGTCAACTGCTGTTCTTCAGGAAGAAATTGCAAAGGCAAAGTCTGAGATTGAACGTCTTGACCGTGAGATTCTTACTGCCAAGAAATATGAGAAGACTTTTGCAGAATGCAAGAAGATTCTTTTGTCGAAGATTGAATTTGAAAACATTTCAAGCGGCATGCAGTGTGAAAATCCTGATGACCTGGAGAACCCGGAAAAGGCTCTTGCTTGGCTCACTGGATATGTTCCTGTAGATGCCATGAAGAAATTCAAGCAGGTTTGTTCTGACAACAGCTGGGCTTTCATCGCTGAAGAGCCTAGGGAAGACGATCCTGTTCCGACAAAGCTTAAGAACAACAAGGTTGTAAGTCTCATTTATCCGTTGACAAACTTCCTTGATGTAACCCCGGGCTATCATGAATATGACATTTCCGGATGGTTCCTCCTGTTCTTCTGCATCTTCTTTGCAATGATTTTTGGTGATGCAGGTTATGGTGCCCTGATTTCGGCTGTTGCCCTCATGATGATGGGCAAGGGAGCAAAGACTGGCACTTCCTTTGCACCAATTAATGTGTTCATCCTTCTTCTTGGTCTTTGTACTATGACTTGGGGTGTTCTTACTTGTACATGGTTTGGCATTGAAGCTTCCAGACTTCCGGCATGGATGGTAGATGCATCATTTGCACCTATTTCTGCCGCCAAGATTGGAACTGACAAGGCCAATACAAACCAGCAGATTTTCTGTTTCATCCTTGCAATTCTTCAGCTGAGTGTTGCACATACAAAGGGTATATTGCGTTACAGAAAATCCCTTAAATGCCTTGGTGAACTTGGAGCCCTTCTTGAGCTTTGGGGAATGTTCTATGTCGTTCTTGACATGGTTGTTGACCCAATTGCCTATCCGTTGGGAATTTCTGAGGATGCAATCCGCTTCCTTGGAATCAACCTTTCACCATATACGCCGGTGATTGCACTTGGTGTTCTTGGATTCGGCTTTGCCTTGAATTTTGTTTTCAGCAATTACGATGGAAGCATCAAGAATTCAATCATGGAAAGCTGCAAGAATATCATCAGTGTTCTTCTTGGCATTGTAAACGTATTTTCTGATATTGTTTCGTACATCCGTCTTTGGGCCGTTGCCCTTGCGGGTGCTGCCATAAGCAATACGGTTAATACCATGGCAGGTCCAATGTTTGGTAAGCTGATTATGGTAGTATTCGGTGTAATCCTGCTGTGTTTTGGACACGGACTTAACATGGTCTTGAATCTTCTGTCCGTAATCGTTCACGGTGTTCGCTTGAATACACTTGAATTCAGCCAGCATCTTGGAATGTCATGGAGCGGCTCAAAATACAAGCCGTTCTCGGAAAACTAACAAACTTTCCTGCGGCAGATGATTGCTGCAGGTGGTATAAAAAACATTAAAACATGTCGCTAATTTGCGATTAAGGAGTATTTATGAACTGGGGTATGATCGGTGCAGGTATTGTAATGGGTATTGCAGCTATGGGTAGTGCAATCGGTATTGGAACTGCTGGACAGGGTGCAATCGGTGCTTGGAAGCGTTGTTATCTTAACAACAAGCCAGCTCCATTCCTTCTTGTTGTTTTTGCTGGTGCTCCTCTTACACAGACAATCTATGGATTCCTTTTGATGAACTCAATGAGAACATCTGCTGCTGACGGACTTTTCCTTCTTGGCCTTGGCCTTGCTTGTGGTCTTTCAATGTGCATGTCAGCTGTTGCTCAGGGTAAGGCTGGTGCTGCAGGTTCTGATGCACTTGCAGAAACAGGAAAGGGTTTCTCTCAGTACATCATGGTTGTTGGTCTTTGTGAAACAATTGCCTTGTTCAGCATGGTTTTCGGAATGATCGTCTGCTAATTAATTCTTGTACTTCCTTATGCATATCAGGCTAAGGAAGTTACATTCCATCAGGTGATGGAACTTTTATCCTCCGGATTCAGTTCATTTGTTCTGTCCGGGGGATTTTTTTTGTCTGGAATTTATTGAAGGGTTGGGCAGGTAAAGTGAATTTTTTGTCGTTCTTCCATGATGATTCAAGTATAGCGGTCTTTTGTTAAAATCGCTATACTGTAACTATGTCTAATGAATTTAAGATTCCCCGCGTTGTAACAGTTGGCGGAAGCAATGGAATAAGAAAGGTACTTGTTGGTGGAAGCAATCCTGTGACCATTCAGACCATGTGGAAAGACGGGATAACTGATGTGACGGAAGATTCTCCAAAGCTTCAGGAAATCCTCAGGCAGATAAACACCTTGAAATCCCTTGGGTGCGACATAATTCGGTTTGCAGTTCCTGACATGGAAAGTGCCCATGGTCTTTGCGTAATACAGGCCCATACTGATGTTCCCCTCGTTGCAGACATTCACTTTGACTACAAGCTTGCCTTGGAATGCCTTAAAGGTACGGTTCCGGTCATCAGGATAAATCCGGGTAATATTGGTGACATTGAACGGGTTAAGGCTGTTGTTCTTAAGTGCCAGGAAAAGGGGGCTGCCATCCGCATAGGCGTCAATACGGGCAGCCTTCCAAAGGATCTTGAGGAACAGGTCGTTGAAGGAAAAATTACACGTGCAAAGGCTCTTGCAGAAACTGCCTTAAGGGAAGCTGCAGTTTTTGAGGAACTTGGATTCAAGAATTATGTTGTCAGCATGAAGGCCAGTTCCGTTGAAGAGACAATTCTTGCCAATGAGGAATTTGCCAAAGTCAGTGATGTTCCACTTCATATTGGCGTGACGGAAGCTGGTCCTTTGATTACAGGCATCGTAAAATCTACCATGGCATTTACCCATCTTTTAAGGGAAGGAATCGGCTCAACCATCAGGGTAAGCTTAAGTTCAAGTCCAGAAAATGAGGTTATTACGGGCCGAGAAATTCTTCATGAATGCGGACTCAGGAAAGGTGGGGTAACCATTGTTAGCTGCCCAAGATGCGGAAGACTGGGATTTGACGTCCATTCCTTTGTTGACAGGTGGCAGAATCGCCTTATTGCCATGAACAAGGACATTACCATTGCGGTTATGGGATGCGTTGTAAACGGCCCTGGGGAAGGCAAGCATGCAGATCTCGGAATTGCAGGTGGCAAGGACAAGTGCATAATTTTCAAAAAGGGTAAAATTGTGCGAACAATTGATGCCAAAGATGCCGATAATGTATTCGAGGAAGAATTGGAGTCTCTTTGAATAATGAATAGAAGAATTAGGATTGTTTCTTTTGCCGTATTGTTTTCAATCATTGGTGCATTTTGTTCTGCACAGGTTGTTCCCAGAAAAGTTCAGAAAGGGCAGGAAGCCTGGCGTTACCTTATTAAGGCAGAAAATGCCTATGATAATGGTGATTTTCATGAAGCCTTGAAATATGCGGAACAGTGCAAGACCATAAGAAGGCAGGATGCGGCATGGCAAACCTATATTCTTGAAAATACCCTAAAGAAGGCGAAGGTGCGCAGGGAAGGCGATGCATTGGATAGAATCGTTCCAACCCTTCGTGAACTTGAATTCAATGATGCCATAGACATCATAACCAGCCATTGCGAAAAGCTTGGTACTGAATATTTTGACAATTCCTACAACAGGGTTTTTGACTACGTAAAGGTCTATGCTGAATATCCGGAAGCCGACTATCTTTTGGGCAAGATCTACAGGCTTGAAGGTGAGGATGAAATTGCATTTGGCTACATGAAGAATGCCTATGATTATTCAATTAACCTGGATGTTCCGATGAAAAAAACGGATCTTTTGTATGACCTTGCTGATCTTTCAATCAATCTTGACCGAAAGGAAGATTATGAAAAGTATCTTCTGCTTGTAGTCATGGAAAATGATTTTTACAGGGATTCGAATTACATGAGGGCCCTGATCAGAACCATAACTTCCAATTCACCGGACAGCATGGAAAAGTTTTTCCTTTTGTATCGATGTGATGGTGCTGACACACTGAATGCATTGATCAAGCTTGGACAGTACTATGAAGAATGCGGCCAGGTTGACAAGATGCTAAAGTGCAATGCCCTTGCTGCCATATCTGCTACATCAAAGATTGAAAGCATAATTACCCAGCGGTTGACGGGTTATGAATATTTTTCCATTGGCGATCTGTTGTTACAGTGTGCCAGATACAATGACATAGTTCAGTGGGGAAACAACAACAGCATTTGGCAGCTTTACTGTTCCTTTGCCGGTTCAGCCTTGGAAAATGGGAACTATGATTTTGCAAGGATGCTTACAGAAGTTCTTGCTGAAAATCTCCCGGAAGAATACTGGGTTCTTTACAGCAAGAGAATGCTTGAATCAAAATTTTAAGATTTATTGCAGTTTAATAATGGGTTAGAAATGGAGGCCAAGACCAAAATAGGCTTCCCATTTTGATCCTCTTCGCCAGTCACTGTCAAATCCCTTCTTTCCGTTAAGTACAAGTTTTGATCCGTCTATGCCAAGACTTGCCCTGATGACAAAGCTTTTCCATCTTTCAGGGTAAACAAGAACTTCAAGACCACCCGTATAGATTCCTTCCTTGTAGAATACGTTTGAACCAGTAGCCCTGTTTTTTATGAGCCCCGCATCGGCAAAGGGACTCATCTGCAATTCAAAGTCAAGATACTTGAACAGTTTGTGGGGGATGAAAGCAATGGCTTTTACGAATCCCGGCTTTGTATCATATTCCCCGAACATTCCGTATCCCCAGTCAAGCCAATGGGTAGTCACTATGTGAACCGGCATGTCAAAGTTGAATACAATGGCTCCAGGTGTATTTAATGCATAGTTGTTGTCCGGGTCATTGTAGTAGTCATCGTCAAATTCCTGCTTGTCAGGAGCACCGCGAAGGTATTTACCGATTGAATAGTTCGAATTCATGCCGGCCATTCCCATTACGCGTGCAGAGAAGCCAACGTACTTAAATGCCTTGAATGCCTGAATTTCAGCATTTGCCTGTGGGACCAGATGCTTGTTGAGGGTATCTGCGCTAAAGTCCCATCCAAGGCTTTCATCTGCAGAAAAAACATAACCCTGGCGAAAGTTGTTTGGCCCAATCCAGTTGGCGCGGTCAATGCTAAGTTTTTGTCCGACCCTGGCCAAAGGAGTTTGGTTCAGTTCGATATTGTGGCTGTTGATGCCATTGGAATCCCAGTTGTAGGTAATGTCAGTATAGGGAGTATAAGTTACGGCTGTAGTATCCTTAATGTATCCTATTACAAAAGGCATGGATATGCTGCCGTATTCAACATAATAGAAGTCATCGTCATATTTTGAATATCTGGTGTTCCTGATGAATGACTGCTTTGCTGAGAAAACAATCTTATGGCTTTTGACCGGTACTGAAACCGTAAGCCCAGTGCTGTAGTCAAATTCAGGCATTCCGCTGCCCAGTGTCCAGTCCAAGTCAAGGGAGTTGGACCATGTTTCCTGGGTTTTCTTTATGTTGAAGGGATAATCGTAGGAAATATTAAAGCCAGCAGTTACCTTGGAATAGTTTGAAGGTTCATCTTCATCACCAAAATTCAAGTTGACGTCGGCATTGAATGGGTTCATGAGCCCAAGAAAATTGTTGTCCTTAAGCTTGAATTTAACTTCAATACCATCATTTGTGTCAAATTTCGGCTTTGGGAATATGATGAATGTTGTCGTGTCATCGTAAGAGTAGGTTGCAGAGATCAGGTTTATTCCGTCATCCGTTGTTTCGGAAATTTCGTAGGTATATTCAATATCCTTTAAGAGCCTTGTGTTCTCGATATGCTGCCTTACACCGTCAAGATACCTTTCAAGGTGTTCCTCAGATTCAAATACCTTGTCATACTGGATGTCAGGAATGCTTCTTTCAACAGCATAAGGATTGGTCTTTCCTTTTGGAGCATGAATGAGCTCCTTTATCTGGAATCTTTCATTTTCTTGAGAATAAGCACTGGAAATCGCAATGGCGGACACCAATGCAATAAACATTTTTTTCATGAGGGAATGATTGGACATATTAATATGCACCTTTTCCTTTTATTACAACAGCAATGGTTTTTATCAAGATCCAAAGGTCAATCCATACGGACCAGTTCTGGATGTAGTAGGTATCAAGGTTAATTCTTTCTTCGTAGCCTGTGTCGCTTCTGCCGGAAATCTGCCACATGCCGCTTAATCCTGGCTTAACCGAAAGAACGTAGTCTGTATATTTGCCGTATTTTTCCAGTTCCGGTACCGTAACAGGTCGAGGTCCAATGAGGGACATTTCACCTGTGAACACGTTCCATAACTGAGGCAGCTCATCAAGGCTCGTTTTTCGAAGGAATTTGCCGAATTTTGTTACGCGAGGATCATCGGTGAACTTCCGGTCCTTTTCCCATTCTGCAGCTCTTACAGGATCCGTGGCAAGGATGTGTTCAAGCATCTCCTGGGAATTGTTGACCATGGATCGGAATTTCCAGCATTTAATTTCCTTATGGTATCTTCCAACTCGTTTATGGCCAAAGAAAACAGGCCCTGGAGAAGTGATCTTTATTATTATGGAGATTACGATCGTTGCAAGTATGAGGATAGGTGAGGCCAAAAGGCATGCACCAATGTCCAGTGAACGCTTTATGAAAAGGGCACCTGGCTTTGTAAGGTAGTTTGTAGAAGAAAACCCCAGGATTCCCCCGAAGTCCTTCATTCTAAGGGAAAGGGCGGCAATGTTTCTGTCCTTTGGAACCCGGATTACATATCTGAAATTTGTAAGGATCTTTTCAATGTCATTTTCATAACCGCAGATTATGGCAACCTTTATCTTCAAGGCTTTGAGAATTTCATCCGTTACCGGCCCCTGCGTAAGGACAGGGATTCCATCAAAGTTGCTCAAGTGTTCCTGTGAGTCAGTGATGATGATGATTGGAATATAGCCCAGGTACTTCCGTTTTGTCAGGCGGTCGACAATCTCCTTTGCTTCATCTTTCTTGCTGTACACTATGGCAGGAACACCCCACCAGTTGAATCTGCTGTAAAACCTTTTTGCAACCTCGCGTCCCAAGGGAAGAAAAAGAGTGCAGAAGGGCCATGCAAGTACAAGTGCTGCAGCAATCGGAATGAAATCGTATGTTGACTTGATGGTCATGATGGCAACAGCTTCGCCCATGAGGATAAAAAAGGAAGTAATGGAAAAACGCTTGATTTCCTCTTCCGGAGCAAGGAGAATTCCAGGATAAAGTCCGGTTGCGTAGAAAATTGCAAAAACACCCGGCATGAAAACAGTATATTTAACGAAAGATTTAAAATTGATCCAGCTTGGATTAATGAAGTTAATGATGAAGAATCCAAGGCAGATTGAAGCCATGAACACAATAGCATCCACCAGTGCCAGTGCGGTACCGGAAAAGAAAGAACTTGTGTGCCTGTACTGAGATTTCAATTCTTTTAGAAATTTATCATTTTTTTCCATTACACT
Organism: Treponema sp.; assembly: GCA_024400955.1. Classification (GTDB taxonomy): domain Bacteria; phylum Spirochaetota; class Spirochaetia; order Treponematales; family Treponemataceae; genus Treponema_D. Next base: position 115,994 of record JAKSLY010000001.1, read on the forward strand.
AATTATAGAAGAAAGTGTGATAAAAGTCTATTTGCTTTTTGTAATTTTGTTCAAAATGAGTTTGGCTGTGGATTCGTATGAGTATTTTTGAGGAATGTCCTTTGGGTTTGGGCCTGTTTCCTTGCTGTTCCATAATGAATCCATCTTGGCTGCAAGGTCATCAATGTCTTCCGACTTAAAAAATGTCACTGGAAATCCTTCGTAAATTTCCTTGAAAACCGGAATGTCGGATATCAGGGCCTTTGTTCCCATGTACAGTGCCTGGAGTGGTGGAATGCCAAATCCTTCATACAGGGACGGCTGCACAAGAAACCGGGATTTTGCAATGAGAACCTTAAGGTCTTCGTCTCCGATGAACCCCGTGAATTTTATGCTGTCGGGATATGCTTCATTTATCCTGCTGATCGTTACCCCTGCTGAATCATCTGAGCTTCTGAAATTATCCTGTTTTCCAACTACAAGAAGAACCGGTTTTTCATCTTGCTGGAAGGATGTCTTTGAAAGGAATTTTTCGTAGGCTCCCAGGAGAATGGACAGTCCCTTGTGTTTCTTTATGTTGCCAATGTAGATGATGGAACTGTCTTTTTCCGGTTTTGGTTCAACTGGCGTTTCAAGGTAGGCAGGGATGCCGTTGTAAACCACGCAGATGTCCTTCTTGCATCTGAGCTGCTTTTTAATTCTTGCACTGCTGAATTCGGAAACCGTGAATATGCAGCGGGATTTTGCAATTGCGTTCTTGTAGAAAAGCTTGCGTGCAAAAGTTCCAGCCGTAGAAGCCAGGCCCTTTACGTCAAGGAAAACTACATCGTGAATTGTAGAATAAACTGGAACCTTAATTCCACCTGGAATGTTGCAGTATGGCGTAAAATACGCATCGCATTCATTTATTTCCCTGAGAATGTCTTTTGGAAAATTGAACAGTTCCTTTATGGAAAACATCTTGATGCTGCAGGAAATAAACCGTGCATTCGGGAACAAGCTTTTCTTTGCTTCAATAACTCCGTCGTCAAAACCGATGAGCACAAGGTTTTCGATGTTCCTGTATAAATAGGGGAGAATTCCGTCAAAAAAAGTTCCAATTCCGCTTTTTCCGCTCATGCGGCAGTCGATGGCAAGTTTCATTCATCAGCCTCACAGTTAAGGATTTTTTCAAGAAGCTTTGCTGCAGCATTTTTGTATGTGTACTTTTCAAGGACAGGTTCCGGGGATTCCACTGGTTCTTTCAGCAGGTCGTCCAGATTGATGTCAGGATTTGATGAATCAATGTAGTGGGCGCAGCTTCCGTAAATTTCGCCAAGGCTTGCATCCCTTGACACGATAACGGGTGCACCGACCGACTGGGCTTCAAGGGGTGGAATCCCAAATCCTTCGTAATATGATGGAAATATGAAGGCCCTGCAGTTTTTCATCAGCGACTTGACTTCTTCATCCTTTACATAACCAAGGAGAACTACGTTGCCAAGATTCTTCAAGACTTCAAGTTCTTCCGGTACAAGTCCTGATATTGCCTTTCCGCTGACTGCAAAAATCTCTTCCGGATTTTTTTCCGCATGCCTTGCAATCCATACAAGATTTTTTCTTTTGCTTAGGGATCCGAGGGTAAAATAGAATTTCCCCTTTTCAAGTTTGGTGAATCTGTCAAATATGGAATCGTCTTCAGCTATGGACTTAAAATGATCCCATCCGTTTGGAATTACTGATATCCTTGATTCGCTGCACCTGTATCTGGAAACAATCTGGTTCCTGCTGAAATTTGAAACGGTAAAGATATGCCTTGCGTTTCTTGCAATGTTCCAATAGTTCAGGAGACTGTAGATTCTAACCAGCTTGTCCTTAAGGCCTGAAAAATCCTCGGGGCAGTCAGCAGCGTATATGTCATGGATGAATTCATATCCGCACATTTTTCCAAGGGGGGCAGTGTTTGAAAATCCCAGGGCAATGGCATTGCGTTTCTTGCACTGCTTCTTGAATTCAATAAGGTCCCATTTTGGAAAGCCGTGAATTTCCTTTTCGGATGTAATGATCGAAATGTTCTTGTAGGATGGAATTGACCTTGCGTTGGCAGGAACAAGAATTGAAAAGTTAACGTTTGGTTTATCTCCTTCATTCAAAAGGCAATCCAGTTCCTTGAGAGTTTCAAAGGCAAAGCGTTCTATTCCCGTAAGGTTTCTGCAGAGAAAGTTTCCGTTGATAAGAATCTCAGTCATGTTGTCCTCCGAAAAAATAAGCCAGGGTTTTATTCAATGGCTTGTGGCAGTATCCCTCTCATTTGGAATGAATCAGAATTCAAACCATTCGCCTTCCGTTGTAAGGTACCAGTCGGCAAGAACTGCCTGTGAAACTGGTGAATACCATGATATGCTTCCGTTGTAGTTGAGCACCGCAAGACGGTCAGAGCTGCCTGCAACTTTCAATGGCATGGATGCAGAGCGTCTGTATACGGTCGTTTTGTTTGACATCGTATTGAACGAACGTATCTGGTTTTTGCCGATGTTGGTGTAAACCAGTGGAAGCTTGATTGAAGTGAATGCATCGGAATCTTCAGACTGAAGGTTAAGAAGCATGGTGCGGGAACCGTTCTTTGGATTGTATGAGAACACTTCTGTCCTTGAAGAGTTTTCATCTGAATTGATGGAAATTCCATAAACGTAGGAATTGTCCTTTCCGTAATCATAGCTTAATGAGAATGCTACGTCTCCTGGAAATTTCAGTGGCACAGTTTCTCCCGTCTGGATGTTTACAGAAATTAAAGGGGAGTCCCCTCTGCCTGTTGCCGTTTTCGAAACATAGATGGTGTTGTCGTTTATGAGCACTGCATCCTGAAGAGATGTTCCCGAGTAGACTTCATAGTTCTTTTTCGATTCGATGTTGAAAATGTTTACGGAAGAAGTTCCAAGAACGTAGACGATTTTGTTTCCTGCAATTCGCAGTGAACGGATCTGGTTTGATGGAGTGAATAAGGTTGTCAGGGTGTCGCTACCATCCGTTTCCAGAGTCTGAACTGCCTTTGACTTGTTCTTTGACCACAGGAGAAGCTGGTTTCCAAATTTCATCAGGTTAGTCTGGCCCGGATTGGTCCCAATTCTGTTCATGACCTTTGTATCATAGGAAGTCTGGAAAACTGAGTTGGCAGTAAGACAGTAGAAATTCTTTCCGCCTGCCTCTATGTCATAGATTTTCTGGTACATGTTCTCAGTTATGGCAAAGAGGGAATACATTTCCGATTCAGGAATGTCAGTCATGGTGTAGATGTTGCCTGACTGGGTTCCAAGGATTATGGTACCAGAGTTTTTTGCCCCGCACGTGAACTTGTCGCGGCTTCTGAGGCCCGTAAAATTCTTCACGATAAGAGGAGCTGGCTGTGCATTTTCTGCAACCATTTTCTTCATCATTTCTGAATCAATCATCTTTAGGGTGAATGTCTTTCCGCTTTCGGTTACAAAGTATAGCCCCTGTTTTTCCCCGGACTCGAATTCAGAAGAAAAAATCAATCCGCCGGTTGCAGGGTAGGAAGCAAGGGTTTTGCCGTTCATTGAATCTATGATGTATAGATAGTTGTCCCTTATTCCAGCAAGGAAGCGGTTGTTGAAATTTCCCTTTCCAAAAATCATGGGCTGATCCAGGTTTGACTGGGTGCTGATCTTTCTTTCCGTCTTAAGGTTCTTAAGGTTGTAGTAGACAATGGAACCGCTCTTAAGGTACAGCATTGCCCGTGTTTCACTCTGGCCAGTCTTAGCCATGGTTACAATTCCCGGACAGTCGCTGATTTTCTTTGTTACGTTTCCTGTCTTTGCATTTAGGATGTATGTGCCGTTTACAGCATTTGTTCCAACAAAAAGATGGGTTCCCTTTGCGGAATAGGAAAGGCAGGAGATGGAGTCCGTGAATTTCTTGGAGAATTTTTTTGCGTAGGTCTTAGGGTCTATTACCGTAATGCGGTTGACTGAGATGCCGTCGCTTTCATAAACTGCAACATCACCTGTCAGTGGATTTCGAGCTATAAGGCGGATCTGCTTGTCGGAAATCTGGTAGTGTTCTCCCATTCCGTCTTTTGTCCATTTTACGATGAATCCGTCGTTTCCTGCTGAATAGAATGTGCTTGAAAAATTTGAAGATGTTTCAAGGGTCATCAGTTCATTTATTCTTCCTTCGTGGGATTGTGTCGATACATATCCCTGGGCAAAAGCTGATGTTAAAAGTGACAGTGCAAAAACTGATAGTATTCTTATGGCTTTCATCAATATCTCCAGGTTATTTTCTCATAAAATAGAATATATCACCAGTCAGGGAAAGAATGAACAGGGCAGCAACAATGGCAATTCCGCAGTACTGGATGTATAAAAGAATTTTTGGGGGAATCTTTTTTCCCCTTATGAATTCGATGAGTGCAAATAGAATTAGGCCGCCGTCGAGGATTGGAACAGGCAGCAGGTTTGTAAGGAACAGCGAAATGCTGATGAGGGCAAGAAACTGCATGGAGCAGATGAATCCCGTTTTTATTCCCATGGAGAATCCGGATTGAACCGTAGAACCCAAAATGGAAGTTATCCTCACAGGTCCGGAAACTGCATTTGTGATCTTTACGCCCTTAAAAAGCACGGGTATGCTTGTTATTGTCACCCTGATTATTTTTGAAGATTGAACAAAGCCTTCCCTTATGGCGTCAAAAAATCCCTTTGCCTTGTAAAGATGCTGGGTAACCGAGTTTGGGTCTGAGACAATTCCAATCTTGCCGGCTCCAGTCTCCTTATCCAGAAGGGTATGAACCGTTATGTCCATGGGATTCTCGTCGCGAAGAATTTTTACACTGACATCCTGGTCTGGGTGTGTTGCCACATATTCAGCAATTTCACTAAAGTCATTCATTGGAATGTCATTTATGGAAAGGATTGTGTCCCCGCTTTTCATGCCGCTTTCGTGGGCAGGGGAAGGAGTGCCTGGATATACTTCATCGGCCATGTCAACCTTTGTACCGGCGCTGTAGTATGTGTATCCTATTGTAGCGATTAGGATGAATGCTGCAAAACCGAAAAACCAGTTGAAGAAGGGACCTGCAAATGCAATCAGGAGTCTTTTCAAGGGATGAACGACATAGAAGGAATCTGGATCACCGGTAATTTCCTTTTTTCCCTGTTCTACAGCTTCAGCAAAGTCCTGTTCCCCTTTCATGGCGCAATATCCACCAATTGGAACAAGTGAAAGCCTGTAGTCGACTCCCTTAACTGTCTTGTGAAGAAGAACCGGTCCCATTCCGATGGAAAAAGCTTCCACCTTTACGCCAAAAATTCTTGCTGCAAAGAAGTGGCCAAGTTCATGAAAAAATACCAGAAAGCTTAATCCCATAAGCCCCAGAACAAAAGTCACTTTTTGTCTCCGGTCAGTTTGGCATACCAGTCCCTTGCAATTTCCCTGGCTTTTTCATCCTGCTGGTAAACTTTTTCGAGGGTGTCGGGAACAAGGCTCCAGTCGCTTTCAAGGGTTTTTTCAACAATCTGGGCAATCTGCGGGAAGGTGCATTTTTTTTCAAGAAATGCATGGACTGCAATTTCATTTGCTGCATTGAACGCGATGGTATATGAATTGCCCTTGTCTGCACATTTGTATGCAAGGTTAAGGAGAGGGAATGAATCTGTTCTAGGAGGAAAAAAAGTCATTTCACCGCATGAAGCAAGGTCAAAGGGCTCAAGATAGTTTTCCCTGTATTCAGGCCAGACCAATGCACCGTAAATTGGGTGCCTCATGTCTGGATTTGAAATCTGCGCATAGAGCATGCCATCTTTTGTTCTTACTAGTGAATGAATCAGGCTTTGCGGGTGAACCACAACCTTGATGCGATCAGTGGTCATGTCAAAAAGTCGGGCAGCTTCAATGACTTCAAGTCCCTTGTTTGCAAGGCTTGCACTGTCAATGGTAATCTTTGGACCCATGTTCCATGTTGGATGCCTTAGGGCGTCTTTAACTGTGACCTTGCTTATCTGCTCGTCTGTAAGATTCCTGAAAGGACCACCGCTTGCAGTAATGACAATTTCGCTAATGTTTTCAGTACCGATTTTTTGCGTAAGGTTGAATATTGCACTGTGTTCTGAATCGACAGGGACTATGCTGCAGTTGTGTTTTTTTGCAAGATCCTTGACTGCATGCCATGCCATGACAACAGTTTCCTTGTTTGCCAGGGCAAGGTCAATTCCATTTTCAAGAACGATGACGCTTGGTTCAAGACCTGCAGCTCCAGCAATTCCGTTGACAGCAATGTCAGCTTTGCTTTCTTTTACGAGTTTTCTTATTCCTTCAATGCCGTCTTCGGAAAATACAGTACCACTGCAGTCAAATTCCTTGCAAAGGTCAGCAACAGCCTTTTTATTTGTTCCTGCTGCAACTCCGCAAATTTCAAAATCAGAGCCCATTTTTCTGGCAATGTCAATGGTCTGGCTGCCAATGGATCCTGTACAGCCTAAAACAAGAACCCTTTTTTTCATTAAGCAAACGGTCCAAAAAGAATTTCAAGAAGGAGATAGTATACTGGGGCGGCGACTACAATGGAATCGATGGAATCCAGCACGCCTCCACGGCCGGGAATCAAGCAGCCTGAATCCTTCACTCCTGCAGAACGCTTGATTACGGATTCTGCCAGGTCTCCAGTAATTGAAACCAAGGCCACCATGATGCCCATGAAAATCACCTTTACAAGGGATTCCCCAAAAACTTCCGGCCATACAAGGAATCCAATTACTCCAGCTCCAGCTGAACCAATGAATCCACCGATGAATCCCATGATGCTTTTGTTGGGACTGGCCTTGATGATGCCCCTGTTGTTTTTTCCAAGAAGAACACCAAGAAACCATGCAATGCTGTCGCAAAGAAATACCATTAGAAGAAATACGCAGACAAATGGAACTGTGTAGTCCATATAGCCCCTATCCTGTGCAAGTCTTGAAACGAAGGTAATAAGGTATCCGCAATATGTAATGATGAAGGCTGACAATCCGATTCTTGCGATTGAAGCTTCAAATTCAGACGTATTTATTACTTCCACAAAAAGAATGGCAGTTATGGCAATCACGTAAGCGTATGAAATAAGTTCCTGCCCGTTGGAAAAATGCACCCCGATAAAGTAGGGAAGTACGTTTATGGCAGATGCAACAAGAGCAACAAAAACAGTGTTGCAAATAATGAATATCTTAGAAGGTAATTTGTATTTTATTGAAAAAATGTCATAAAGTTCGTTTGCCGCAAGTCCCGCTATCAAGCAAATGAGAACATGAAGAGGAAGATGGTTAAAAAAAGGTGCTATTACTATTGCAAGTATTAACGGAACACCGATAAAAAATACCAGCAGCCTTGATGCTAGTTTACTCATTGTGGGACAGCTCCAAAACGTCTTGTTCTTTTCTGGAATTCTACAATATCACTGTAGAACTCTTCCTTATGATAGTCTGGCCAAAGAGTATCCTTGAAAATGAATTCGGAATATGCTGAATGCCACATCAAGAAGTTGCTCAGCCTCTTTTCTCCGCCAGTTCTGATGATAACATCTGCATCAGGCAGTTCCGGAAAGTCAAAATGTCCGGATATTTCATTTTCAGTGATTTCGTCAGGATTCTTTCCTTCGGCAATCATTTTTTTTACGCTTCTGATGATTTCATCCCGGCCACCGTAATTAATGGCAAGACAAACTGTCAGTCCCGTAAAATCTTTTGTAGATTCTTCAATTTCGTTTACATCTTTCTGAACAAAATCAGGAAGCCTTGTCTTGTCGCCAAGAATCCTAACCCTGATATTGTTCTCCTTTGAAAAAGAAAAGTTGCTCAGCAGATATTTGTGAATCAGGTTCATCAGGAATCCAACTTCCTGTTCCGTACGCTTCCAGTTTTCCGTGGAAAATGTATAGAAAGTCAGGAACTTTAGCCCCAGGTCGGAAGCGGCCTTTACGATTTCCTTGCCACGCTTAAGACCTTCCGTATGACCGTTGGTGCGAATCAGATTCCTTTTTTTTGCCCATCTACCGTTCCCGTCCATAATCACGCCAACATGGATGGGAAGGTTGTTTACATCTGGTGAAAGCAACTGATCCATGGAATTATTCCATTATTTCCTTTTCTTTTGCTTCGTAAACCTTGTTGATTTCGTCAATATATTTGTCGGTAAGCTTCTGAAGCTTGTCAGTCTCTGTCTTGAGCTGGTCTTCTGTAAGTTCACCTGCTTTCTGCTGCTTCTTGAGATCGTCATTTCCATCGCGGCGGATGTTGCGGATGGTTGTGCGGTAGTTTTCAGCTGTTGTCTTTGCCTGCTTAACAAGGTCCTTTCTGCGTTCAGCTGTTAGCGGTGGAATTGCAATACGGATTACCTTGCCGTCATTGCTAGGGTTAAGGCCAAGTTCTGCCTTCTGGATTGCTTTTTCAATGTCACCCATGATTGACTTGTCAAAAGGTGCAATGATTACTGATCTGGCATCAGGAATAGAGATTGTTCCAACCTGATTGAGAGGAGTAGGTGTTCCGTAGTAGTCAACGCGTACTTTGTCAAAAATTGATGCACTTGCTCTTCCTGTGCGGATTGTATTGTATTCTTCCTTGAGTGCGTTTACTGTTTTTTCCATGCGGCTTTCGTTATCTGATGCCATTTTCAATCCCCTGATATAAAAGTATGACAGCGGTCTGAAAACAAACCGCTGTCTGGTTATTTTGAATTACTGTCCAAGGAGGAACATGTTAACAGAAGCAAGTTCGAGCTTTGTTCCAAGTTCCTTTCCAACTGCATCAAGTCTCTGTGCAATTGTCATCTTGTCATCTTCAACTGAAGACTGGTCGAGAAGGCTAACTTCACCGAGTGTCTTGTTGATCTTTCCTTCAAGAATCTTTGCCTTAGCAGCTTCTGGCTTAGAAGCCATCTTTTCATCAGCATTCATCTGGGCAATGAAGATTTCCTTCTGTTCGTCGATGTAGCTCTGTGGAACATCTTCCTTCTTAACGTATGCTGGCTTGTATGCAACCTGTGCCATACAGCAGTCTGTTGCAAGAGCTTCTGCCTTTGGATCAGCAGAACCGTTGATGATTACGATGGCAGCAGACTTGAAGTCGCTGTGTACGTAGATTCCACGGGCTGCATTAGCTGGAACTTCAATAATCTGTACCTTTGATACAGACATGTTTTCACGTGTACGTGTAGCAAAGTCGAGGAGAACGTCAGAAAGTTCCTGTTCTACCTTTGTGTATCCCTTTTCAAAAATAAGGTCGAGGATCTTTTCGCCGGCTTTCTTGAAGTCTTCGTTGTTAGAAACAAAGTCTGTTTCGCAGCAGAGTTCTGCAATAGCAATCTTGTTTCCAACCTGACGAACAAAGATGTGTCCTTCAGCAGTTGCACGTTCTGAACGCTTTGCAACTGCAGCAAGTCCCTTTTCCTTAAGGAGTTTCATTGCTGCTTCGAAGTCTCCGTTTGTGTCATCGAGAGCCTTCTTACAGTCCATCATTCCAGCTCCAGTTGTTTCACGGAGCTTCTTAACCATAGACATATCTGCCATTTTAATTTTCCTTATTTTGTGTAGTTGTCTTCGTCGAGAAGTTCGCTTTCTTTCTTGTCAGCATCAACATCTTCAGACTTTGCTTCTGTTGGCTGGTAGTTAGAATAGTCAACGATTTCTTCATCTTCCTTCTTTGTAGAAGCATCTGTTGTAACTTCGTCTTCGTCACCGAGTGTGTCGATGATCTTGAGACCTGTTTCATTGTCTGCTTCGATAACTGCGTTAGCAATGATTGATGTAAAGAGGGAAATAGCGCGGATAGCGTCATCGTTACCTGGAATTGGGTAGTCGATACCTTCTGGGTTACAGTTTGTATCAACGATAGCGATGATTGGGATACCCATTCTGCGTGCTTCTGCAACAGCAATCTGTTCCTTGTGTGTATCGATGATGAATACGGCACCTGGAAGTTCCTTCATGTCCTTCATTCCGCCGTAGTTCTTTGTAAGCTTTTCCTTTTCCTTGAGGAGGGCAGCAACTTCCTTCTTTGTGAGGTTGTCGAATGTTCCGTCAACTTCCATCTTTTCAATCTTCTTGAGACGGAGAAGAGACTTCTTAATTGTTGCGAAGTTTGTAAGAGTACCACCGAGCCAGCGGTTGTTTACATAGTACATGCCACAGCGTTCTGCTTCCTTTGCGATAGCCTGCTGTGCCTGCTTTTTTGTTCCTACGAAGAGAACTGACTTGCCAGATGAAGCAACCTTGCGGATAACTTCGTAGCTGTCTCTGATAGCAGAAATTGTTTTCTGCAAGTCGATGATGTGGATTCCGTTGCGGTCTGTGAAGATATACTTCTTCATACGAGGATCCCAACGCTTTACCTGATGTCCGAAGTGTACACCGGACTCAAGAAGACTTTTCATGGTTACAACTGCCATGAGTAACTCCTTCACTGGAAAAATCTTATGACTGCCAAATGCAGCAGATTTTTCCTTCCTGATCTTTTTCTCGTGACTGAATTATTTTCAGCCCGGATGATTTCGTAACATTCTGAAATGGCCAACAGCCTTCGAGAATGTCCGGCAGACTATAATTCATGTCATGAATTTATAATTCTGCTCCTTGAGAATATCATAAAGCTCAAAGATAGGCAAGCCCATAACGGAGCTTTCGGTTCCCTCGATTTTCTTTATGAAGCATGAGCCAAAGCCCTGGATCCTGTAGGCCCCTGCGGCATCGTGCCATTCACTGGTTTCAAGGTACCATTCTATTTCTTCATCGGTCATGGGGTTGAAGGTTACCTTTGTAACGCTGGTTCTTGTGGACATGTAATTGATCTGTCCGTTAAAGAGGGCAAGGCCTGTGACTACCTTGTGGGTTTCGCCCTGGAGGGTTTTAAGGAACGCAAAGGCTTCTTCCCGGGATTTAGGTTTTCCGTAAATCCTGTTCTTGTGGATTATGACTGTGTCAGCTGCAAGAATCCATCCGAATTCACGGTCAGGGGAAATTTTCCTTGCAACGGCGTCGATTTTCCTTGCCGCCAGATATTCAGGTGCGTTATCCGGCTTTATGTCGGATGGAACTGTTTCGTCAATATCTGCTGGCATTACGACGAAGGGGATGTTCAGTGACTTGAGGATTTGCTGCCTTCTTGGCGAGGAAGATGCTAAAATTAGGGGTTCCATACCTATAATATAACCATAAAAAGGCAAAATCGCAACTTTAAAAGAAGCTTAAAAAAAGATAAGGGTGTTTTTTTCGCCCCTTGGGTTGACAATGGTGCGCCATAATGACAATATTGGGGACAGTTGAGAGATTAGCTCAATTGGATAGAGCGTTAGCCTCCGGAGCTGAAGGTTGTGGGTTCGATTCCCGTATCTCTCGCTAGTTTAAAATAATTAAAGCCGGCACTCGAATAGGGTGAACCGGCTTTCTTTTTGAACTTTTATCAGGTTCTATTCTGAATCCTTCTTCTTTGATCCGCCCTGCTGGATGGAATTGAGAAGCTGCTGTGCCTTGTCCCTTACAGACTTTGCATATCTTGTATTGCTCCTGATGGCAACAATTGATGCAACCATGGCATTCTTGTCCTGAACCGAACCTTCAAGCTTTTCGTATGCGTTGAGAACTTCAAGTGCAAGGGAACTTGTAGGGTTGAGAACAGCATACTTTCTGTGAACGAATTCAATCATTGAAACAACTTCGTCATTGTCGTTGATTCCGATGTTTCCAAGGGAACGGATGGCGGCTGTAACTACCATTGGTTCCTTGTCTTCAACTGCAATTGAAACGAGAGTGTTCTTTGCTTCTTCTGTCTGAACCTTTCCAAGAAGGTCGCAGGCTGATGCTCTTACGTCAGGAAAGTTGTTTGTGACGCGGCCGTTTGTCCTGCTCTGTGTCCTTACACCTTCACCAGCAAGTCCGCTGAGAGATGCAACGATTTCTGGTGATGTTCTTCCGCCGTCGACAGCATCTGCAAGGTAGCTGAGGGCAAGCTGTTTGTTATCGTAGTCGTCAGAAGCTGCAAGTTCAGAAATGAGGGCTGACTCTGCGCTTCCACCCATGTATTCGTCTTCTACTGTTGTTTCCTTTGCTGACTTCTGGCTTTTTACTGTCTGTTCCTGTGCAAAAACCGCCTGTGAAACTAAAATACAAGCTAAAGCTGTAATTAGTTTTGTTGCTTTCATAAGGCTCCTCCTATGGATTACCTGTTAGTTTATAGTATTGCCGCCAGAAAATCAAGATTCCATTGAAAAAAATGGATTGTTCCGGCCGTTCAAAAAAATTAGTCTGGATTTTTTGGAAGAACCAGTCTCCAGTGATCGTTGGTTTTCTTGAACGTGTAGTATACAATATCAGTATCGTCTTCTACCTGAACAACCTTTACCAAATCTTCCGTTACATAGCGGATTTCTTCCACCGTGTGGCCGGCTCTTGCAGGAATGAACACGAACCTGAAGTAGTCTTCCAGGGTAAGCAGGCGGAGTCCCTTTTTCTTGAGGAGGGAAGATGCCTTTGTAAGGTTTCCCTTCATTGACCAGTACTGGCGGCTTTCCGGGTCTACGTACTTGTACCAGCCGTTGTAGTCGTAGTTCTTCATGTAAAGGTCAAGGTTATCGATGATGTGGAGAACCTTGGACTTGTCGTCTTCGAATACTTCCTTTGTAACGTGTACATTTTCCGTTGAACGGGTATATTCGTCCTTTGCAGGTTCTGGGGCTGGTTCCGGCTGTGGTGCTGCAACTCCCTGCTTAGGTTCTTCTGGGGTTGGTGTTGTTGGTGCTGATGCACATGATCCAAGTATGAATGCTGTCAAAGCAACGATTATGATTTTGTTAATTCTCTTCATAAATTAAACTATAATGCGTTATTAATTTTACGTCAAACTTAATTGAGATTTTTTTTGTGAATTTATATAATAATTCCATGACAAAAGCAGTTTTTCCAGGATCCTTTGATCCTCCAACCTTGGGCCACATGAATCTCATAGAAAGGGCCAGCCGTCTTTTTGATTCACTGGATGTTGTTGTTGCCGTAAATCCTGAAAAGAAGTCCCTGTTTTCCGATGGGGAACGGCTTGAGATGCTGGAAAAGCTTACGGCCGGATTCAGCAATGTTACGGTTCATATCTGGGATTCTTTAATAGTAGATTATTGCAAGAAAACTGGTGCCGGATTTCTTGTCAGGGGAGTGCGGAATGCCATGGATTTTTCCCATGAATTTGACCTTTCCCTCATGAACAGGCATCTTTGCCCTGATGTGGAAACGCTTTTCATTCCTACGGAACAGAAGTATTTTCTGGTCAGGTCCAGCAGCATCAAGGAATGCGCAAAATTCGGCGGAGACATCAGCACCATGGTTCCTGCCGTTGTTGAGGAAGAATTGAAGAAGAAATTTTGCATTTCAAAATAACAAAATTTGTCAAAATGTCATAAAAAGAGTTAAAAAAGAATTGACAAATGGTTCAAAATGACTTTATAATTCTTGACATAAAAAGGGAATCTGTAGTAATATCAACAACGTTATACAGACAACTTAATCAAAATAGCGAGGTTATATACTATGGCAGTACCTAGATCCAAAACATCAAAGGCCGTAACAAAGAGAAGACGTGGCGTTAACATGCACTTGGATACACCTAATCTTGTTCCATGCAGCAACTGCGGAAACCTTGTTCTTCAGCATCATGTATGCCAGAAGTGTGGTTTCTACAAGGGACGTCAGGTTATTACTCCGGAAACAAATGCCTAATTTAGGAGAAAGAAATGGACGAATTGTTTGAAAAGATTCAGAAGCTTATTGCAGACAAACTTGGAATCGACGCAGAAAAGGTAACATTGGAAGCATCTTTCCGTGGTGATCTCGGTGCAGACAGCCTTGATACATACGAACTTGTTTATGCAATCGAAGAAGAAATGGGTGTTTCTATCCCTGATGACAAGGCAAATGAATTTGAAACAGTAAAGGATGCTTACGACTACATCAAGTCACAGCAGCAGTAATTTCTGTTGATTTTCAGAAGGGCACAGTTTTTGAACTGTGCTTTTTTTTTATTTAAAATGTTTTTTTAGGGTGTTTTTGGGTATTGTATGAAGATCAAGAATTTTTTCTATCCTCAAAAGAAGCTGACAAGGGAAAGGGTTCATCAGCTGGATGAATTCTGCAGGAACCTGGACATTAAGTTCCGTGATTATGCGGTTCTTGACCTGGCATTCCACCACAAGTCCTTTTCAAATGAAAACATTGACCACAGGAAGTATAACAACGAGCGCCTTGAATTTTTGGGTGACAGCGTTCTTGGCCTTGCAACGGCCGCCTTTCTGTATGAGGACATGGCGGAAAAGAATGAAGGTGACCTGGCAAAGATAAAGTCTAATGTTGTCAGCGAACAGGTTCTTGCTCCCATTGCCCTGGAAAAGATGCACATTGACCGCTATCTTGTCATGGGCCGCGGGGAGGAGATGTCTGGAGGCAGGACAAAGAAAGCCATACTTGCAGATGCCGTGGAAGCCGTCATTGGTGCCCTTTACATTGACTCGGGATATGAAGCTGCCGAAAGGCTTGTTCTTGAGATCATAGTTCCTGAAATAAGAAAGGTTCAGTCTGACACAGGGAACAGGGATTACAAGACCATGCTCCAGGAGTACTGCCAGAAGAAACTGGGGGCTTGTCCGACCTATTCCCTTGAGAAAACTTCCGGTCCCGACCATGACCGCACTTTCTTTGTGTGTGCAATTGTCGGCCAGAACAGGTATCCTTCTGCCGCCGGGAAGAACAAGAAAAGTGCGGAGCAGGCTGCTGCAGAAGCCGCCTGCCGGGTTCTTGGAATTTGTGAATGACCTATTGCAGGAGCATTTTGTCGCTTGAAATGCTCCTGTTTTTTATTGCACGGAATTTTTCCACCAGGTCATTCATGGTCAGGTTCTTTTTTTCTTCCCTGTCGATGTCGAGGATTATTTCGCCGCCGTCCATCATGAGGAGCCTTGTTCCGTAGTCAAGGGCATGCTGCATGTTGTGGGTTACCATCATTACCGTAAGGTTGTATTCCCGGGCGAATTTTTTTGTAAGTTCCATTACGATTGCGGCATTGGTTGGATCCAGGGCTGCAGTGTGTTCGTCAAGGAGAAGTAGGTCCGGCTTTGACATGACTGCCATGAGGAGGGTGAGGGCCTGGCGTTGACCTCCTGAAAAAAGTTCTACGTTGTCATTCAACCTGTTTTCAAGTCCCATGTCCAGGACTGACAGCTGCTTCTTGAATTCTTCCCGAAGCCTTGAGTTGAGGCTTATCTTAAGACCCTTGAATCCCTTCTTTGAAGCAATGACCATGTTGTCTTCCAGTGACATCTTTCCTGCCGTTCCCAGAAGCGGATTCTGGAAGATGCGGCCGATGTAGCGGGCCCTCTTGTATTCCTTTTCCCTGGTTATGTCCTCCATGCCTTTTTCCGTTTCGCGCAGAATGGTTCCGCTTGTGGCAGAATATGTTCCTGATATGATGTTGTACAGGGTGGATTTTCCAGCTCCATTTGACCCAATGACCGTTATGAAGTCGCCCCTGTTGATCTTGAGGTTTATGTTCTTGAGGGCGTGGTTTTCGTCCGGGGTGTTCCTGTTGAAGACGATGTTAATGTCCTTGAGTTCAATCATGATGGCCTCCTGGATGATTTTCTTGAAAAGGCTTTTGGCATCTTGACTTTGTCCAGGACATCTGTCTTTGAGATTATGAGGCAGATGATGATGAGGATTCCCGTGACAAGCTTAAGGTCGTTTGGAGTGATGTGGATCTTGTATCCGTAGCTTCTTGCGAGAATCATCAGGGCACGGTATACGATGGATCCTATGAAAACGCGGAGGGTCTGGAGTCCAATCCTGTTGGATTTTATGATGAATTCCCCGAGCATCAGGGATGCGAGTCCCGACACCACGACCCCGGTACCCATGCCTACGTCTGCAAAGCCGTTATACATTGCCGCAAAGCTGCCTGCCAGGGCTGCAAGTCCGTTGCCGAAGCAGATTCCTATGGTCCTGATTACGTTTGGATTTACACCCTGGGAGATGATGAGCTGCGGATTTGAACCGAGGGCTCCCATGGTGAGTCCCAGGTCCGTGTGGTAGTAAAGGTCCATGAGTGCCTTGAAGATGATGATGAACACAATGAGGAAAATCACCAGGCCCCATTCCACGTCCAGATTGATGCCAAGGCTGTAGAAAAGGTCATAGGACCTGTCGTAAATTCTTGAGAACAGGGTTTCTATCTTGAGGAATGAAATGTTTGCCTTGTTTGACATTATCCGCAGGTTTACGGAGTAGAGCATGGTCATGGTCAGGATTCCTGCAAGAAGATCGGGAATCTTGAGCTTTGTGTATACTGCGCTTGTTATGAGTCCTGCAGCAAGCCCGGCAAGAAATGCCAGGATTATGGCAGGAACTGGCGGCATTCCGTGGCTAAGGCAGGCGGCGAGGACGCATGCTCCAAGGGGGAAGCTTCCGTCAACAGTCATGTCGCAGAAGTTCAGCACCCTGAAGGTTGAGAAGACGCCGAGAACCATTATGCCATAGATGAGGCCTTCTATTAGGATTGAACTGATCATATTACTTTGCTGTAAGCTTTCCGTTCTGGTAGATGAGGTTTGCCTGGCCTACAAGCTTGTCGTCAACCTTGATTCCGCAGTTTGCAGCAGCGTCCAGGTCGATGAGGAAGTCGCTGTCGGAAGGGTTTGTCATGAAGCGGATTGGAAGGCTTGAAGGTTTTGCTCCCTTAAGGATCTGAACGACCATTTCTCCTGTGGCACGTCCTGCCTTGTAGTAGTTGAATCCCGATGCCATGAAAATTCCGCCCTGGCGAGCTGCCGTTACGTCTCCTGAGAAGACAGGTTTCTTTGCCTTTCCGAACACGTTTACAACTGATGCAATGGCGCTGAACACCGTGTTGTCAGTTGAAAGGTAAAGTCCGTCGCAGCGGCCAACGATGGCTTCGCATGCTGCCTTTACTTCGTCTGACTTTGTGATGCTCTGGGTTACCAGCTGGATTCCCGCTTCCTTGCAGCCCTTTTCCACGAGGGCGAGGGCACTTGCTGAATTGTCTTCGTTGCTTGTGTAGATGTAGCCGAGGGTCTTGATTCCGGCAACTTCCTTGAAGAGCTTGATGTGCTGTTCCGTAGGGATTGCATCGCTCATGCCGGTGATGTTGCGTTCCCCATGGGCTGTAGTTGAAACAAGGCCTGCACCTACAGGGTCGGTTACCGTTCCGAAGACAACGGGAATGGTCTTGAGTGTTGTTGCAAGGGACACTGCGATTGGTGTTGCAATTCCGACTGCAACATTTACGTTTTCTGCCTTGTACTGGGCTGCAATCTGTGCTGCAGTTCCCACGTCGCCATTGGCATTCTGGAGGTCATATTCTGCATCGATGCCTGCATCCTTGATGGCATCCATGACACCGCGCTCCACGTCGTCGAGGGCAACGTGCTGTACGATCTTGGCAATACCGATCTTTACCTTCTTGCTTGCTGCCGGCTTTGCAAAGGCTGTACCGAAGCAAAGGGCTGCTGCCGTTACTGTAAGAATTATCTTTTTCATTGTTGTTTTCTCCTGATGCCTATATGTTACTACTAATAGAAACAAATGTCAAAGGAAATTGTGAGAATCGCCCTTGCAGTCGTTGCCTTTAATTTTAGAAGCGGTAGAAAAGGCACGTTAAGAAAACAGTCCGGTGGACTGTTTTTAGTGCCGCACCCGGAGTGCCATGCACGCAGGGGGGGATGTTAAGAATGACAGGCTGAAAGCTGTCATGAGTGCCGCACCCGGAGTGCCATGCACGCAGGGGTTCGATTCCCTTCTTAGTTTTTTGTGTTAAAGATAAAATGCAAAAAAAAACCGACTAACTTTTCAGTTAATCGGTTCACTTGAGAGCGGTAGAAGATAAGGAGCGGGAAAAATGACAGTCCGGTGGACTGTCATCCGCTCCGCACCCAACCAGCTGGGCTGGTTGGGCAGAACCCGCAGGGTTCGATTCCCGTTGTTTAGCAAGCAAAATTGTAGTGTTTAAAAAAAACAAAACCTTAGCAGGTTAAGCTAAGGTTTAGAAGCGGTAGAAGGGAATCGAACCCTCGTCTCCAGCTTGGAAGGCTGGGGTAATAAGCCATTATACGACTACCGCAGATTTTTTTGTTCAGCAAGTTGCGTTGCTGATGTTTAAGACTATATATTTTCTGAAAAAAAATGTCAATACCTTTTTTTAAATTTCTAAAAAAAATCTGCGGTAGATGGTGCCCAGGTGATGGTGCGGTTTTGCGCATGAAGTGCTGATCTCAGGGAAGGGGTAGCGGGCAACGAAGTGCCAGCGTAGGGGAAGGCTTTCCCCCCAGCACTTTCAGGAGCAAGAAATGACACTGAAGGTGGCATTTCTTGGTAGTGAGGAACTCATGTTCCGAACGCAGGGAAGGCTTTCCCCCAAAAATTATTTTAATCCCAATTATGGAAGGTTTTCCGTTTTTCCGTAGTATTTTTTTCTGCATGGTGGTATAATTTTGCATTCATTTTTGGAGGTGAATTATGGACAAGTTTTTTAAACTTAAGGAAAATGGAACCACTGTCAGCCGTGAAATCGTCGGTGGTGTGACTACATTCCTTGCCATGGCATATATTCTTG
Organism: Treponema sp.; assembly: GCA_024400955.1. Lineage (GTDB taxonomy): Bacteria > Spirochaetota > Spirochaetia > Treponematales > Treponemataceae > Treponema_D. The sequence goes on from JAKSLY010000001.1 coordinate 134,599, forward strand.
CCGTTAACCCTGGCATGCTTGGTTCCATCGGTAACGGTATGACTTTTGCCGCCGTGTTTACTGCCACTGCAATTGCTTCGGCCCTTGCTACCCTGGTTATGGCTTTCTGGGCAAACCTTCCTGTTGCTCTTGCCCCTGGTATGGGTCTTAACGCTTTCTTTACCTATACGGTTTGCTTTGGCATGGGATGCTCTTGGCAGCTGGCCCTTACTGCGGTTCTTATTGAAGGAATCATCTTTATCGTTCTTTCGCTTTTTGGCATCCGTGAAAAGATCATTAACGCCATTCCTGCAGGCATGAAGAAGGCTGTTGCCGTTGGTATCGGTCTTTTTATCGCCCTCATCGGCCTTGCAAATGCTGGCGTTGTTTCTTCTGAAACAGGTACCGTCATCGGCTTTGTGAACCTTGACATGGCTGCAAAACCTGCAGTGGTTGCCATGATCGGTCTCGTGATTACCATCGTTCTGTACCTGATGAAGGTTCCTGGTGCAATTCTTCTTGCAATTCTTGCCACAACCATCATCGGCATTCCTTTTGGTGTTACTTCGATTCCTGAAGGATGGAAGCCTTTCAGCCTTCCTGCAGCTCCTCTTTTGTGCAAGTTTGAATGGGCAGGCGTTCTTTCCGTTAAGTTCCTTGTGATCATGTTCACTTTCCTCTTTACCGACCTTTTTGATACCATCGGAACCCTCATGGGCGTTACCCAGCAGGCAGGCCTTGTTGATTCAAACGGAAACATTCCCAAGGCTAAGCAGGCCCTCATGGCAGATTCCATCGGTACTGTTGCAGGTGCATGTCTTGGTACTTCCACCGTTACTTCTTTTGTTGAATCTTCTTCTGGTGTTGCAGCCGGCGGACGCACAGGTCTTACTTCGGCAACTACAGGCATTCTCTTCCTTGTTGCTCTTTTCATGACACCTATCTTTGCCCTCATTCCAAGTGCAGCTACGGCTCCGGCCCTGATTTTCGTCGGATTCCTCATGCTCCAGCAGGTTGCTGACATTGACTTTAAGGATCCAACTGAAGGAATCCCGGCCTTTGTTACAATCATGGTTATGCCTTTCTCTTACTCAATCTCAAAGGGAATCGCATTCGGCATGATTGCCTATGTCATTGCCAAGGTTGCCGGCAAGAAGTCCAAGGACATTCCTGTCGCAACATGGGTTCTTGCAGTTATTTTCGTTGCAGACATTATTTTTGAAGCAGTGAAGTAAGGACTGGATGTCCAGTTAGTATGACTGCCGGCAGGGCTGGTTCTTTTGGTTCTGCCTGGCAGTTTATGCATTGTTTTGCAATTCCTTTTGCATTTTTGGGATTGCATTTGACTTGAGGTCGCTGCCTTGCCGCGCGGATTTTATTACAGGAGACTTTTTATGTCGGAAGAAAAATACGTACGCCCAACATGGGATGAATATTTCATGGAAGTTGCCCGCACCATTGCCAAGCGTGCCACGTGCGACAGGGGACGCAGCGGCTGTGTCATTGCCAAGGACAACCAGATCCTTGTTACAGGCTATGTTGGTTCTCCTCAGGGGCTTCCTCATTGTGACGAGGCAGGCCATCTTTTGAAGAAGATGCTCCATGATGACGGTTCCGTTACCCAGCATTGCGTGCGTACCGTTCATGCAGAGCAGAATGCCATCTGTCAGGCTGCAAAGCGCGGCATTTCCATTGACGGGGCTACGGTTTACTGCCGCATGACTCCATGCCGTACCTGTGCCATGCTCCTGATTAACTGCGGCATTGTCAGGGTTGTGTGCGAGAAGCACTATCACGATGAAAAGGATTCCCTCGACATGTTTGCCCAGGCAGGCGTAAGGATTGAACACCTGGAAGACGGTGTGCAGCAGTACGCCAACATGTAGGGGCCAGGTGTTACGCAGCAGCGGATGTGGAAAATTACGGGTTCTTTTAAGGATTGGATATGACACAGGAATTTGACAGCTGGACGGCCTATGATGACTGGCTTGTCCAGAATTACAACAACTATAATATTCTTGAACTGAATGAAATTGACGGCAAGATTGTTGCACGTTATGAAGATAAAAACTTAAAATAGGAAAATACTGGCTTTATGATGAATTCGGAAGAAAACAAGATAAGAAGCACCACGGTTATTGCGGTGCGCAGGAACGGTAAGGTTGCCATGGCTGGTGACGGTCAGGTTACCATGGGAAATACCGTAATGAAGGGAAATGCACGCAAGGTGCGGCGCATTTTTGACGGCAAGGTTCTTACGGGGTTTGCCGGGGCAACTGCGGATGCATTCACGCTTTTTGATAAATTTGAGGAAAAGCTCAAGACCTTTAACGGGGACCTTACCAGGGCTGCCGTGGAACTTGCAAAGCTTTGGCGCACGGAACGCAGCATGAGTAAGCTGGAGGCACTTCTTCTTGTGGCTGATTCTTCAAAGATTCTTTTGATTTCCGGAAGCGGCGACGTCATTGAGCCTGAAAACGACATTCTTGCCATCGGTTCCGGGGGGAACTATGCCTATGCTTCTGCCATGGCATACATGGAATCAAGCAGCCTTTCTGCCAAGGAGATTGCAGAAAAGTCCCTTAGGATTGCGGGGCAGATCTGCATTTACACCAACAGCAATATTGTGGTTGAGGAGCTTTGATCATGGACATGGAAAACAGGGAAAATTCAGTTGCTTCGGTGAATCCGGCGGATTCAGGGGGAACGGTTAATAAGGCTGGCATTCCGGACGGGCTTACTCCGGCCCAGATTGTTGAAAAACTGGACAATTACATCGTGGGGCAGACTAAGGCAAAGCGTTTTGTTGCAGTTGCCCTCAGAAACCGCCAGCGCCGCATAAAGCTGCCGGATGAGATTCGTGATGAGGTTGCGCCAAAGAACATTCTCATGATTGGGCCTACGGGCTGCGGAAAGACTGAAATTGCCAGGCGTCTTGCAAAGCTTTGCGGTGCCCCTTTCCTGAAGGTTGAGGCAACAAAATATACGGAAGTTGGTTATGTTGGCCGTGATGTTGAGAGCATGGTACGCGACCTGATGGCTGTCGGCTATAACATGGTCAAGTCAGAGATGCAGGAAAAGCTCAGGGAAAAGTGCGTTCCCATGGTGGAAGATCAGATCCTTGACCTGCTTCTGCCTGGCAGCGGATCAAAGAGGGATTCCGGTTTTGATGCCCCAAGGAATAACGTGCAGGTGCTTGGCAATATTTTTGGCAGCCAGAGTCCCATCCAGGGCAGCGTCATCAAGATAGACCTTCCAAAGGAAAATGCAGATGGAAGCGGCGAGGAAAAGGACAGTGGATTTGCTTCTTCCGGGGCTGCTGATGATTCTGTTTCTTCAGAGGAAAGGGAAAGGCTTTCTTCCACAAGGGAAAAGTTCCGCCAGATGCTTCGTGACGGAAAGCTTGAAGACCGTACCGTGGAGGTGACAGTCCATTCAACCCCGAGCCTTAGCATGGGCATGATGGGCGGCGGAAATCCTGAGGACCTTGAGGCCAGCCTTAACGGAATTCAGGAAATGCTTTCCGGGGGAAGAAACAAGAGAAAGACGGTTACGGTGCGTGAGGCACGAAAGATTCTCATGGAACAGACCCTTGACCGCCAGACGGATTCTGACAAGGTGGCAGATGAGGCAAAGTCCCGCGTTGAGCAGAGCGGCATCATCTTCATTGACGAAATTGACAAGATTGCCACCCATGGTGGAGAAGGCGGAAGGGCCGAGGTAAGCCGTGAGGGCGTGCAGCGTGACATTCTTCCGATTGTTGAAGGTTGTGACGTAAATACAAAATGGGGAGTCATCAATACGACCCACATTCTTTTTATCGGGGCCGGTGCATTCAGTGTTTCTGCTCCAAGTGACCTTATTCCAGAGCTGCAGGGACGCTTTCCATTGCGTGTGGAGCTTGAAGCCCTCAAGAAGGAAGATTTCAAGCGCATCCTTACGGAACCCAAGAATGCCCTTGTCAAGCAGTATGAAGCATTGCTTGGTACTGAAGGTGTTGAGCTTAAGTTTTCTGAAGAAGCCGTGGACAGAATGGCTTTCATTGCGGAAGAAGTCAACAGTCACCAGGAGAACATCGGTGCAAGGCGTCTCCATACCATAATGGAATCTGTCCTTGAGGAGCTGAGCTTTGATGCGGACGTTCACTGCGGCGAAACCATCGTCATTGATGGTGCCTTTGTGGATAAGCGCCTTGACGGCATAGTCCAGAACCAGAACCTGGAGCGCTACATTCTCTAGAAAATGCGGTTAAAAGGGGAGGTGGTCCGTCATCATGTCATGATGGGCGCCCCTTTGCCTGTACTCTTAGGCTGGGGCATGCGGCTGTTGAAAATCAGTCTTCGATCTTGTTTTTCTTTTTGTATTCTTCCGCAGACTTAAGTATCTTTGACTTGGTCTTGTTATAGTCGTTGATGGAAAGTCCCTGGGAATTTATGGTCCTCAGGAGGGCTGTGTACCTGCTTCCGGGGCAAAGTCTTTCTGATTTTTCAATCTGATTCTTGCATTCTTCGTATTCCTTCATTTCAAATAGAAACTGGGAGTAGGCGGTTCTTGCATAGAATTCTTCTGCAGGTGATTTTGAATTGTCTATTGCCTTTGTAAGCCACTGCCTTGTTTTTTCCTTTGATCCTCCGAAGATTTTTGGGGAATAGTAAAACCACTGGCCGTAATTTATCATGGCTGGGGAAAAGAATTGGTCCTGCTCCAGGCATTTTTCCTGGTATTTTTTTACGCTCATTCCCATCATTATTATGTCTGCGATGGAATATGCCATGTAGTAGCTTGTAATGTCTGCGTAGCAAAGAAGTGTGTACGGGCTCAGCTGGCTGTCGTGTCTTGAACCCATGCATGCCTTAAGCTTTTTTCTTGCGTTTTCAAAGTCCTTCCTTGATTCCTTGTGTTCCCCGGCAAATCCATAAAGGTAGTTGAAGCTTTCCATTAATATGTTGCATTCAATGACGGTTTTTGCTTCTTCTCCAAGCGATAGATTGTTCTGGTGCCTGTTGATCCTGTAGTCTTCCAGGGCTTTTGCGGCCGTGTCATCATCCTGCAGCAGGGTAAGTTCCATCCGGAAATTCCAGAAGGCTTCTATGGCCTTGAGTTCTTCATCCGTAAAGGTGGAATTCGGTCCTGATGAGGAAAAAGTTGCCGATGCAATGAGCATAGAGAAAAGGACAAGGAGAAATGCTTTCTTCATAATCATATTTTTACAGTATAAACAGAAAAAATCAAAGATGGTTTCATTTAAAATGAAAAAAAATTGAAAAAAGATGCCGTTTGGCTGCATTTTTTTTGGAGACCCTAAACTTTTTTCTTCATTTTCCGAAAATTGAAGTATGGGAATGAACAGTTTTTCAAATTCAGTGGATTTACTTCATCGCGCAATGGACGTTACAAGCCTCCGCTATCAGGTAACTGCAAACAATATTGCAAACAGCGAGACTCCTAACTTCAAGAAGCAGCAGGTTAATTTTGAGAGTGAACTCAAGAGGGCCTTTGAAAGCCGCGACAATGCCCATGAAGGGTTCAGGATGCAGACTTCGGACAGCCGCCACATTCAGAGCGAAATGCCACGTGACTGGCACAATGTGGAACCGCGCCGTGTAAGCGACTGGACAACAACAGCAAAGGCAAACGGAAATAACGTTGATGCCGAACAGGAAGCAATGAACATCGTTCAGATTCAGATGCAGTACAGGCTTTTGACACAGCTTACAAACTTCCAGTTTACCCAGGTAAACACTGCAATGAAGTCTATCTGACGGTAGCCGGTGCCTGACGAATTAACACCCTGATAGGAGAATGACATGGGACTTTTTACAAGCATAAACATAGCAGCAACAGGAATGAGCGTAGAACGCTTGCGTACTGATGTTATTTCGAATAATATTGCTAATGCAACTACAACACGCACCCAGGAAGGTGGCGCCTACAAGAAGCAGACAGTGGTTGTAGCACCCATTGCTTCGGAAAATCCACAGTGGAGGTTTCCTTTTGCCGATTCTTCACTGGACAATGGGCCTGGAAAGGGTGTTCGCGTAAGCAGCATCGTCAAGGATACGGAGCAGGGCAGGATGGTTTATGATCCTTCCCACCCTGATGCCATTAAAAGCGGTCCAAACCAGGGGTATGTAGAATATCCGAACGTAAACATCGTGAACGAAATGGTTGACATGATTTCTGCTAACCGTGCATACGAAGCAAACAGTAGCGTAATCCAGGGCAGCAAGGAAATGTTTGCCTCCGCCCTTGAAATCGGAAGCCGCTAGTTTTTTGGACCTGGCAGCCTAGTTTTTGGCCCTTGATGCCGTAGCGTTTTGGACTGCCTGACTTATCTGGTTTATTTTGTTTTATTATATAGAGGGGAATATAAATGAACATGTCTTTTGGAAATCTTGAACTTAACAGAACTTCTGCAGGTCATCTTGGAACTTCTGCAATTAGCGGCTTTAAGCCTGCTGCGGAAGGCAAGGAGTCTGGCGGAATAAAGAAGGCCGGCTTTGAAGACTACATTCTTCAGGCATTTAATGAAATGAACGGCCAGCAGCTTAAGGTTTCCCAGCTTAACGAGCAGATTGTAACGGATCCTGAAAGCGTTGACATTCATGACGTTACAACTTCCATGGCAAAGGCAAAGATGTCCATGGATCTTGCCCAGACTGTAATTGAACGTCTTGTAAAGGGTTGGACAGACCTTTCACAGAACCGCTAGGACCTGGTAGCCTAGGGAACTTGAATCGGGGTGAATCATGAATGTATTGGTTGTGCCCCGATGCAAGGTCGCCATTAAACGCAGCTTTTTAAGGCGGTGAAAAAAATCTACTAGTCAAATTTTGTATACTGTGTTATACTATTGTAATCTGTTTGCATTGGGAGTGCAGCAGGTGTCATACAATTAGTTCGTTCATGGGAGGGCAATATGAACGAATGGTTCAAAAAAGTTACTGAAACCATTAAAACAAAGTGGGCTTCCTGGAAGCCTATTCAGAAAATCATAGCCGGTGCCATTGCTGCGGTTGCCATTGCTGCCGTAATCGTCATGGCCAACATGTCATCCAAGCCGGCTACCGTACGTCTTTTCAATTCACCTGTAAATGATGAAACAGAACGCGAGCGTATTCTCACCCGTCTTGATGCAGACAACATCAAGGCTTACGTTTCTTCTGACAATTTTATTTCCGTTGATGATGAATCAATTGCAAAAAGATACAGAAGCCGTCTTGTTGCAGAAGGCCTTGCTCCATCCAGGTTTGATGCATACCAGCTTTTTGATGTTACCAGATGGTCAAGGACGGACTTTGATGACAAGGTAAACTGGAAGCGTTCCCAGGAGGCGGCACTCAAGCAGCATCTTGAAGCTCTTGAAGGAATTGCCCGTGCGGAAGTCCAGCTTAACCTTCCGGATGATTCCCTTTTCAGCGCCACTGAAAATCCTACCTCGGCATCCGTAGTTCTTTTTTCCCGTGGTGGAAGCGATGTTCTTACGGACAAGAAGAAGATCAGGAGCATCCAGAACCTCATCCTTAGAAGTGTAGATGGCCTCAAGGCAGACTATATCGTCATTACTGATGGTGAAACTTCCCAGCAGATCAATGACTTTGAGGGAATGGCAGAAAGCGACCGCATTTCCAACATTGAAAAGCAGCAGAAACTGATCCTTAAGAAGGAAAGTGAATATTCAGCATTGGTTCTCAAGGCATTGCAGGGTACTTACAGCAAGAACCGTGTAAAGCTTGCCAACATGAAGATTGAAATGAACATGTCTGAGCGTACCACCAATTCTCGCGAATACGGCGGTATCACCATTAGGCCTGATAACCCTAACACCCCTTACGACGACTCGGAAATAGTTACAAGCCTTGTGCTTTCCCAGGAAAAGGTGAACAAGTCTTTTACAGGCACCGGATACAACCCTGAAGGACCTGCCGGTATTGAAGGCCAGAATCCTCCTGTATACAGCGACATGTCCAACGTAATAGGAAAGTCTACGGAGGACGGTGAAAAGACCAACTATGCCCTTAACGAAAAGCAGGTTTCAGAAATTACAAGTCCGCAGATTGATCGTGTCACCGTATCTGTAAACATCGATGGATCTTGGGCATACGAATACGACGAAAACAACAACAGGATTCTTGAAAGGGGACATCTTAAGAGAATTTATACGCCAATCAGCAACGAGGAGCTTGCACAGGTTACAAAGCTTGTCCAGGATGCAGTTGGATTCAACAGGGCACGTGGTGACAGCGTTACCGTTACAAACATTCCTTTTGACAGGACTGAAGAATTCAGCAAGGAAGACGAGGCATTCATCGCCCTTCTTAACCGCAACAGGACAATCATGTTCAGCCTTATCGGTGTTGCCATCGTTCTCATTGCATTCATTGCATTCCGCCTCATTACACGCGAACTTGAACGCCGCCGCCGTCTCCGTGAAGAACAGAGGATCCGCGAGCAGGAGGAAGCACGCCAGAGGGCTCTTATGGAAGCTCAGCAGCAGGGTATGGAAGTTACCATGTCTGTCGAGGAACGCAAGCGTGCAGAACTTCAGGAAAATGCAATTGCCATGGCAAAGGAACATCCGGAAGACGTTGCAATGCTTATCCGCACCTGGCTTATGGAGGAATAGTGCATGTCTGGCTTTATCGTACAAAACACCCTTTCCGGCAAGGATATGGCTGCCGTCATATTTGGGGAACTTGGGCTTTTTGCAACAGAAGGGCTCTTGAAATATTTTACTACTGATGAACTCAAGAAGCTTTCACGTCACATGAAGAACCTTTCCGGTTGGTATGACGTAAATGCTGAAAATTCCGTTCTTGAAGAATTCGTAAGGTTTGGAATCACAAAGAACTGGGTTCCTTCAGATACATTGAGAAGAATCAATGAAAATGCAGTCAGGGCTGCTGAAGTTCATGATCCGGTCATGGATAAGTTCCGTGAGAACAAGGATGCAGTGGCTAAAGCTCTTTCTATGTGGCTTAAGGAGGACTAGGTTATGGCTGACGATATGGACAAAAAAGGCAAGAAGAAAGGTGGAGCCAAAGAATATAAGAACCTTACTGGCCGTCAGAAGGCCGCCATTTTCCTTGTTGCCGTTGGATCGGACATTGCTTCCGACGTAATGAAGCACCTCCGTGAAGATGAAGTTGAAACACTTACATTTGAAATTGCACGTCTTGATACAATCGATGCGGATTTTAAGGATCAGGTTCTCGAAGAATTCCAGGAACTGATGCAGGCACAGAACTTTATCACCACTGGTGGTATTGATTTTGCCCGTGAACTTCTTGAAAAGTCCCTTGGTTCCCAGAAGGCCATCGATATCATCAACAGACTTACTTCAAGCCTTCAGGTTCGTCCTTTTGACTTTATCCGCCGCACGGACCCGGCTCACCTCCTGAACTTTGTTCAGCAGGAATATCCTCAGACCATTTCCCTGATTCTTGCATATCTTGAACCTGCAAAGGCAGCCACGATTTTGCAGAATCTTCCTGCGGAAATTCAGCCTGAAGTTTCAAAGCGTCTTGCAACCATGGACCGTACTTCTCCTGAAGTTCTCCGTGAAGTTGAACGCGTTCTTGAAAAGAAGCTTTCTACACTGTCTTCAGAAGACTATACGGCTGCCGGTGGTGTTGACAGCATCGTTGAAATCCTTAACCTTGTTGACCGTTCATCTGAAAAGGCCATCATTGAAACCCTTGAAGAAGACGATCCGGAACTTGCAGAAGAAATCAAGAAGCGCATGTTCGTTTTCGAAGATATTGTTATGCTTGATGACCGTGCAATCCAGAAGGTTCTCCGTGAAGTTGATACCCAGGAACTTGCAAAGGCCCTTAAGTCTGTTGATACTGAAGTTCAGGAAAAGATTTTCCGAAACATGTCAAAGCGTGCCGCAGGTATGCTTAAGGAAGACATGGAATACATGGGACCTGTTCGTCTTAAGGATGTTGAAGAATCACAGCAGAAGATCGTTTCTGTCATCAGGCGTCTTGAAGACAATGGTGAAATCGTTATTGCCCGTTCTTCTGACGACGAAATGGTTGTCTGATAATTTTTATGGAAAAAAGGAACTAAGCTATGGCACAGAGTGTATTCAGATATGGAGAAGTTAACGCTAAGTCTGACAAGGTTCTCCTTCAATTAACAAAAGAATTTCTTCCTCCCCATGAAGAGGTAGAAGAAGTTGTTCCTGAATACACAGGGCCGACAGCTGATGACCTTAGGCGTGAGGCAGAGGCATTCAAGGCTTCCTGGGAACATGAAAAGCAGAAGATGCTGGAACGTGCCCAGAAGGAAGCTGATGAAATCGTAAAGAATGCAGAAAACGCAGCTTTCTCCCAGGTTAAGCACCAGGCTGACCAGGCACAGATTGTAAAGGCCCAGGCTCAGAAGGAAGCACAGGAAATCATTGCCCAGGCCAATGCAGAAGCCCAGCAGATCATTGCCAAGGCCCATGAGGAAGAAAGGGAAATCCTTGCAAAGGCAGAAAATGACGGCTACAAGTCCGGCCATGAAGACGGATATACAGAAGGCAAGGCTGAGGCTGAACGTCTTGTTGAACGCATTCACAAGATGATTGAGGCAGTTCAGGCAAAGAGGCAGGAAATCCTTGACGGCACAGAGCAGCAGATTGTTAACCTTGTTCTTCTTATTGCCCACAAGGTTGTAAAGATTCTTTCTGAAAACCAGAAGAGCGTAATCATGTCCAATGTCGTACAGGCCCTCAAGAAGGTGAAGGGTTCCGGTGATGTGGTTCTCCGCGTTAACCTTGCCGATGTAAAGCTTACTACTGAACATATTGGCGACTTCATTCATCAGGTTGAAAACATCAAGAACATTTCCGTTGTTGAAGACAGTTCTGTTGATAAGGGTGGCTGTATTGTTGAAACGGATTTTGGTGCCATCGATGCCCGCATTCAGAGCCAGCTTAACGAACTTGAAACCCAGATCTTGAGCATTTCTCCAATCAAGACAGTGGGCAAGGCTGAAGTTGTAAATCCGGATCTTTAATCTGGCCGCATTCGATTTTTTCATTTTTCGGGGTGGGGAGAATGGAATCTTTTTTTGACAAATACATTAATACCATAGAACACGTTGAACCCATAAAGTATACGGGGCTTGTAACGGCCGTTAATGGTCTCATGATTGAATCCGTGGGGCCTAGGTCTGTCATCGGAGAAATCTGTGAGATTCAGGTTCCAAGTGCAGGCACATCCGTTCTTGCTGAAGTTGTAGGCTTTGAAGGAACTACGGTTAGGCTTATGCCTTACGGTGATACTCGCGGCATTGAAAGCGGCTGCAAGGTCATTGCTTCCGGTCACGTTCTTGAGGTTCCTGTGGGACCTGAGCTTTTGGGTCGCGTAATAGATGCCACTGGCAGGGCTTATGACGGGAAGGGTGACATTGCAACTGGAGTTTACTATCCGGCTCTTGCTTCTCCTCCAAATCCCATGGACCGTTTGCCCGTTGACAAAAGGGTTGTTACTGGAGTCAGGGCCATTGATTCCCTTCTTACCGTAGGAAAGGGACAGCGCCTTGGTATTTTTGCCGGTTCTGGCGTAGGTAAGTCTACGCTTCTTTCCATGATTGCACGCAATACCAATGCAGACATCAATGTCATCGGACTTATCGGTGAACGTGGACGCGAAGTCATGGATTTTATCAACCGTGACCTTGGTGAAGAAGGCCTTAAGCGTTCCGTTCTTGTTGTTGCCACATCAGACCAGCCTTCCATTGCTAGACTTAGGGCAGCCTATGTTACTACTGCCATTGCTGAATATTTCCGTGACCAGGGAAAGGATGTCATGCTCATGTTTGACAGCGTTACCCGATTTGCCCATGCCCAGCGTGAAATTGGACTTGCCACTGGAGAACCTGCAGCCCAGCGTGGTTATCCTCCAAGCGTTTTTGATATGCTCCCAAAACTTCTTGAACGCACAGGCACCAATGACAAGGGGTCCATTACGGCATTCTACACTGTTCTTGTTGATGGCGGTGACATGGATGAGCCTATTGCGGATAAGGTTCGCGGTACTCTTGACGGGCATATTGTCCTTAGTCGAGACCTTGCTTCCAAGCAGCATTATCCTGCCATTGACATGCTTACAAGCATAAGCCGTCTTTCCAAGCGTGTGTCTGGTACCAACACAAGAAAGGCCGTCCAGCGTGTTCGCCGTTGGATTGCAACCTATGCAGACCAGGAAGACATGATTAATGCCGGCGTCTATGTGAAGGGTTCCAACATGGAGATTGACGAGGCCATAGACCATCACATGGCCGTTGAGGAATTCCTTTGTCAGGAAGAGTCCGATCACCTTTCCATTGATGACACCCTTGTAAGGCTTTCTGAACTTAGCGGAATTGAAATTCCCCAGGAAGAATTCGTTGAGCGTCCCGGCCTCTAGATGTTGGAGTAGGCTTTGAAGAAATTCCAGTTCAAGATGGATAAGATCCTCGACCTCAGAAAATTCCAGCAGCAGCAGGCGGAAATTGAACTTGGAAAGGCTAACGCAGAAGTTGCCCGCATACAGGCCGAACTTGATTCCATTGCCCAGAACAGAATCAGGACCATCAAGGCCTTTGACCAGGAAACGGATTTTGCTGTTCAGGCCCAGATTCAGCAGTATTTTTTTGTTCTCGACCAGAAAAAGGAAAAGTTCCTGGAGGAAATTGCACAGGCCCAGATGATTGCCGATGAAAAACGTGAAATCGTCCGGGAATGCATGAAGAAGACCAAGGTTCTTGAAAACCTTAAGGAAAAGCAGCGTTTAATCTGGAAGAAGCAGGTTCAGAATGAGGAAGAAGTGGATCAGGATGACCTTGCCAGTGCCCGCGCCAATTCCGCCATGGATTGACATCAATTAACTTGTCTTGTTTTTACTTGTTTTTTTCTATATAATGCTTTTTCTATGGGTATTTTTGACGGAGAAAAAATTGTAATTCAGGGTGCACGCGAGCACAATCTAAAGAATATTTCAGTAGAAATTCCAAGGAACAAGCTTGTTGCCGTTTCCGGCCTTTCAGGCTCTGGAAAATCATCCCTTGCATTTGACACTCTTTTTGCTGAAGGTCAGCGCCGTTACATGGAAAGCCTTTCTTCCTATGCACGTCAGTTTTTGGGTAGGATGGATAAGCCTGATGTTGACCTTATCACCGGCCTGAGCCCTGCCATTTCCATTGAGCAGAAAACGACCCATAAGAATCCACGTTCAACTGTGGGAACCGTCACGGAAATCTATGACTACTACCGACTTCTTTTTGCCCGCATTGGCAAGGCTCACTGCCCGGAATGCGGCAGGGAAATCAAGGAACAGTCTGTTGACCAGATAATCGATTCGATTCTTTCCTGGAGTGAGGGAACAAAGCTGACTATCCTGGCTCCTGTCATTCGTGGCAAGAAAGGTGAGCATCAGAAAATCATCGATGATGCCAAGAGAAGCGGTTTTGTACGTGCCCGCATTGACGGCCTTATGGTTGAACTTGAAGATTCCATTAAGCTTGACAAGCAGAAAAAGCATACTATAGAAATTGTCGTTGACAGAATCGTACTTAAGTCTGACATCAGAAAGCGTCTTGCAGATTCCGTTGAGACTGCCCTGAATTCTTCAAATGGAATCGTAATTGCCCTTCGCCGCGTGAATAAGGGTGATGATGCATACAAGGAAGTTTGTGCAGCCCTTGACCTTCGTGGAACCAAGTATGACCGTGAGGCAGATTACATAGAAGAGGAAGTTTTCTTCAGCCAGAAGAATGCATGCCCTGATTGCGGTATTTCCGTTCCAGAGCTTCAGCCCCGATTGTTTTCATTCAACAATCCTTTTGGCGCATGTCCGGATTGCACTGGTCTTGGTGAAAAAATGGAATTTGACAGGGAGCTTATCTGTCCTGATCCATCCTTAAGTTTTAATGAATATGCCTTTGCTCCCTTTAATCCTGACAGCAACTGGAACAGTGCCATGTTTGGGGCGGTTTTTGATGACATTGGTTGTGATGCAAACACTCCAATAAAAGAACTGTCAAAAAAGCAGGCAGACATTGTCTGGAACGGTACCGGTGACAGGCCTCTCAAGTGGGTTTATCAAAAGCAAAGTGGTGAAGGCATGAGTACCTACAACAGGCCATGGCCCGGAATTCTTTCCGAACTTAGGCGTCGCTATGCTGAAGCCTGGGGTGACAATGCCAGGGAGAACCTGGAAAAATTCATGTCCCACAGGGAATGCAAGAGCTGCTGCGGCAAGAGGCTCAGAAAGGAAGCCCTTGGAGTTACTGTTGGCGGAAAAAACATCTGGGACCTTACGGAGCTTTCCGTCAGCGATACCATTGAATTCTTTGAAAAACTGAATCTTACTGAAACGGAACGGAAGATTGCAGCTCAGGTGCTGAAGGAGATAACAAGCCGACTTTCTTTCCTTAAAAACGTTGGTCTTGACTATTTGACCCTTCAGCGTTCTGCTGCCACACTGTCAGGTGGAGAAGCCCAGCGAATCAGGCTTTCAACCCAGATTGGTTCAGGCCTTACCGGAGTCATGTACATTCTTGACGAGCCTTCCATAGGTCTTCATCAGAGGGATAACCAGCGTCTCATCGATTCCCTAACGTACCTTCGTGACTTGGGTAATACTGTCATTGTTGTTGAACATGATGAACAGACATTGCTTACGGCCGACTGGCTTGTGGATATTGGTCCTGGGGCTGGAGTCCACGGTGGCAATGTCATGGCAAGCGATACTCCTGAAAATGTAATGAAAAATCCGGACAGCATTACGGGAAAATATCTTGCAGGCCTTATTCGCATGCCGATTCCAAAGGCAAGAAGAAAGGGTAATGGCAACTTCATTTCCATAGAGGGTGTTACGGAACATAACCTTAAGAACATTTCATGCAGCATTCCCCTTGGTACCTTCACATGTATTACAGGTGTTTCAGGCAGCGGCAAGTCCACACTGCTAAACGATGTGTTCTTTCCTGCCGCAAGCAACAGGATCATGAAAAGCGAGCTTCCCGTAGGTTCTTTTAAGAAGATATCCGGCCTTGACTCTGTTGATAAGATCATAAACATTGACCAGAGTCCCATCGGTCGTACACCAAGGAGCAATCCTGTCACATATATTGGTGTCTTTGACAAGATTCGCGATCTGTATTCGTCCATGCCGGAAGCAAAGGCAAAGGGATATAAGCCTGGTCGCTTCAGCTTTAACGTCAAGGGAGGCAGGTGCGAGAACTGTCAGGGCGCTGGTACCATTACCATCGAAATGAACTTTCTTCCGGACGTATTCATCCAGTGCGATGTGTGCCACGGAAAAAGGTTCAACAGGGAAACCCTTGAAGTCCTGTACAAGGGCAAGTCCATCAGCGACGTTCTTGAAATGACCGTAGAAGATGCCGCAGAATTTTTTGCAGGCATTCCACACATTCAGCGTAAGCTTGAGACCCTAAAGAATGTAGGTCTTGGATACATCACTCTTGGCCAGAACGCATTGACCCTGTCAGGCGGTGAAGCCCAGCGTGTTAAGCTTGCTGCAGAACTTGCCCGTCCTTCGACTGGAAAGACCCTTTACATCCTTGATGAACCGACTACCGGCCTTCATTTTGTTGACGTCATGAACCTTATGCAGATCATTCATGCCCTTGTCGAAAAGGGTAATTCCGTGGTGATGATTGAACATAACCTTGATGTCATTTGCCAGGCTGACCATATCATTGACCTTGGACCTGAAGGTGGAACAGGTGGCGGAACAATTGTTGCCACTGGAACACCGGAAGAAGTTGCAAAGGTTAAGGGCAGCTATACTGGAAAGTATGTTGCGCAAATGCTTGAGAGGGAAAAGCTTCGTGATGGTGAATAGTCACTGTCAGGTGGTGTAAGCCTTAGATGATTTTAAAAAGTTTCAGGAGCAAATTTAGGGTTCTCATTGGTTGCCTGCTGTTTTTTATGGCGGGAACGGGGGCGTTTGCTTCTGACAGCAATAAAACCATCATCACCATTGGCAATGCAGACAATACATCTTATAGAAAAAACAAGAAGGATGATACTGACGAAATCGTCCTTAATGGAAATGTAACCATATCTGTTGAGAAGGGAGAGACAAAGCTTGAGATTGCTGCCGATAAGGTTACCTATAACAGGTCTACGGAAATGCTTTTTGCTGAGGGTGGAATCAAGCTTGTTCAGACCGGTTCTTCTGCTGGTGAACAGACAATCACTGCTTCTACGCTTCTTGTAAATACGAGTACCCTTGAGGGAATCTTTGATGACGGCCGTGCAGTGCAGACTCAAAGTGATGCCCTCAATCTTCCTGCAGGTTCGACTCTTATTGTTGCCTCAGACATTTTTGGACGCGATACATCCAGTACCGTTGCCTTCAAGAGGGCCGAACTTACCTTCTGCGATGAAGAAGATCCCCATTGGAAAATCAGGGCTTCAAGAATTTGGCTTTTGCCTGGAGGTGAATTTGCCTTCTTTAATGCCGTCGTTTCTGTAGGGCATGTTCCGCTCCTGTATCTTCCAGTTTTTTACTATCCAAAGGATGAATTGATTTTCAATCCAACATTTGGATTCAAGAACCGTCATGGATATTATTTCCAGACTACAACCTACATTCTCGGCCGAAAGCCTCTTGACGATTCTTCTTCCAGTGCATCTTCAAGCTCTGACAATCCTGAAGAAGTTTCCGCTGAAGAACTGACGAAGGGTATCTTTAACTTCATGAAGCCGTCAACATTGAAGGAACAGCGTCTTGAGGGACTTGTTCTCCATAATCTTGATGAAGATTATAAGGGTGACACTTCCAGCTATTTCAAGCTTATTGGAGACTATTATACTAACCTCGGTGGTGTAGTTGGCTTTGATGGTATATACCAGCCTAACAACAAGTACATATCTTCCCTTGGGGCAGGACTTCAGCTTGGCTATACAAACACCGTCTTTGAGAAGAAGGGCATATACACTCCTTATTCTGCCGAAGGTGAAAAAATGAAGGATGGGGCAACTTTCCTTGGACGCGTCTATCCATTCCGTTTTGGGGCAAACTTGAATGCATCGGTTTCAAAGCCCTTTAACCTAAAGCTTAACATGCCTGTATACAGCGATCCATTCTTCACCGAAGATTTCCAGTCTCGTTCTGAATATCTTGACTGGATCAGTTTCTTCATGGGAAACAATGAGCAGGACAATCAGAATAATGATGAATCTTCCGACGATAACACCAGCTATCAGACTTCTTCATTTACATGGACTGCTGACGGTTCCTTTAATTCACCACTACCTGATGCCGTCAAGCCGTATCTTAACAAGGTTGCCATAACTTCATTCAATTCCTCAATAATTTTCAATCAGGCAACAAGAAGTGACGATGAATTTTCACAGGGGCCTTTTGATTGGCAGGAAAATTCTCCGGAGCGCATGTTCTTCTTCCCGTCACAGGTTACTCCAGTTAAGATTACGGGCGAAGTTTCCGGAAATATCTTTGAATACCCACAGACCAACAAGTATTTCAAGAAGTATCCCAACGTGACTTTTCCACAGGAAATTTCAAAGCCTGAATATCTCATGACTCCGGATGAAAAGGAAAAGTATGAGAAGGATCTGAAAATCGCCGCGGCAAAAAAGGCAGCGGAGGAGGCCGGGGAAGAATATGTTCCGGAAGAGGATGATGAAGCAGAAGTGGAGAAAAAAAACAGGGAAAAGACTGACTTGGTTTTTACCCTGCTGGATCCTCCTGTCAGTGCCGACGACATAATCAATTTCAACGGCATAAGCTATACCCTGTCTTACTCGTTTAAGCCTCACTATGCAAACCAGAGGACGTACAATTCCGATTATTTTCCAGGCCCAAAGGATTTTGACTGGGACATGCTGTATTCTTCATACTATGAGTATTCATCTCCGTCCAGCCTTCAAAGCCTGCTGACGTTCAGGGATTCTTTCATCACCTTTGACAACTCCCTGACTTTTGACCCGTACTTCCAGAAGCATCCAAACCTTGACGGATATACTACCCAGTCTTCAAAGGATACGGTTATTTTGTCTGACTACAAGGCAAAGAAAATGGACTTGAACAATGACAATCATGTGACCTTGAAGCCTCTTGTCTATAACGGAATTTTCAACAAGTCAACCATTGTGTGGGATACTTCGATTAAAATCATTGATACGGAATTCATTGGGGATGCGGAAAATCCTGAATGGAGCTATTTGACCGGTGATCTGTACAGCAAGGATACCGTCACTGAGCATAAGCTTACGGCAACCCTTAATGCAACGGAAGATAAATTTTCCCAGGAACTTTCCCTTTCTTCAACGCTTCCGCCACAGCTTAAGGAATATAATGAAACTTTGACCTTTGGCTTTCCATATTTTACCATCAGCGAGACTACTGGAATTTATGAATGTGAGGAACCTGAAGGCAGCAGCGGTTCCACAGTAATCGATGGGGATACGGAGGAATTCAAGAGGTTCAAGTGGAATCCATTCAAGCAGTCTGCAACATTGAAATTCTTTGATGGTGACCTGCAGTTCACTGAAAACTACAATTATGATATTGAGGAAAAATACCATGATTCCCTTAAGCTTGCAGCTTCGTGGAAGGACCTGCAGCTTGCATACACCATGCAGTACACAACCCTTTATGATTTTGACGGTTCCAAGGGGTGGGTTATAGAGAAGGATGATAGTGGCGACGAGAAAAAGGATTTTGTCCCCTATTCAGTCAGTCTTGCCTATGCAAAAAAGTCAAAGACTTACCGCTACTGGAGAAGAAGAATCACATGGGCTCCAGGATTGAACACAAGCCTGGTTTATGATTGCGTTCGTCCGACTAACAGCTATTTCCGTTTTGTTCCCTCTGTTTCCTTTAAGGTCCATGAGCAGTTTGAGATTACCTTCAGTGCTGAATCCCAGAATGATGTCATATTCAGGTATTTCCAGGATCATGTTGGTTATAAGGATGCCTTAAGTGGAGAGAAGAATCCAATAAAGGATCTTTACAATTCATTCGTATTCTGGGACGACGATAATCAGACTGCGAGAAAATCATCGGGATATAAGCTTAAGAACCTTAAGGTTGCAATTTCACGCCATCTGCACGACTGGAGCATGGAAGGAAGCCTTTCCTTTAAGCCAAGGTCCATTACGGATGACGAAGGAAAGAAGGCCTTTGATTATCATCCATACATGACTTTTGCAATCTCATGGCATCCAATGCCTAGCATGAGGTCAAAGCTTGTTGATGACTATGGCGAGTGGAAGTTAAACAACTGATTTCTCATTATTTTGACATTTCCATTTGACATTTTACTTTCTTGGTTTCATAATTATACTGCATGTTGAGGAAAATCTGCTGGCACTTTTTGTCCGGATGTTTCTTTTTTTACATGGAGGTGAAACATGGCATCAAAAAAAGGTGAATCAAAAATCGACAGGGAAGAGGTAAAGAAGAAGGCCCAGGACATTGGAAAAACCCTTAAGGGGTATCTGGACAAGGGCCTTACGGTTTCAAAGAAGGGGATCAAGACTGCAGGTGTAAAGATCAATGATCTTGGTGATCTTTCCGTAATCAAGATTGAAATTCAGCAGCTTAAGAAGCAGAGAAACAAGGATTGTCTTGAGCTTGGAAAAATCTGTGCAGCTGCCTTTGGTGAAGGCAAGAAGTCCATAACTGCAAAGACGGCCGGAGTTCCGGAACTTCTTGAATCCATTCTTCAGGCCGATGAAAAGATTGTAAAGAAGGAAGAAGAATTCAAGAGAATAGAGAAGAAGCTTTCTTCAAAGAAATAGTCTCTAACAGGGACTTAAAAAAGGAACCGTCTGCTGTTGCCTTCATTGAAGGAATTGCAGGCGTTTTTTGTTTTTATCCCCTGAGCCCCTTGCCAGGAACGCCGGCCCTGCTTAATGGCCAGAACCTGAAGCTGGCGCGTCCAAGAATGCGTTCCCTGTTTACATACTGTGGGGCAATTCCCGAATAGTACGTAACAGAATATGGATCAAGCCTTGAAAGGTCAATCAGTTCCTGCTGGTACTTGTGCCTCATGTCAAGGGAATTGTACCTGTTGTCACCCATCATGAAGTAGCAGTTTTCTGGAATGTATGAAGCCTTTCCGTCTTCATCATTTTCCGGGAACACAGGCAGGTTCCTAAGATCCATTTCAAAAACATAGTCCACAAGCCTCTGAGCCTTTTCAAAGCATTCGATCTTGACTGGATCATTGTTCCATTCCGATGGAGGCACGTTTTCATAAAGAAGCTGGGCGTTGCGAACCACGAGCCTGCCAAAGAGGAGCTTAGCCATTATGTTGAGGCGGAACACCGAATCCTGGTACATGTCACCGCCAACCATCTTTTCCTTCCATTCGGAGCCGGAATGCCATTGGTTCAGGAAGCTGTCAAACCAGGAAGCTCCACCCTTGGCACTGAGAAGTGAAATTGCCGTATTGTTTACGCTGCTGAACATGTTGTAGATCATCATGTCAGATTTTGTAAAGAGTTCTTCTGTACAAGGTTCATTGGATGCATTTTTTGCACGAAGGCGGAATTCACGGGCAAGGGCCTCGCATTCAAGGGCAGCAGAAACAAGGTCAAGGTTTCTTCTTTCGGCCTCAACCTCAAGGCATTGGGCTGCCTGTTTTTCCGTAAGCGGAATTTGCTGAATTTTTTCCTTTATCTTCTTTGGAGCCGGGTTAAGGTCCCAGGCTGCCCATCTTGCATCGTCCGTAACCGGTGTGAATTCCTCCGAGTCTTTTGTGCGCGAATAGAGGGTGCCGTCGAGCATGTAAATCTGTTCACCAGGAACTGCAGTGATTCTCTTTACAAGCGGGTCTGCCTTGAGTTCCCCATTTTCGTCAGTATTGGTGTTTAGCAATGTCAGTGAGCACATGTACAGGAACTGGCTGAAGAATGTCTTGACCTCGCTTTTTCTGTCGGAAGCGTAGTGGGGGTTTCGGAAAACTACAATGTCTCCTCTTTTGTAATTCTGAATGTAAGGTAGACCTGCATTGCTAAGGGGCAGCTTAGGCCCTGCAAAGGTCTTGAATACAATGACGCGGTCCTTTATCAAAAAAGTTGGAACCATACTTTCAGATGGAATTTCATAAAGCTGGAAGATGAAGATGTTAAGGAGGATGATGGTAAAGACAGCCTGCAGAAGTGCATCAATCCATTCAAGAATTTCGTATGCAATTCTTTTTGAACCCGTTGGCTTTACTGCAGGATGGTCCTTGTGAAACTGCTGCCACTGGGGACATGTGGACCAAACCCTTTTTTCAGAAAGCCTGTACTGGATTATCACGGAAAGAACCGCTGTTGAAAGCCAGGACAGTCCGCATATCAGGTCAAGGAAGAATGGCATTCCATTTGAACCAGAGTGCTGGATTACAAATGCGGTGATGAATGCAAAGGGCTGGTACTGAATTACGCGACGCATGCAGGTCATGTGTTCTGCAGATTCCTTTTTTACAAGGGGAATGTAAACTGATTTAAGCAGCAGAAAGAGAAATGCTGCAGAAACAGGCAGTGCCATGATTGAAATGTCGGCACCAATTGGAAATGAAAGCAGTGTATAGATTGAACATGCAACAAGATTTATTTTTACGAGAGACTTTAGTTTTTCCATTATTTCATTGTATCAGAAATTCTAATGTGTTACCATATAAGGTATGAAAGTATTTGACAGGAAAAAGGCCCTTGAAATGCTGGAGGGTGAAGAGGAACTCCTTGAAGAACTTGAGATGGCTTTTGTTGAACGGATTTTTGACTTTGAATACCTGCTTGGTCTTGAGGACAGGGGGCAGTTGAATGAGGCTGCAGGGTATGTTCATTCCTTTAAGGGCAGTGCAAGGCAGCTTGCCTGTGATTCCTGCGCAAAGTCCGGACAGAAACTAGAAGACTACCTTAGGGGAAAAATTGCCGTTAAGTCGGCCGAGGACGCAAAGGCATTAAATGAAGATTTCCGCAGGGAACTTGAAAGGGCGGTAAAGTTAATTTCTGAAGATATAAATGGAAGAAAGGCCGATCTCTAAAAAACAGGGATGCAAAAAAAATGCCGGACCGGAATTCACATGCAGTAAATGCTTCGTAAAATCCCGACCCGGCTTTAAGTTTTGGGAATAAAGATTATCTTCCCTGGTTTGTGTAGTTTTTCGTAATCCAGTTCTTGTAGTCACCGCTCAAGATGTGGTTGAGCCATTCGCTGTTGGAAAGGTACCAGTCAACGGTTTCTTCAAGTCCTTCCTCAAAAGTCATCTTGCGCTGCCAGCCAAGTTCTGTCTTGATCTTTGTGCAGTCGATGGCATAACGCTTGTCATGTCCGGCACGGTCCGTTACATGGGTGATTGTCTTTTCAACTTCCTCAACTGTTTTTCCAGTCTTTGCAGCCGTAAGTTCAATGACCTTCTTAAGCAGCTTGATGTTCTGCCATTCGTTTTCACCACCGATGTTGTACTTTTCTCCGGTTCTTCCCTTGTTGACGATGAGCCATACTGCACGGTTGTGGTCTTCAACGTAAATCCAGTCGCGGATGTTGTCGCCCTTTCCGTAAACAGGAAGGTTCTTTCCGTCACGGATGTTGGAAATCATGAGTGGAAGAAGCTTTTCCGGGAACTGGTATGGCCCGTAGTTGTTGGTGCAGTTAGAAAGGGTGATAGGCATGTTGTAAGTATGGAAGTATGCCATTGCAAGGTGGTCAGAGCTGGCCTTTGATGACGAATATGGTGAGCGAGGATCGTATGGTGTGTCTTCGCGGAAGTAACCTGTTTCTCCAAGGCTTCCATAAACCTCGTCTGTCGAAATGTGGTGGAAGAGAACTCCGTCCTTCCATGAACCGTCGCTGTTTCTCCAGTAGTTTCTTGCTACGTCCAGCATTGTAAACGTTCCCATGACATTTGTCTTTACGAACGCTTCCGGTCCAAGAATTGAACGGTCAACATGGCTTTCTGCGGCAAAATGAACTACAGTGTCAATGTCATACTGCTTGAAAATTCTTTCGATTTCTGCACGGTCGCAGATGTCAACCTTCTCAAAAAAGTAGCGCTTTCCGCCGAATTTTTCTTCCACATCCTTGAGGGATTCAAGGTTTCCTGCATAGGTAAGGCAGTCTACGTTTACAACAGTTCCGTCAAAACCGGCGTCGTTAAAAAGGTCTCCCTTGGCAGAAGACTGGCCAAAAAGATAGTGGATGAAGTTTGAACCGATGAATCCGGCACCACCTGTAATAAGTATGTTCTTTAGTTTTCTCATTTATTTCTTCCTTGTGGAATTCCTAGTCGATCCACTTTCCCTTCATGTTGAAGTATTTATTGTTTCTGTCAAAGGCAGGATGTTTTCCATCCTTGTCGCTTAAGAGAGGGGTAACTTCACCGCAGATGGACTTCCAGTCTATGCCGATGGCGCTGTCGTTCCACATGAGGCCGCCTTCACCCTTTGGGTCATAAAAGTCCGTGCATTTATAGGCAAATTCGGCTGTCTCCGTGATTACGTAGAACCCGTGGGCAAATCCTTCAGGGATGTAAAACTGGTTCTGCTTTTCGCTGTCAAGAATTACGCCATAGTATCTGCCAAAGGTTGGAGAATCGGAGCGTAGGTCAACAGCCACATCGTATACTTTTCCGGATAGGGCTCGGACCAGCTTTCCCTGAGGATGCTGGGTCTGAAAGTGAAGGCCGCGGAGAACCCCCTTAGTAGAAGAAGACTGGTTGTCCTGAACGAATTTCATGGTAAGACCTGCCGCTGCAAAATCCCTTTCGCTGTATGTCTCGAGAAAATATCCGCGTGCATCTCCAAAAACCTTAGGCTGAATTTCATAAAGCCCAGGAATTTCAGTTCCGTCGGCTGCAATGCATTTCTTGAATTCAAAGGCCATTTTCTATTTCTCCACGATGAATTTAAGGTAGCGTCCGTAGTCGGTCTTATAGCCTGCTGCCATTTCAAGTACGGCTTCCCTGGTAATCCATCCGTTGTTGTATGCAATTTCCTCAAGGCATGAAACATACATTCCCTGGCGCTTCTGGATGGTTGCAATGAAGTTGCTGGCTTCGTTGAGGCCGTCGTATGTTCCAGTATCAAGCCATGCCATTCCGCGTCCAAGAAGTTCTACGGAAAGCTGGTCACGATTGAGGTATTCATTATTAATGGAAGTTATTTCGATTTCTCCGCGTGCCGAAGGCTTTACATTTGCTGCAATGTCGACAACTTCCTTTGTATAGAAATAAAGTCCAGGAACTGCATAGTTAGACTTTGGCTGTGCTGGTTTTTCTTCGATTCCAAGAACCTTACCGGTGGCGTCGAATTCAACAACACCGTAGGCTGTAGGGTCTGCAACCTGGTATCCAAAGATAACGCTGCGTCCGTTTTTCTCTACAGTTTCTCTTGCACGCTTGAGGGTTGAAGTAAAGCTCTGTCCATAGAAGATGTTGTCTCCAAGAACGAGGGCTGCACTGTCGCTTGCAAGAAAGTCCTTGCCGATGATGAATGCGTCTGCAAGACCGCGTGGCTTGTCCTGCACTGCATATTCAAAATGCATGCCCAGCCATGAACCGTCGCCAAAGAGTTCTTCAAAGGCTGAAATGTCACGTGGTGTTGAAATGATGAGCACTTCACGAATTCCTGCAAGCATGAGTACCGACATCGGGTAATAAATCATGGGCTTGTCGTAAAGGGGAAGAATCTGCTTTGAAACAGCTTTTGTAATCGGGTAAAGACGTGTTCCGGATCCACCGGCCAAAATAATTCCTTTCATAGCTTATATTGTAAACTTAAATATTCATTTGGTCAAATGATGTTCAGATTCATGAACACTTTTGGCGTTGTTGGAATTGGATTCCCATTAAGCAGGGAAAAGGAGTCTTCCATAAAAAGAACATTTATAATATAATGGAATATTATGAGCGAAAACATTAATAACAATGAAAATTACGAAGAGGAAATTTCCCTCATTGACTTGCTGGCTGTCGTCATCAGATACAGAAAGATGATCTTGATTGGAACTTTTGCTGTTGCACTTCTTGCAGGAATCAGGCTTTTTGTTTTGCCTAAGGTTGTTCCATCAATGAACAGGCAGACCCAGACTGTTTCCTACCTGGTTCAGGTCGAAAAGATTCCGGCAAAGCTTAAGAAGGAACTGGACTATAGGTTCATCGAGAACGGAATTTCATTCCTTACTGACGTACGTGCCTTTGCCCAGTCCCAGAAGGAATTCAAGATTTTTGCTGATGAGGAAAAGTGCGGATCTGCAGTCAACTACAACTACGCCATCAGCAATGTAATCAAGCAGAAGAAGTTCAAGGTTGAAAAGGGTCACATTACCGATACCATCAGCGTTACATGCGACATTCCTGTGGACAAGCTTGAGGAAACAAACGCCTTCATGAACAAGTTTGTAGGTGAAGCATCTGCCTTCATTTCCTCTGAACTTGACCAGACAATCAAGGAACTTTCTGAAAATACTGAACGCACCCTTAATGAATACAAGAAGGATTCAAAGGCTGACAAGGATGGAGAGAATTCCATGTCTGCAACAGTTGCCCTTGCAAAATATACTGACCTTAAGAACGACATTGACACGTTCTACCAGCGCCATACAAACTATCTTATGGTAAATGATGATGCATTCATTATTCCTGTTGGCCAGGGAAGGGCAAAGAAATTCATCATCGTAGTCTTTGCAGTTTTCTTTGTTCTTGTTTTTGCTGCATTCATGAGAAATGCCATTGAGAACATCAAGAAGGATAAGGAAGCTTCCGGCATTATTGCAAAGGCATGGGAAGAAGGAAAATAATATGACCATTGTACCAGTTATTCTTTCCGGTGGTTCTGGAACCAGGCTTTGGCCCTTGAGCGTTTCGGATAAACCAAAGCAGTTTCTTCCGCTTGTTACAGAAAACTCCATGATTCAGGAAACTGTCCTTAGGATGAATGGAATTGATGTTGCTGGGACAATCGTCATCTGTGGTGAAGGCCATCGTTTTATTGTTGGCGAGCAGCTTTCAAAGGTTTGCAGCAAGAAGCCTTCAGTAATGCTTGAACCGTGTGCAAAGAATACGGCTCCTGCCATTGCAGCTGGTGCTTTCCAGGCATTGAAGTATGGGCCGGACGCAGTGATGGTGGTTTTGCCTTCGGATCATGTCATCCGCAATGTGGAATCTTTCCAGAAGGCTGTGGTCAAGGCAGCGGAAGAAGCCCTCAGGGGATCTCTTGTTACCTTTGGAATCGTGCCTACAATGCCACACACGGGTTACGGCTACATTAAATGCGGTCAGGAACAGGATGGCGTTTATGGCCTGGACAAATTTGTCGAAAAGCCTGATCTTGAAACTGCAAGAAAATATCTTTCTGAAGGAACCTATTCCTGGAACAGCGGCATGTTCGTTTTCAAGGCACAGACCTTCCTTGATGAACTGAAGCTCCATGAGGGTGAAATGTATTCCCTTGTTGAAAAAGCCTATGAAAATGCTGCAGTTGATTCGGACTTCATCAGGATTAACGGCGAGTATTTTTCGCAGATAAAGGGTAATTCCATTGACTATGCTGTCATGGAAAAGACCACTAGGGGCAAGGTCATCAAGCTTGATGCAGGTTGGGATGATGTTGGTTCCTGGTCTGCGCTTTGGGAAATCAGCCCGAAGGACGAAAAGGGTAATGCCGTTAAAAATTCAGCAGGAAATTCCAAGGCTGTCTTAATCAACTCTGAGAATTCATATTTCAATACTAAGAAAATTGTTGCTGCTATTGGAACAAGGAATCTTGTTGTTGTTGAAAGCGATGATGCAATTCTCATTGCCGACATGGACAGCGTTCAGGATGTTAAGAAGGCTGCTGAAGCCGTTAAAGACCTCAAATAGATTCGGATGAAAAGGGTTAGTTTGCTTGACTGCACCCTGCGCGATGGTGGTTATGTAAATGACTGGCGTTTTGGGCAGGATACGGTCAAGGGATTCATAAGGAAAATCACGCAGACGGGAATCGAATTCTGTGAAGTTGGCTTCATAGGAGGGGATTCCTACGACCCTGAAAAATCCATTTTTCCTGATTCGGAAAGCTTTAAGAATGTAATTCAAGAAAAGCACAAGACAAAGTTCGTGGGCATGGTTGACATGAAGAACCCGGTTCCCCTGGAGCGGTTTTCTCCATGCGACGGATCTTCCATTGATGGGGTTAGAATCATATTCAAGCGCGACAAGCTGGAAGAAGCCTATTCTTACTGCAGGGCCCTCATAGACCTTGGGTACCTTGTCTTCGTGAATTTTGTTGAGACTGACATGTATTCCGACAGTGAATTCATTGATGGCATCAGAAAATTCAATTTTCTTAAGCCCTATGCCATTTCCATTGTAGATACCTTTGGCCTCATTAAGCGCAAGCAGTTTCTCAGGCTGGTTTACATTGCGGACAACAACATGGATCCGGACATCATGCTTTGCTACCACGGGCATAATAACCTGCAGCAGGCCTTTGGCAATGCGGAAGCCCTTGTTGAACTTAATTTGCGCCGTAATGTGTGCATCGATGCCTGCGTATTCGGCATGGGTCGTGGGGCAGGCAATCTTTGCCTTGAACTTTTTGCCGATTTCATGAATGAAAACTATGATACGGATTACCGCATTGAACCCATGCTTGAAATCATGGACGAGTATTTGAACGGAATCTTCAAGTCCAAGTTCTGGGGATATTCCGTTCCCCTTTATCTTTCAGCAGTTAACCGGTGTCATCCCAATTATGCAATTCATCTTGCAAGAAAAAATACCCTTACGGTTACGGGCTTTAATGAGCTTTTAAAAGGCATGTCCCAGGAAGACAGGACCAGGTATTCGGAGGAAGTTGCCGAGGAGTACTACAGGAAATTTCAGGATGATTCCTATGATGATTCTGAACATCTTGCAAGGCTTAGGAGAATTTTTGCCGGAAGGGACGTTGTGCTTTTGGCTCCAGGCAAGACCATCCTTAAGTATCAGGAAGAAATTGCTTCCGTAAGGAAAAATACTGGTGCCATCTATGTTGCCGTAAATTTTGACGGGGAAAAATTTGATCCTGATTTCATATTCATAAGCAATGTAAGGCGAACAAACAGAATTGGAGGCAAGTCAAAGTCCATGCGGATTGTGACTTCCAACATGAAGGATCTTGGTTCTTCCGATTACATCCTGAATTTTGCAAGCCTTACTTCCGGTGAGACCCAGGTTTTTGACAATTCAGGGCTCATGGCCTTGAACATGCTTGCAAAGGTTGGGGCGGGCCACGTTTTTGTTGCGGGAATGGACGGCTATTCCACCTTGAATTCCAGCGACTATTACGATGGCGAAATTGACGGGGAAACCACAAAGCTTGCCGATGAAAAAAACAGCCTGATTTCCAGGGAAATAAAAAAAATCAGCCACAAACTGCAGCTGACTTTCATTACGCCTACCTTCTATTCAGTATAAGCAATCCAATAGCCGCTCCCGTCTGGTCGCGGCGTTATTCGTTTCTTCCATGTAAGGTTGTAGCTCCATGGCATTAATGCCTGCGAGTTCCAAGCCTCGAAAATTGATTAGCTTGGAACATCGCTTGGTCGCGGTGTTATTCGTTTCTTCCATGACAGTTTTTAAATTTCTTTCCACTGCCGCATGGACATGGGTCGTTTCTTCCGACTTTTGGGGCGGTTCTTACCAAAGTTCCGCTCTGGCCGGATCTTGCTGACTTCATGGCGCTGTTGTCGGCTGCCTGCCTTGACTGGTTTGCATTGAATGCAGAATCTGCTTCCTCATGCTTTGCCGTCATCTGCTGCTGTGGCTGTGGGCGAGGGGTTGGAGTCCCTGTGATTCTGATCTGAACCTTGAATACCCTGCCTGTAACTGCATCGCGGATTTCTCCAAGCATGTTGTCAAATGCATCAAATCCGTCGTTCTTGTATTCAGTGAGAGGGTTCTTCTGGCCGTATCCGCGCAGGTGTACAGCTTCCCTAAGTCCATCAAGGAATTCAAGCTGGTCAAGCCACTTCTTGTCGATCATCTGGATGTACTGGTACCTGATGAACATGTTGAAGTTTGCCTTTCCTATAAGCATTTCCTTCTGGGTGATGTCATCCTTGAGTATTGCAGAAACGCCTTCCTTTGTAAGCCTGTCGTATTCAACTGTCTGGCCAAAGGTTTCGCGAATCTTGTCCTGAAGCGCGCTCTTTGAATTTCCCTTGCTCTTTGAGAATTCTGCAAAAATGTCTTCCACTGTAAGAAGGGCATTGTTGAGAACCCTTGAACTCAGGTTATCATCTTCAAGGATTTCATCCCTCTGGTCATAGATGAATTTTCTCTGCTGGTTAAGTACGTCATCATAGTCAAGAAGGTTCTTTCTTATTTCAAAGTTGCGTTCCTCAACCTTTTTCTGTGCCCTTTCAATGGACTTGTTGAGCATAGGGTGGTTGATTGGGTCTCCAGGCTGCATTCCGATTCTTGTCATGATGGCCTTCATCTTTTCTCCACCGAAAAGCCTCATGAGGTCATCATCCATGGAAATGTAGAACTTGGAACGTCCCGGGTCTCCCTGGCGTCCTGAGCGTCCGCGCAGCTGGTTGTCGATACGGCGGCTTTCGTGGCGTTCAGAACCGATTACATAAAGACCACCAAGGGCCTTTACTTCCTCGCAGTTCTTCTTCCACTGTTCCTTTTCGATTGCAAGGGCTGCCTCGTACTGTTCCTGGGTTGCTTCAGTGCCTGCACGCTTTCTTGCACGCATTTCCGGACTGCCGCCAAGCTTAATGTCCGTACCGCGACCTGCCATGTTGGTTGCAACTGTTACTGCACCCTTGGCACCTGCTTCTGCAACGATTGTTGCTTCGCGGGCATGGTTCTTTGCGTTAAGCACTTCGTGGCGGATTCCCTTTTTTGTAAGAATTGCGCTAAGGTGCTCCGATTTTTCTACGGAAACCGTACCGATGAGGACAGGCTGTCCCTTTTCATGGGCAATCTTTACTTCATTGGCAATGGCATTCCACTTGTCTGCTTCGTTAAGGTAAACTTCGTCGTCTTCATCCTTTCTTGCAACAGGTCTGTTTGTAGGAATTGCAACAACGTCAAGCTCATAGATCTTTGCAAATTCAACAGCTTCTGTCTGTGCAGTACCGGTCATGCCGGAAAGCTTGTCGTACATGCGGAAGAAATTCTGGAATGTAATTGTGGCAAGGGTGCGGCTCTTCTGGGCAATCCTAAGGTGTTCCTTTGCCTCAATGGCCTGGTGGAGACCGTCACCGTAGCGGCGGCCTTCGAGGATGCGTCCCGTAAATTCATCTACAATCTGAACCTGTCCTTCCTTAACCACGTAATCAACATCAGGGTGGTAGAGGGTATGGGCACGGAGACACTGGGTGAAGTAGTGGACGTATTCAAAGTTCTGCTCGTCAAAAACCGTTGTTCCAGCTTCGATGAGGCGGTTCTTGAGAAGAATGTCGTTAATCTTGTTCATACCCTTGTCGGTGAAGGAAACGCGGCGGCTTTTTTCATCCAGCTTATAGTCTCCCTTGAGGGCTGCACGCTGTTCAGGAAGCATGTCAACTTCATCCGGGTAATCGTTGGTCTTGGGATCCTTTTCGACTTCTTCAAACATGTCGGCATATTTGTCAACTTCGTGGTACTTGAATGTGTCGTCTTCTCCCTGGCCCGAAATGATCAGAGGAGTTCTTGCTTCATCAATGAGGATGGAGTCAATTTCGTCGACGATACAGAAGTTGAATCCGCGCTGAACCTTCTGGGACATTTCAATCTGCATGTTGTCGCGCAGGTAATCGAATCCGAATTCATTGTTTGTTCCGTATGTAAGGTCGCAGTCATAGGCTGCCTTTCTTTCCTCGTTGGACATTCCGTTGAGGATGCATCCAACGCTCTGGCCGAGGAACTTGTAGACTCTTCCCATCCACTTGCTGTCGCGTTCTGCAAGGTAGTCGTTTACCGTTACGATGTGAACGCCTTTTCCTGAAAGGGAATTGAGGTATGCTGCACAAACGCACATGAGGGTCTTACCTTCACCAGTCTTCATTTCCGTGATTCTTCCGGAATTGAGGACCAGGGAACCCATGAGCTGGCACTTGTATGCACGTTCACCAAGTACGCGTTTTGCTGCTTCCCTTGCAAGGGCAAAGGCATCTACAAGTATGTCGTCAAGGGTTTCACCCTTTGCAAGGCGGTCCTTGAGGAGTTTTGTCTGTTCAGGAAACTGCTGGTCTGTGAATGACTGAGCCCAGCTTTCTCTTTTTTCTATTTCTTCTACTACAGGCACCAGTGCTTTAACTGCACGATCATTTGCCGAACCAAATACTAATGTCAAAAACTTATCAAACATACAGAGAAATATACAATATATAGAAAAATTATACAACTTTTTTGGGTGTATTTTTGCCTGCTTTTAATGCCATGTCCTACAATTGCGTAAATCTTCAATTTGCAATATTCTTGATGATGTATGAAAGTCATTTCAAAAATAATGGTCCTTGCCCTTGTGTGCATTTCATTTTCCTGCAACAGGAACAGGATTGTCTCTTCAATAGAAAAGGAAGATCTGTTCACCCTTGATTACGGCAGCTTTGAAGACCAGGTTAACCTGTTCAATTTTTTCCGTGCCGGTGACATAAATACTTCCCTGTACATGCGCGACGGTTTCTTCTACATAGTCAATGGGGAATCAAAAAAGGTCATGGAGATGAACAGCTATGGTGACCTGATTACACTGTATTACAACGAGGCCCATAATCCGTCTCCTTCTTTTGCCACAGGGGAACAGTCTGCAAGTTCCACGAGGGAAGCAAAGATTCATCCGTTCAACGAAATTTCTTCCATTGCAGTTGATTCCGAAAAGAAGCTTTACATTGTCGACCGTCTTTCACCGGAAAGGCAGGAAATCGACCAGAAGACAAAGCAGACCTTAAGCCAGATAATCCTCTGTTTTGACGAGAAGAAGAACTTCATCCATTACATAGGTCAGCAGGGCCCTGGGGGAACTCCTTTTCCCTTCATAAAGAAAATCTACACTACGGAGAAAAACGAGCTTGTTGTCCTGTGCAATACATCCATGGGTGCCGTCGTGTACTGGTATTCTGCAGATGGGTTCCTGCTCTATACGATTCCCGTGGAGAATTCAAACATTCCAAATCCCTTTTCAGAGGAATATCCGCTTTCCTACTTTTATCTTGACAATATTGTTCCGGATCTTAAGGACAGGGTTCTTTACCTTAAGGCTGATTACTATACAAGCTATGTTGATGAATCGAGCCACGTTCAGTCTGGAATCGAATACCTTACGACCCTTGTTCATCCATTTGACGTGGAAAAAAACAGCTTTGATTTTCCGACCACCATTCCTCCATACAGCGACCAGGTTGCAGAAGGATTCTCCAAGGAGAATTATGAGATTCCCTACGACTTTCTTGGGGTGACGGAATCGGGCTGGTTCTTCTTCATGGTCAGCACCGACGAGGGATTCAGCATCCAGATGGTTCAGTCTGACGGGCAGAGGATCCTCAAGAGGCGCATTGGCCTTAACAGGGAAGAAAACCTGTATTACACCTTTAACCTTAGCCGCGAGGGAATTATTTCTGCATTGCTGGTGCAGAAGGATTGCGTGCAGATTGCCTGGTGGCGAATTGATTCTCTCATACAGGCGGTAATCAAGAATTGATGAAGTATTACGACGATGCTCCGATAGAAACAATGTCCGATGATGAGGACAACATGGTCTTTCATTACAAGAAGGGTAGCTTCAGGGCCCATGAATCCAAGGAAGTGCGGGACATGGCGGAAGGCAGGGTGAATGCAGCCCCTGGACTTTTCAAGTCACTTGTGAGCACTACCGGCAACAAGCTTACCTTCATAGCCATGATAATCTGCTTTGTGGTTGTGTGCATGCTTGCCATGTTTTCCAGGGATTATTCAGATACTGCAGGTGGCGTGCGTTTTTCCGTCTCTGCATTTTCCTTTGAAGACAGGGTGTATGCAAGCCTTGAACTTAAGGCAGTGCAGGGCAAGAATGTTTATGGCGGAAATTATTCAGTCCTTCTTGAATGCATCGACAATGAAGGCAATGTCTATGATAAATACGAAACTGCCACGGCATATTCGGAAGGAATGGAAAGCCTACACTGGATATGCGGGGACTATGATTCAAGGAACATTCGCGCCACAGTTTCATGGGCGGATGGGGAATCAAGGGTTCTTGTCTGTGGCATAACTCATAAATAGATGTTACAATTTACAGTATAGTAGGAAATCAATTCAGGTTAAGTGGGGTTTTAAATGGCACAGTTTTATTTTTTATCGATCATGCTGAACATTCTTGCAGGTCTTATACTTGTATACGGCAAGAACTATGCGGCAGAAATCATTTCGGACGACGATGTTTCAGTCATTGATGAAAGTGATGGCGATGATGAACTTGCAGATGAAACAGGGGCATCCCAGCTTGGGCTGGACACCTTGAGCTTCCGCCTTGTTACGGGCATACTCTGTGTTTTTGTTGCCCTCATGAAAATTCTTTCCGTTTTCCGTGGTGACATTCCGGTAATCGGAGACCTGATTCCTTCACTGGCAGGGCTTCTTGCAGGCGCTTCCATTCTCCTTGAGTACTACATCTATTCAACTCAGAATGAGCTTGTTCTTCCAGAAAACCTTCAGTCGGTATTCCTTGGAAAAAGAAAGATCATCGGCTTTGTGTGCTTTGGTGCTGCCGTTTTGCATTTCATATTCCCTCAGGTAATGTTCCTGTAAGGAGGACGAAAATGGCAAATGTTTCCATAGCCTGCATTGCATTGTGGAAGGACAAGGTTCTTGTTGCCCATAGGAATCCTGTTGGACAGATGGGATCCCGTTGGGAATTTCCTGGTGGAAAGGTTGAAGAGGGCGAAGATGAAAGGGAAGGACTTGTCCGTGAATTCAAGGAAGAATTTGGCGTCAAGGTAAGATGCGGCCAGCTTATTGCCCAGGATGAATTTGAGCACAACGGTCAGAAGCGTCAGCTCCATGCCTACAGGATTTTCGTTCCCCATAAGGGCCTGATTTTTAAATACAGGCTTACTGAACATACGGAATACAAATGGGTGACCTTTGATGAAATCCATAAACTGGAATTTGTTGACAGTGACCTTAAGATTTACGACAAGGTTAGGGCTTATGCTGAAGGAAAGTAAAATGAAAAAAGCCGTAGTTTTATTTCTTGCAGCAATGGTGCTCTGCCTTTCTTCATGCGGAAAGAAACGAACCTTTACCCTTGAATCTGAGGATTTTAAGTCCATTACCCCAGACCAGGAATGGGCTCTTGTAACTTCAACCTATGCAGCCTTTCTTGAAGAATGCAATTATACTTCTGCCGTTACTGGCCATGCAAGGCGCGGCGACATTTTTCCAGTTACGGGAAAGGAATTTGTCAAGGTGATTCCAGTTGATGAAAACGGAGACATTATCCGCAGGGGCAGGAATTCTTCCATTGATGAATTTGAAGTCTGGTATAAATTTGAACAGGGATGCCTGAGCGGTGCAAACCTTCTGATCTTTGATACAAAGTTCAAGGCTCAGAAGGCTGCATTTAGTCAGGAATGAATTTTTGCTGCAGCTTCTTCTACAGAAATGTCTGCAAACTGTTCGCGTGTCTTAAGGTTCTTGAGGGTGAGCTTTCCTGAAGCTGCCTGATCCCTGCTGATGAGGATTCCCCAAGGCATTCCCTTCTTTTCCGTGACAGTGTACTGCTTGTTCATTTTTACGCAGTCAGGGAACACTTCAACTGCAATTCCCTTTGCTCTCAATGCGCTTGCAACTCCCTGGTAGTGGGCAGCAAGTTCTTCATCTCCGTTAAAGATTTCTGCATCAAGGTAGCTTCCCTTTGGTTCCGTGATTCCAAGTTCGGTTAGGCCTGCGATAAGACGGTCAAGTCCGATTGATGCTCCGACTCCTGGAAGCCTGTCCTTCATGTAAAGTCCTGCAAGGTTGTCGTATCTTCCGCCTGAACAAACAGAACCGATTGATGGAAGGTCGTTGAGGAATGTCTCGTAGACAACGCCCGTGTAGTAGTCAAGACCGCGTGTAATGCTTGGGTCGAGGGTGTAGGTTCCGTCGATTCCGGCTGCCTTCATCATGGCGTAGATGTCCTTCATGCGCTTGGAGTCGGCTGCCTCTCCGCCTGCAAGGTTTTCGATGTTTGCAAGGGTTTCTTCAAAGGTTCCGCATGGCTTGATGTAGCCGAGGATTTTTTCTGCATTTGAAGCGTCACCCGTAACTTCCGTAAGTTCCTTCCTTACTTCTTCTTCGCCAACCTTTGCAAGCTTGTCCACGATGCGGAGGATGTCGTCTGACTTGTCCTTTGCACCGATTTTTTCAAGGAAGCGGTTGAAGATTCCGCGGTGGTTTACGTGAATCGTAATTTTTTCAACACCGATGGAAGCAAGGGCTGCCTTCATCAATGCAAGGACTTCAAAGTCTGCCGTTGCGCTGTCTGTTCCTACCGTGTCAAAGTCGCACTGGATGAATTCACGGTAGCGTCCTGCCTGTGGCTTTTCTCCGCGCCATACCTTTGAGATGTGGTAGCGCTTGAAAGGGAAGTAGAGTTCTTCCTTGTGCTGTGCAGTGTAGCGTGCAAAAGGAACCGTAAGGTCAAAGCGCATTGCAACGTCACGGCCGCCGTTGTCTTCAAAGCGGAACATCTGCTTTTCCGTTTCACCATTGCTCTTGCGAAGAAGAATTTCCGTGTACTCAAGAACAGGTGTATCAATTGGAACAAATCCGTATGAGCGGTATGTATGTGTAAGCTTTTCAATCAAGTCTGAACGGAGAATCTCGTCCTGCGGCAAAAAATCCCTGAAACCTTTCAAAATCTTTGGCTGAATCAAATCCATAAAATTGTCCTTATTTTCTTTATGTTGATTTTATAGTAGACTTATTTTATCGAATAACTTTATTTATGGGAATATAAACGGATATGCTTTTTGCAGTTGACATTGGAAATACAAACGTTGTAATTGCCGTATTTGACGGCGAAACCATCATCAAGCAGTGGCGTGTGTCTTCGGATTCAAAGAGAACCGGTGATGAATATACGTCCATGATTCTGACCTTGTGCCGTGATGCGGAAATTGACGTTTCTCTCTTTGACAAGGGAATCATAAGTTCCGTAGTGCCTGCCCTCATTGGTCCTTTTGTAATCGTCTGCCAGAACATCATCAAGAGGCATCCCTATGTAATCAGGACAAGCCTTGCTGCCGAGGATTCAATTCTTCCGGTTCATCTTTCTTCAAATTCCACAAGGGAACTTGGAACCGACCTTTTGTGCAATGCCGTTGCAGCATGGCATCACTTTGGAACTGCAAATATAGTCGTTGACTTTGGAACTGCATTGACCCTTACGGCAACTGATTCAAAGGGAACGATTCTTGGCGGAACCATCAGTCCAGGGCTTGGAACTGCAGTCAAGGCACTTGCCATGAACACTGCCCAGCTTCCCTTTGTTCCCCTTGAGGCACCCAGAATGGCCATTGGGCCTACAACAAAATCTGCAATTCAGTCTGGGATAGTTTTGGGTTACAAGGGTCTTGTTGAATCCTTGGTTAATCAGGTGAAGCAGGATATCTGCACCCTTTCCGGAGACAATCCGGAGGACATAAAGGTCATTGCAACAGGTGGACTTAATTCAGTGTTGAAGCCAATTACCGACTGCTTTACCGTGGTGGACAAGGATCTTACGGTAAAGGGACTTAAACTTATTGCAGATCTTGTTTAAAATTTTATAGGAACGTGATTTGATTTGGGGGAATGATCTATGAAAAGAAA
Source organism: Treponema sp. (assembly GCA_024400955.1). Lineage (GTDB taxonomy): Bacteria > Spirochaetota > Spirochaetia > Treponematales > Treponemataceae > Treponema_D. Next base: position 171,334 of record JAKSLY010000001.1, read on the forward strand.
AATGAGACTTTCATTTATTTTTCTGGCTGTTTTTGGAATCTTGTTTTCTTCATGCAGCTGGTTTAATTCTGGTCATGATGACGATGATGATATCGTGGTTCCACAGGACGATCCAAATGAAGATGTTGATACGACTGACATGGGAGCAGTATATAAGGTTTCTGAAGCTGAATATTTTAAGAATGGCAGGAAAACTTCAGATTGGCTTATAGTGGACTATTGTGCTGCTGACAATTCCCTGGATTATGCCGTTAATGGATACAACTGTTTTACTGACCTTAATGAAATGGAATATGGTCTTTTTTATATACGTAATGCTGATGCAAGTCCTAGGGACGGTTATTCAAGTGTAAGAACTGTTGTCCTTTGGGACGGAGTGAAGGTTTCTTCTGATTATACCGGCAATAAGGATCACGGCAGGTCCAGGATTCTTGAGCTTGGAGCTGATACTGATACTTCTGCCCTTGGTAAAGATACAGCTGAGATTACGGGTGTAGGTTTTATTGATTCTGCTGGTGGCGAAGTTGACATGACAGATTATAAAACCTTAAAGAATTTTATTTCCTGGGTCAATGAACATTATTCTGCGGAAAAGGTGCTTCTTGTTGTAGAAGGTCATGGTGCAGGAGCCGGTGGAGTTTCGTCATATCTTAAAAAAGACGGCCGCTCCATGCTTCCTGATGAAACTTCTGCGGTTAAATCTGGTGTAATGTCTTCAAGGGAATTTGCCACTGCCTTATCTGACTGCGGATATGGAAGCGGAAAAAAATTTGAGATGATTTTTTTTGATCTTTGCCTTGGATCATGTTTTGAAGATGCCTATGAATTCAGGAATTTTGCAAACTACATGGTTGCATCTCCCAACTCAACACCTGGTGCCGGCATGCCATATCATTTGATTATTCCGGCATTTACAAAAAATGTTTCTACTGTTGATCTTGGAAAATCTTTTGTAAGCAACTTTGCAAAGTATTATAGGGGATATGAGTGGAGTAGGGTTGCCATTCCAATGGCGAGATATGTGGTACAATTTACGCCAACAGAGCAGGCAGAATACTATAACTGGTATACTGGAGAAGTGATTCCGACCTTGACCTTTATTGACTTGTCTAAGGTTTCTGCATGTGCTGATGCCATCGATAGTCTTGGAAATTCATTAAAGGATAGTAAGGATGATTTTATGCTTTCTTATCTCTATGCTGAGCTGGCATCTGGAAAGGAACTTGATTATTATTGTCCCAAGAATTCAAGGATTTTCTATTATGGAACTTTCGGGTATCTTTTTGATATTGGATATTTTGCAAACCGCATTTCCCAGTCTCCTAAAGCCACTGGCGAGCAGAAGGCAAAAGCTGATGCCGTGATGTCATCCCTTTCTTCCATGATTGTTGCTTCATGGCGCGACAGCCTTTATTACAACGGAACAGTTCAGCCTGTTTCAAACGTTTTTGATGGAACTAAGGTTCTTATTGAATGCCAGAACTTTTACGATGCAATTGGATTAAACTATCTTGGCATGACCATTTATGGTGGTTATAAATCAAGATACATGATATGTGCACCAGGCTCTGATTACTATACTGAACTTGAATTCGGCAAGCGCCCAGACGGATGGGCCCAGATGCTTAAGAAGTGGTACGGGAATTAACTTTTAATGCGGATCCAGTTTTTCTTTGATTAGAATTTTTTTTGACATGGTGAATGCCGGAATGGTTTGAATTGCGCTTCAATTGGTTTCCATTCCGGCATTATTTATTTTGTAAGAAAGTCTTCAAGCCTTACACCAGCTCCGGCAGTAACATCCCTGGTTAAGATTGCTCCTGATACAAGCTCCATGTATTCAGGTGAAATACCTGGCGTTAGGATTTTCTCTGTCCTGAGGATGCTGATGTCTTTCTGAGTGATTTTTTCTCCTGCCTTATGTGATGTAAGGAAGTGAAGGCTTCTGTTTGTTCTTCCATAATTTGCAGCTTCTGCAGGTGCAAGTTTTTTTATTCCGCTTCCAAGAATCTTTTGGATTCTTTCCCTTTCGAATTCATATTCAAGCTGCCTGTATATTTCCGATTCACCGCTATGGCGAAGGACAGCCTGGGACTGGTGAACTGAATGGGTCATGACCTTAAACATCTCCGGTTCCAATGCAACAGGGTCATCAAGGCCGCTGTCTTTTCTGCTCAGGGTAATGTGCTTTTCTATCATTGTTCCACCCATGGCTGTGGTAAGGACAGGAACCAGAACCGGGTCAAGGCTATGGTCGCTTATTCCGGTTGGAATTCCAAAAATCTGCGAAAGGGTTTTTACGCAGCGCACGTTGTATTCCTCTTCTGGAGCCGGATAGAAAGTTATGCAGTGAAGGAGGGTTAGTGGAGGCATTTTTTCCTCCTGCTGAATTTGATAATTGCCTGATCCTTCTACATGTTCATCTTTGTTCATTCCATTTTTGGTGATGATCTCTATGGCCTTTTCAATGTCTCCAAGCTTTGAAACTCCGCTTGAAAGTATGATTGGAATCCTGCCGTAATATTTTGAGCATTCTTCAAGCAGCGGGTAATGGTTAACTTCCGGGCTTGCAATCTTTATGGCGTCCGGTTCAAGCTGTGCGAGTTCCCTGAGGGACTGAAGACCAAAGGGTGAACATGCAAACTTTAACCCTATGCTCCTGGAATATTCCATGCATTCCCTGTAAAAGTCAGGTCCGCATTCCAGGGCCTTGAATGTGTCGTAAAGCCTTGTCTGTCCTCCAGGCAGGTTTACGAATCCCGTGTCCGGATGGAGAATTTCATGGGCATAGACCCATTGGAATTTTACGCAGTCAGCACCGCCTTCCTTTGCGGCATCAATAAGGCTGAATGCTTTTTCTGTTGAACCCCCGTGGGCTGTTCCTATTTCTGCTATGATTGTCATATATATATTATCGGAAATGATGGCCATTTGATAAAAAAAGTTGACCTTTAATAGTTAAGTTATTATATTTTTACTGATTAATGCATGTAGTAAATTAATTGACATGATAAATAGGAGTTTGAACATGAAAAAATCATTCATTCGTACGGTATGTGTTTTTTCCCTTGCAGCTTTTGCCATTTCAGGTGCATTTGCCAAGAACGTTTCAGGAAAGAACAAGTCAAAGAAGGCTGCAAACCATGCTGAATACATTGACTGGCAGGGACAGGCAGCTAACAAGGACATTCCCCAGTGGTATGGCGACATCTTGAGCCAGGAAAGCGAATCTGTAATCCGCAGCAGCCTTAACCTTCCTGATGATGTGCGTATTTTCACGGTTATTGCATACGGTTCCAACCGCAAGGCTCTCATGACCATTACCGATTCATTTGGAATCCAGTCTTCCGTTGCTGCTGCATTCAGGCAGAACGTTATGCGCTGTGCTGACCAGGTTACAAAGGCCAGTGGTCTTGGCGAAGAGGAAGTTTCAAGCTCAACGGCACAGATTACTGAAATGGTTACGGTAAACCTTGACCTTATCGGCCTTGAACGCGCTGCAAGCTACTGGACCCAGTACAGGGTTGTTGACAAGAAGGGCAAGGAAGTAACTCCTGCAAAGTATGCCTATGTTGTTGTAATGAAGATGTCCAGGGAGAATTATGAAAAGCAGATGGAAGCTTCCATCAGGAGCGTTGAAAGTGCAACAGACCAGGCTGAGGATGTAAGAAAGCTTGCTTCTCTTACAATTGCACGGCTTCGCAATCCAGACATGGTAAGTGGTTCCGTAAACTGCAATGTTGATATCGGTGACAAGGCAAAGGCTGAAGGAGACATCAGTGCATTTTCTACACCTTTTGTAGCAGCCTATGAACCTGAAGTTGATTTTTCAGTAGAATAACATTCCATAAGCTGCAGTTCATAAGGGCTGGCAGGAGTCTTCAAGGGCTTTGCCGGCCTTTTTTCTTTCATTTTCTTCTATAGATTAAATCCTGTTTTTATTATATAATCCTTTAGAATTTTTACAAAATAGAGGATTTTATGTACAAGAGTGTTGATCCAAAAGCAGATTTTCCTAAGCAGGAAGAAGAAGTCTTAAAGTTCTGGGAGCAGAACAATACATTCAAGAAATCATTGGACCAGAGGGAAGGTTGTGAGGAATACGTTTTCTATGACGGCCCACCATTTGCAACAGGTCTTCCACACTTCGGACATTTCATTCCATCAACAATCAAGGACATAATTCCACGCTATCAGACAATGAAGGGCAAGAAGGTTGACCGCCGCTTTGGTTGGGACTGCCATGGTCTCCCTGTAGAGAACCTCATTGAAAAGGAACTTGGAATCAACTCCAAGCACGAAATTGAAGAATACGGCATCGACAAGTTCAACGAAAAGTGCCGTGATTCCGTTTTGAAATACACAGCTGAATGGCGCAAGACTATCACACGCATGGGTCGCTGGGTTGACTTTGACCGCGACTACAAGACGATGAATCCCGACTTCATGGAATCAATCTGGTGGGTTGCAAAATCCCTTTGGGACAAGGGACTCATCTATGAAGGTCAGTACATTCTTCCATATTGTCCTCGCTGTTCAACAGTTCTTTCTTCACACGAACTTGCTCAGGGGTACAAGGACAAGCAGGATCCGGCCGTAACTGTAAGGTTTGCAGTAAAGTCTCTGCCTGCCGCCATCGGTGACAATGACCTCGAAAATACATACTTCATCGCATGGACGACAACCCCATGGACACTGCCATCTAACCTTGGCCTTTGTATGGGACCTGATGTTGAATACGTCAAGCTTAAGGACAAGTCAGACGGAACAAGGTATATTTTTGCCAAGGCCCGCGTAAGTGCATACTTCAAGAATGAAGAAGACTACGAAATCCTCTGGACGCACAAGGGTAGTGAGTTTGTAGGTGCAACTTATGAACCATTGTTCCCTTATTTTGCAGACCTTGCAGATCCTAAGGTTTGTGCAGAAAAGTCAGGTCAGCCTTGCTCTGCAGGTGCCTTCCTCATGTTCAACGCAGATTACGTTTCTACGGAAGACGGTACTGGTATCGTACATATCGCACCGGCATTCGGTGAAGAGGATAACAAGGTATTCCGTGGAAGCGGTGTTCCTAATGTTCAGCCTTTGGATGCAGAATGCAAGTTTACAAAGGAAGTTCCTGATTATCAGGGAATCTTTGTAAAGGATGCAGACAAGGACATCATGGACCGCCTCAAGAAGGAAGGCAAGCTTGTTAAGCGTGAGACTGTAAACCATCAGTACCCTCACTGCTGGCGCTGCGGTTCCCCTTTGATTTACCGCGGAATCGGTTCATGGTTTGTTAAGGTTGCAGACCACCACGATGCACTTTTAAAGGCAAACAGCCAGATCAAGTGGCAGCCGGGTCACATTAAGGAAGGACGTTTTGGTAAGTGGCTTGCAGGCAGCCGTGACTGGGCAGTAAGCCGCAACCGTTACTGGGGTAACCCGATTCCAATCTGGAAGTGTGACGATCCTGAATGCAACAACCGTGTATGCGTTGGCAGCCGCCAGGAACTCAAGGACCTTAGCGGAACATATCCGGAAGACCTTCACAAGCAGTTTGTAGACAAGATTACATTCAAGTGTACAAAGTGTGGCAAGGGAACAATGAAGCGCATTCCGGAAGTTTTCGACTGCTGGTTTGAATCTGGTTCCATGCCTTACGGTCAGCAGCACTATCCGTTTGAAAACAAGGAATTCTTTGAAAGCCATTTCCCTGCAAACTTCATTTCTGAAGGCCTTGACCAGACACGAGGATGGTTCTATACACTTACAATTCTTGCAAGCCATCTTTTTGACAAGCCTGCATTCCAGAACTGTATCGTAAACGGTCTTGTTCTTGCATCAGACGGACGCAAGATGTCAAAGTCCCTCAAGAACTACACTGACCCTGTAGAAGCCATCAACATGTTTGGTGCCGATGCACTCCGTCTGTTCCTCATGCACTCGGCAGTCGTTAAGGCAGATGACCTTAAGTACAGCGATGATGGTGTCCGTGAAGTAATCAAGTCAATCATTCTCCCATTGTGGAACTCATATTCATTCTTCGTTCAGTATGCAAACATCGACGGTGTTACATGCACTGGACATGAATTCGACAGCAAGCTTCCTGACAATCCGCTTGACAGATGGATTCTTTCCGTTGCCCAGAAGATGGTCAAGGATGTTACTGCTGCCCTCGATGACTATGACCTTAGTGCAGCCATCGACCCAATGCTTGAATTCATCGATTCAATCAACAACTGGTACATCCGCCGCAACCGCCGCCGCTTCTGGAAGTCTGGTAGTGACAGCGACAAGATGGAGGCTTACGGAGCACTTTACTGCGCCCTCAAGACATTTGCCCTTGTTGCAGCTCCATTTGTTCCATTCATTACGGAAGAAATCTGGCAGAACCTTAAGACTGCAGAAGACAAGGAATCGGTTCATCTTTGCAGCTATCCTGTATACAACGAAAAGTTCCGCGACGAGGACCTTGAATTCCAGATGGCATCAGTTCAGAAGGCCGTTTCCATGGGACGCAGCCTGCGCAATACATTCAACCTCAAGAACCGCCAGCCACTTGCAAGCGTTGCCCTTGTAACACGTAATGCAGAGGAAAAGAAGGTTCTTGACAGCATGCGCGACACCATTGCCGAAGAGCTCAATGTTAAGGAAGTAATCTTCCACGAAAAGGAAGACGAGCTTGTTGAATACAGCGCAAAGGCCAACTTCCGCGTCCTTGGAAAACTCCTTGGCGGAAACATGAAGCTTGCCGCTGCAGAAATTACAAAGCTTACTGGTGATCAGATTGCAGCCATGCTTAACGGATCAAAGCTTGTAATCAATGTTGCAGGCACTGATGTTGAACTTAACGAAGAGAACCTCATGATTGAACGCAAGGAAAAGGAAGACCTTAAGGTTATTAACGAAGGAACCCTCACAGTTGGTCTTGATACAAAGATTACTGATGAACTTAAGAAGGAAGGTTATGCCCGTGACCTGGTTCGCGGAATCCAGAACCTTCGCAAGGAAAGCGGTTTTGAAGTTACTGACAGAATCAATCTTTCCGTAGGCGGAGATCCTGCACTCAAGGCAGCCTTCGAGATGTTCAGGGAATTCATTACCGGAGAAACTCTTTCTGCTTCAAGCCAGTGGGTTGACGGCCTTGAAGGAACTCTTGTTGACTGCGAAGATGCAAAGTGGTCAATCAAGGTTGTAAAGGCATAAATTTCATGGGGAGGGGTTCAATGAAAAAAGGTTTACTTGCTGTTTTTTCTCTTCTTTCAGTTTTGCTTGTTTTTGGATGCAAGACTGCCAAAGTTGAAGAACCCCTTGAAGAAGTTTCAAGCATTCATCCGGCGGCTTTGCTGTCGGATGACCTTAGCATATACATGAGCATGAATGTGCTTTCCCACAGGGAACTTTTTGCAGATGTGCTTTGTGCACTTGCCGATTCCCTTGAAAGGGATAATGCCCTCATGTTTGCCGACAGGGCCCATGTTCTTTATACTGGACTTGGCACCGTAAAGGACAGGTCTCACCTTGAATGTACTTCCCGGGTAAACATACCTCGTGTTGCAATACCTGCCGTTTTTTCCAAGAAGAATGGCTGGAATGCCGACATGGTTCATGTTCAGGAAAAGACCTTTGTACGATATGTCAACCAGGATACTCCCTTCCAGGTTTCATTTCCGGAAATCTCCCTTTTTACAGCAGCACAGGATGTTAGTCCCATGCTGGAGAAATTTTCGGCAGAAAGCCAGCTGTCTTCTGCATTGTGGTGCAAGTGGATCTGCCAGGATTTCAAGAATGATGAGATTTTCTTTTATGTAACAAGACCTGGTCAGTATTTAAGGAGTTTTATCGGGCAGTCAATCAATGTTGGTACGGACAGCATCTTTGGAACCCTTGTACGGAAGGATGATTCCAAAAAGGGCAGGATCCTTTACAACATGACGCTGAACATCCACTTTAAGGAAAAGCGTTCCGTATCAGTAATCAAGTCCCTTCTTTCCGTGACTTTTTCCATGCTCGGCGGTCAGGTTGACCAGACTGATGAATTTACGGTCCGCATAAGTAATGTTGAAGTGACGGACAGGCAGATAATCGACCTGTTTACTAGGGATCCAGTCACAGGCAAGCATTATCGCGTTGTCGGTGAAGAAGTTATCGAAGAATCAATCAAAAAATGAAGATCCTGCTTGTTTTGTTTGCTGCCGCCATTCTTGTTTTTTCCGGCTGTACTTCTGCTGACGTTCATATTGTCCCCGGGGAAAAAGCTGCCCTGGATAAGAGCGTTACCCTTGAATACTTTAACATAGCAGAAAGCTATAAGGGGCTTGAAAAATACGATAAGGCTGTTGAATATTATGAACGTGCCATGGTGAACAGGAGTCTTAGGGATTCCTGCTTTTATGAAATTGCCATCTGCAACGTTTACCTTAAGAATTGGAATGATGCCGTAATATCCTTCAGAAAGCTCCTGAAAAGGGACAGGGATAATTCCACACTTAAGCTTTCCCTTGCATACATTGAAGCCGTCAGGGGCAACCTGAAAAAGGCAGAAAAAATGTATGAGCAGATTATCGAGGAATTCCCTGATGAACTTGATCCAAAGAAGAATTATATCAATGTTCTTGTTGCAGACAAAAAATATGACAAGGCAGAGGAACATCTGAAGGCTCTTGAAGAAAAATATCCTGATGACGAATCCATCGAGGCATTCAGGCAAAAAATCGAGGATTACAAGGAAGATGTCAAGCAGAAGGAAAAGGAAGAACTTAAGAATAAAAATGGAACTTCCAGTGAAGATTCTGAGGAAGATGAAAACTCCGAAGATGAAGATGATCTTTTTGGACTTGAATCTGATGATGAAGAAGCAGAAGAAGATGAGGATTCTACTTCCGACAGGGATTCCATTTTTGAAGACCTGATTAAGCCGATAAAATAGGACATCTTCTAAAAATTTCAGTTTTTAGAGGCTCCAGCTCCAAATGATGGATCCATTGTTTTAATAAAAAAAGGGCATTCCACATAATTGCGGATGCCTTTTTTCGTACCTACAAATTACTATATTGTCAGTTCTTCGTCGATTTCAATGTCATCTGATTCTACATTGTCAAGCATAGGCTCTGAGTCAGATTCTGCAGGTTCTTCTGTTTGAGCGGGCTGTGGCGACTGCGTTTTTTCCTCACTTGCAGCCTGAACCTGTGCAGGTGCTGTAGCCTCAGCTTCCTTTGCAGCTGGTTCTGCCGGCTTTTGTTCCTGATATGATTCGGAAGCAAGGTAGTCGCGGTATCTTTCCGGATTAACCCTGAAGGCAATGATAGGCGAGTCAGGATCTTCCATTGCATGCTTGAGTGCTTCTTCACTTTCGTTTGCAAGGCGCTGACCCGAGATAAGGCGGAGGGAACGGGTGGAAATACCGATGGAAATCTGGGATTCGATGCCAAATTCCTTCAGCGCGCCGCTCATTTCGTTGTATAGTTCCTCGGCAGACACAAGAGCCTGATCCGTATTCTGGTTCTGGAAAATTGCGGCAACCCCGTCTTCCTTGTAGTTGAAAACCAGGTCGTTGAACTTTGCCTTATCCAGGATTATCTTGCAGATTTTCTTGCCGCATTCAGATGTCCAGTCAATTGATGCAATCTTGATGGTAAGGAGGGACATGTCCCTGTCTGTAGAAGCGCATCTTACAAGCTCGCTGTCAAGGCGGGTAAGCATGTACTGTTCCCAGCCAAAGCCGGTTTCTGGGCAGAAAAGCCCTTTTGGCTGCTGTGGTTCTTCTGCAGGGGCTTCAGGTGAATCTGTTTCCTGGGCGGTTTCCGACGGTTCTTCTGGATCGGCTTCCTTTTCCTTGTTCAGGAAGTCAAGTACATCCTCTTCTTCTGGAGCCTGTGGAATTTCACCAGCTTCATCATTGCCATCCGTGCCGTCAGAAGATGGTTCTTCGGAAATTTCGCCTTCTTCAGCTGGATTTTCTTCTGCTTCCTGATCAAGGGTGTCGTAGCTTTCAATGTCCGGGTATTCAATTTCGTCTTCGGATGGGGTCTCGGTTTCCTTTTCCGATGGGAACCTGCCGTTGATCATGTTGAGGATCAGGTAGAATGCGACAGCCGCCGTTGCTGCAAGGATCACGATGAATGCAATCCGTCCCTTGTAGAAGACTGTCACCGGCTTAAGCTTGTAGATGGAAGCAGTAACAGACACTGCAATTCCGCTTTCCGAGAAAACCGTGGTGGTAAATGTGCTTACCATTGATGTCTTTATGCTGTTAAGCTGGTTAATGTCCTTTGGGTAAGAGAAAATAAGTTCATTTCCGTACTTGATCTGCATTCCTGCTATGTCGGAAATGTTTCCAAGGCTTGCAAGAACCTCGTCATAAAATTTGTCAGTCTTTGGTGTGTATGTTCTGCTGATCCTGCTAAGGTCCTTTGTAATGGCATTGAATCTGTTCTGGGTACGCTGGGCACCTGCCTTCTTTTCATAAATCAATGAACCTGAAAAAAATGCAACAGAAATAATATATATTGCAGAAATAATTGCGATAAAGAATGAATGCTTTTTTGTTTTCATATTGAATAATTATACATCATGGGAAAATTATGTTCAAGAAAAAATCCTAATATAGAAGAAAAATCATTTTTGGCAACCTCTGGAAACTGCAATTTTATTTCCAGGCCATTACCTGATGACGGCCTTGAGTATGGCTTTTGAAAATTCCTCCATCCCTGATTGGATTTTATCTTTCAGTTCCTCCCTGTGTTCATCCAGGCTGCGCTTAAGAAGTATGGATTCCGAGGGAAGGGCATTTTTTATCCATTCGTCAGAGGAAATGTTTTCCCTTACCGTGGATTTAAGCTGCTTTGTTCTTTGCTCCATGTTGAACTCAAGGTTTTCTGTATGTAGGACGGGATCCTTCTTCATGCCATAGTCTTCTGTCAGGCGTTCAAATTCCGTAAAATTCACGTCCCTGATGGAACCAAGGCTGTTGCTGAACTGGAAGTTGTCGCTGAGCCTGTAAAGCCGCCCTCTGAAGTCTGCATTGGAAAACCAGGAATTGTAAAGGTTTATGGAAGTTGTGTTCAGCACGCATCTTGAAATTCTTGTTTCCATGGTGCTAAATCGTGAGTCTGCCAGGGAATCCCGTTTTTCAAGTTCGTTGGGCTGGGTGTGTGGATGGCTCTTGGGGCTGTAGGCAAGGTCAAGTCCGCAGTAAAAGACCCGGCCTGTTGTCATGGAAAGGCAGAGCCATGCAGCAGTTCCACTGACGCTTCCGTTTCTCAGGGCCTTCATTCCATGGTAGCCGCAATTTTTGAGGATGTCTTCCGACGGTCCGTCGCCATAGCATAGGGGAACGGTTGGAATCTCATTGAGCACGCTTCCAAAGCAGGATCCTTCGCCAGGCAGTGCAAGGGGAATGTGGTGATTCTTAAGGCATCTTGAAATATGGAGCTTTGCCCAGTATCCGCCATCGGTGGAAATGCAAAGGTCTGGAATCAGGTCTTCGTGGCACAGTGGAGCCAGGGCGGAAGAAACGGCGGCAAGGAATATCCTGTTCCTGTATTTTTTTAGGAGAGGAATTGAAGACTTAAGGCTTGGGCCGCTGGAGCAGATTACGATGTCCCTAGTTCCGCATTCAAAATATGATGGATGAAGCGTAAATGCAGAAAACCTGAGGGCGTTTTTTGTCCATCTTTTTGCAAACCAGTTTCTTGTGGAAAGGACGTTGCGGCATTTTAACACGCATTCCCTGATCTGGTTCCAAGTTACTTCAAATTCCTTGGGGAATGCTTTTTCCGAAGGTTTCCAGGACAGGAACATGCACTGGGAAAGCTTTTCCTCTCCATAAAAGTTAAATAGCTCTTCAGAAAGTGACGGGCCGGCTTTAAACACCTTGTCCCATTTGGAGTTGCTTTCTGAAAATTCGTCACAATACCTGATGCAAGTAAGGGATGCCTTGGGGAATCTTTTTCTAAGGTATGGTGCGCACAGGGAAAGGGCTGGCCCGGTTACCAGGATTACCTTTGGTACAAACTGAACTTCTGCGTTCAAGGCAAATCGCTCGGCTTCCTTCCCAGGATTGTATGAGGAGTGAAGGTTTATTTTTCCAAGGGAACAGCTTTGCTCCCCGTTGGATGCAAGAAAAAAATTAACTGCCATCTTGATATAAATGAAAAAAGGCCGCCCATACCAAGGTATCAGACAGCCTTTTGCTTCAAGCTAAATGCAAATCAGGAAAGACCGAGTTCTGCAAAAAGCTTCTTGTATGTTTCAAACTGTTCAGACTGGGCAAATTCCTGAATCTTGTCTTCTGGAAGGTTTTCAAGGAGCTGGTCCATGTATGCAAGGACAGACTTGATTTCTGCCTTCATGTCTGAAGGAATTGAATCTGCGGAATTTGCTGCTGCAGGAGCAGGAGCTGGTTCTGCAGGGGCAGAAATTTCAGCTGCCTCTTCAGGAACCTGGGCAATTTCAGGCTCTGCTGCTGAATCCCATCTGTCAAAAACGTTTTCAACAGGCTGGTCATCAATGTCTTCTTCTGCTGGAACTTCGCTTTCAAGGAACTGGATGTTCTCTTCTGAAAGAGGTTCATCTTCTTCAAGTTCAACAGCTGGAACTGAATCAGAAGGAATATCGAGGGATTCCAGGGTAGGAGAAGGAACATCTTCATCAGAAGGTTTTTCAAGGTCCTCTTCGGTGGTGATCGAATTGTCCATTAAATCCGTGCTTGAAGATTCAACAATTACATCGTCAACTGCAGGAACGGAGATTTCTTCTTCCGGTTCTTCAGCAGAAGGTTCTTCCGGAGCGCTTTCTTCACCAAAGACGGGTTCCTCGTAAATGGAATCGGCATCTGTAGAAGTAAAGGATGCTGTGTTCAATATGTTGCTGAGTTCATCACCGCTAAGGGCAATTGTGTCATCTTCATCTTCAGAATCATTGAAGAATCCAGTATCGTCAGTGTTATTGGCAGCTGATTCCTGAACTTCTGGTTCAACCGGGCTTTCTTCTGCTGAAGGTGCCACTGTTTCTTCCGGAACACCATTCTTCTTGATGTCCTCAAATTCATTCTTAAGGTCTGAAATTTCGCTTCTGAGAGATGACAGTTCTTCCGAAATCTTCTTGAGCAATGCACTGCTGTCAAAGTCTGCGGCAGAATCCATTTTCTGTTCAGGCATGTTTTCCTCCGTTTCCTGAGCAACATCCGGCTGCTGTGGAGTATCTGATGATTCTTCTTTTACTGCAATGTGGGAAGTGGCTTCTGACTTGACGAAGACACTGTATGTTTCAGGAAGATCTTCTTCTTCCGGTTCTTCAGCTGTCTGGTCGGCTGCTTCTTCCTGAGGGGCGCTTTCCACCACTGGTTCCGGCATAACAACTGGTGCAGAAGACAGCTTTTCAAGGTCTTCCAGGGTAATTGTCATTCCAGGATCTGTAGGTTCGGGGCGCTTGTCAATGTATTTGCTGACATCGATGTCGGCTTCTGTGAGAGGTTTATTTTCTTCCATTGGTTCCATTATATCAGAATTTTCAGATTCATCAATAAAATTTTCAGAAGAAATTGAATCTGTTTCAAGTTCCTCAAAAGTTGGCTCTTCTGCTGCTGCAGGTTCGTCAAAGACTGGCTCTTCGGAAAGGGCAGCTTCTTCCGGCTCGTCGAAAGTCGGTTCTTCAACTACTGCAGGCTCGTCAAAAACAGGTTCTTCTGCTGCTTCAGGTTCCTCAAAGACTGGTTCTTCGGAAAGGGCAGCTTCTTCCGGCTCATTGAAAGTCGGTTCTTCAATTACAGCAGGTTCCTCAAAAGCTGGTTCTTCTGCCATAACAGGTTCGTCAAAGACTGGTTCTTCGGAAAGGGCAGTTTCTTCCGGCTCGTCGAAAGTCGGTTCTTCAATTACTGCAGGTTCCTCAAAAGCAGGTTCTTCTGCCATAACAGGTTCGTCAAACACAGGTTCTTCGGAAAGGGCAAGCTCGTCAAACAGGGAAGTTTCTTCTGCTGATTCTTCTGCTGCAGGAGCTTCATCCTGTGCGACAGTTTCGGCTGCTGGTTCTTCCGAGGCTTCCTGTTCCACGGTATCTTCCGGTTCTTCATCGTCTTTTTCTTCCGGCTTAGGATCTCTTACGATAAGGGTTCCGTCTTCATTGTATGGGCCTGTAACGCCAGGGCCACCATCAGTAAATCCTTCTTCGCCCATGAAGTCGTCAAGGGAAATTTCTTCATCACCTGAGTCGGTGGCAAAGGAATCTTCCATTACCGGTTCTTCGACTGCAGGCTCCTGTGCAAGGGCCGGTTCGTCAAAGGATGGCTCGTCAACTACGGCAGGTTCCTCAAGGAATGCCGTGTCTACAGCCGGTTCTTCCTGAACTGTATCATTTTCTGCTGGAACTTCTTCAGCTGAAGCATCTGCAAAAATCGATTCGTCAAAGTCGGGGAGGGTTTCGTCTGTATTGAAGCTTGGTTCTTCAACGGAGAAATCTCCGGCGTCTTCAAGGGTATCGCTGATGACAGGTTCCTCAATGGCCGGTTCTTCTGTAAATGCAGGTTCTGTAAAATCTTCTGCTACTGGTTCAGAGATCCCGAAAGAATCTGCTTCTTCTGCAGGTGATTCTGGAAACCCAGGCACGTCATCTTTCTCCTCAGCTGCTGGAGCTTTGCTTTCGCCGTCAAAAGAGACAGTTCCGCCGTTTTCATCCTGAATGTTGTCAAAGATGGAATCAATGTCAAAGCTGTCGTCTGGAGAAGAAAGGTCGGTTTCCTGTTCCTTCTGAACTGCTGTCTCCTTATCCTGGGAGATGTCAAGGTTAAGCTCGTCATCGCCGTTTTCTGGAGAGGCAGTTTCTTCCCTGCTGGAGGTTGTTTGTGCAGCAGGTGCTGAAGATGTATCGTCATCTTCGCCGTCAATTGTCATTTCGTAGTCAACAGGTCCTGCCTTTGCCTTTTCCTTTCCGTCGCCAAGAATCGGGTTCTGGTTGTCAGAGTCATCTACAAAGCCAAAGTCTGAAAGGTCGATTTCTTCCGATGATGTGGAAGTTTCTGTTGAGCGGGCTGGTTCTTCTGGGGCTGTAGCCTGTGGTGTTTCGTCTACAATGTCATCAAAGAGGGCATCGAATTCAACTTCTTCCGTTTCAAAATCCATGGAAGAATTTGCCGATTCTGGAATTGTTCCGTCGGCTGTTGCATCCGTAAGCTCGTAGTCCGTATCTTCAAAGTCAAGGTCAATGTCCAGTGGGTCGGCGTCTTCGATTTCTTCCTGCTGTGCCTTGTCGGAAGAGAAGGATTCCCCGCCCATGAATGCGTCAAGGTCGATTTCACCATTGCCAAAGTCAGGCATGGAATCTGAACCTGAATCCATGAATGCGCTCAGGTCAACATCGCCGTCTGGGGCAGAAGAGGCATCCATAAAGGAATCAAGGTCAATTTCCCCGTCCTCGAAGGCAGGTGCTGCATCATCCTTTGGTGCTTCCGTAGCTGCAGGCTGTGGTGCAGGGGTTGGATCGTCGCTCATGAATGCGTCAAGGTCAATTTCTCCGTCTCCAAAGTCAGGCAGCTGGTCCATCTGTGGAACTGAATCTTCAAAAGATGGTTCACTGGCAGCTGGTTCTTCAGCAGGAGTCTCATCAACAGCAGGCTCTTCAACTGAAGTTTCTTCTATAATAGGTTCTTCAATGACAGGCTCGTTGAGGAAGTCTTCAACAGATTCTTCTGCTGCAGGTTCCGTGATTTCCGCTTCGCTTACCGAGGTTTCATCAAAGGATGGTTCCTCGATTACGGTAGGTTCATTGTCAAAGTCCATGAGCTTTTCTATGTCGTCGGCAATTGCCGGGTCAGCTGGAACTGTCTGGCTTGGGGCTTCTTCCTGGACCGGTTCGCTGTCAGCTGGTGCATCAAGGTTCAGCTCGTCAAGGCTGAATTCACCAAGAATTGGATCAGAGTCAGAAGTCAAGGCACTGAAGTCGTCATCAATTGACTGGTTGTTTGCAATAGTCTCTGTAAGGAGGGTTTCGTCGATGGCAGGAATCTGTTCCTGAGGCTGTTCTGCCTGTGGGTTTTTCTTTACCCAGACGCCGTATTCATCTAACTTGCTGTTTTTCTCCGAAATGTCGCTCATTGAAGACCTCGTAAATTTATTGATAATCCTGTAGTCAATCGAAAACAAAATTCCATTATAATGTATCGGCACAAGTGCCAGAAATCACCACAAGAATTATACTATATAAAATACAAATTTTCAACTTTGGGCAGAAGGGCATTTCTAAAAACGGGATTTTTATCTGAAAACCTGGACTTTGTGGATGTTCCTTTTTATTTTTTTGGGACTTATGGAATTGGGCTTTTCTGCCGATATTGAGTTCATAATGGAACGTTTTAGAATTCTTGCAGCTGTTTTTGCCGGCACATTTTTCTATGTGCTTATGTCCATTGTCTGCGGACGTGATGGAATATGGGCCCAGAGGCAGCTTCAGGAACAGAAGCAGGCACTTAGTGCACACACTGCGATTATTGAAAAAACAAATGACGAGCTTTCCCTCGAGAAAATAGCATTGCAGAAGGACCTGGATGTTGTTGCAGCCTATGCACGCAAGCTGGGTTTTGTTTCTGAAAATGAAAAACTCGTTAAGATTTCAGGCCTCCCTGTGAGGGAAACCCATATTTTTGATCCAGGTACGGTTCAGCGTCATAATGAAGTCAAGTTCATGCCGGAATGGATCTGCAAGTCCTGTGCCCTGGTCATCATGATTCTCTTTTACATGGTTCTTTTCCTTTATGACCTTCACCGCGGCTACATTTCATTTCCTCAGTTTGCCAGAAGGAACAAGACCGTTTCCATAGGCGGAATCTCAGTTTATGACATGCAGTAAGGATTCGGCTTCTGCCTTGACTGTTGCATCCTGCCTTAAGTCGGGCGGAATTGCAGTTGTTCCGACGGACACGGTTTACGGCTTTAGCGGCATTGTTGACCGAAGGGGCATTTCCTCTTTTGGATGCGATTCAAGAATCAGGAAAATCAAGGGAAGGGCCGAAAGCAAGCCCCTGATTCAGCTTATTGAAAAGCCCCAGGATGCAATGCTTTATACCGATGTTGAAATTCCTCCTGCCTTGATGGAAAAATGGCCCGGTGCCCTGACGGTTATTGTTCCCGTCAAGGATGGATGTCCCTTTATTTGTGAGGGAAACACTGTTGCATTAAGGTGCCCGGGAGACTTGTGGCTTCGTCAGGTCATTGGAATCAGCGGTTCCCCCATATTCAGTACAAGCGTAAACAGGTCTGGCAGTCCGGTTCTTGAAGATTTTGATTCAATAGTTAAGGAATTTGGCAGTGAAGCTGACCTTGTGGTTGATGACGGTGAAAAAAGGGGAGCCCTTCCTTCGACACTGGTTAAGCTTGAAGGGGATGGAAGCTGGAGCGTCTTAAGGCAGGGGAGCGTCATTGTCTAGGCTGGGTATTGCCGGCCCCGGAAGATTTGCTGAATTTACCTTTCCTTTGTCCATTTTACGGAAATTTGCCCTCGGGAATATCCTGAAGGGCTTTTTTTGTCTTCAACCAGGGTTTTCTTGATTCCAACAAGGCTTTCATCCTGCAGCATCATTTCCCATTCAACCGGTTCTGCCGTTGGTGCCAGCTTGAGGGCGGCTTCTCGTTGGAGTTCCGGGAAGAAGGATGCGTTGGACTTTCCATTCTGGATGATGTTTATCAGGTTTGTGCCGTTTTGGGGCGATATGCTTATGTTCATCCTGGCACCGTTCTTGAAGATTACAAAGCCTCTTCCGCCACGGAGAATCAGGATTTTTTCTATGAGTTCCTCGCCGGTCCATGTTCCTGCTATGGAATCCATCATTTCGCTGGATGGGCTTGCCGGCCCGGCTGCTGTGGAGTTTTCCACGGGTTGGGGCTGGGCTTCCGGTTCCTGGATGGCAGTTTCTGCATTTCCTTCCGCCATGGTCAGGTTAAGCATCAGGTTTTCAAGGGAGGCCTTTGAGTCCATGAGGATCTTGTAGTAGGTGTCGTATTTCTTTGTGGAGCTTACGTTCTGGATTCCGTCGGGCTTTATTGCCGTGAGGGTGCAAATCCATCCGCCGTCCGAGTCTTCTTCAACCTGAACGTAAAAGGACGTGCTTCCCCTGTGGTTTTCCCGCGTCCATGGGAGGGACCTCATGTCGTTTACCGTGTATCCGTCGAGGATCATGAACTTCGTGTAGAAAAGGTCCGTGGTCATCTTGATCATGGCCGTGTCTTCAGATGAAGATACCGTTGCGTAAAAGTCAACCTGTTCCGCATGGCAGAAGATGGTGCCTAAAATGAGGATCATGGTTTTTAGCAGCAAATGCTTCTTTTTCTGCAAGGGACTCTCCGGTATTTTCCTTGTGGATTAGCTCTGGCGCTCCCTGAATTCCCTGGCAAGGTCACGCTTTACGTCGCGGTCCTTTATGGTTGCACGCTTGTCGAATTCCTTCTTACCCTTGCAAAGGCCCAGGCTTACCTTTACCAGGTTGTTCTTCAGGTAGAATTCTATTGGAACCAGTGTGATGCCTTTTTCCTGAACCTTTCTTGCAAGCCGCTTTATTTCCGCCTTGTGCAGGAGCAGCTTCTTTTTCCTGTCAGGATCATGGTTGAAAATCGAAGAGTATGAATATTCTGTAATATGGAAATTCTGCAGCCAGACTTCGTTGTTTTCAATAAGGGCAAAGCTGTCGTTGAATGAGATGTTTCCGGCCTTAACCGATTTTACTTCCGTGCCTTCAAGAGCAAGACCGCATTCAAGGGTTTCCGTGATGGTGTAGTTGAAATGTGCCTTTCTGTTCTGGGCGATGATTTTTCTTTCCATAACTTTTCTATTATAGACACTTTTCGGCTTATGTGCAAATGGGAAGGGGCCTTTGCGGTTGCAAGTCCAGCGATTAGAGCAGGTTTACGAGAAAGTCGTTGAGGAAGAGGATTCCCTGGGAATTGAGGCTGAATCTCCTGTCTGCAGGAGTTCCCTGGGGAAGTTGCCGGGGGGATTCAATAATGCTTTCCCTGGTGCGGCCAAGGCTTTCGTATTCGTGCCATATTCCATCTGCCTTGCCAAGGCGCTTTTCCAGGTCGCCATTCCACTTGAGGTGGCCGTAGCACTTCCTGTATTCTCCTGCACTGATTCCATCAAGGGTCCTGAGTCCCGTCATGAGGAACTCAAATTCGCAGGTTTGGGCATCCAGTTCTTCCTTTTCGCCGGGGATGGATTTTGGGTCAGGAAGCCTTGAAGGATTAAGGTTGTCTCCGTCCAGCCAGAACCTTGTGTATACATCCGTGTCCGTAGTGCCAGTGATGCGCAGTGCCCCGTGGATTTTTCCCTGGTCATCCCTTGAATAGAATGAGGATGTGGCTCCGCTTCCGCAGCCTGCATAGTCCTGCTGTGCCCAGTATGCGCTGTTGTGCAGGCTTTCCTCTCCGGGCCGTGCAAAGTTTGAGACTTCGTACTGTGCGTATCCCCCTGATTCAAGGATCTGCCGGCCCAGGATCCACTGGTTGTCGCCCAGGTCTTCGGGGAGGCTTATTTTTCCGGACTGTATGTTCCGGTCAAGGGGAGTGCCTTCCTCTACGGTAAGGGTGTAAAGGGATATGTGGTCGGGGCTGTATTCAATTATGGACTTAAGGGATGATTCAAAGCGACCGTCATCCTGCTCCGGGAGGCCTGCAATGGCATCCAGGCTCAGTCGTCCCTTCCAGTGGCTTTTTACCGTGTCCAATGCGTTTCTGGCGGTTCTTGCCGTGCAGTGGCGGTTTACGGCCCTTAATGCTTCTTCCGTAAGGCTCTGGATTCCAAGGGAAAGGCGGTCGATTCCTCCGTTGGCAGCGGCATGGAGCTTTTCAGGGCTCAGGCTCTGGGGGTTCATTTCCATGGTGAACTCTTCAGGAACAAAGGGACTTCCCGTGGAATTCATTATGCCTTGGCAAAGGGTTTCCATCTGTCCGGGTGTCATCAGGCTTGGGGTTCCGCCGCCAACGTACACGGTTTTCCAGCTGGAGATTTGTGCGGTTCTTGCAAAATAGGATGCCTGGTTTATGACTGCCTGGATGTAGCTGTCCGGTACGGCTGAACATGGACGGCTGTAAAAGTCGCAGTAGTCGCATTTTGAGCTGCACCAGGGCATGTGGACGTAAAGGGAAACAGGGCTTGAAGCCATTTTTTCTTTGTCTTTGGGGGAATTAGTATAGCTTCATCTTGTTGAATGGAAAGCACTGCCAGAGGGCGCGTCCCCTGATCCTTGATGAATTTACGGGACCGTATACGCGGGAATCCAGGCCTTCAATCCTGTTGTCTGCAAGGACAAAGTATTCGTTCTGGCCCAGGGTGTTTTCCTCAAGGAATCCTGCACAGCCCATTCCGTCCCATTCAACTGGAACTGAATAGATGCTGATGTTGTATGGCTTTACTGCAAGCTCGAATTCCGTAAGGAAGTAATCCTGTCCGCGGGGCTTTACGTAGAGGACAAAATCCTTCATGTAGTATGAGTCTCCAGGCAGGGCACATACACGCCTCATGGAAGTGTTTCCGGTCATGCGGCCGTTCTTGAAGGGCGTGAATTTCTGCAGCGTGAAGAAGTTTGCAATCCTGTTGATGATGCCCTGGTAAAGTGGCATCGATTCCCCATCCATTGGAGAAAGGTAAACCACCTGTCCCCTTGATGGGTTTCGTAAAAGGGGGGATACGACAACTGTTCCGTCCTTGACCATGTCCGTTTCCATGGAAGAAGTGGACGTCTTTACGGTGAACAGGATGCAGTTAACGAATATGGTTATGAAAAGGAATACCGAAAGAATGAATATGCATGTATGGGCAGTCTTTATCTGCTGCTTGCGCTTGTATTCAAATGAATAGTCACCTGCGTTTTGTTTCATGGGCCATATAATATAGAAATAAACGCAAATATACAATACAGGCAATGGGTTAAAACAGGCATTCAAAGGGACATCTTCAAAAATAGCAAAATTTGGGGAATCCTTTTGCTGTTGCCCTTGACTATTTTTGGGATTTTTTACATAATTTCAATTACTTAAATTTAAGGAGTTCTATTGTGCCTTGTGGTAAGAAAAGAAAGCGCGCAAAGATTGCGACACATAAGCGTAAGAAGAAGCTTAGAAAAAATCGCCATAAGAGTAAGTAAGACAGCCTGAAAACAGGTTGCTTAGTACGAAGGGCCTTTTTTGAAGAAGACCGCGGTTGTTGTACTGACTGCGGTCTTTTTTTTTCCCTTTGAATTTAAACGATGGAACGGAGACTGAATGTTTGATGCTTAGCGATATAAAATCACCGGAAGACCTTAAGAAACTGCCTTCCAGAAAGCTTCCGGCTTTGGCAGAGGAAATCCGTTCGAAGATAATTGATGTAGTTGGCAGCAACGGTGGCCACCTTGCAAGCAACCTTGGTGTTGTTGAACTGACCATAGCCTTGCACCGGGTTTTTGACAGCCCAAGGGATGCCATCGTCTGGGATGTAAGCCATCAGTGCTATCCCCACAAGCTTTTGACCGGACGCAATGATGAATTCGGTTCCCTCAGGAAAAAGGACGGCCTGTCCGGCTTTACGAAGATAAGGGAAAGCGAGCATGACTACTTTGATGCAGGCCATGCTTCTTCCTCAATTTCTTCTGCCCTTGGGCTTTTGGCCTCATGGAACCTGGAGGGACGGGACGGCAAGGTTGTTGCCGTCATTGGTGACGGTGCCCTTACGGGGGGAATGGCCTTCGAGGGCTTGAGTCATGCAGGTCAGCTTGCAAAGAACCTCATTGTCGTTGTTAATGACAACCAGATGTCCATTGACCGGAACGTCGGTTCCTTTTCCAAGTATCTTTCGCGCCTTACATTTACGAGTGCATATCAGGGATTCCGCCACAGGGTGGACCATATCATAGACAGGATTCCATACTTCAACAGGCATATCGGAAAGCTGATATTCCGCTTCAAGCGAGGGGTAAAGGGGCTTTTCCTTACGAACAACCTTTTCGTTGACCTTGGATTTGAATATGCAGGGCCACTGGACGGCCATGACATTGACGAAATGGTAAGGGTCCTTTCAAAGGCAAGGAAGATTCCGAGGCCTGTGGTTGTTCATGTCGTGACCAAAAAGGGAAAGGGGTATCGGCCTGCAGAGGACAATCCTTCCGCTTTCCACGGGGTTGGTCCCTTCAGTACCAGCGACGGTACCGTTGAAAAGTTTGACACCCTCAGCTTTACGGAGAATTTCAGCCGCAAGATTGTTGAACTTGGATCAAGGGACAGCCGCATAGTGTGCGTTACTGCCGCCATGGCCAAGGGTACGGGACTTGATGCCTTCTGCCGCAAGTTTCCTGACAGGTTCTTTGATGTGGGAATTGCGGAAGAGCATGCCGTGACCTTTGCAGGTGGGCTTGCTGCTGGGGGAATGATTCCCGTGGTTGCCATCTATTCCACATTCATACAAAGGTCCGTTGACCAGATCATAGAAGACATTGCACTCCAGAACCGCCACGTGATAATTGTCCTTGACCGCGCAGGAGCTGTTCCTCAGGACGGAGAAACCCATCAGGGCATTTTTGATATGGCCCTTTTGCGCCCGGTTCCAGGATTGGTGTTCCTGTCGCCCATGGACAGGCAGGACATGGACAGGTGCCTTGAATATGCAGTGAGCCATGATGGGCCGGTACTCATTCGCTGGCCAAAGTCTGCATGCCCTTCGGAAAGGCCGGAGTTTGACTGTCCGATGGAGGAAGGAAAGGGCGTTTTCATTTCCAGCGACGACATTTACGGCAATTCCCCGGAAGCGGAGGAAGCAAGGGGAAGGATTCTATTTGCATGTACAGGAAGCATCTTTGCCGAAACCCAGGTTGCAGCCCGTTCCCTGGCAATGGAAGGCTACAGGGCCGATATATATTCGCTCAGGTTCTTAAAGCCCTTTGACAGGGAGCATTTTGCAGGCCTTGTAAGGAACTACGATGGCGTTGTAATCGTAGAGGACGGCTTGAGAATTGGGGGAATTGGCGAATACCTGCAGCACTGCATGGAAAGTTCCCCGGACTGTAAGGATGTCAGGTCAAGGGTCCTTGCTTTCCCTGACGGTTTTGCAGGAACCGGCACCCGAGGTCAGATTCTTGAGGAAGCAGGACTTTCCCCGGAAAAGATTGCCGCCGCCGCCCTGGAAATTCTATAGGGAGGATATGTATTCATGAAGACTTTTGAACTTAGGGACAGGTCCATCACGACTGATCTTCCTGCATTCATCATGGGAATTGTAAACTGTACGCCGGACAGCTTTAACCCCCAGAGCCGCGGCGGGGCTGAACTTGCCCTTAGGCTTGCCGGTGAAGGGGCGGACATACTTGACCTTGGGGGGGAATCTACAAGGCCTGGAAGTTCCTATGTTGAGGAAGAAGAGGAAATACGCCGGGTGGTTCCGGTCATAGAAGAGATAAGAAGGCATTCTGACATACCGATTTCGGTTGACACGAGGAAAGCTGCCGTCATGAAGGCCGCATTTGAGGCTGGGGCTGACATTCTTAACGACATTTCCGCCCTTGAAGATGATGCCGGGATGGCGGATTTTGCTGCGGAAACTGGAATTCCCGTTATTCTCATGCATAAGAGGGGAACCCCACAGGACATGCAGAAGAATACCGGCTATGCCGATGTTTTTGCAGAGACCAGCCGTTACCTTGAGGAACGTGCCATTTTCGCCATGGAAAGGGGAATCTCTCCCGGGCGCATAATGGTGGATCCAGGAGTGGGCTTTGGAAAGGACCTTCATGGTAACATAGAGCTCATAAGGAACTGCGGAAAGCTTTGCGGGGCAAAATATCCGGTGCTCATGGCATTGTCAAGGAAAACCTGCATCGGGCAGATGACCGGCCGCGAAAAGCCGGAGGACCGCCTGTATGGAACCCTTGCCGCCGACTTGCTTTCCGTAATGGGAGGGGCCTTCATGGTGCGAGTCCACGATGTGGCTCCTTGTCGAGATACTCTTTCTGTATTAAAATCTCTCATGTAATTGATATGAATGAAGTTTCGGTTTTTTTCAGGATATATGACGGAATAAGGCCTGCCATAGACATTGCAGTCCTGAGCTTCCTCATGTACAAGGCTTACAGTCTCATCGTAAAGACCAATGCCGTTCAGCTCATAAAGGCTGCGGTAACTGTGGTTACGGCCTATGCCATTGCGGTTCTTCTCCAGCTGCACACCCTTCTGTGGATTTTCTCCGTAATTGCTCCGGGTCTCATGCTTGTCTTTGCCATTGTTTTCCAGCCGGAACTGAGAAAGCTTTTCCTTAAGCTGGGCCAGACCAGGTGGTTTACCTTCGGTTCCAGGGCAAAGCATTCATACGTGGATTCCGTTCTCATTGCGGCAGAAATGCTTTCCAAGCAGAAGAGGGGCATGCTTGTGGCCTTCATGCGCCATACAAAGATGGATAACATTATTGGAACCGGTACAAGGCTCAATGCAGACCTGTCTTCAAGCCTGCTGGTGACGATTTTCGGGCACAATACGCCCCTTCACGATGGAGCGGCCTTCATCCAGGGGGGGAGAATAGTTGCTGCCGGGTGCTTTCTTCCGGTCAGTGAACAGTACGACATAAAGAAAACCTTCGGTACCAGGCACAGGGCTGCCCTGGGACTTAGCGAGGCAAGCGATTGCATTGTTCTTGTTGTAAGCGAGGAGACGGGGGCCTACAGCCTTGCCTATGATTCCAAGCTGCATTATGACCTGACCCTTGAGCAGGTTACTAGAATCCTGGAGCGCCAGCTGGAAATCACTCCTGAACAGCAGATTATTGAGGATACCATTGATGAACATAAAACAATTACTGGCACGTCTGTCTGAAAACTGGCCTGCAAAAGCCGTCTGCTTCATTCTTGCAGGAGCCATCTACTTTTTTCACCAGATGTCCCTTCTTGAGACAAAGACTTTTACGGTTCCCCTTGAGGTGAATTCCGACGGGCTGATGATTACCGCACTTTCTGTGGAAAGCAAGAAGTACATCAGGATAAAGGTCCGCGGCGAGAGGGAGGACTTGAGTTCAATCTCCGACATGGATTTTAAGGCATATACAAACATTTCCGGAAAGGATGAGGAAGGAATCTATGAATTCCCCGTGTATGCAGAACTGTCTGAGCGCATCATCAGGATGAACATAGATCCGCTTGAAATTTCGGTTCAGCCTGAATTCGTAAAGCTTCCAATTCAGAAGAAGGCATACAAGGCTGTTCCTGTGGTGGCAACGGTTACGGGAAAACCTGCATACGGGTACAAGGCTGTTCATGAAAAGTGTGAGCCGGGTTACTTCATGATTTCGGGGCCTGCTTCCGTCGTTGAAGAGATTACGGGCATTCCGACTGCCATTGTTGATGTGGACGGTGCCAAGAAGACTGTGGTAAAGACGGTTTCCCTGGTGAACATGACTTCCGCCGTAAAAATCGAGGACAGGGACAGCGTAAAGGTTACGGTCCCTGTGGTTAAGGAAGGAATGGTAAAGGACTTTAGCCTTGTTCAGGTGGAATATGTCAATGTTCCTGAAGGCCTTGCTGTTACTGGCGATGTGACGGCCATTGACATTTCAATTGAAGGCAGCGTTCTTGACCTTGAAAGGCTCAAGGCTTCTTCCATAAAGGTTTACGCAGACTGTTCTTCCGTTACCGGTGAAGGCCAGTATGTTGTTCCCGTAAGGGTTGATGTTTCCTCCCTGTTCTCCGTTGTGTATAAGTCAAGGGAAGAATTGAACGTTACTGTTGTAATAAAAGAATCCCAGGGTACCGAAAATAATATGGAGGGCCATGATGATTCCGCCGGGGAAAATGGCTCCCAGGTTACGTTGCAGAAAGGTCCGGAAGTGTCCTAGGGAGCACGCCTTAAGATGATTTATGGAATTGGATGCGACATAACGAAAATTTCCAGGTTTGAGAAATGGGTCCAGAACGAATCCATGATAGACCGGTTCTACAATCCGGAGGAAAGGCCTGATGCAACTGCAAGCTTTGGACGCAAGTGTGAATTCTATGCAGGCAGGTTTGCAGTCAAGGAAGCTCTTTCCAAGGCCTTGGGAAGCGGGATTTTTGTCCTTAACCTGAAGGAAATCTGCGTCAGGAAAAATACCGAGGGCAAGCCGGAACTTTTGCTTACGGGAAAGACCAGGCAGATGGTGGAATCAAGGTGCGGAAAGAATTTCAGGGTGCACATTTCCATCAGCCATGAAAAGGAATATGCACTGGCTTACGCAGTCATTGAGTGCGGAGAATGAATATAGGAGAATGTTATGGCAAGCAACCTCAGCAGGTCTTTTGATGAAGAAAAAAAGCCCGCCATTTCTTATTGGGCAAAGGAAAAAATGGTTTGTCCTGTCTGCAAGGGAAAATTCAGCCAGGAAGTCATGCATCAGGGTGGCGGAAGAACCATAGCAGGAAACCTTACTGATGAACTTCACAGGCTGTACGAGCCTTCAAAAAAATATGGCCGCGTTTATCCCATCATTTACGATGTTGGATGCTGCCCCGAATGCAATACGGCATTGCTCTGGAAGGATTTTAAGGAAATCAAGGACGGAAATTCCCTGGACAGGCTTTATGAGACTTCTGCAAAGAGAAAGGCCATAGTCGAAAACATTTTTCCCCATTATGACCTGAGATATGAAAGAACCCTGTACGAAGGGGCTGCCATGTATTACCTTGCCTTGCTCAGCTACGAGCAGGTGGACCTGGCTTATGCACCGACTTTCAAGAGGGCAATGATCTCCCTCCGTCTTGCATGGATCTGCAATGACCTTGAATCCGTATGTCCCGGCCATAACTTTAACGTTGTAGCCCAGGCTTTTTACAACAAGGCCCTTTATTTTTACCAGCAGACCCTTGTAAACGAAACTGGAAGAATCGAAACCATCGGCAGCGTAAGCAACTTTGGCCCTGATACGGACAAGAACTATGGCTATGACGGAATCATCTACCTGAGCGGACTTCTGGAATACAAGTACGGCCAGAGGGAAAACCAGGAACTGAGGCTTAAGAAGCTTGATGAAAGCAAGAAAGCCATTGCAAGAATCTTTGGCCTTGGAAAGTCAAGCAAGTCAAAGCCGGGCCCACTTCTTGAAGTTGCAAGAAACCTTTATGAGAACATAAAGAACGAGCTTTCTTCAAACAACATCTTTGAAGATGACGATGAATAACGTTCACCTGACCATATCCTATGACGGAACCGATTTCTGCGGATGGCAGCGTCAGGACAAGTCCAACAATGGCCGTCCCGTAAGAACCGTTCAGGGGGAACTGGAAAAGGCCCTGAGAAAAATGCTCAAGGCTGATGTAAAGCTTTATGGCAGCGGCAGGACCGATAGCGGTGTCCATGCCTTTGGCCAGTCGGCTAATTTTGAATCCCCAGTGGAAAACATTCCCGTTGAAAATTACATCCGCGCACTGAACGGCCTTTTGCCTGCAGACATCAGGATTGTAGGATGCAGGTATGAAGACGAAAAATTCAATTCCAGGTTTAGTGCCACAAGCCGAATCTACAGATATTTCATTCAGGCCGTAAATCCTCCCTTTGCCCATGAAAGCCGTTACAGGTGGCATGTTGCCCACAAGCCCGACATAAACCGCCTTAACGCCATGTGTGCCTGCCTGAAGGGGGAAATTGACTGCGCCACTTTTGCTGCGGCAGGGGATGCAAGCCTTTCCACAAAAAGATATCTTGAGGATGCCCATTTTTACTGGCAGGATGAGGAAAGTGGCCTTCTGGTTTTTCAGATTGAAGCCAACGCTTTCCTGTGGAAGATGGTGCGCTCAATTACCGGAACATTGATTGAATGCGACAAGAAGGGTTTTGCCCCTGGGGAATTTGAAAGGATCCTTAAAAGCTGCGACAGGTCTCAGGCCCTTACGACTGCACCTGCAAGCGGACTTTTTCTGTATAAGATTGTCTTTGACGGAACCATGCGTCATGACCGTTGGAACAATTCCTGAGTCTTCCCTAAATTACAGCAGGTCCACTGGATCCGTGTCCACTTCGATGTAGACATCCTTTGGTGCCTTGTATCCCCACACGAGAATTCTTGCTGCCTGCAAAAGGGGATTGATGTTTTGTCCCCGGAGAAGAATCTGGTACCTGTGCTTGTTGTTGACCATTTCAAGGGGGCATTCTGACGGCCCAAGAATTTCAACGCCGGCAATGTTTCGTTTTTGCAGGATGTTGGCACCTGACTGGGCTGCAATCATGGCGGCATTTTGCTGCTGTGACCTGAATACAAGCCTCAGCAACCTTGAGTAGGGAGGGAATCCCAGCATCTGCCTCATTTCAAGTTCCCTTTGGTAAAATCCACTTACGTCTCCGCGCACTGCAAAATCTATGGCATCCCTTTCCGGGCTGTAGCTTTGGATTATGACCTTTCCGTCTGGAAAGAATCTTCCGGCCCGGCCTGCAACCTGGGTTATGAGGGCAAAGGTTTTTTCCGAGGCCCTGAAGTCCGGCAGGTGGAGGGATGTATCTGCAAGCACGACACCAACAAGCTTAAGGTTTGGAAAGTTGAGTCCCTTTGCAACCATCTGGGTTCCGAGCATTATGTCCGATTCACCTTTCCGGAAGGCATCGAATTTTTCCTGCAGTTCCCCCTTGTGGTGAAGGCTGTCCGTATCGGCGCGGGTGATTCTTGCGTTGGGGAATTTTGCCTTTACTTCCGATTCAATGTATTCCGTTCCAAACCCAGAATAGCCTATGTCCAGGGATCCGCATTCCGGGCACTGCTGTGGTGGTGAAACGGAATATCCGCAGTAGTGGCACCTGAGCCGGTTCTCGCTTTTGTGATAGGTCATTGCCACGGAACAGTTCTTGCACTTTAATTCAAAACCGCAGTCGGAGCACCTGAAAAAATGGGTGAAGCCGCGGCGGTTAAGGAAGAGGATGGTCTGCTTTTTTTCTGCAATGGCGGTTTTCATTTCTTCCTGGAGCCTGCGGGAAATGCAGCTTTCTCCTCCGGGTTCCAGCGAAAGGTTTACGCAGCTGATTTCTGGAACGGCACCGCCTGCAAGCCTTTTTGTAAGCAGGTGGCGGCAGATGCTTCCTTTTTCCATTGAATGCCAGGCTTCCATTGATGGTGTTGCAGATCCCATTATGAGGGGGATGGATTTTCTCTTGCACCTGAGCATGGCAATCTGCCTTGCATGATATCTTGGGGAAGAACCGGACTTATAGGAAGAGTCGTGTTCTTCATCTATTATGATGAGGCCAAGGTCTGGCAGTGGTGCAAACACAGCGCTTCTTGCCCCGATGACAACCCTTGCTTCCCGGTGGAGGATTCTTCTCCATTCACCAAGTCGCTGGCTTGGAGTAAGCTGTGAGTGGAGGACTGCTGCAGTGTCCCCGAATCTTGCGCGGACGGCTTCCACAACCTGCGGGGTAAGTCCTATTTCCGGCACCAGGTAAATTACGCCCTTTCCCTGGGCCATGAGCCTTTCTGCACAGGTAAGGAAAACTTCAGTCTTGCCGCTTCCTGTTGTTCCGTAAAGGTAGTGAAATAGTTTTTGCGATGACGGGTTAAGAATTCCTTCCACTGCATCCTGCTGCTCGCTGCTCAAGGTAAGCTTTTTTGCATCAAAACTTTTTTCATCCTGAAAGAGGGAAAATCCTGGAATGTCGGTTTCCCTTTTGCCGGAGGGAATCATGGCAAAGACACATTCTCCGATGGGCGAAAGATAGTATTCGCTCATGAACTGGGCCAGGGAATACAGCTCCTGCGTAAGGAGAGGCTCAGTGTCGATGTACCTGATGGCGCTTCGTATCCTGTCGGTGCCAACGGCGCAGTTTTCCGGAAGGGTGTCGCTTGCATATACAACAAAGCCGGTTGTCTTTCTGTTGCTGAATTTTATTTCCACCCGGCAGCCGAAGGGGTTTTCCGGCAGGGGATTTTTTTCCGTTTCCTCAGGTTCAAGATAGGTAAAGGCCTGGTTTACAGGTACGTTGAGGACGACATTTATGAAGCGGGGCTTTCTGCAATTCATTTCTGGCTGACGTAGTATTTTTCCGAGTAGTCGGGCCTGGTTTTCTGAAGGCGGTCGCGGAACCTCTTGAGGTCTTCCCATGCTGCTGCCTTGAGGGCTGGCTGTGCAAGGAGGGCTTCGGGAGAATGGATAGCCATGAGGGGAATCTTGTTTCCGCAAAAGTCGTATTCAGCCCATTTGCCGTGAATGTCGTTGATTCCCATCTGGGTGTTCATGAGGGACTGGGCTGCAGTTCTTCCAAGGGCCAGGATGAAGGACGGCTTGAGGATCCTTATCTGCGTCTGGAGAAAGCCTGAGCAGGACTGGATTTCGTCAGTCATGGCGTAACGGTTCATTGGCGGCCGGCATTTTACGATGGTTGTAATGTAGCAGTTGGCTCCACGTCCAAGTCCGATGGCACCGAGCATCTTGTCAAGGAGTTCACCCTGGGGACCTCCAAAGGTTGTGCCTGACATGTCGTCTTCCTGGGTTGGAACTTCGCCGATGACCAGTACGTATGGATTCAAGTTTCCCTGTCCAGGGGCAGGAAGTTTTCTTGTGCGTGAAAGAATGCAGTTGGAGCAGGAGGCTATTTTTGTTCCAAGGGTTTCAAGGGTCATGCCTCCCGACGGTTTTTGTCCAGGTTCAGCAGGAGATGCAGGAGTTGATGATGCGGAAGAAGGTGAAGGAACTGGTGGCTCCTGCCGTTCCTGTATTGGCTCCGGTTCAACGGACTGGGCCGGCTGGGGTTCAATGTATTCAATGAAGTCGTCGTCAAAATAGGGAGCTTCCTCCAGAAATGAGGGGGATGCGTATCCATAGGCCCATGATGATGCGCTCTTGAGCAGGTTGTATATCTGGTTTTTCTGGTCGCCGGTCATTTTGCCATTCTATACGACTGTTGCCGTTTTATCAATAATCAGCTAAAATATATTGTTATGCGCACAAACGTTTCAGTTAAAAAATATGCTATAATTCTTGCATTTTCAGTGTTCCTGGTTCTTCCTGGATTTTCACGCCATTTAAATGAACTCGTCAGGGCAGGCAGTTGGGTTTACAGTTCAATTGCCGCTGTTGCCATAGATTCCGGCCGCGTTTCCTTTGCAGACAGAATGCCTCTTTCCATAAGGGAAATAAAGTTCTTCCTTGACGGCATTGATTATGACAGCCTTAGCGAAGGTGGAAGGGCTGAATATGACAGGATTCTTTCATACTGCAACGAGAAGGGCTTTGAATTCGGTCCTGAACTCCTGACCTTTGGCGTTGAACCTGAGGTTGCCGTGGAAGGCTATTACAAGACCGAACAGGACCTGGACTGGAACTATGACCGCTACAGAAGGGGAACCATGCTTCTGGTTCCTGCAAAGATTGAGGCCGGTGATTACCTTACCATGAGCTTTGACGCCAAGCTTGGGCAGAACAAGGGTGCCATGGCAAAACACTGGAATTTTACAAACCTGATTTATGATATAGAAGACATCGACATTAACTTTCCTGATACGGGTTACCTGAGCACCGGATGCAACCTTGGGGACAAGGCCGGACTCACATTCCAGATTGGGCAGGGGGCAAGAAGCTTTGGACGTTCCCTCACTGGAAATGTCGTTCAGTCTGAATATTTTACTGGCGCAAGCTATGCCGACCTGAACCTTTACTGCAACTACTTCCGCTACGAAATGCTCATGAACCAGTTCAGCGTGGACAAGTACATGTACATCCACGAAATTGCCTTTACGGGATTCAAGAAGGTTCAGCTTACGGTACTTGAAGGCCTCCTGGTCTATGCTCCCTTTGAACTGCGCTTCATGAACCCATGGACGGTTTACCACGGTTTTTCTGCATGGCGCGACTACAACAGGAAGAGAACCGGTGCCGAAGACCATACCAGCGACTACCTTGGCATAAAGCTTGAGGTTACACCCGTCAGGGGTCTTAGGCTTTATTCAATGTTTGCCATGACCCAGTTCCAGACGCCTTATGAAACCTCAAACTATTCCGATGACAATACGCCAAACGGGCTTGCATTCCAGGCCGGACTTGAATCCTACATTCCCTACCGCGGGGGATTTTTCCATACGTGGCTTGAAGGAACCTACACCCAGCCATACATTTACATCAAGGAAAGCCCCAACTGGTCTCTCGTAAGAACCTATTCGGAAAACATTGGTGATGCCCTTAATGATCCTGTATATGAATGGTATGGAACTCCCTTTGGTCCTGACACCATTGCAGGAAAAATTCAGTTTGGATACGAAAAGCCAGGCAGGTGGTCTGTTACCGGTTCCTATCTCCTCAAGGTGTGCGGAATGTATTCCGGCATAAAGTGCTTTACGGAAGAACTTGACTGGGGCGGAGAAAAAATCGAGGACTACAACGACAGCGCATGGTTCTATCCTGATTCATGCGAGGATGATGACGAGGCAAAACGCCGCCGTGGCATGACGACGCCAACAGGCACTGCTGAATACATAAACAGGATTGCCCTTCGCGGAACATATAATCCGACGGAAAAGGTTTCCCTCTTTCTTGAACCGGCCTTCACCTTCGTAAGCAACTGGCGAAACATTTCCGGTGAAAGCAGGACTTCTTGGGAAACTGCCCTTGGAACTTCTATTAAATTTACAAAGTGAGGTCTGGGATGAAAAAAATATTCACCGCTTTAGCCATCATGATGGTAAGCCTTGCACCTGCATTTTCGCAGATGTCCGTAAATCCAGTGGATGATTTTTATGAAATGGTTCAGCTCTGGCAGATCCGCGGAATTGTTGAGGAAGTTCCCCTAGTAAGGCCTTACCCTGTAAACGTGATAAAGGGCCTCATAGAGCAGGTCATGGAAAAAGGAACTGAACGGGACAGGATATTTGCCCAGAATTACCTTGACCGCCTTGTTGACAGGAGATTCCATTTTGGAATCGAGGCTGACGGAAAATTCAATGCTTCCCATGAAGAAAAGGGTGACGGTGAATTTGTTGGCCAGGAAAAGAAGGGCTGGTTTGGTGCATATCCGACTGTAATGGGTGACATGGCCTTTATGGAAGACGACAGGCTTTCCTTTGGCTACAAGGGTGGAATTACCCTGACCAGTGATAAGGACACGGACTTTCTTCCAAGGGGAGGAATGTCGGAACACGATGCTGTTTTTGATGCTTCGGAAATCGGCCCTGTTGACAGCTACCTGGACTTTAATACCATCATATCCTACGGAACAAGAAACGTCTTTGTGCAGACCGGTCTTTACAGGAGCGGCTTTGGTGACTTCATGAAGGAAAACCTGGCCCTTAACGATACAAGGTTCCATTCTGCAAACGTAGGCTTTGGGGCAGCAGTGGGAAAATTCCGTTTCTCCCAGCAGCTTTCCGTTATCGGTGCAACTACCGGTTACGATGGGAATATTGACGGACTTAGCCCTGACAAGATGATCGGTTTTCATGCTGTTGAATACGATGTCTTTGACTGGGCATCCCTTGGATTTTACGAAACCGTTGTTTTTGGAAAGAGGTTTGATTTCTCCTGCATGGTACCGGCTCCTTACATGATCTCCGGTGAGCTTACGGGTGCAAGTGACAATATCGGCATGGGACTTACGGTAAAGATCAGGCCTGCTGCCGGATTCCAGTGGGCAACTGACATTTTTGTTGATGATTTTTCCATCAATGATGTGGTCAAGCTTAACCTTGATTCAAAGTATCGCCTTGGTGCACAGACCGGTGTGGACTATGTTCCTTCTGAATCTGTTTTCTCAAGGGTGGGCTTCCGTTACTGCATGATTACTCCATATACTTACAGCCACTGGGAATATGCTAGCGATACCAGTTCGGACATGCATAAGGACATGATCAGCTATCAGGATTATACAAACAATGGCATAACCATGGGATCTTCCCTTGGTCCGAATTCCGACAAGGTTTCATTCAACGTTCAGCTTCGTCCGACGGAAAAACTTAAGCTTGATGTGCTGACTGCATTTTCACGCCATGGAAACATTTCAGAGACCCTTGACGATGAGGAAGCATACAGGTTCCTTTGCACTGAACCGGGCGTATACAGCACTTCCGGCGATGTTTTCCAGCATTCCATGTACCGCAACAAATTCGGTGATGGCGGAGAGCACGTCCATTCAGCATGGCACAGCCTTAACTGGCTTTCTCAGCAGCACCAGATGTATACCGTTGACCTTGGAATCAATTCCGAATACTGCTTTGCTCCAACCAGGAAGAACAGGCGTGTTACCCTCAAGGCAGGCGTTCAGCTTGAATACATTCACAATTACGGTGTTGACGAGCCGATTTATGGTGGACGCGGAACTGTCATAAGTTCAACTGCCGACAAGACCATGGTTCAGTCTGGTGACGTTACCATGATTGAAACAGCTGATGGAGTTAAGTATTCATACAAGGGTAAGGAATATGATTATGACGAGCTTAGGTACCTGACTGATGCCGCTCCTCAGAATGTGGTTGAACAGGCAAAGCAGGCCTGGATTGATAACCTTACGGACAAGTTTACGGCATATTTTTCTTGCGGAGTGAACATAAGGTTCTAGAAATTTTTGAAGCCTGAATTTTTTATGGGCTTTTTGCATAGGATGTGAGACATGAAATTCGATCTTGACGAAAAAGTATATACTGAAACTTACCTTGGAAAGGCAGGTGAACTAACTCTTAAGGGCGGGAACATAAAGGTTTTTGAAAAGCAGCTGGTGAACAACCTTCGAACGGCCCTTGAAACCTGCAGGGCAAAGGTTCGATATCTTACGGGACGCCTTTACGTTCACTGTTCGAAGGACTGTTGTGCCCAGGTTGAATTTGCCCTTGACCACCTTCTTGGAATCACAGGCTGGGCTAAGGTTCAGGCTGTTGAAAAGAACATTGAAGCCATTACGGCTGCAGTAAAAAAGGAAGGCCTTGAGGCAAAGGCGCGGGGTGCAAGGACCTTTAAGATCGATGCAAGGCGTGAAGACAAGTCCTTTCCACTTAATTCCTATGACATTGCCCGTCAGGCTGCTGGCTGCCTTTATGATGACAGGATTCTTGATGTTGATGTCCATAATCCTGATGCCATGATTTGCGTTGAAGTGCGTGAGCGCTGTTATGTTTATTGTGCCCAGACCAAGGGACATCGCGGTCTTCCAGTAGGAGTAAGCGGCAAGGGACTTCTTCTGCTTTCAGGCGGAATTGACAGTCCGGTTGCAGGTTACAGGATGATGAGGCGTGGAATGAAGGTTGAATGCGTTTACTTCCATTCATATCCGTATACTTCGGAAGAGGCCCAGAAAAAGGTTCAGGATCTTGCAAGGATCATTGCCATGTACGGCATGGATACCCATCTTAATGTGGTTCCATTTACAGACGTGCAGATGAAGATAAAGCAGAAGGCACCGGAGGCATACAGCACCCTGATGCTCAGGCTTTGCATGATGAAGGTTGCAAACCTGCTTGCAGAAAGAATTGCAAGCGACTGCATCATTACGGGAGAAAGCCTTGGCCAGGTTGCAAGCCAGACCATTGAAAACCTTGCCGTTACCGAAAGCTTTGCTGAAAAGCCATTGCTCAGGCCGCTTGTTGGTCTTGATAAGGAGGAAATCATTGCAACCTCTACGGAAATCGGAACCTACGACATTTCGATTCTTCCCTATGAAGACTGCTGCGTCCTCTTTTCTCCAAAGCATCCTGTTTTGCGTGCAACCATTGAGGAAGCAAACGAAATCTACAGGAACATGGAAATTGACGATCTTGTTCAGCAGGCCTTTGAAAAGCGGGAGATCATCAGGTATTCCATCCGTGATGAAATTGAATCCATGAAGGATGGGGAATAGGCCTTGAAAAAACTTGCTGCATTTTTGTCCGTAATCTTCTCATTTTTTTCAATCTGCTCCCAGGATGTTCCCGTGCTTCTAAAGGGCGTGTGGAAGAATGCCGGGCGCTATGTTGAATTTGACAGCGGAGTTTCTACGGCGGAAGGTGCGGTTCCAAGGATTGTCCTTCGGGAATTTTA
Source organism: Treponema sp. (assembly GCA_024400955.1). Classification (GTDB taxonomy): domain Bacteria; phylum Spirochaetota; class Spirochaetia; order Treponematales; family Treponemataceae; genus Treponema_D. The sequence goes on from JAKSLY010000001.1 coordinate 207,260, forward strand.
CCAGCGCTATGATGACAGGGCTGCTGAAAGTTCTTCCTTTTCTGAAAGCAACCCACGGCCTGTAAACGATTCGACCCAGATGGGCGGGCCCGAGGAAATACACATAAAATTCATTCCCCTTACATTTACTGCATTGCCAGAAGGATCCGGCACCCCTGAAATCCAGAGCGACGGTGACATGGTTTTTGCAGACGGCTTGCCATCGGGTGCCTGGAACATGCAGGTTACGTATCCCGGGAGAAGGGAAATTTACAACATTCCCGTGGCCGTAATCGGAAAGGGGATTTACCTTAGGTTTACCATCAAGCAGGAAGATTCGGACAACATATCTCCGTCACCGGTTCTTGCAGGTACTGTCATGAATTCAGGGCAGCCCCTGGACGGCTTCTGGCAGGATTCTGGAAATGCAAGTGGAATCACTATAAGTCCTCCTGTAAGCTCACGGGAACTTCTGTCATTTTTTGTCGATGGGGAATCCTTCTATTACATACGGTACTGGCGCACGGACATGGAATATGACGGCCAGAAAAATGCAGTCTTTTCCGATAGCGGCAGGGATTACAGCGTAAAAAAGCACCTTAGGGTGGCCGGGGAAACCTTTACCTGTGTCAATGGCCGCGGATCCAGGATTCGAAACATTCAGAAAAGCAGCAGCATGCCTGGTGACTTCAGCCTGAATTCAATCATCGTAAGAAAGAACAGGACTGGTGACGACGGAAAACGCTATTCCTACGATGTGCGTTCCAGCACCATCTGCGTATTTGGAAAACCTTTTCTTGAGCTTGTGGAAAAAGACGGCCAGAGCATGACCCTTGAACAGATTCTTGAAGAGGATGGAAAAAGGCAGTTTCCATCGCCAAAGCCCCTGTTTCCTCCCCATGGAGTGCTGGACTTTGACTTTGGCATAGTGGAAGATCCGCCAGCTGACTATAACCGGCGAATGCTTGACCTTGGAAAGTAATCCCTTTTATTACTGCCGCTTGATGAACTGGATGTAGTCCAGTGACATGCCCGTGTGTCCTGACTTGCTGTCGGAATTGGACTGAATTGTAAAGAGCACTGTACGCTGTTCCTCGATGGTAAAGTAAACGGGGGTGCGTGTAGTCAGTTCCCATGAACCTGAAGGCGGGTTGTTTGGGTAAACCCTGTAGGACTGTCCGTCAACAAACACGTAGAACGCAGAATGATCTGCATCCTTTGCCTTTTCGCGCAGGAGAACTTCGTAAGTTCCTGCAGGAAACTTTACCTTTACCTTTGCGTTGGCAGATTCATCGATGATGTGGATGGCAAAATTTCCGCTTGCTTCCTTGTCCTGGATGGCAACTGCATTGTGAAGGAGCATCTGTTCGCATTCAAACTTTATTCCGAGGCCTGAGTATTCAATGACCGGAAGTTCTGTCGGCATTGGCGGCGGAACGTGCTTTTCATCGATTATAACAAACTGTTCTGTATCTGCGGTCTTGCAGGAAAGCAGCGCTGCAGAAAAAACTGAAAGGGCTGCAAACAGGGCAAGAACCGAATTGATTTTGTTGGAAGCTTTAATTTTCATAAGTATACCAGATTACATTATACACAAAATGTTAAAGTTTTGGAACCCTTGGACGGGCCATGCTCTTAAGCATGTTCTGCAAAAGTTCGTGGGCCTTGTCTTCGCTTACGTCTTCTGCAGGCTCGTGGTATTCAACAAGGTTTCCGGGAATTTCATCGAGGAACCGGCTAGGCTCGCATTCAACATAGCTGGTCATCCTGCGTCTCTTGCGGCATGAGGAAATCAGGAGCCTTTCCCTGGCTCGGGTAACGGCCACGTAAAAAAGGCGCCTTTCTTCTTCCACGGCAGCATCTCCGCCTTCCTCCACGGCGTGGGCATGGGGCATGAGTCCTTCCTCGGCACCTGCAATGAAGACAACGGGGAACTCAAGTCCCTTGCTTGCGTGAACAGTCATCAGGTTTACCTTTCCCTTGTCGGCTTCTTCGTCCATGTCGTCCCTGGAAAGAAGGGTGATGCGGTTAAGGTAAGCATAGAGGCTCGTATCCTCGTAGTTGGGATTGTTTTCCCACTGTTCCATGGATTTTACAAGGCTTTCTATGTTCATGTACTTGAATCGCGCTGCCTTTTCGCTCTTTGGGTTTTCGCCAATGAGGTAGTCAAAGTAGTTTATCTCTTCAATCATGGCACGGACCTTTTTGCTCAGACCCTTTCCGCTAAGCATGGTCTTGTTGTTTTCGATGATGGAAGTAAATGCCTTAAGATCATCAATGGTGCCGTCGCTTAATGGGCATTCTTCTTCTGGGGCAGTGTAGATGGCCTGGATTGCATCCCACAGGGAAACTCCAAGTGTGGAGGCCACCTTGCTTATGCTTTCAATGGTTGCACGTCCGATTCCACGGCGTGGAGTGTTGATGATGCGAAGAAGGTTTATGTCGTCGTCGTGGTTTGCAATTACGCGAAGGTAGCTGATGATGTCCTTGATTTCCTTGCGTTCAAAAAAGCTTGTTCCGCCGCTCATGACGTATGGAATGTTTTCCTGCAGGAAGTATTCTTCTATGGCACGGCTCTGGGTGTTGGCACGGATGAGGACACCAAAGTCATCGTATTTTCTGTCTTCTTCTATTGCAATCTGCTGGATTGTCTGGGCAATGAATTCCGCTTCTGCAGCTTCGTTTTCCGGCATGAAAAGCTCGATGGGTTTTCCGTTGCCGTTTCCGCTCCAAAGTTCCTTGTCCTTGCGGTTGGTGTTGTTCTTGATCACGCCGTTTGCAGCAGCAAGGATTGTGCCGGTGGAACGGTAGTTCTGCTCAAGGCGGATTTCCTGCACGTCGGGGAAGTCCGTTTCAAAATTGACGATGTTCTGGTAGTCGGCTCCACGCCAGCTGTAGATGCTCTGGTCATCGTCTCCAACAACTGCAACATTTCTGTCTGCAAGAAGGTGCATCATCTCGTACTGCTGGTGGCTTGTGTCCTGGAATTCGTCAACCATGATGTACTTGTAGTGGTCGCGGTACCTGGCAAGAATTTCCGGGTGTTCCTTGAAAAGCTTTATCGGAAGAACTATCAGGTCGTCAAAGTCAACGGAATTGTAAAGCTTAAGTCCGCTCTGGTATTCCTCGTAAAGCTGCCGGTACATGTCCGATTCAGTTCCCCAGGACTTGCGGCCGGTCTTTATGTCGCTGAAGAGGGCGCTTATCTTGTAAAGGTCCATGGCATCGGCAGACATCTTAAGTTCACGGCCGGTTTCCTTAATCAGGGCCTTCTTGTCCGTCTCGTCGTAGATTGAAAAGTTCGGACGATAACCCAACGCTTCGATTTCCTGCCTTAAAATGCGTACTCCAAAGGCATGGAATGTGCTGACGGTCAGGTTCTGGAGTTTCTTTCCAGTCAGTTCCTTGATGCGTTCCTCCATTTCCTTTGCTGCCTTGTTGGTGAATGTAAGGGCAAGGATCTGACTCTGGGGAATTCCCTTTTCCAGCATGTTGGCAATTCTGTATGTGATTACACGGGTCTTGCCGGAACCTGCTCCAGCGATGATGAGGATGGCACCGTTTATTGTCGTTACGGCCTTGTACTGTTCCGGGTTGAGTTTGTCTTTAAGTGATTCTTCAAGGCTCATAGGATTTTCATGATTCCTTTTTCATTTCTTTTGTAAAGAACCTGATGATCATTGCAAGGGAAAGAATGCATGCGATTGCATCAGCCGAAGGACCCGTGACAAGGATTCCGTCAAAGCCCATGAAAAGCGGAAGAATCAAGAGAAGAGGAATGAAGAAAAGCACCTGTCTTGTAACCGACAGAAATGCACCACGCATGGATTTTCCGATGGCAGAGAAAAAGTTTGATGAGATCATCTGCACTGCACCAAAAGGAAGAAGCATCAGGAATCTTCTCATGAACATCTCGGCAAATTCCATGTACATCTTGTCCTCTGAACCAAATATGGAGAGAACTTTTCCAGGCCACAGCTCAAAGACAAAAACTGCAACGGCAGAAATTGAAACGGCCATCATGACTGAATAAAGGTATGAGTTTTTTACGCGGTCAAATTTTCTTGCCCCGTAGTTGAATCCTGCAATAGGCTGCAGTCCCTGGCTTATGCCGATGAGGACGGAAATTACGATGGAATTGACCTTCATTACGATTCCGCTGGCAGCAAGGGGAATCTCAGAACCGTAGATCGTGAACTGTCCATAGTAAACCATGGAACGGTTCATGCTGATCATGACTGCGGCTAGGGCTGTCTGTGTAAGTCCCTGGGACATGCCGAATTTCATGGTGACCAGGGTTTCCTTGAGGGAAAGTACAAAGTGTTCCTTCTTAAGGTCTATGCGCTTGAACCTTGGGTAGTAGGCAACGGTCATGATGAATGAAACAACCTGGCTTATGACTGTGGCCCATGCAGCTCCTGCAATTCCCCAATGGAAGATAAAGATGAAGATTGGGTCAAGGATTGTATTGAGGACGGCACCCGTTACCATGGTTGCCATGGAATATTTTGGGCTTCCGTCGGAAATGATCATTTTTCCCGTGCACTGCTGGATGATTACAAAGGGAAGTCCAAGGGTCGTGATCTTTGTGTATGTAAGGGCGTAGTGATAGATCTGGTCCGTTGCCCCAAAGGCGTAAAGGATTTTCCTTATGAAAAGGAGAATGAATGCTGCGTAGCCGAATCCAAATACAATGGAAGAAACTGTTGCAATTCCGCAGACACGGGCAGCCTTGTCGCTGTTTCCTTCGCCAAGATATATTGAGAACCTTGTGGCAGCTCCGACTCCGATGGAAAGGAATATGGCTATGGCAATGGTTGTTACAGGAAATGCCACGTTTGTTGCAGCATTGCCAAGATAGCCTACGCCCTGGCCGATGAAGATCTGGTCAACGATGTTATAGATTGAACCTACAAGCATGGCTATGATGCTTGGTATGGCAAATTTTCTGATGAGAGCAGGAATTTTTTCGTATCCAAGGGGATTTTCGTTAGAGTTCATTTGTTCCTCGACATTTTGAAGTTGCAGTAATATAGTAAAAAATTGTATCAAATTCAACTAATAAAATCATCCCGTTTGCCGAAATTTAATCTAGAGGTAGAATATGGCAGTAATGGGTATTTCGGGAATGGCCGTGACGGGAACAATGGGTGATACCAGGTCCGCACAGGATACGGCAGCATTGCAGAAGGAAGCCAACAAGTTTGCAGATCTCATTAAGAACATGCAGAAGAAAACGGCAATGGGCCTTAATGACAGCTCAGAGTCGGTAGCTTCCGTTTCTTCAAGTCAGATAAACCGCAACCATAAGCTTAACGGCGACTATACCCAGGGATTTTACGGAGCATTCACTTCTGAATCCGACAAAAATGCCAAGCCATCGGGATTTGCAGCCAATTCAAGAACTTCCAACGGCAAGATTCCAACAATCGACAAGACCTCCGAGCTTTACGAGCAGTCCATGGAAATGGAAAACTACATGGTAAAGATGATGCTTTCTTCTATGAGGAACACGGTGCAGAAGTCTGAACTTTTTGGAAAGGAAAACGACTATGCAAGAAAAATGTACGAAGACATGATGTATGACAACATGGCAGAAAGCATGACAAAGAACGCATCCCTTGGAATTGCAGACCAGATTTACATTGAATTAAGCGGCCAGAGAAAATAGTCTCCAAGGCTGAACCCTTAAATTTAAAATGAACAGAACCATATCAGTAGAAAAACCGGAACGTCTCGACGCTTTCTTGCGCAGGGAAATTCCGGTTTTGCTGTCTCAGGACCAGGTGTCCAACAGCAAGATCCGCCGCCTTGTAATGGCAGGAAAGATTTTTGTAAACGGAAGGCAGTGCAGGGTGCCGGCCTTTGAACTTCGCCCCGGTGCAAGGGTTTCCATAGAGCTTGATGAAGAAAAGTTCAATTATGAAAAACAGCCTGACGACATTGATTTTACTCTTACGGAAAAGGACGTTCTCTTTGAAGATGAGGACCTTATAATAGTAAACAAGCCTGCATTTTTGCCAACGGAAGAAACCATGGTTAAGGACCGGAAGAACCTTCATCAGTGCGTGGTGGATTACCTTTGGTCCAAGAATCCCGGATTACGCAATACTCCCTATGCCGGAATAATGCACAGGCTTGACCGTGAGACAAGCGGTGCCATTCTTTTTACAAAGACCCGTCAGGTAAACAAGGCGATTTCCGAGATTTTTCAGGGCAGGGAACTTAAGAAAATCTACACTGCCAAGGTTACGGCAAAAAAAAATCCAGCAGATGCGAAGGGCTTCCCGAAGGAATTTTCAGTTGACAATTTTATTGGAAGAATAAGTTCAAAATCCAGCCGCTGCACCATAGGGGTGTTGCCGGAATCCAAGGGCGGCCAGAGGGCATGGACAGATTTTGAGCTGATTAAGGCTGAAGGAAATTCTGCATGGTACCGCTGCATTCTTCACACTGGAAGAACCCATCAGATTCGCGTTCACCTTTCCTTGCGTGGAATGCCCATTGAAGGCGATGTTCTTTACGGGGGAATCCAGTCGGACAGGATAAAGCTGCATTCCACGGTTCTGGAATTCATTCATCCTGTCACGGGAAAAATCATTTCCATCAACTGCAATCCAGAATTCTAGCAGGGAAAGCAAAAAAAAGACCCTCTCAGTAAACTGAAAGGGCAAGTGACGCTAGGCGGGCTCGAACCGTCGACCCTCTGCTTAGAAGGCAGATGCTCTAATCCAGCTGAGCTATAGCGCCATCGGTTCAAATAAGATACTGCTTTTGCCCTTTAGTGTCAAGATGAAGCCTGTCTCCCGGCATAAACTTTTCCTTAACAGAAGAATTTCTTCCATATATTTGCATTATTGACCGGAAATTAGTATATTATAGGCAAACTTTTTGATTGCGTTTGAATTTCATTTTTAAGGATAATTTTATGGCACTTGTAGAAATACAGAATTTGAGCACGGCTGTTGGCGACAAGCAGATTTTGAAGAATATAAATCTTTCCATCAATCCTGGGGAAACTCATGTTCTCATGGGACCTAACGGAGCTGGAAAGTCTACCCTTGGCTATACCCTCATGGGCAGCCCTGAATATTCCGTTACCGGCGGAAAGATTGTTTTTGACGGGGAAGACATTACGGATAGCGGTGCCGATGTTCGTGCCAAGAAGGGTATTTTCCTTAGCTTTCAGGAGCCCCTTGAAGTTCCTGGAGTTTCCCTTGAGTCATTCATTCGTTCCAGCATGCAGCAGGTTACGGGTCAGAAGATCAAGCTGATGCAGTTTGCCAAGGACCTTGAAAAGAACATGGATTTTCTCAAGATGGCCCATTCATACGCAGAACGCGACCTTAACGTGGGATTTTCCGGCGGCGAAAAGAAGAAGAGCGAGATCCTTCAGCTTTTGATGCTTAAGCCTAAGTTTGCAATCCTTGACGAGACGGACAGCGGTCTTGATGTTGATGCATGCCGCATTGTTAGCGCAGGCATTGCTGAATACATGAAGAGCTGTGGCGGTTCCCTTTTGATCATTACCCATTCCACAAGAATTCTTGAAAGCCTTACGGTTGACCACACCCACATCATGGTTAAGGGCAATCTGGTTCATTCCGGTGACGGTACATTGATTGAAAAGATCAACAGGGAAGGATTTGACCAGTTCATTCCTCAGGAAGTCAAGGATGCCGAACGCAAGGAAAAGCTTGCTGCTGCTGCAAAGGCTGCCATGGACGCAATCAAGAATTCCGTTAAGAAAGAAGATATTTTGGACAAGTAGTTTTAGGAAGAATATAGATGTCAAACGAGAAGACTAAAGTCAATGAGATAGACCAAAGCCTTTACGATTTCCGCTATGAGGAAAAGGACGAGGATTTTTACAAGATTCGCGCCGGGCTTGACGACAGCATCGTGGAAAAACTCAGCCAGGACAAGGACGACCCTGAGTGGATGAGGGAATTCCGCCTTAAGTCCCTTCATCTTTTTAACGAGATCAAGGAACCGGAGTGGGGCCCGGACATTCACGACCTGGACATTCAGAAGATTGTTACCTATGTCAAGGCAAAGACGGACATGGCCCAGTCGTGGGATGATGTTCCAGAGGACATAAAGAACACCTTTGAAAAGCTTGGAATTCCTGAGGCAGAAAGGGCAAGTCTTGCAGGTGTTGGTGCCCAGTACGACAGTGAGGTTGTATACCACAATGTTCAGGAAGACGTGGCAGCCCAGGGTGTAATTTACACCGACTTTGAATCGGCACTTAAGTCTGAGGAATGGGGACCCATGGTTAAGGAATACTTCATGCACCTGGTTCCACCGACAGACCACAAGTTTGCCGCATTGCACGGAGCCGTCTGGTCGGGCGGTTCCTTTGTCTATGTTCCAAAGAACGTTAAGGTAAAGATTCCGTTGCAGTCATACTTCAGGTTGAATGCAGCAGGGGCCGGGCAGTTTGAACATACCCTCATCATCGTTGACGAAGGGGCAGACTTGCACTTTATCGAGGGATGTTCCGCTCCAAAATACAATGTTGCAAACCTTCATGCAGGATGCGTTGAGCTTTACGTAAAGAAGAATGCACGCTTGAGATATTCCACAATAGAAAACTGGTCAAAGAACATGTACAACCTTAACACCAAGCGTGCCATCGTTGAAGAAAACGGTCGCATGGAATGGGTAAGCGGTTCCTTTGGCAGCCACATCGGATGCCTTTATCCTGCAACAATCCTTAAGGGGGATAATTCTTCCGTGGAATTTACGGGCATCACCTTTGCCGGCAAGGGACAGGATCTTGATACGGGGGCAAAGATGGTTCACATCGGAAAGAACACAAGCACCGTCATCAATACAAAGTCCATCTCTAAGGACGGGGGAAAATGCACCTACAGAAGTTCCATTGTCGTAAACAAGGGTGCTACCAATTCCAAGGCAAGCGTTGACTGTTCTTCTCTCATGCTTGATGACAGGAGCGTTTCCGATACGGTTCCAGCCATGAACGTAATGACTGACGACTGCGACATTGGTCACGAGGCAAAAATCGGGCGCATTTCCAACAAGGCCATTTTCTACCTCATGAGCCGCGGCATTCCGGAAGAGGATGCTCGTGCAATGATCGTAAGCGGATTTGCAAATCCTGTAAGCAAGGAACTTCCCCTTGAATATGCCGTTGAGATGAACAACCTTATTCAGCTGGAAATGAAGGGGAACACATAAAATTACGAGACAAACTCAGGTTGAGGAGTTTAATAATGAAGGTAAATAATTTTCCATCTTTGACATGGAACTTTTTGAACATAAACAGCACGACCCTTGATGTGGATTTTGATTCCTTCCCGGTTCTTGACAATGAGACCTTGGCCGGAAAGCTTGGGTTTGATTACAGGTCCATCGAGACAGGCCTTGGCCGGGAATTTGACGGTTTTCTTGATGAACTCCATGAAAAAAAGGGTGGCGCACCTGCATATTTTGAGGTTGAAAAGGGCAGCCGTGACACCGTCCACAAGATTGATTTTTCACCGGATTCGGACAATGTTCTTAGCGATGTGGTGGTCAATGCCCTTGAAGGTTCTGATTCAACCTTTATCCTTGTGTACGAAGGAAATGCCGGCACTCTTGGTTCCCGCGTAAGGCTTAACCTTGAGGAAAATGCCCATGTTCACCTTGTTACGGTTAACATGCTTGGGAACAAGGGAATTCACTTTAATTCAATTGGGTCAAGGTGCGCTGACAATGCCCATGTGGAGATTACGGAACTTGAACTTGGTGGCAGCAATGTCTATACGGGAACATACAATGACCTTGCAGGCTACAGGAGCCGCTTTACGGGCAGGCTTTCCTATGTGGTAAGGAAGGATGGCCAGCTTGACATAAACCAGGTTGCACATCAGACCGGTCGCAGCACTGAAAGCCATTTTACAGTTGACGGTGTTCTGATGGATAATGCACGCAAGACTTGGCGCGGTACCATTGACTTTAAGCGCGGCTGCGTTGATGCAGTTGGGGATGAGCAGGAAGACGTCCTTCTCCTTAATCCTGATGTTGTAAACAAGTCCCTGCCGGTGATTCTCTGTGATGAAGAGGCAGTTGAGGGAAGGCATGGATGTTCCATCGGCAAGCTTGACATGGAGAAGCTTTTCTACATGCAAAGCCGCGGCATCGATGAGGAGACTGCCAGATCATTGCTTACAAAGGCAAAGGTTTACAAGGTTTCCCGCTTTATTGATGATGAGGAACTTTGCAGCAGGATTAATGATTTTATTGAAAACTAGGCTTTTGGCCTTGACTAAGTATTTAAAAATATATAATATATATCCACGTTCTTTTGAACGGATGGGCTATTAGCTCAGGTGGTAGAGCACCGCCCTTTTAAGGCGGCTGTCTGCAGTTCGAGTCTGCAATAGCTCACATGAGGCACTGGTTGTAAAGCTGGTGCCTTTTTTTATGCACTGAATTCTTCCCTAAATCCGGTATTTTTCTCTAAAAAATCCATTATTCTTTCGTTTGTGTTGGTTTTCTGGCGATTTCCGTATTATAATTCTTGGGGTAGGGAGTATAAGCACTGTGAATTTGTCTAGAAAGCAAAAGGCCATAATTGGACTTGTTCTGTCCGTTTTTTTGATAGTTTTCCTGGAAATCATGATAAGCAATCTTTCCAGGCATGGTCTGACTCCTTTTAACGGTGCTGTTTTTGCCATGCAGGTTGCCATCTGTCTTCTTATGCTTCGCATTCATCCCAAATATGGCGGCTTCCTTGCAAATTCCATCATTTTAATTGACCTGTTTTATCTAGTATTTCAGCTTGTCTTTCAAAAGAGGATGTATGTTCTTCCTGGTGTTGCCAACTGCATTGTCTTTACCGTTTCAATCTTCAATCTTTCCCGTCTCATCCAGAGAAAGCAGTCTGAGATTCTTACGGATGAACTTACGGGCCTTCTTAACAACAGGGGATTGAACCAGTACATTCAGGATAAGATTGATTCAAAGTCAGGCTTTTTTGTCATCGATATTGAACTTAAGGATTTTAGCCTGATTCACGGAAATTATGGCCATGAACTTGCGGAAAAGGTGCTTGTAACCATCGGTTCAATGATCAGCAAGGAAATTGGCAGAAGCGGTAAGGTGGCAAGAGTCAATTCTGCGGAATTCATCATTGTTGTTGACAGCACGAGCTTCCCAAGGGAAAAGGTTATTGACTATATTCTTCAGTGGAACAAGAAGAAGATTTCCATCATGCCTGGAATGGATCCCATCGAATGCTACCAGAAATTCAATGTCGGCATAGTTGAGTCCAGCGGCAGAAAAATGACATGCGAGGAGATTCTTTCTGCAGCGGACATTGCAAAATACAATGCGGGAAAGAAGCTTGGCACTCATTATGAATTCTATGATCCATACATGAAGGAATTCATCGAGAAGGGCATTGAGATGGAAAAGATCATCCACAGGGGACTTGACGGCAGCTGGTTCTACATGATGTATCAGCCCCAGTATACCCTTGCGGAAAAAAAGCTCAGGGGATTTGAATCCCTTATCCGTATGAAGACCCCGGATGGAAAATTCGTAAGCCCTGGTGAATTCATTCCCGTTGCGGAAAAGACAGACCTTATCATGCTCATCGATGAATACGTTATCAATCAGGTTATGGCTGACCTTCGCGAATATGTTCTTGAGCACGATGATGTTGTTGTATCCGTCAACGTTTCCGCAAAGAACATTTCCAAGGTCGACTTTGCAGACCGCGTAATTGATCTTCTTAAAAAGCACGATTTTCCTGCCAAGAACCTTGAGGTTGAAATTACTGAATACTGCATCATGAATTCCATCGACATTACCCTTGGAAACATTGAAAAGCTTCATGCTGCCGGTGTTCAGATTGCCCTTGATGACTTTGGTACGGGATATTCATCATTGAGCTATCTTACAAAGATTCCCGTTGACCTTATGAAAATCGACAAGAGCCTTGTTGATGAAATTGAAAAGGACGAATCAAGCCTTAACTTTGTAAAGTCTGTTGTTACAATCGGCCACGGAATTGGCTGTGAGGTTATTTGCGAAGGTGTCGAGGCGGAAACGCAGCTTGATCTTCTGAAGAAGGCGGACGTTGACTTTATCCAGGGTTATGTCTGGGGAAAGCCCCTCATGCTCGCCGATGCAAAGAATATGGGATGAAAATGTTTGCATTATAAATGTAATTGTGGTATACTGTTCTAGTCCATTCTGCTCTAGGGCGATGGCATAGTTCAGCCTGGAAAGGGCAGAATTCAGCATGATATTTTGGAGGAACCAATGAAAACTGTAGCTGGTATCGACATGGGAACACAGAGCATGAAGGTTGTGCTCTATGATTATGAAAACAAGAAGACTGTTGAATCTTCTTCATGTCCAATTGACCTTATTTCTGAAAACGACGGAACCCGTGAGCAGAAGACCGAGTGGTACAAGAATGCCATGGAAGTTTGTTTCGGTAAGCTTTCTGCAGAGGGAAAGGCAACAATCCAGGCCCTTGGCGTTTCAGGTCACCAGCATGGTTTTGTTCCACTTGATGCAAATGGGGAAGCCCTTTATAACGTAAAGCTTTGGAACGACACTTCTACTGTTGAAGAATGCAAGATCATTACTGATGCTCTCGGCGGCAACGATAAGGCTGTTGAAGAAGTACAGAACTACATTCTTCCTGGCTTTACTGCTCCAAAAATTCTTTGGCTCAAGCGCCACAAGCCGGAACTTTATGAAAAGCTTGCATACATCATGCTTCCTCATGACTACCTTAACTATCTCCTGACCGGTGATTATGTAATGGAACAGGGTGATGCTTCGGGAACAGCACTTTTCAATTCAAAGGAAAAGAACTGGTCAAAGAAGGCATGTGATGCTATTGATGCAGGACTTCTTTCAAAGCTTCCTAAGTTCATTGCCGATGATGAACCTGCAGGAAAGGTTAGTGCAAAGTGTGCAGCATGGCTTGGCATTCCTGAAGGCGTTCCTGTTTCTGCAGGTGGCGGCGACAACATGATGTCTGCCATTGGTACCGGTGTAGTAAAGAGCGGTACCCTTACAATGTCAATGGGAACTTCCGGTACACTTTACGGTTTCAGCGACAAGTCTGTTGCAGATCCTGCAAGTGGAATTTCCGGTTTCTGTTCTTCTACAGGCGGTTACCTCCCGTTGCTTTGTACAATGAACTGTACTGTAGCTTCTGAAGAAATTCGCGCACTTCTTGAACTTGACGTTAAGGCTTTTGATGCAGAAGCAGAAAAGGCAAAGCCTGGTTGTGACGGCGTTTATGTTCTCCCATTCTTCAATGGAGAAAGAACTCCAAACCTTCCTCACGGAAAGGCAAGCATTACAGGCATGACAACTGCCAACTGCAACCGTGCAAACATCGCACGTGCTGCCCTTGAAAGTGCAGTATACTCAATGCGCGGCGGTCTTGATTCATTCAAGGCTCACGGCTTTGTTGCAAAGGAACTCCGCCTTACTGGTGGTGGAGCAAAGAGCCCTGTATGGAGACAGATTGTTGCAGACATCATGAACCTTCCTGTTAAGGTTCCTGCAAGTTCTGAAGCTGCAGCCTTTGGTGGTGCACTCCAGGCACTCTGGTGTCTTAAGAAGGCAGAAGGTGCTCCAGTTTCAATGGAAGCTCTTGCAGATGAGCATGTTCTCATTGATGAATCAAAGACAACTCTTCCAAAGGCAGAAAATGTTTCTGCTTATGATGAGGCATACAAGGAATACACAAAACTTGTTGAACAGCTTTCTCCATTGTATATGTAATTGCAGGATAAAGCTTTAGCTTGATGAGGGGCTGCTGAATTTCAGTGGCCCTTTTTTTATGGACTGTGTCCCAGTGCTGGAGCAGCTCATGGCATGGCCTTTTACAAACATTTGCCATTTCATTATAATTTACTTCGAGGCTTTTATTATGTTCAGTGATACACATTTTCATTTTCATCATTTGGTTGAAAACAACGGCCAGCAGTTTGGTACGGACATACTCGAGCAGATGGCAAGGAACAAGATTTATTTTGGCCTGGACATTGGGACCAGGAGAGATGACCTTGCTTCCAGGGCACAGGTTCTTGAAGACTGCCTTTTCGCTCTTTCCGACGTGAACATGCAGTCAAAGCTCAGAAAGTCCCTTTATCTTTCCGCAGGAATTTGGCCTGATCCGGATTCCATCGAGGACCGTTATTCAGCCATTGAAACCCTTAAGGAATCCATTGAAGACTTTATGGAAAGCGACAGCATTTTTGCAAGGCACCTTTGCGCCATTGGGGAAGGTGGAATTGACCATCACTGGAATCCAAGCGGGGCAGACCATCATTGCCGCGAGGACTATGATGAAGCCATGTTCTATGGTGAAAAGGAACTCTTTGGAATGCAGCTTGAACTTGCCCGGGAATTCGGTCTTCCGTTCATAATCCATAGCCGTGACGGTTTTGAGGACACCATGGATGTTCTTCGTGCCATTCGTTATAACAAGGGAATCGTGCACTGCTTTTCTTACGGTAAGAATGAAGCAAAGCAGTTTCTTGACATGGGATGGTATATTGCCCTTGGCGGAGGCCTGACTTATACAAAGAAGAACCAGATGGATGATCTTGTGGACATGCTGAATTATCTTCCAAAGGACAGGATAGTCCTTGAAACTGACAGCCCATATCTTGCTCCAGTTCCTCTACGTGGCCAGGAGAACAATCCCCTTAACATCAAGTACACCTACGATTTTGTTTCTGCAAAGCTTGGCATAAGCACGGACAAGCTGGACAAGATTGTGGATGAGAACATCCGCACTTTGTTCAACCTTAAGGCCTAGGCCCTGTTTTTTGAATTCATGATCAGCATCTGCAATCTGTTTTCCACGTTGGCAAAACTCGTGTCCGGGTCCAGGTCCAGCGGCAGGATCTGGATTGCAGGGAATTCTTCCTTGATCTTTTTCATGCTTCCTCGGCCAGTAATGTGGTTTGGCAGGCATCCGAAAGGCTGAAGGATTACAAAGGATTCAACGCCTTCTCGTGCCCATTCGCGTATTTCAGCAGGAATGAGCCATCCTTCGCCAGACATGAAGGTGCACATCATTACGTGATTGTTTTCCAGGGCAAGTTCCTTGATTGTAGGCCCCTTCTTGAAGAGGGGGTGCTTTGCTGCAATTTCCTCGCATTTTTTTGTGGCATACCAGAAAACCCTGTCTGAGGCTATGTTCATTGGTTTTACGATGAATGGATGCTTTACATTGAATTCCTTTATCTCGTAGAGCTTTGCAAAATATTCACGCCAGAAGACATTTTCCATTCTTGGAAGAATCACTTCCATTCCGTTTTTTTCCAAATATTCCTCTATAAAGAAATTTGAGCCAGGATGGAATGTAACTAGGTATTCTCCGGTTACAAAGACCCTCGGCTTTAGTACGGACCTGTCGTATTCTATGAGGCAGAATTCATCGATGCTTTTTTTGAATTCCTTCATGGCACTTGAAATGCTTTCCTTGAGGGCTGCTGCAATGCGGTCTATGGCTGAATCAAATATCCTGTTAGTTTCGCCGGGATTTTTTTCGTATGGGCGGATCTTTCTCCTGAGTTCTTCAAGAATGTCCATGAAGACTATGGCCCATGCCGTTGCAAGGTTGAATGCGTTTCCAAGCCTGATTCCAGGGTGCATGTCCTTGTAGTCCACCGGGTCCGTGCTTACGATTGGAACCTGAGAAAATCCTGCTGCATCAAGGGCGCGCCTTAGGAGAGCAGAATAATGGGTAAGGCGGCAGTCACCCTGGTACTTTGCCATTCCGACAGCTACTTCATCAGGGTTGTATTTTCCGCTTTGAAGGGCACTGATTGCTTCACCAATGACCATTTGGGCTGGAAAGCATGTATCGTTGTGGACGTATTTTTTTCCAAGGCGGATTTCCTTTATTTCTCCAAGTTCAAGGGGAACTGCCTTGAGACCGGACCTTGAAAGGGTTGCACTAAGAAGCTTGCAGAATGCAACAGAAACGTTTGGAACGAGTACGGTCTTTACCTTGAGGTCTTCCCTGTAGAATTTTGCAGGGTATGCATCAGTCAGTTCCTTTATTTCTTCAAGGGTTTTGCCGTTTCGTTTTCTGCGTTCGTTGATTGTTTCTATGAATGACTTGACCCTGATTCCAAGGGAGTTTGCAGCTCCGCCTTCATCCATCTTTAGTATCAGGGGCGACTTTGAGGAAACTTCCTTTGTGATCCTGATTATTTCATCAGAAAGGATTGCATCGTGGCCGCAACCAAAGCTTACGATCTGGGCATATTCAAGTTCCGGGGAACGGGCGCTGATCAAGGCACCGCTGAGCATTCTTGTATGGAAGTTGTTTGTAACTTCTGCGCGGGTGTACCTAAGGTCCTGGGCTTCAAGGCATTCAAGGCTGTCAACTGTAAGGACTGGAATTCCTTCCTTGGTGAATACGCGGCTCAGGTCATGGCTTACTAAGGCGTCAGTGTGGTATGGTCTGCCTGCAAGGACAACTGCATATTTTCCCTCTGCCTTTGCCTTTTCGCGGATTTTTGTTCCCGTTTCCACAAGGGTCCTTCGGAATTCTTCCATGGCATCCATTCCCTGCTTGAATGCGGCTTTTACAATGGAAGCCTTTATTCCAAAAGTTTTTTCCATGTAGGCGCTAAGCTGGATCAGCCTGTCTTTTTCCGAGTACCAGTGGAACATGGGGTTTTCATACCTTACGTTCCAGCGCCTTGTCGGGTTCTCCTGGTTGTGGATGACAAGTGGGTAGCCCTTTACGACGGCGCATACAAAGCTGCTCTTGTTTTCCGTGTCTTTTGGCGGCATGTTCATGATCATCGGCATGAATATCATGTCGACTTTTTTTTCTACAAGTTCCTGAATGTGTCCATGGACAAGCTTTGCAGGAAAGCAGACCGTATCGGATGCAACAAAGGGAAGTCCCTTCTCAAAATATTCCCTTGAGCTTGGGCTGCTTATTACCGTTTCAAATCCAAGGGCCCTGAAGAATGTGTTCCAGAAAGGCATGCTGTCCCAGTATTCAAGTGCCCTGGGAAGTCCGATGGTAAAGTTTCTTGGTGGGCATACGGGTGATGTCCTGTACTTTTTTACAAGAAGGGATTCCCTTACGAGGAACATGTCGGGAACGTTCTTGATTTTCGGTGCTTCCTCAGAAACAGACTCTCCCTTTGGACAGCGGTTTCCTGTAATGAATGAAGTTCCATTGGTGAATTTTACGATGGTCCTGCTGCAGTGGTTTGCACAGTGGGGACAAATCTGGTTTTCCTTCTGTTCATAGGAGAAGGACTTAAGGTTTTCAAATCCAATGAACCTTGATTTTTCCACCGCTGAATTTTTTGCAAGAAGGGCAGCGCCAATTGCACCCATTTCTCCCGGGTATGGTGCGCGGACAACGTTGACTCCAAGGTATTGTTCCAATGCGCGAAGGACTGCATCGTTCTTGAATGTTCCACCCTGAACCATGATGTTTTTTCCAAGGCTTGAAGTGTCGCTTATGCGGACGACCTTGGTGAATACGTTTTCTATGATGGAACGGCAAAGACCGGCCATAATGTCCCTTGCATTCTTGCCGTTTTTCTGTTCGGTGATGATGGTGCTGTTCATGAATACGGTGCAGCGGCTTCCAAGTTCAGCAGGATCCCTTGAGCTGAAGGCTGCATCTGCAATCTGGTCAAGTGGGATGTTCAGGGAATTTGCAAAGTTCTGCAGGAAGGAACCACAGCCGGAAGAACATGCTTCGTTAAGGGTGATGTTTGTAACAATGTCATCGTTTACCCAGATGCCCTTCATGTCCTGTCCGCCAATGTCAAGGATGAAATTAACGTTCTTCATGTACTTGCGGGCGGCAGATGCATGGGCTACTGTTTCCACAGTGTGGGCATCGGCTCCAAATGCTGCAGCCAGGAGAAGTTCACCATAGCCTGTTGTTGCAAGTCCAAGAACATTCAGTGTGACTCCCATCTTTGAATACTTCTTGTACAGGTTCCTCAATCCTTCCTTTACGATGCGGATGGGGTCACCTTCATTGTTTGCATAGAACCGGTCGATGACATTTTCATCCCTATCAAGGAATACAAGCTTTGATGTTGTGGAACCGGCGTCAATTCCAATGTAAATGTCAAGGACTGTTCCTTCCGGATATTCCGGTGTCTTTATGTCAATTATCTTATGAGCTTCGCGCCAAGCCCTGCATTCGTCCTCGTTGTCAAAATACAGCTTGGATTTTTTTTCCGTTGTCTTTTCAAAAAGTTCTTCCTGGGTTGAATCAAGGCGGGCCATTGCCTGGTTCAGGTCAAGGAGGAATGCGTCTTCCCGTGGGTCAAGTTCATCAACTGCAAGGGCACATCCGAGGGCAACAATGGTGTCAGGATTTTCCGGGAGAATGTAGTCTCCTTCCTTAAGGTTCAACCTTTCGCAAAATGCCCTTATGAGGGTAGGATTGAAATTAAGTGGACCGCCTTCGAAAATCACCGGTGGGGTAAGTTCAAGTCCCTGGGCAAGGCCGCTAATGGTCTGCTTTACGATTGCATGGAAAGCGGATAGGGCAATGTCTTCACGGCTTACGTTCTGGTTCAGCAGGCCCTGTATGTCGGTTTTTGCAAAGACGCCGCATCTTCCTGATATGGAACGGACGGTTTTTGCATTGCTTGCAAGTCCTTCAAATTCTTCAACTGGAACCTTAAGGAGGGAAGCCATTTCATCAATGAATGCTCCAGTTCCACCAGCACAGCTTCCGTTCATGCGCATGTCGCTTGTCATGAGGCGCTTCTGTTTTTCATCGTAGTAGAAGAAGATAATCTTTGCATCCTGACCGCCAAGTTCGACGGCAGTGCGCGCCTGTGGATATTTGGTCTTTACTGCGCAGGAATTGGCAACGACTTCCTGGATGTAGCATGCACCCGTAAGGTCGGCAATGACCTTTCCCCCGGATCCGCAGATTCCAGTCTTAAACTGCTGGCCTGGAAAAAGACCTGTTATTTCGCCCAGGAGTTTTGTAACCGTCTTGCGCTGTTCTGCATGGTGGCGTTCATATTTGTGAAAGAGGATCTTGTCCTGGGTTTTGTCATATACTACAGTCTTGACTGTTGTTGAACCAATGTCGATTCCAAGGCGGAGTGTGCTTGTCATAGGCATCCATTATACCAAAAATTGAATGCATGTAGAATAACCCTGGCAAAAATAACCTGAATAAAAAAAAGCCTCATAAGCCGTTTCCAACTTATGAAGCTTGTAAAACTATATGGTCGAAGCTGTTTACTTAATCAACAGCTTTGCGTATGCTTCCAAGGCACCGTCCATTTTTCCACCAAGAACTGTCTTTGCGAGAACCTTTCCAAGCTGTACACCTTCCTGGTCGAAGCTGTTTACGTTCCAGAGGAAGCCCTGGAACATTACCTTGTTTTCAAAGTGGGCAAGGAGGGCACCGATGGATGCTGGATTTACCTGGTCCCCGTAGATGAGGCTTGAAGGGCGTTCACCGGCAAAGAACTTGTTTGGATTTTCGTTGTCCTTTCCGCAGGCAAAAGCGATGATCTGTGCAGTAACGTTTGCGCAGAGCTTCTTCTGGCTTGTGCTGTCTTCAATTACTACGTCCTTTCCAGTCTGGTTCTGCCTGTAGGCGATGAACTGGAGTGGAACGATGTCAGTTCCCTGGTGGAGGAGCTGGTAGAATGAGTGCTGGCCGTTTGTTCCAGGTTCTCCAAAGATTACAGGGCCTGTAACGTAGTCGATCTTTTCACCAAAGCGGTTTACAGACTTACCGTTTGATTCCATGTCCAGCTGCTGGAGGTGAGCAGGGAATCTTGAGAGAGCCTGTGAGTATGGAAGAACTGCTGTCGATGGGTATCCCTGAACATTGCGTTCGTAAACACCGATGAGGGCATCCATGAGGGCTGGGTTCTTTGAAATGTCCTTGTTTGTAGAAAGCTTGTCTTCTTCTGCAGCACCTGCGAGGAAGTCTGCAAAAACCTTTGGTCCGAATGCAAGTGAAAGGATTGCTCCACCAACACCGGAAGAAGAAGAGTAGCGTCCGCCGATGTAGTCATCCATGAAGAATGCTGCAAGGTAGTCAGGGCTCTTTGCAAGTGGTGAAGTTTCTGAAGTAACTGCAATCATGTGCTTTGATGGGTTGCATCCAGCCTTTACGATGAAGTCCTTTACGAAAGATTCGTTTGTAAGTGTTTCAAGTGTTGTTCCAGACTTTGAAACAAGAACGAAGATTGTCTTTGAAATGTCGATTGAAGAGCAGACTGCAGCAGCATCGTCCGGGTCAACATTTGAGATGAACTTTGCTTCCATCTTGAACGTATTGTTTGCCTTTGCCCAGTTTTCAAGTGCAAGGTAGATTGCGCGTGGACCAAGGTCCGATCCACCGATACCGATCTGGCAAACTGTCGTGAACTTTTCGCCCTTTTCGTTTACGATTTCACCATTGTGAACCTTATTGGCAAAGTCTGCGATCTTCTTTGTTTCGTTGATGTAGAATTCGCGCTTGTTTACGCCGTCAGCCATAACGTCCTTTCCAAGCTGTCCGCGGAGAAGCTGGTGGAGAACCATGCGCTTTTCTCCAGTGTTGATTACATCGCCATTGTAAAGGGCTTCGAATTTTTCAAGAAGCTGTGATTCTTCTGCAAGTTCCTTAAGGACAGAAAGAACCTGGCTGTTTACCTGCTTTGCAGCGTAGTTGTATGTAAGGCCTGCTCCCATTGGGATGGAACATTCTGCAACGCGTTTTGCACCGTCTGCACCAGAAAGTTCCTTTGCAACGGAAACTGAATTTTTGAGGGACTGGAGCTTTTTGAATGATTCAAGCTTGTCCAAGTTATTCCATGAAATTGCCATAAAATTACTCCTTAAAATAGAAGATTAACATTTCTATTCTCCAAAATATAGCAAATAAAGGAAAACTTTACAATAAATCGCAGAAAATTAGTGCATAAAAATGCAAAATATTGTATATTTATGCAACTATGAAAGACCGACACCAGAGATTAAAGACTATCAAGCGAGTCATAAAGAATAACAAGATCAAAAGCCAGGATGAACTTTTAAATCTCCTCAATGAAGAGGGCTTTGAAGTGACTCAGGCCACCTTGTCCCGCGATCTTAAGCTGATGAAGGTTGGCAAGATCAATGACGGTGCCAGCGGTTATGTCTATTCCATTGCCGATGAAGACGATCCCATGGAGAATGACCAGATTTACGCAAAGGATTTCATGCGCGGTTATGTGAGCATCGATTTTAGCGGAAACATGGTTGTAATTAAGACTTTTGGTGGACATGCCGACAGCGTTTCCAATGCCCTTGATGCAATGAACATCGACGAAATTCTTGGAACCATTGCCGGTGAAAACTGCATCTTCGGTGTGCTTCGCGAAGGTGTGACGGGGGAACAGTTCATGAAAAAGCTCCAGGAAAAAATCCCGGAGCTTGATGCATGATTTTATTTTGCTGAATTAATCCAGCTAGAACAGTTCCACGTAGGTTTTTCCGCTTCCGCCATCTTCCGGCCGGGCAAAGTGATGGTCCTTGAGTCCAGGGTAGTGGTTAAGGTAATCCTGAACTCCCTGCTGCAGTATGCCGTTGCCTTTTCCGTGAATGATGGAAAAACTCTTGAGGCCGTTGATGGCGCAGAGATCCAGCTGGTGTTCCAGGGCACGCATGGCTTCCTCGTGACGCATGCCCAATAGCCTGAGTTCAAACTTTGGCACGTCGTCGGAATTTTCATCGCTCTTTTCAAAGATGTATGAGGCGGTTTTCTTGATGTTTGGGTCAATCTTCAGTGGAACTAACTGCCTTTGGGAAACCTTGAGTTTTACCGAGCCAAACTGGACGAGCCACAGTCCATCCGCTTCCTTCCGCACGAGAACTCCCTGACGGCGGTCGCTGCCTGCAAGAACTTCCATTCCTTCCGTGTATTCAATTTTTGCAGGTTTTGCATTTCCCTTGTTCTTCCGGTTCTTCATGTTCTCGGAGAATTCAGTCTGGTATGAATCAACCGTTGCACTGGCAAGGGCTTCCTTGTTTGACATGTGGTGCCTTGTCTTCTTTGTGCTTGAAAGTCCCCGGTCCTTGCTTTTCTTTATGCGGATTCCGTTTTCTGCAACCTGTTCTTCCTCGGCTTCCAGAAGCTTCTGCTGCTTTTCAAGTTCTTCCTTCTGCTGCTCAAGGGCTTTCTTGTTGTCTTCTATTTCCTGCTCAAGGTCACTGATGAACTGCTTTACGCCCTGGGTCTTTACCTTTGTAAGTTCTCCTTCGCGTAGGACACGAACAAGGTTTTCAAGGCGGCTTCTTGTTTCCCTAAGGAATTCACCGCCCTTGGAATTTTCCCTTTCCTTAAGTTCTATGTCCCGCTCAAGAAGCCGGTTTTCCCTCGAGTGAAGCTTGAGTTCCTTCGTGGTAAGTTCTGCATTCATTATGTTGTGTTCACGTATGAGGGAATCAAGTTCCTCGTGTTTCTGCGTAAGACCCTGGATGAGGGTGCTGACGTCTGCCTGCTGGGTGCTTATGTATGTCTTTGCAATCTCGACTGCACGCTGTGGAAGCCCTGAGTTCAATGCGATTTCGATGGCATGGCTTTCTCCGGGAACTCCCATCATCAGGCGGTAGGTTGGATGCAATGTCTGGCTGTCAAATTCAACGGAAGCGTTTATGCACTTCGGGTTTGTGTATCCGTAGTTCTTCAGGACTCCGTGATGGGTCGTTGTAATTACAAATGCATTCTTTTCAAGGAGCAGGTCCAGTGTTGCCATGGCGATGGCGCTTCCTTCAAGGGGATCTGTTCCGCTTCCAAATTCATCCAGCAAAACCAGGCTGTTGCTGTCTGCATTGTTCAGTGCAAGGGCTGCCTTTTTCATTCTGCTTGAGAAAGTGGAAAGGCTCTGGTCAATGGACTGCTCGTCCCCAATGTCTGCAAAGATGGCGTTAAAGTAGGGGAGCTTTGTTCCCTCTGCACATGGAATTGGAAATCCTGCCTGGTTTAAAAGGCTGAAAAGGGCAAAGGTCTTTAACGTTACGGTTTTTCCGCCAGTGTTTGGACCGGTGATTATGAGGACGTTTTTTCCGTGCATGAAGTTTATTGTAACGGGAACTGCACTTTCCTTGAGGAGAGGATGCCTTGCAGAAATCAGCTTTGGCGGTTCCTGGCTCAAGTCAATGGCCTGAGCAAATACGCCGTTTATCTGGTGCATGTAGCGTGCAGCTGCAAGGGTGCTGTCAAGGAGAACCATCTGGGCGTGGGCCATCTTGAATTCTTCCTTGTATTCGGAAAGTTCTGCCGTAAGCTCACGGAATATCTTGTTCAGTTCAGCCTGCAGGTTGTATTCTTCTTCCACAAGCTGGTTGTTTGCCTTGACTACTTCCTCCGGTTCTATGTACAGGGTCTGGCCGCTGGCACTTGCTTCGTGAACGATTCCCTTCACGGAATTCTTGTGGTCGGCTCGGATGGCTAAAAGTTCCCTGTCTGCACGGAATGCAGGAACGTTTGACTGGAGGGCTGACTGCATGGAAGCGTCTGACGTGTATTTTCTGAGGGCGTTTTCAATTTCCCTGTGGAGCTGTGCAATCCTGTTTTTTATGGCGCGGATTGAAGGAAGGTCCTTGATTTCGCCGTTAATGTCGATGACGGAAAAGATCTTGTTTGCGGCAGTCTCAAGGGATGGAATTTTTTCCGCTTCCTCCCACAGATCGGGAATCTTTATTTCCTGGCTTGCGGAAATGATCAGGTCCCTTGCTTTTTGGGAATACATGGCAAAAAGCCCAAGACCGAAAATCTGTTCCTGCAGCAGTGCCGATCCTTCTATTCCAAGAATTGAAAAATAGTATTTTACGGGAGGAAAATTCAGTATGGCCTGTGGGCGCTGGGAGTTAAGGTAAAGGTGCCACTGAAAGCCAAGGTCTTTAAGGTGCTCAACTTTTTCCCTGTCAAAGGAAGATTCCCTTTCAAGGACTTCCTGTTTTCCTTCTTCTGAAACTGCAAGGCTTGCAATTTCTTCGCGTATCCTGTCAAAGTCAAATTTGCGGGCTGTTTCGCCACTTAAGAATTCATTTTTTTGTGTCATTTAATTTTCTCAATATTTCAATTATGTCTTGTGGCCTGTCAGCAAAACGTTCAGCACCGTTTTCGATGAGGAGTTCCCTGTCGCGGAATCCCCATGTAACGCTGATGGAAGGAAGCCCCGAATTGACTGCCGTCTTGATGTCAACTTCGCTGTCGCCAATGTATATGGAATTTTCCTTTTTCGATCCAAGTATTTCAATTGCCTTCCATACGGAATCAGGAGCCGGTTTTCTTGGAATGCCTGCAATCTCTCCGATGGCAGCCTGAGGGCTTACGCTTGTAAAATACTTTGCCTGCAGTTCCTTAACCTGGGGGTCAGGCTTGTTGGAAACGATGGCACATTTATAGCCAAGTTTCTTGAGTTCTTCCATTGTTTCAAGAATCCCATCGTAGGGTTTTGTCTTAGGCTTTGTGCTGGATGCGTAGTTTTCCATCGTTAATTTGACGGCTTTTTCGTAAAGGGGATTTTTCTTTCCGTCTACGAGGGTCAGTTCAACAAGACGGGCCATTCCGTTGCCAACACTCGCACGCACCTGGGACAGGGATTTTTCCTCAACTCCCAGTTCAGCATATGTTTTGTTCAGGCTATCTTTTATGTCTTCCAATGTATCGAGGAGAGTTCCATCAAGGTCGAATATTATCGTATCTATTTTATCCATTATAAACTCCTTATATTGCGGACAGTGTCCGTCATTTTAGGTTTTTTCTTAATGTTGTGCAGAAGCATCCGAGGAATATGACCGTGTTCACAAGAACGATTGTTGCTCCGCTTGCCGTGTCTGCGTAATAGGAAAGGCATAATCCGGTTATTCCTGACACAAGGGAAATCAGAACCGAAAACAGAAGGTAAGTCCTGGAATTTCTTGAGATCAGCCTTGAAGAAGCTGCCGGTAAGACAAGCATGCTGTTGATTACAAGAAGCCCGGTCCATCTGATGCATACGGTTACGATTGCCGCCGTCATCAGGGCAAAAACCTGTTCTATGAGGAAGGTCTTTATGCCTCTGCTTTTTGCGAAGGTGCTGTGAACTGTGGTCAGGAGCATTTTATTGTAGAAGATTATCCAGATTGCAAGGAGCACCAGGGCGGTGGCAAAGAGAAGCCTTATTTCTCCAGGCTGAATGTTAAGGATGTCGCCTACAAGATAACGCTGGTATTTGGCAAAATTACCGCCGGAAGAAAGAAGTACGATTCCAAGTGCCACTGATGCAGAGGAAAATACTCCAATGATTGTGTCAGCAGAAGCCTTACCCTTGATTTTGACGGAAATGATTGCAAATCCAAGTATGAGGGAAAAAATTACCATGGATACGGTAACGTCCTTTATTCCAAGAAGAACTCCAAGGGCAATGCCTGTAAAGGCAGAGTGTCCTATGGCATCGCTAAAGAAGCTCATTCTGTTGGAGACTACATTGGTGCCCAGCATGCCAAAAATGGGGCAGGCTGCAAGAACTGCAAGCAGTGCATTTTTCATGAAGGAAGGTTCAAGCCAATCAAGCATTTTCATCTCCAAAAACAGTTACATGGCCAAATACATCTATGAAATCCCTGTTTGAATACACTTCGGCAGGTTTTCCGATTATGGCATTGGCATTGTTTATGAACAGAACCCTGTCCGCATGTTTTGCCACAAGGTCAAGGTCGTGGCTTATGAGGAGAATGGTGATGTCATAGTTTCGCCTTATGGAAGAAACAAGCTCGTAGAATGACTTGAGGCCGGTTCTGTCCACACCGCTTACAGGTTCATCAAGAAGGAGAATGTCCGGAACGGGATTTATGGCAAGGGCCAGCATGACACGCTGAAGTTCTCCACCGGAAAGATCGCACAGCCTGCGCTGGGCAAGCATGTGGGCATTGGTTGCGGCAAGAACTTCCCTGGCTTTTTCCCTGTCTTTTTTTCGCCTTGGCAGCCAGACCGGGCGCCTTGAAATGCTTGCAAGAATCAGGTCCTCAACGCTTACCGGGCTTCCTGCCTGAACGGACAGGGACTGGGGTACGTATCCAAAAATCGGTTTTGTAGTGGTGTAGGGAATTTTCTTCTTGCAGGTGCAGAACCTGTCATGGTCGGTGGTACGGTCTTTTCCGCATTCTCCGGCGCATTTTTCTCCCTCAAAGATTACGCATCCCGTGTGGGGGATTGAATTGAGCAGGGCCTTCATGAAGGTTGTTTTTCCCGCTCCGTTCCTTCCGATTACGGCCGTCAGTTCACCGCAATGGATGTGCAGGTTTATGTCCTTGAGAATGTATTCCGAACCTTTTTTTACGCTCAGGTTTTCAATTCGCGTGCAGCAAAGATGCCGCATTCCTGTAAGACAAGGCATGTTTTCTATCCTTCCAGTGCTTCTTCCAAAACAGTCAGGTTTTTCTTCATTGTATCAACATAAGAATTTTTTGTCTTCTCCGATGGCTCTGCAGTTCCGGAAACGCATGGGTCAAGGATGTAGATTCTTAAGCCTGTTTCCTTTGCAACTATTTCTGCTGAACTTGCGGGATACTGTGGCTCTGCAAAGAGGGCCGGTTTAGTTCCGTCTGCAATTTCCTGCCTGATCTGTGCTATCTGGTTTTCAAGTTCCCGTGGTGAAGGTGAAGTTCCAGGTTCCCGTTCTATTACAGACTGAATTTCAAGGTTGAATTCCCTTGCAAAATATGGGAATGCCTCGTGAAAGGTAATTATTTTCTTTCCAGCATATCTGTCCAGGGACCTGTGCATTTCATCTTCCAGATCCTGAAGTTTTCTTTCATAAGCCCTGCAGTTTTCCTCATAAAGGCTTGAATTCCTGGGATCAAGGCGCATAAGGCCCGATGTAATCCTGTTCACCATGAATTTTGCCCCCTTGGTGCTTACCCAGATGTGGGGGTTTTCGTCCATGAGTTCATATCCATCGCAGGCAACTATCAGGTGGTCCTTTTTCTGTTCCAGAAGACGGTCCATGAAGTTTTCCATTCCGGCTCCATTGGCCACGAGTATGTCGCATTTTGACACGATTTTCATGTCCCTTGTGGAAAACTGGTAGTCGTGGAGGCATCCAGCTGAAGATGAATTGAGCATTGTCACCTGGGCTCCCGGTACGTTCTGTGTCAGGTTTAGGCAGATTACATAAAGGGGATAGAATGTGGCAGTGATTTTGACAGCTGGGGAAGGGGCTTCTGATGAAGAAACCGTTATATTCTGTTCTGTTTTTCTTTTTCCGCATGAAGAAAAAAACAGCAGTGCTAAAATTAGAGTAAGATTTAAGATTACATTAAGATTTCTTTTGCAATACATACCATATAATAGAATAATATGGAATTATTTACAAGCCGAGGCCAACCTGGGGTTGCAATGTATGGAAAGTAATGCGTAAAAACTACTTGACAAATGTATAATTTAGGGTTATAAATTTAGTATACTTAGAGGGTATTATGGCCAATCAGATAGCAACAAGTGCTTTTTCACACTTTGGTTCAGGAGCAATCAAGTGTCTTGCAGAAGCACTGAAGATAAATGAGTACCAGCGTGTTCTGGTTATTACGGATACAAGTACGGTCAAGGACGGTGCTGCTAAGAAAGTTGTAAATATTCTTGTTAAGAACAGGGTTGTGTACCAGGTTTATGACAGGATCAACACTGCTTGCACGGTGAACGACGTTCGCCACATCGTTGAAATGGCAAAGGCTTTCCGTGCCGACGTCATTGTAGGCGTTGGTTCTGGGGCTGTCATGGATGCGTCCAAGGCTGCAGCCGTTCTTCTTTCAAATCCGGAGATTTCAGATCCAAGGAAGCTTGAAGGCAGCAACAAGGCCAAAAAGCATTCATTTCCACTTTATCTTGTCTTTGCCTCATGCGGTAATGCCCGTGGCTTTGGCTTTGTGATCCTTCTTGAAGACGAGGCTCAGCGTAAAAAGATTGAATGCCTTGAATATCATGCAGTTGCTGATGCAGTAATCTGTGACTCGGATATTTTCACCGGGTCCGCCTCTAAGGACTTTGCCGTTTCTTCCATGGCCCTCATTGCCAGTGCCATCGAGGCTCTTGTATGCAAGGAATCATGGGTTATTTCTGACTTCAATGCCCTGGAAGCAATCCGCATCATTTCACAGAATGTTAAGTCGGCAGTAAAGGGTACTGCATCTGCAAAGGAGCAGATCATATATGGACAGTATCTTGCAGGTCTTGCCGTGTCAAACAGCGGTGCCGGTCTTGCAACCGCCATGTCCAATGCACTGGAAGCAACCCATGGTGTCTCTGCCAAGATTTCTTCCGTTGCACTCATGCCGTCGGTAATGGCTTTCAATTCCCCGTCTTCCGGATCAAAATTCAAGGATGTGGCCATCGCTTTGGGTGCAAAGATTTCTACGACTGCAAAGCCTGATTCCTACAGGAAAACTGCCA
This sequence comes from Treponema sp., assembly GCA_024400955.1. Classification (GTDB taxonomy): domain Bacteria; phylum Spirochaetota; class Spirochaetia; order Treponematales; family Treponemataceae; genus Treponema_D. The sequence continues at coordinate 235,662 of JAKSLY010000001.1, forward strand.
TTGCTGCCTTTGAAAAGCTTGCCAAGGATCTTGGAATACCTGCAAAGATAGATGGACTTGAGCTTTCAAAGGATGACCTTGATTTTCTTTCTGAAAACGTGCTCAAGAGCTGCTATTTTGCTTCAAACCCAAAGGTTGCTTCAAAATAGAAGATAATGGACCTTTACAAGGAACTTGCCATATAAGTTTCTGGCATGGCTGTCGTCATGCTTGCTTTTAATCCACCTGCAGCATTGGCTTTTTTAGGCCGGTTCATGCAGGTGTTTTTTTTACAGGGAATGTAGGAAGACTGTATTTATCTTATTCCGCTTACGTTTCTCAGCTGGCCTTCAAGGTCGTAGTACAGTTTTGTGTCCCTGAATTCCAGATCTTTCATGATTTCTTCCGTAGCCATTGCGTTGTATTCCCCGGTTTCGAGGATAAGCATTCCTCCGGGGATGACAAATCTTTTTGCCTGGGGAATGAGACGCCTGATCAATTCAAGGCCGTCGCTGCTGCTGCTTGGAGTTCCATCAGGGTTAACGTCTCCATCAAGGGCCAGGCGTGGTTCGCTGCGGCCGTCCTTTAGCAGTTCCGTTGTTTCCGTGGCGGGTACGTAGGGCGGATTTGAAACTATAATGTCAAAGACTCCTGCCCTTGTTTTTCCAAGATTGTCAAAGAGGTTGGTGTGAACAAATGTCATTTTCTGGCGCTGGCTTTTTGAAAGGATGGAATCGGCATTTTTTCTGGCCGTGTCCAAGGCTTCCCGGCTTATGTCGCACATTGTGACGGCCGGAATGTGTTCAGCCCTTATGGTTCCTTCCTCGCAAAGGAATTTAAGCAGGCTTATGCCAACACAGCCGCTGCCGGTGCACATGTCGCATATTGTAAGGATGCGTGGATTTTTTGCGTACTGGTCCAGGAGAAAATTTGCGGCATTTTCAACAAGAACTTCCGTGTCCGGTTTTGGAATCAGGACGCTCCGGTTTACTTCAAAGTCAAGGCCAAAGAATTCCTTGTGTCCGGTTATGTATGCGATGGGGAGTCCGGTCATGCGCCTGCTTACGGACTCTGCAAGAATGGATTCCTGCTGGGGGGTGAGTTCCTGGGTACGGTTGAACAGGATGAATGTCCTGTCCTTTCCGAGTACCCATTGCAGCAGCACATCCACGTCAAGGGCCGGGGATGGGGAAGAACTGAGCTGCCTTATTGCTGACTGCCTGAACTGCTGTATGGTCATTGACTACTTGTCAAGCTCGTTGAACTGCTCTTCCTTTGCGTAAACGTTGAGGGCATCAAGCATGTCGTCCATGTTTCCCATCATGAATCCAGGAAGGTTGTGAACGCTCATGTTGATGCGGTGGTCGGTGATGCGGTCCTGAGGGTAGTTGTATGTCCTGATCTTTTCCGAGCGGTCGCCGTTACCTACCATGAGCTTGCGGGCGGTAGAGCGTTCCTTGTCAAGTTCCCCCTGCTTAAGGTCAAAAAGCCTTGCGCGAAGAACCTGCCATGCCTTTTCCTTGTTCTTAATCTGGCTTTTCTGGTCCTGCTGAATTACGACAATGCCCGTAGGAATGTGGGTAAGGCGAACTGCCGAGTCTGTTGTGTTAACGCACTGTCCGCCCGGTCCTCCGGCACGCATTACGTCAACGCGGACATCGCCAGGGTTGATTGTAACGTCAGCTTCTTCTGCTTCCGGCAAAACGGCAACAGTTACCGTAGATGTCTGGAGTCTGCCCTGGCTTTCCGTTGCAGGAACACGCTGTACGCGGTGAACACCGGACTCAAAGCGCAGCGTTCCGTATACGAATTTTCCGCTTATGCTTGTAACGATCTTGTTGAATCCGCCAACTTCAGTTTCCTGGGCTTCCATTGTTTCCGTCTTCCAGCCCTTGCGCTCTGCAAGATGGATGTACATTTCCCAGACGTCGCGTACAAAGAGGGAAGCTTCGTCTCCTCCTGCTGCAGAACGGATTTCGAGGATGATGTTCTTTTCATCAAGTGGATCAGGTGGAATAAGCTTGATCTTAATCTGTTCCTCAAGCTGCGGTTTTTTTTCTTCAAGGGCCTTGAGTTCTTCGCGTGCAAGTTCCTTCATTTCCACATCGTCTTCTGCAGTAATGAGTTCCGTTGCGTCCTTGATGCCGCTTATAACTTTCTTGTATTCGTCATAGAGGGCACAAACGTCAGTCAGGTAACCGTTTTCGCGCATTGTGTCCTTGTATTTCTTCTGGTCCTTAACAATTTCAGGATCCATTATGAGTTCCTGAATTTCCTTAAGCCTTGCTTCACATTCATCAAGTTTTTTGATCAAATCCATAGAAGAGAATATACTTGTTTTGCTCAATAAAATCAATTGAGGCCCTTTTAATTAAGGGAACTTGGGCTTCCGATGATGAAGATGCAGTTTCGGGTTTTCCATTTAAGGATGTGCCTTGATGCTGCTTCAAAAAAGAGTTCACGAAATCTGTCAAAGGCCTTAGGACCCATGGATTCCTTCAGTTTTTCCGCCATGAACTTTGCATAGCTTGATGAATCCCTGTTGAACCACTTGCTGCATTCCTGTTCAGAGATCCTCCGCTTTTCCGTAAGCATGAAGGTCTGGGTGGTGCATTCTAGTCCAGCTTCCTTGAAGATGGTGCAGGCAGTTTTTTCATCCCAGCAAAAAAAGTCGTTGGTCGAATCGCTGAAAAAATCCTTTTCCGCATCATCTGCCTTGTCAAGAAGTTCTTCCACATCCCCAGGAATGGCATTGTCCTTAAACAGGGCTTCCCTTATGAGCAGGCTAAGGTGCTGGCCGCTGGAAGGAATCCTCTGGCTTACGATTACCTTTGCATCTTGTCCAAGGATTTTGTCGCTTCCAGAAAATCCTTCCATAATTGAAGATGCAAAATTTCTTATGTCGCCGGGAACTGCAAAAAAATCCCTTGCAAAGATCCTGTCAAACTGGGCATCTGGGATTTTTTTCATGCAGCTGGTGAAGTTTTCGCCTTCGAAAAGACTTGGATGGTCCTGTACTATCAGTTCCGGCTTGTCCAGGTCGTCGAGGGTTGATGCGTACTGCAGCAGTATTTCTGCGTTCTTGCCGTTTCTGCATATTCCGCAGGTCCTTCCCTCCGGGGTTGACCGTATCATGTCATACAGAAGGAGTCCGTCATCGGCATTGAGTATGAGGCAGCGGTGGTGGCGCAGTATTTCCGTGCTTTCCTTCATGGCCTTTTTTATCTGGGACAGAACTTCCGCCTTGTTGAGATCGGTCCTGTTTTTCCAGAGGTTTTCTGCCTTGTTCAGGGAAGAATCCCTGGAGCTGTTTTTTGGGCTGAATGTCAGGTTTTCTTCTGTCTTCTTGAATCCTGCAAAATGTCCGGCTTTTGCCCACCAGTCGGAAACGGGATTGACCATAAGGTCCTGCATCTGTCCTTCGTTGATTCCTGCATTTTCAAGGATTGCCGTAATCTGCAGCTCGCGCCTTGAAAGAACATCCTGGCGGATTTTTGCCTCATATCCCTGGTCCGTAGGGTTGTAGAAAACTTTTCCCGTAAGGGTGTCAGGAAGATACTGCTGTGCAACCCAGTGATCCCTGTAGGCATGGGGGTAAAGGTAGCCTGTTCCGTGGCCAAAGCCTTCTGCATCCCTGTTGTTGTCCCTAAGGTGATTTGGAACTTCCGCATCTTCCTTTTCTATGGAACTCATGGCATCAAAGAAAGCCATGCTTGAATTGGATTTTGGTGCCGTTGAAATGTAAAGGGCGGCATGGGCAAGGAAGTAGTTTCCTTCCGGGAATCCAACCCTGTCAAAGGCTGCGGCACAGCTTTCCACAACGGAAATGGCATTGGGGTCGGCAAGTCCCGTGTCCTCGCAGCTGCTTATGAGCATTCTCCTGAAAATAAAGTGGGGGTCTTCTCCCGCCTTGACCATTCTTGCAAGCCAGTAAAGGGCCGCATCAGGATCACGTCCCCTCAGGCTTTTTATGAATGCGGAAATAATGTCGTAGTGGTAGTCTCCGTCCCTGTCGTAAAGCACGACTTTCTTCTGGATGGATTCCTCTGCAGTTTCCTTTGAAATGAATATTTCTGAACCTGCCATGGGTGGCCAGCTGTCAGGAGTTGTTTCAACTGCAAGTTCAAGGGCATTCAAAAGGGAGCGGGCATCACCGTTGGCCGTTTCAACAAGATGCTCCAGGGCCCCTTCTTCAAATCTTACGTTCCATTTGCCGTATCCACGTTCCTTGTTGGCAATGCACTGGTTTGCGGCCTTCATCAGGTCTTCTGCCGTAAGGGGCTTCAGCTGGAATACTCGGCTTCTGGAAACAAGGGCCTTGTTGACTTCAAAAAAAGGATTTTCCGTCGTGGCGCCAATTAAAATGATGGTGCCGTTTTCAACCCATGGCAGAAGGGCATCCTGCTGACTCTTGTTCCACCTGTGAACTTCATCAACAAAAAGGATTGTCTTTCGCTTGTAAAGTGTCTTCTGGTTTTCTGCATCCTCGATGGCCTTTCTTATGTCTGCAACACCTGTGAGAACTGCATTGAGGGTAATGAAATTCGAGCTGGTGTGGTTTGCAATGACCCTTGCCAGGGTTGTCTTTCCAGTTCCCGGGGGGCCATAGAATATTACGGAAGTAAGCTGGTCTGCCTGAATGGCACGCCTTAAGAGACGGCCCTTGCCAACAATGTGGTCCTGGCCGATGTATTCATCGAGAGAGCGGGGGCGCATCCTGGCCGCAAGGGGCTCATGGCCGTTGTTTGCCGCAGCAAAAAGATCGTAGTTTCCCATGAATGTTCCCCTTTGGTTTTAGGTCTAGTCTCCGTCCCTGTTCCATTCCCTTCTTGCAGGGAAGAATGAATAAAGTCCCATGTCGCTCCATGAATCTGAGCTGGAACCGATGGAACCGTAGATTGTGGTTGAGCAATATTCATCAGTTCCTTCGGTAACACTCACACTGTCCTGCTTTTTGTTTGGATTGAGGATGTATGTCATGAAAACGTATTCGGAGCTGATGGAACCGCCATTGGAATCAAATTTTACAGACCGGGTTGCAATTTTAGTTGTCGGATCAAGTCGAACTCTGTCTATTCCATTTGTTGTTCCTGTAAGAAGGAAGTCTGCTCCCGCGGAAATAGAAAGAATTGCTCCATTATCCATTCCATTGTGATCAATTTGGCCGTTTGGAAGAATCGTATATATCGTAGAACTTCCGTCAATATAGTGTCTTTTTCCTGTTGTGTAGGATTCGGCATAATAAAGTGCGTATTCTGTGGCACAGACGGCATAGTATTTTGATAGATATGTTTTTCCATTGAAGTATACAGCCTTCATAGAATCAGTTGTTGTGCTGTTACCAAGAAAAACTTCGTCTGTAAGGGGTGTTGGTATATTGTTACCATTTAATTTATATGTAGAAATAGATTTTGTATTTTTGTCCTCTAATCTTGCATAGGCTCTTCTGTTTGATAAATCAAAGGTAAGACTCAAATCAGGATTTTCTGTAACAGTTCTTGCCTGATTGTCGAATACAAGCATTTCCTGAAGGTATGCTGTACTTGAAACGATTGAAGACACATTGACTTTTTCCCATGTTAGTCCGTCGCTTAAATCCTTGTCGTTGGTTGCGTAGATTTCTGCAGATCCTACGGAATTCGCACCATCCTCATCTTCTTCCCAGATGTAGGTCAGGGCATAGAGCCACTCGGAATCTGAAGCGATGTAGAATGTGCTTGCAGGAACATTGTAGTCACCTTTTTTAGTTGTAGGAACATTTATAGATTTCCAGTTCCTCTTGTATCCATAGTTCGGGTCCTTAATGTTCAGGTAGTATGACTGCTGGTTTGACTTGAAGTAAAGGTTTCCGTTTGCAATGAAAAGATAATCCCCGTACTGAACGATCTGGGAAGTGTCTCCCTTCATTCCCTTGGTATCAAGCTTGGTTTCCTTGTCGATAAGTCCGTAGATGTCGTCATGGCAGGAAGAAAAAACTGCCGCAATGGAACATGCCAGAAGAACTGCAAATATGTTTTTCATGTTTTTTTTCATTTTATGCCATTCTCCCCATTAGAACATATATCTTGCAACGATATTCAGGTCAAGAAAGCAGCCTGCAAAGTTTTCGCCGTCTTTTCCATGCCATTCAGCAAACTGTGGAAGGACAAGACCGTATGCTTCAAGACCGACGGACCAGTTTTCGTTGATCCTGAAGTGGGAACCGGCTCCTGACCTGAGTACAAGGCCCGGGAAGTAGTTCTTGCCGCTGTATGATTCCCATGCAAAGCCAAGGCCTGCATAAAGGGGGAATGAAAATCTTCCTGCAGTAGGTTCGTATGTTCCCGAGAAAACCACAGGAACCGTGTTGAAGATGTGGCTTCCGACTGAAACGCAGAATCCGAATCCAATGTCGACGCCAACCGTAAACTGGCTTGTAAGGAAGTAGTGGTAGCCGAGGGATCCCATGCCTCCAAATTTAAGCTTGCTGTCACCGTCAAAAAGGGAACCGGGGTCAGGAAAGTTCAGTGGTGCGTTAAGGCCCAGCGAAATCTTGATGTACTGGTCTCCAGGAAGGTTCATTCCAAAATCAAAGTAGATGTCGGAGTCGCTGTTGTCTTCTTCGTATTCATCATCACCGTTTTCTGCAGAAGAATCGGTGCTGTATTTTATCGCTGGCTGAGAAGCCTGAGCAAAGGCTATTGAAACTGAAACTGCAAATATGGCAAGAATTGCCGTCAAACGTTTAATCATTTTTTTTACCTTGCCAGCACGAATCCGGTGCTATGGCATTTTGTTTTATTTTCCTATAGAATACGTCCGTTGCATGGAGCGCGGACAATTCGCCACAGTATAAATGTTTTGTCTCTCTTTTTCAACAGTAAAATAAACTAACATACGGGAAGGTTACATATGAGCGCAGTTATTATTGACGGAAAACAGGTTGCTGCAGAAGTGAAGGCGGATGTTGCAAGGAAAGTTGAGGAACTCAAGAAGAGGGGAATCACGCCATGTCTTGCAGTTGTACTTGTGGGGGACAATCCTGCCAGCGTAAGCTATGTAACGGGTAAGCGCAAGGCCCTTGAAGAAGCAGGCATGGCAGACAGAAGCGTTGTTCTTCCAGCAGAAACTACGGAAGAGGAAGTTCTCAAGCTTATTGACGAACTCAACAGGGATCCAGGCGTTCATGGAATTCTCGTTCAGCTTCCACTTCCAAGGCATATTGATGAAAAGAAGGTTACAAATGCCATTGTTCCTGAAAAGGACGTGGATGGCTTTCATCCTGTGAACGTAGGAAAGCTTGTTACTGGGGAAAAGGGATTCCTTCCATGTACTCCAAATGGAATCACCGTATTATTGAAGAAAATGGGTGTTGAAACCAGCGGAAAGAACGTTGTTGTTGTTGGCCGCTCAAATATCGTCGGCAAGCCAATGGCACTCTTGATGCTCCGCAAGGAATTCAATTCAACAGTAACGATCTGCCACACGGGAACAAAAAACCTTTGCGACTACACAAGGAATGCGGACATCCTTATTGTTGCCAGCGGAAAGCCAAATACGGTTACCGGTGACATGATCAAGGAAGGAGCCTGCGTAATTGATGTCGGTGTAAACAGGATTCCTGACAGCACAAAGAAGAGCGGATTCCGCCTTGTAGGTGACGTTGATTTTGAAGGAGCAAAGGAAAAGGCCAGCTTCATTACTCCTGTTCCGGGTGGGGTTGGACCCATGACAATTGCCATGCTTATTTACAACACCCTTGAATCGGCAGAAAGATGACGTATTTCATAGAAAACTACGGCTGCGAGATGAACATAGCGGAATCTGCGGCCGTTGAGCAGATCTTGATTTCCCGGGGATGGTCCAAGGCGGAAGACGTTCAGCTGGCTGACTTTGTGGTTATAAATACCTGTTCCGTTCGCGGCAGTGCAGAGGAACGCATTTTTGGCCGTCTTGGCTTTTTTACTGGATTAAAGAAGATTCGCATTGGAGCCAAGGATGCCAAGAGACGCAATATGGAAGTTGCCGCCGACTATGTTGCAAAAAACGGTCCAAGGCCTTTGACTGTTGTCGTCATGGGATGCATGGCAGAACGCCTTTTGAAGGACCTAAAAAAAATGTGGCCCGTTGTTGATTACGTTGTGGGTACTTTCGGCAAGGAAAAGTTCCATGAAATCATTCCGGCTGTTGAAAAGAACACCAGGTATGAAATGGGACCTGTTGAACCCGTCTATAAATTTGCAGAATCCTATTACGAGGAAAACGCCTTCAGTACCTTTGTTCCCATCATGCATGGGTGCAACAATTTCTGTACCTACTGCATCGTTCCATATCTCAGGGGAAGGGAGACAAGCCGCAGCGTAAGGGACATCCTTCATGAACTCGACATTCTTTCGGAAAGAAAGGTTCGCGAAATCTGCCTTCTTGGCCAGAATGTAAACAGCTATGACGACAATGGCGTAAAGTTTCCCGAGCTTCTCAGAATCATAAGTGCCCATCTTGAGGAAATAAAATCTTCAATAGAATGGATTCGATTTGAATCAAGCCACCCCAAGGATTTTAGCGATGAACTCATGGAAGTCATCAGGACCGACAGGAGAATTTGCCGCGGCATTCATCTTGCAGTTCAGCATGGGTCTTCTGAAGTTCTTCGCAGGATGAACCGTCGCTATACCCGTGAGGACTACCTTGCCCTTATAGGTCGGCTCAGAAAGGCTGTTCCCGATGTGGAGCTTACCACGGACATAATGCTTGGGTTTCCTGGGGAGACGGAAGAAGAATTTGAGGAAGCCTATTCCCTCATGAAGGAAGTGGAATACGAAAGCGCATTCATGTACTACTACAATCCAAGGGAAGGTACTCCTGCAGAAAAGATGGAGAACCAGATTCCGCTGGAAGTAAAGAAGGAGCGCCTTCAGAAAATAATCAACCTGCAGCTTGAAATCACCCAGAAGGTCATGAAGCGCCGTGTGGGAAAAACCATAAGGGTTCTTGCCGACATAGTTTCCAAGGATGACAGCAATGAGCTCTTGGGGAAGACTGAACAGAATGAGCGTGTTGCCTTCAGGGCGGATCCTTCCCTCATAGGAACCTTTGTAACCGTGAGACTGGACAGCCTTAATGGAAACACCTTCAAGGGAACCCTTGTTGCCCGGGAAAATTAGGGGATTTTCTGTTTTTGTCCTGTAAAAGGGGTCGGGACAGGGAAAATTCAATTGACGATATTGATTATTTTCTATATATTATTTTCTCGCACTATTATAGTGTAATAAATTTATCTTGGGTCTTAACCCCGTTCGTGAGAGACCCTGGGAGGACTTAATTGGTCAAGATCAGACTTAAGTTAATGGGTACAAAAAAGCGCCCGGACTACCGCATTGTCGTACAGGATGCACGCAAGCCACGCAATGGTACAACAATCGAGGAAATCGGTCAGTATCATCCAATTGCAGACGGTCAGAAGACAGTTTTTGACGTTGAACGCGCAAAGTACTGGATCGGTGTTGGTGCTCAGCCTACAGAAACTGTAAAGAAGATTTTCAGAGAAGGCGGTTTGGCAGCAGACGGTAAAGTAATTTCCAAGTAATTTACAGGGGAGCTATTTAGATGGAAAAAGACCTGATTGAATTCATTGCAAAATCATTGGTCGATGATCCAAATGCAGTCTCTGTAAAAGAAACCGAGGGTGAACGCGGACCTGTTCTTCAGTTAAGTGTTGCTCAAGGCGATATTGGTAAGGTTATTGGCAAATACGGACGTATTGCTAAAGCACTTCGTACTGTTTTAAGCGCAGCATCAAACAAGGATGACAAGCGTTATAGCCTGGAAATTCTGGACTAATGGCATCGCAAACGATGGTAGATCGCTTTGTTGTTGGAATTGTTCGCGGTTCTCATGGAATCACGGGCGAATTTAAAGTGGAAAGCACTTCCGGCGAGTATGAGCATTTTGCTGATATGGAAGAAGTGACTTTGACAAATGGAACTGTTTCAAAGCTTTACAAGGTTGAATCCGTAAAGGCGGGCAGTGACGTTTTGTACATGACACTTGCGGGAATCAACTCCCCTGAAGCAGCTGCAGCGCTTAACAGGTGGGAAATCGTAGTTCCGCGCGAAAAAGCTCATAAACTGCAGAAGAATGAGTGGTATATCGAGGACCTTAAGGGTTGCTTGGTATGGTATGAGGAAACGGCGGGTAAAACCGCACCTGCAATGGATGAAAAATCCGTTGTTGGAACAGTCACAAACGTATTGGAAGGCGGATCAGGTTATCTCGTTGAGATTTTGCTGTCCGAGAGCTGTGCGTTTTTATCGGATGACATCAAGTTTACAGGCAAAGGAAAATCAAGAACGGTGTATGTTCCTTTCAAAGATGAGTTCATCGGTGAAGTTGATGTTGAAAATAAAAAGATGCAGCTGATGCACCTCTGGATTCTGGAGTAATTCCAATGAAATTTACTGTGCTGACCTTATTCCCTGAGATTCCGCGTGCTTTTTTTGAAAGTTCGATCATGGCAAAGGCGGTTGAAAAGGGAATTATTGCTTACGATTTGGTGAATATCAGGGATTTTGCCCATGATAGACACCACACTTGTGATGACGCTCCCTATGGCGGAGGAGCCGGGCAGTTACTGCTTCCGGAACCTTTAGGACTTGCACTTGACAGTGTACAGGCATACAAAAAGACGAAGCATGTGATTTATGTTTCGCCAAGTGGAAAGCCTTTGACACAGGCCAAAGCGCAGGAACTTAGTCAGAAAGACGAAATCGTTCTGGTTTGCGGAAGATACGAAGGTATCGACCAGAGAATCATCGATTCATACGTGGATGAGGAAATCTCCATCGGCGATTATGTAATGTCAAGCGGCGAACTTGCAGCTACAGTCATTGTAGATACGGTTTACAGGCTGGTTGACGGCGTGATTACCAGTGAATCCCTTGACGAGGAAAGTTTTTCGGACAATCTTCTGGAATATCCCCAGTATACAAGGCCAAGCGTATACAAGGGCATGGAAGTTCCACCTGTTTTGCAGAGCGGAAATCATGAAGAAATCCGGAAGTGGCGGCTGAGAAAGAGCCTTCAGAAGACTTTGATGAACAGACCTGATCTGATTCACAAGGCCAGGATGACAGGTACTCTTACTGCAGAAGCAGAAAAAATGATCGAAGAACTTGCTGATTATGCAAACTACAAACATAACAGTAAGAAGCGCCCTAAGAAGGCCGTTAAATAGGAGTCTAACTATGGATCTTATAAAGACAATTGAAGAACAGCAGAAGAAGCCTAACGCAGAATCTTTCCGCGTTGGAGATACTGTTAAGGTTCACTTTGAAGTTATCGAAGGTGCAACAAAGCGCATCCAGATTTTTGAAGGTCTTGTTCTCTGCATGAAGAATGCAGGTGCTCGCAAGACATTTACAGTTCGCAAGGAAAGCTACGGTGTTGGTGTAGAACGCGTATTCCCACTCAACAGCCCACGCATCCTCAAGGTTGAACTTATCCGCCCAGGTAAGGTTCGCCGTTCAAAGATTTACTATGTTCGCGACAAGATCGGTAAGGCTGCAAAGATTAAGGAACTTATCGGACCTAAGGCTAATGCTCGCGTTGCATTTGCAAGAGAAGTTGCAAAGGCTAACGAAGCAAAGATTGCTGAAATCAATGCAGAAAACAAGGCAAAGAACAAGAAATAATTCTTGCTTGATGGCTTGATTATTCAAGGATGGGAAGTGATTGCGTTGTCTTGATGCAGTTGCTTCCCTTTTGTTTTTATGGCATCAGTTTCCTTTTCTTCCGTAAGCAACATTTCGTTGCAGAATGCTTTTTCTCTTCCTGTAAGCCTTAAGGCTGGAGATACTGTCAGGGTCAGGGTGGTCGGCCTTCAGCAGGGTGGCTATGTGGTATCCTTTGGCGGTGCAAGGTTTTCCGTTTCAAGCAACAGGCCCTTGGAAATCGGTTCATCCTTTACTGCAAGAATTGGCCTTTCTCCAGATGGAAAGGTTATCCTTGAACCTGAGGCTGCAGAAAAACAGCTTGGTTTGAATTCAGGCTTTGCATCACTGCTTGAATCGGCAGAATTTGCATCCAATCCCCTTGCTTCCGGCCTTTTTCAGATGATGCACCAGATGGGCATGAAGATAGATTTTGACCGCATAAAAAAATTCAGCCAGATAGGACTGCGCTTTCCGGGAAAGGAAGCTGCTGCATCACAGGTGGCCATGCTTCTTGAGCAGAAGGGAATTGAACCCACTGAAGAAAACATAATGCACTACCTGCTTATGGTGGATCCCGACGGTGGACAGGAAGCCTTCGAATTCAATTCACCAGGGAAAGAAAAAAAAGACCCGGAACTTGATGGCGGTTTTCTTGAAAGAATGTTTGGCCCAGTGGAATTTCCAGGGGAAGGGCTCCTGACTTTTGCAAACCAGGTCAGAAACAGGGAGGGCAGCGGACACTGGATTATGTTGCCCTTTGAGTGGAACAGCGGACGCGAAAACTATGTTGGTAACATTTCAATTCTCATGAACCTGGACCTTAGGAAAACTGAAAAAATTCAGATTTTGTGCAAAACTACGTGCAAAAAATATTCATTTATAGTATACTTTAAGGATAACAAGGTAAAGGAAGTTCGGTTCTGTTCATTACCTCCGCTTTTGACCTCGCAGATACGGAAAGAGGAAATGCGGATTGGGGAATTGTTTTGTTCCGGCATGAACGGCAATTCTGTGCCAGTAACCTATTCCTCCTTGGCTTTGATTGATGGAATATGCAGTCCCTCTGATTTTCCTGAATCGTTTGAAACTTTTGTATGAAAACACACGCACCCCTTGTTGCAGTGTCATTGAAATATCCTGAGGAAGCAGATGCTCCCTTGATTACGGCTAAGTCTCATGGGCTTATTGCCAGGAGAATGATTGAAATTGCTGAGGAAAATCATATTCCCGTGGTTCATGATGATGTGACTGCCAATGTACTTTCCCTTAGGCAGATTGGGGAATGCATTCCAGAATGTACATGGGAAGCCTTAAGTGCCGTGTTTGCATCGATTAAAGAAATTGAAGAAAGGCTTGATAAATGAAAATAGAATCTAAGAAATTACATATTGGTGACCGGTTCAGTGAAAACGTCTATTTTGATGACGGTAAGAACCTGTTTCTCGGTGCCGGTTGTCCTGTAAAGCCTTTTCATCTCTCTGCCATCAAAAGATGGTTCATTCCCTTTCTTGTTACGGAAGGAGTTCTTGTTGACAGTTCTGTGGTATCAAAGAATCTGTGCGATGAAATTGAGGAACTTGAAAGCGTAGACTGACAGATGGATAATCTTTCCACAAGACAAAAGGGAGATATTGGTGAGGATAAGGCTGTTGCTTTCCTTCTTTCCAATGGTTATGAAATTCTTGACAGAAATTTTCGCATTCCTTCCGGTGAAATCGACATAATTGCCCTTATTGGTGAATACATTGTTTTTGTTGAAGTCAAGAGTCTTCCTCATGGTAACCTTGAACTTCTTTCCCACGAACTTAACATCAGAAAACAAAGAAAGATCATTAAAACCTCTAAATATTACCTCCAAAAATATCGACAATATAGTAACAGGTACATTAGATATGATGTCCTCGCAATTGATGTCCCGGGGCTGGATCCGGTATATCACATTGTAAATGCTTTTTGGGAGTAAAGAATGCAGTCTAAGAATGCAGCAGAGAAAGATACTTTGTCACCAAGGCTTATGGAGTTGCAGAAAAAAATCCAGGATGAAAATTACATTAATTGGGCTGTTGACAGGATAGCTATTGTCATGAGCCGAAGAATTGTTGAGGATCATATAGAAAAAACAATTTAAAACTGTTATATTATTATCATGCGTCATGAGAAACATTTCAGAAGACATTCAAATAATGGTAACTGGAAAAACAGAAAGGAAGAGGAACAGCGCCTTTTTACTCCTAAGCCTGTTTTTCATCCTACCATAGTTGCCGTACCCTCGGAACAGATTCGTGAGAACGAGGAAAAAATAAGGGAATTCAAGAACCGTACTTTTGATGTCTGCCCATATTGTGGCGAAGGCATAAAGGATTTGTCCAGCGCACTTAATGATCCGGAAAGCGGTAAGCCCGTTCATTTTGACTGTGCTCACAAGAAGGTTGTGGAATCAGAAAAACCTGGACAGTCGGAGAAGATAATCTACATTGGCCAGGGAAGATTTGGTCTTGTTTATTTTGCCAACATTCATGATACCAAGCATTTTCAGATTAAGAAAATCATTGAGTGGGACAAGAGGGATGAGTCAACCCAGTGGCGCGATAGCATAGCAAATCTTTACAGTCACGTAAGATGACTTGTCATCCTGCAGTTTTTTTGCTGCAGGATTTTTTTTACCTTCATTAATTTTTTCCGTCATATTGAATTTTTTTCATATTTACAGTATAGTTTGAAAAGTCGCCGGAATGGTGGAATAGGTAGACACAAGGGACTTAAAATCCCTCGACAATTTAACCTGTCGTGCCGGTTCGATTCCGGTTTCCGGCAGCTAGCTCAACTTCAGTTTAGGAGTTGGGCTTTTTAATTTTAAAGGAAACTGCAGTTTGGCTCACGGAATCGAAGCATTCATTCCGCCGACCGCCAGGGAGGAAAAGTGGACAGGAGGTCCACGAAAGGAAAGAATGCCGGTCTGGAGAGATGAGACAGGATGTCGAAGAACGGAGGGCGATTCCGGTTTCCGGCAGCTAGCTCAACTTCAGTTTTGGAGTTGGGCTTTTTAATTTTAAAGGAAACTGCAGTTTAGCATACGGAATCGAAGTCTTTCTCCCGCCGACCGTCAGGGAGGAAAAGTGGACAGGAGGTCCACGAAAGGGAGAAAGACCGGCCCGGAGAGAGGAGCCAGGAAGGCGACGAAAGCAGGGCGATTCCGGTTTCCGGCAGCTAGCTCAACTTCAGTTTTGGAGTTGGGCTTT
>JAKSLY010000010.1 GCA_024400955.1 Treponema sp.
AACATTGAAAAGTCAATAAAATCCCTGATGGGTTCATTCTTAAAGAAATAATCATCATTCAGAAGAAAGCTGCCGCTGCTACGGTGGGTCAAAAGGAGATTTATATGAAATGTGTAAAATGCGGTGCAGAACTTTTCGACGGAGACATGTTCTGCGGAAGTTGCGGTGCAAAGGTTGAAGTCACGAAACAGAAAGAAGAACAGGAATATGAACTTCTGAAGCTTCCCCTTGAAGAACTGGAAAAGCTTGAGGCCAAGGACCACGATCCCAAGGTTCAGTTTGCTTTGTTTTACTATTATTGGGCAGTTGATTTTGACCGTGACAATGGCTATATATGGGCAAGCAAATGTGCCGAGCAGAATCATCCTGACGGAATCACGGCATTGGGATTCTGTCATGTATTTGGAGCTGGCGGATGCGAACAGAGCGTTGAAAAAGCTCATGAACTCATAGAAAAGGGATTGGCCATGGGCAGTACCTATGCCATATTCATGGTTGGTGACTGTTCGGAAAACGGCATAGTCGGCTATAAAAAGGATCCTGAAAAACAGTTTGAAAACATGCTTAAGGCAGCAGAAAAAGGATATCCGGAAGCCATGGAAAATGTTGCAAAGCTGTTCGAAGAAAAGGATGACCCACAGAATGCTATCAAATGGTTTAAGAAAGCAGCTGAATTCAATATGGCTGATTCAATTCTCCAGCTTGGCATCTACTATTACCTTGGCAATGATATTGAAAAAGATTATGACAAGTCCTTTGAACTGTTTACCAAGGCCTATGAACTTGATGAATATCTTGATAACATCAACTATTGGCTTGGAATCTCATACCGATTTGGCGAAGGCGTAGAAAAAAATCCACTAAAGGCAATTGAGCATTTTGAGGAAGATGGCAGCAAGTATGCTTTCGATGATCTTGGTCAAATGTATTACTATGGCGAAGGTGTAGAAAAGGACATGGAAAAAGCCAGGGAATACCTTACCAAAGCTGCAAATGCAGGAGTTGAATCAGCAAAGGAACTTCTTGCCAAGATATAGCTTGCACTTGCTTTTTACCGGCCATACATCGTGACAGCAAAAATGAAAGTTATAAAAAAAGAGCTGATTACGATAAACCCCAAAAAAGCCTCGGAACTGCTAGGCAGGAATTTCAACAACAGGGAGCTTCATCCCATAAACGTTCAATATTTTGTTGATATTATAGAATGTGGTGAATGGCAGGGAACAAAAGCAAATCCCATCCAGATTGATGTGGCAGGAAATTTAATAAACGGGCAGCACCGCTTGAACGCAATTGTTCAGACTAATGCGGAACTGCCCGTCTGGATTTTTACCGTAGAATTATAAATCTTAAGATTTATAAAACAATATTACACTTCTCCTGCATCCCAGAAATCATCTGTCATAAAACCATTGAATTCCCAGTTTTCTTCATTGTTGTCGTCTTCTGTGTCTTCCAGTCCGCTGTTGTTGTTCTTAATGGCATCAATAAGACCATCTCCAAAGTGATCAAAATAATCAAGGCTGCTGATTCTATCGTCATTTTCATCAAGCAAATAAGCATCCCAGTCAAATATCAATTCATCATCGAAGATTGTAATGTAAAGTCTTGCTGTCTTACCATTTTTCTTATTGGTGAACTTTGCATAATATCTCCCCAAGGTTTCAGACTGTTCAAGCAAAGGACCGTTCGGACCAGATTCTGAAGCAACAGCAGCTCCGTCAGTCCAATCCCATGCACCGTCACGGCATCTTAAATGGCCCTTATCATCTGTAAACCATTTTCTGTAGCTATAAGGTCCTTCTGAATATTCCCCTT
Source organism: Treponema sp. (assembly GCA_024400955.1). GTDB lineage: Bacteria > Spirochaetota > Spirochaetia > Treponematales > Treponemataceae > Treponema_D. The sequence goes on from JAKSLY010000010.1 coordinate 1,819, forward strand.
CTCCAAGAATCTGAACAGCTCTCATAGTAGAAGGCTGAAATTCCTCATAAAGTTCCTGAATCCAATCCATTTCCAATGCTTCATCAGGAACTTCAGATTCTACAAGACCGTTATTATTGACACTTTCAAGAGCCGATTCTACGTTAATCTGCCCATCGTCAATTCCATCATTAAACCAGTCATATTGACCCTTGCACCATTCAATAACTTTCTCCAGCATTTCTCCGTCATGAGAACCATCTTCTTTCTTAAAGCGAATTTCAAAATACCCCTGTGCCATTTTATTCCTCCAAAATAATAAAATCAGTTCAATAACCTTACCAAAAATTATATATTCAGATGGCCAAAATAATAGGGGTCCCATTCTCGTCAGGAAAGGGAATTTTTTCCCGAAAAAATCCCGCCAAATATGGTAAACTTAAGGTAATGAAAAAACGTATTTTCCTTTTCATGAGAATTGAACACATCCTGTTTACCCTTGCCATAATTTCCATCTGTTCAACCATCTATTTTAAATATACGGAAGCTTCCAAATTTCAGGCTCTGTTGAATAAAATCGAATATGCAAAGGAAAACTCAGGTGCAATTTACAAATGGGAGTCAGGCACCAGGGATGCATATTTTTCAGAACTAAAGAAAACCTTTGAACCCTTTACCTTCTACAATGAAGAAGTTGACGATTGCCTTACCGGATTCATTTTCTCGCTGACCAATCCCGGCCCGGAAAACCGTGGCGAAATCATTTCCACCAAATACATTCAGCTGTACAAGCTCCTATACCAACAGCAGCAGCAGTTAAACTTTGGCTATGTCTGGTCCCTCTTGATTTCATTTTTCATCACCATGGTCTCACTGTTTTCCATTTCGGAAAAGGAACGGATCAAGAAAAACGAATTCCGGGTTCTTTCAATAATAAACGAAAACCAGCTCAAGCTTACCAGGGAAATTCACGACGGAATTGCACAGGATCTTGCAGCCCTAAAAATCAGCATCCAAAATAGGGATGAAGAAAAAACTGCATTTTTTGCCGACCAGGCTTTCAGCGAAGTACGGTTTCTTCTGGAAAACACCCACATCAACCTGAATGAAGACTTTATCGCCAACTTAAAGAACATTCTCTTTAACTTTGAACGCCACTTTGGAATTCACACTGAACTGTTTTTAGCTTCAGAGCACATAAGGCTTCTGTCAACAAACTATAGGTTTCAGATGGTCAGGATTCTAAATGAAGCACTGAGCAATGTAGCCCGCCATTCGGAAGCAAGAAACGTAATTATCCGCATAACCGATACCATGAAGGGGCTTCACTTTATTATTTCCGATGATGGAATTGGAAACAGATCCCTATCCAGGAATGATGGACAAAACCATTATGGAATAGAAAACATAAAAGGCCGCGTTGCAGAAATGAATGGGTCTGTAACATTTGATTTTACCGGAGGAACAACAATTGCCATCTCCATTGAAGATTTTATTTCTTGATGACCATGCAGGATTGCGTGATGGATTGGGTTCATTCCTGTCAAACAAGAATCCTTCACTGCAATTTTTCTATGCCCTGGATAAGGGAGAGGCTCTGAAAACACTAAGAGAAAATCCTGACATCAAGAACATCATCATCGACATTAACCTCAACGGAATAAACGGCCTGGACTTAATTCCACTCTTCAGGAATCAGACTCCTGACTTGAATGTCATCGTGTATTCCATGTTCAGCGACGTCCTGCATGTGGAACAGGCCCTAAAGAAAAACATTCAGGGATTCATCTCCAAGGACGCCTCCCTGGATGAAGTGGAAAAGGCAATCCTCCATGTGTCTGCCGGAAGCATGTATTTTAACAAGACAACAAGGGACATCATGGCAAGCATGTTCAATGCAGACAAGAATGAAATCAACCAGTCAAAATCCATTTATTCATCCGTCTTTGACAATTACTGCACCCTTAGCCAAAAGGAAAAGAACCTGTTTGAGCTTCTGGCCCAGCAAAAGGAAGTTCCCGAAATTGCCAGAATCCTGGGCAAGGCCGAAAAGACCATAAACAACCAGACTTCCATCATCTATCAGAAAATGGGGATCCATAACCGCATGGACCTGCTAAAACTTGCAAAAACATTGGGAGTCATCATTTAAAATATGAAAAACTTAATCGAAAGAAACAGGTCCGTACCCTTCATAATTTTTTACACCACGCTTTCCATTGCCATTAATTACTGCGGCTCCCTTCTGGCAGAAACAATTGTTTTTCCATTGTACCTGGATTCCCTCCTTAGCATTTCCGTAGTTGCCATCTGCGGTCTTGTTCCTGGAATAATCTGCGCCCTGGGATCCAATTTTCTGCTTTCACTTTTTACAAGGTCCACATACCTGTTTTCCATCTGCCACATCATGACAGTTACCTTTGCCTGGCTTGTCTTCAGCAGACACAATAAAAAATCAGACAGCAAATACACCTTGGACTGTTTTCTGTGGGCCGGATTCTGGGCTGCCATAAGCAACGGAATTGTCGGTAACATGATTGCCGAACTGGTTTTTGCCGGAAACACAGGCCGTCCATCTGCCAACATTGTCGTACAGGGAATCTATGGGGCAATACAGAATCTTTCCATCGCCAACAACTTTGGTGGAGTACTGGAAAACATTGCCGACAAAACCCTGAGCGCATGCCTGAGCTATGAAATGTACAGACTTGCCTCGCTAACAGTCTTTACAGGCAAAAACAAAAGGGAAAGAAATTTCTAGTCGATTACCCAGCCGGCGTCTATCATGGCCTCCCTGTCCGAGAAAGTCGCTATTACTTCCCCGGAGGGAACAGGAAAGCCAAGGCCGGATTTTATGCCAATGATTCTTACCCCGTTTCCATCCGAAGAATAAAAGCCAAATTCCCAGTGTTCATTTTTTACCATGGCACCGTCGCCAACACATTCGCGGGTCTTGTTCTTGATTGATTCACTCCATGCCATAATATTCCTCCTGCAGTCTTTTATGCTTCCCGATATTTTTTCAAGTTCCTTCATAATATAGTCAATTTTTACGAAAAAATTTTCTTTTTTCCTAAAAAAATTTGCACCCGGAAACAAAATGGATTATCTTTTTTGTAAGGAGACTCACATGAACGAAACCATAAAGACACTGGTCAGCAGAAGAAGCTGCCGCAAATTCATTCCGGGCAAAATGCCCAGCGAATCGGACCTGAACGAAATCCTAAAGGCAGGAATCTATGCACCAAGCGGCATGGGCAGACAGCCTGTAAAAATCATCGTGATTACCAACAAGGAACTTCGCGACAAGATCAGCTGCGAAAATGGAAAAATTATGGGCCTGAAGGAAGGCGTTGATCCTTTCTACGGTGCACCCGTAATCATGGCAGTCATAGCAGACAAAAGTTCTTCCACCTATATATATGACGGATCCCTTGTTATCGGCAACCTTCTGAATGCAGCAGAAAGCCTTGGCCTTGGCAGCATCTGGATTCACCGCGCAAAGGAAGAATTTGAAGGCGACATTGGCAAAAACATTCTTAAGGACCTGGGCATCGAAGGTTCCTGGGAAGGAATAGGTCACGTTGCCCTGGGATATGCCGATGAAGGCGGAACAGGCACTCCTGCTGAACGCAAGGACAACATCCACTGGATCAAATAGCTTTAAGCTCTATGACGGGTCACTCCTGAAGCCTAGGCTTTCCACAAGCTTAAGGTATTTGTTTGGAGTGATTCCGCAATATTTCGTAAAGTCGCGGATGAACTGGCTCTGGTCATAGTATCCAAGTTCCACGGCCCCCTGCGTCATGTTTTCCTTCTTTCCAGAATTTAGTAGCTCAATGGATTTTTGAAACTGGATTATCTTGCAGAATATCTTTGGAGGAAATCCCATCTCTTCTATGAAAATCTTGTTTATGTAGCGTTCCGTATAATTTGTCTTTTCCTCAAGGTCGTGAATCTTGATTTTTCCGCAGCTGTCGTAAATGAGTTTCTTTACGGCATCCAGAAGTTCAAGCTTGCCGCTCGGTTTTTCACTGTCCTTCTGGAAACGGCCATAATGCTCAGTAAAAGTCCGCATGCGCCCATAGAAATCCGTTTCCTTCGCCATGAATCCAAGCCATGAAATATCACCCTTCAATGCATATTCCGACTCTATTCGCTTTCCCAACAGGTCCTTCATGGTCACATCAAGCATTGCAGGCCTGTTACCCGGCATGAACCTGACGCCAAAAATTTCATTATGGAACAGGCGGGAGTCCACGGTGTACGAAAGATTTGTTCCTGCAACGTAGGAATGCATGTGGCCCGGGCGGGAAGGATCGTATTCAAAAAACATGTCTATGCATCCGTCAGGAACAAGCCTCTGTGCCTTTTCGCTTTCCGTCGTGAATGAATAGAAGTGGCTGATTCCGTCCCTCAGGCAAACCTCCTGCCTGAAGTTCTGAGTGTCAAAGACAAAGTATGGCTGAACCGGTTTCAAGACTGAATAATCTTCGCTCATAATTCTCCGTAAAAATAAAAAAGGCCGGACCAAACCTGATCCGACCTCGCTGTCTTGTTTAGGGGCACTATAAAAAACTGATTTCAGCTTTTATGGCTTCCTGTAGAATATTTTTACTTTGCCCTTATGTCAATAATTTTTAAAAGCCAGGGAAAGGAAATTTCCGAAAATTACAAATGGAATCACAGGCATCCTGAAAAAATGAAATATCTTAAAAATGAGCAACTGAATAATACAAGAAAACAAAAAAAGAGATGAATATAATTCCTACATACAGATCAATGGCGATGTGCATTTCAAAAATGTGCATCGCCTTTTTTTTTATTCCAAGAGAGATTTTAATGAAGAAATACAAGGTCCTCATTGTAGATGACAACAGGCTATATCGAAAGAAAATTGTTGAACTCAAGTATTTTGCCGAAAACAAAAACCGCTTTGAAATTTTTGCAGATGTATCAAACGGTTCGGAAGCACTGGAAATTCTATACAGGGAAAAAATCGACGTCTGCCTTACGGACATAAATATGCCGAAAATTGATGGTCGAATGCTTCTTAAGGAAATCCACAAGGGAAACCTTTGCCCAATAACCATCTATATTTCCGGCTATTCTGAATTTGAGTATGCTGTTGAAGGGCTTGAGTACAGGCTTTTTGATTATCTATTAAAACCTATTGAAGAAGACAAATTTTCCCGCACCATGAACAGGGTTCTGCAGCATCTTGATGGAGAAAGCAAGAAAGATTCATTCTGGAGTTTTAAGACTGACACTATCGTTAAGTACATTATTAGCGGAGACTGGATGATTGATGGAGTAATCTATGACTTTATTGAATTTCTCCGCAGACAGGAAATTTCCCTAGGAGAACTGGAACTTGAAATCAATCACATTCTAAAATACGTTAGTGATCATTGTCTTTCATCAAAACCCTTTATCAAACATTTTTCTGTGCTGGAAGAAATTACCCATATTGAGGGAATACTATGTACTTCCCGCGACGAGTTGCTGGAAATCCTAAACCGCAGGTTAAAAATGCTTTATGATGAATTCAACAAGCTGAATCTATACACGGAAAACCAGCTTCTCAGGAACATTTCCCAGTACATAATCGATAACATAGAAAGCAACATCAACCTTGAGCGCATTGCAGAAGAATTCCTCATAAACAGCAAGTACCTGAGCACCCTTTTCAAGAAGGAAACAAGGGTAGGCTTTACTGATTATGTTTCCATTGTAAAAATAGAACGGGGCAAGGTTCTCCTTAGGCGACGGAACCTTAAGGTAAACCAGGTGGCATCTCTCCTCGGATACGAAGACGTTGGATATTTCAGCAGGATATTCAAGGAAAAAACAGGATTTCTTCCAAGCGTTTATGGAAAAATTCAGGCACTACCTGTTATGTAATGCCCTATAATTCATCCTGCACCTATCAGCTTCTTTCAAGGGGAATCGCATGGTTTTGTTTCAGCAAATGGTTATAATGTTTCTGTTCATCGTCACAGGGTTCTTCTGCGGCAAAAAGAACATAATTTCGGAAAGTGTTTCCAAATCCTTTTCATGGATAATCCTAAACCTTGCAAATCCTGCCCTCATTCTGAACGCAGCCATACAAAACTGCACCACCGTCAAGCTTTCAAGCCTTGGTTACGTCTTTGTCCTGTCCCTGATCCTATACCTTTCGCTGATAATTCTAGGCGAAATATTTCCACGCTTGATGAAGATACAGAAGGCTGACAGGGGAATCTTCAGGCTGATGATTGTTTTCTCAAACATTGCGTTTATGGGATTTCCGATTCTTAATACAACCTTCGGGTCAAAGGCCGTCCTCTACGCATCAGTCTTCCAGTTTCCATTCAACCTGCTTATCTACACCTACGGAATCAAGGTCATGGACAGCGAGAATGGAGAATTCAGGATTTCAAAAATGCTCAACTCGGGAATCATTGCATGTTCTCTTTCTCTTCTGATTTATCTTGTCAAATTCAGGTGCCCATTCATTCTTTCCCAAAGCCTCATCTACATGGGAAACATGGCCATGCCCCTCAGCATGCTTGTCATAGGCACTTCTCTGCTTTCCTTCAACATTAGGAACCTCTTCATGGATCCAATCCTGCTCATTTTTTCATTCCTCAAGCTCATTGTTATTCCATCTGCCGTTCTTCTACTGGCAAAACACATCCTCAACGACTCCCTGATATTTGGTGTCCTCCTTGTCATGATCTCCACACCGGTTGCAAGCATGTGTCCCCTCATGGCCCAGCAATACGGAGGAAACCATTCCCTTGCCTCCAAGGGAGTCGCTGTCACCACCCTGCTTTCAGTTCTGACAATGCCCCTGATTAACTGGATTTTTACATCTCTCCTTTAAGCACGCCTCAAATCACCCAACCTGAATTTTTTCCAAGAGAATATGGAATAATTCCATAACGCAGGAAGATTTAGTGGGGGAAAATGTACGCACAAGACAAGAATTGTTTTGTATCAGGCATTTCATAATCCTGAGATGTCCATATCTTTTTTTACGAGGTGCATTATGAGAGAATTCAGACAGCCAGAAAACAAATACGAATTTGTATTCAGTCATTATTCAAAACCAATTGCAACAATCAAACCAGGTGAAGAAGTTGCGATCTACACTGAAGATGCCTTTTCGGGAAGACTTACAGGACCTGAAGTTCCTAGTTCAATTCTTTTTAAAAATGGCTATATGAATCCGCAGACAGGACCTTTCTACATTGAAGGTGCAGAACCTGGAGATACTCTTGTTGTTGAAATTCTCGACATTCAGCCTGCAACAGGATATGCCGGTAGTGCCCTCATTCCAGGATTTGGTGGAGTTGTTGCGACATCTTCTACTCCAATGCTCAACGACAGTCTTCCTGAAAAAGCCTGGCTCTACAAATATGATGAGTCAACAAAAAAGTTCACATCTACAACAGATCCTGCATTAAGTTTTGACTACAAGCCATTCTACGGAACAATGACTACTGCACCTGAACTTGAAGCCATAAGCACAGCAACACCTTTCAGCCAGGGCGGCAACATGGACTGCCGCGATACCTGTATCGGTAACAAGGTAATGCTTCCGGTTGCTGTTGAAGGAGCATACTTCTTCCTTGGAGACTGTCACGGAACACAGGGAGACGGAGAACTTTGTGGTACTGCTCTTGAAATGCCGGCAAAGGGAATCCTTAAATTCTCTATCATCAAAGGAAAAAAGCTTCATAATGTACGCATTGAAAATGATGAATACATCATGTGTGTTGGTACGGCAAAGCCTATGGAAGATGCTGCCCGTATGGCTTATGTTGACCTTATTGAGTGGATGGGAGAATACGGATGGGATAAACTTGATGCCTTCGAATGTCTTACACAAGCAGGCGAGATGTATGTCGGCAACATGGTTGATACCTTCTATTCCCTTGTTGGAAAAATCAAGAAAGAAATTGTCATGAGAAAATCTAAATAATCACAGCAGATGGATTGACACACATGGATGTCAGGCGGAGCAATAAGTGTTAACGCTTGAATTCCTATGTGTGCCATTTTGAATTCTGGATTCTAATTTTTTTATGGAGGAAAATATGAAAATAAAAATGGCAACAGTCTGCATGAACGTGCAGATGGACAAAAAGGCAAACCTTGAAAAATACCTTAAGTACATTGACGAGGCTGCATCAAACGGGGCAAACCTGGTAGTATTCCCGGAACAAAGTCTTCAGGCATATCTTTCACTTGTCATCGGCATGGACTATTCAAAAACTCAATCTAATGATTTTGCCTATCAGTATAGAAATGCGGAGACAGTTCCTGACGGACCTTCAGTTCAGGCTGTAATAAAAAAGGCCATGGAAAAGAAAATCTACGTTGTCTTTGGCATGACGGAAAAGGATTCCGAGACCAGCTACAAGCTTTACAACACGGCGGTTCTTGTTGGCCCAGACGGATATGTTGGAAAATACAGAAAGGTTCACCAGCCGGCAGACGAACTTCACGTTTACTATGGTGGAGATGACTTTCCGGTTTTTGATACCGCCATTGGAAAAATAGGAATGCTCATCTGCTATGATAAATGGTTCCCTGAAAGCACACGTGAACTTGCCCTTAAGGGTGCCCAGATCATGATCCTGCCTACTGCAACGGCTTGGGATGACCCTGATGCAAAAGATTACGAAAATGACTATGCATACTATACCTATGCCATAAACGACAGAATCCGCGCCCTGGAAAACCAGACATTCTTCATTTCGTCAAACCAGATTGGCCCAAGCGGAAAATCCGTCTACTTTGGATACAGCAGCATTGTCACACCAGACGGAAAAATCGGGGCAACAACTGCCGACAAGGAAGGCCTTGCTTACTACACAACGGAAGATCTTGAGGAAGAAACTTATCTTGCAAAAAGCAAATTTGCAGGCTTGAGTTTCCTCAAGGACAGAAAACCTGGTGCATATAAAAATATTGCAGTGCCGGTTCCAAGTTCAAATTATTGCTAAACAGATAGAACCATTAGCCGTAGTCCTCCTATTACGGAAATGAGTTTCAGGGCATGCACTTAAAATGTGCATGCCCTTTTTTTTACTCAGGATAAAATCGATTCAATTCAGCAAGAGATGCGAAAAATTTCATGTACTTTGACAGAATACGAAATTTTTCCCTGATAATCTGAAATTTTTCCATACTGTACCACCACCTTAATTCTGTATTCTTTAGCCAGATTTTGAAACCGGAGGTAAATGGTTATGCTAAAAATCGCAACAAGCTGTATGCACAGCGTTTATGACAAGACAGAGAACCTTAAGAAGTATCTTTCGTTTATCGATGAAGCAGCAGCAAATGGAGCAAACCTCGTTGTTTTCCCAGAACAGAGTCTCATGGGCTATCTTCAAAGCCTTGTGGCTATGCCTTTCTCTGATCACGAATATCAGTACGAAAATGCGGAAGTTCTTCCTGATGGACCTTCCGTTCAGAAAATAATTGCCAAGGCAAAAGAAAAAAATGTATATGTAATTTTCGGAATGACAGAACGCGATCCAATCCTTGATTACAAGCTCTACAACACTGCAGTTCTTGTCGGACCTGAAGGATACATCGGAAGATACAGAAAAGTTCATCTCCCTGGTGATGAAGTTCACATCTATTCACCTGGAACAGACTTCCCTGTATTTGAAACAAAAATCGGAAAGATCGGTATGCTCATCTGTTACGACAAGCAGTTCCCTGAAAGTGCCCGTGAACTTGCCCTTGGTGGAGCAGAAATCCTCGTAATGCCTACAGCATGGCCATTTGGAGATCCAAGTGATGAACACAAGGCTGACGTTACAAAGGACCTGATGTATAAGATTTACGAAACCTACGACACTTCACGTGCCATGGAAAATCAGCTTCTCTTTGTTTCTTCAAACCAGATTGGAAAAACAGGAGACATTGAATACATCGGCTACAGTACAATCACCGATCCATACGGAGAAAAACTCTGTACAACAGGATATAAGGAGGGAATTGCTTATGCTGAACTTGACCTCAAGAAATCACTCTTTGACTACAAGACAGTTCAAATGCTTGGGCTTAACCTGATTTTCGACCGCAACACAGCAGCCTACAAGCGTCTGAGGGATGGGGGCCAGTCTGAATGAAAAAAAGGTTTGCAATCACCATCGCCCGTACCTTGGGTAGTGATGGTGGTGAAATAGCACGCCGCGTTGCACAGAAGCTGAACATCAGGTTCATCGACAAGGAACTTCTGAGCATTGCATCAAGCGAAAGCGGAATAAGCGAAGCTCTTTTCAACGTAATGGACGAAAAGCTCAACCGCAAGATATTCCGCCAGAGTACTGCTGCTTACCGCGGTGAAGTTTATGATCCGGGTCATGAAGATTTTTTGTCAAACAAGAATCTTTTTGAATATCAGAGCAAGGCATTGCGCGACATTTACAATTCCGGTGAACCATTCATTGTAGTTGGCCGCGCAGGAAGCTTCATCCTGAATGAGTTCCCTAATGTTGTCAAGGTAAACGTAGTTGCTTCCGAGCAATACTGCATTGAGAACATCATGGACAGGAACTGCATTTCAGAAAGTGAAGCCAGAAAGCTCATAACAAAAACAAACAAATACCGCTACGAGTTCTTCAAGTACTTTACTGGCGGTGAATGGGGAAACCCGCTGAACTACGACCTGTGTCTCAATTCTTCTTCACTGGGAATTGAAAGCTGTGTCGATCTTATCGTGGAAACCGTCAAGGCAAAACTCGGCGATTTGGATTAAAAAATTAGAGAGGTGGTTTATGAAGATTTTTAGAAAGTTGGCAGTTATTGCAGCATGTGCAGCATTATTTGCATTCACAGGATGTGGAGAAAAGAAGGCTGCATCAGATGAAGTAAAGCTTGGTCTTTTGTGCGATATTACAGGTGATCTTGCCATTAACGGTGCAATCACAAGTAACGCCATGAAGTTTGCAGTTGAAGAAATCAATGCAAACGGAGGAATCGATGGAAAGCAGATTAAGCTCATCGTTTATGATACCCAGAGTGACAACACAGTTTACCAGGACATGGCAAGAAAGCTCTGCCTTGAAGATAAGGTTTCTGCAGTATTTGGTGGAATTACATCTGCATCACGTGAAGCTATCCGTCCAATTCTTGAAGAATACGAAATGCCTTACTTCTATGCACAGCAATATGAAGGCGGTGTTGCATCCCACTACACATTCTGTACGGGATGTATTCCGGAAATGCAGATTGATCCTATTGTTGAATATCTCCTTAACGAAAAGCCTGGTGCAAGATGCTACATTTGGGCTGCTGACTACAACTTCGGTCAGATTACTTCTGAATGGATTGTTAAGTCTGTAAAGGATCACGGCGGATCAATCATCAATATTGAATTCGTTCCACTTGGAGTTTCACAGTTCAGTTCAACAATTGCTAACATTAACGCAGCAAAGCCTGATGTAGTATTCTCAATTGCTGCCGGTGCTGCTCAGATGTCATTCTACGAACAGTGGTCAAATGCTAAGTTTGCAGACATTCCACTTGTAACAACAACATCCGGATTGATGTGCGGTGAACACAAGATTTTCGAAGCTCCAGCACTTGCAAACCTTCATGTTGCTTCACCTTACTTCGAAGAACTCAATACACCTGAAGCTCAGGCATTCACAAAGAAGTTCCGTGAAAAGGTAAGCGCATCAGAAGTTCCTTATCTTGGTATGGACATTGAAACAGTTTATGACACAGTTTACCTGTACAAGAAGGCAGTTGAAAAGGCAGGTTCTACAGACGCAGAAGCAGTTATTGCAGCCCTTGAAACAGGAATCAGCGTGGACGGTCCTGCAGGAACTGTAACAATCAACGGAAAGGATCACCATGCAATCAAGAATTCAACAGCTGTAAGGATCGAAAAAGATCATTCTGTAACACAGATTGTTACAATGCCTAACGTTAAGTCTAACTTTATTGAAAGTCTTGGAATTGACCTTTCAAAGTCTGGCAAGGATTCTCCTAACGTTCAGTACACACCTTCGGGAAACTGATGTTAGCTGAAAGGCCATACACGTAAACAAAAAGGAATGCTTTTATTCAGGGCATGAAAATATTCCTTCACAAAAAAATTGCCCTGAACAAAAATCAATCCCTGAAGCAGTTGATTCCGGGATTGTCCAAAAGGACACAATGGCGTGTTGAATCAGACAAAGACTCCTGACCCCGAGCCTAGATTCAACGCGCCTTTTTTTTTCGGAGGTTCAATCATGGACATTGTCATTTCATTTTTGTACCAGATTTTTGACAGCTTCAGCTTTTTGATTTTAGCATCAATAGGCCTTGCTGTTATTTTTGGTATGATGAACATCATCAACATGGCCCACGGTGAATTCATAATGCTTGGAGCATACATATTCACCCTGTGCGCTACGCACAAGATTCCTTTTGTTTTAAGCGTAATAATTGCAGTTCTTGCCATTACAATTTTTGGAATTTTAATTCATAAACTCATTATTTCAAAATTACATGCAAGACCCATGGACTCCATCGTTATTACATACGGATTAAGTCTTGCCATAAAACAGATAATACAGATCATTTTCGGTTCAACAATGCCTTCTGTTTCAATGCCACTTGGAGCAGTAACGATTGGGGAAAACGTTCTTTCCGTTTACCGCCTCGTTCTGGTTCTTATATCAGTAATCACACTCATTGCTTTCTATATGTTCTTCAACTACACAAAGTTCGGACTGTATTCAAGGGCAACAATGCAGAATGCTGAAGTTGCAAAAGCCTTGGGAATCAATACAGGTTTTGAATATTCCATGACATTTGCCATCGGTGCTGCCATTGCAGGTTTATGCGGCGCACTTTATGCACCAGTTATGGCTGTTACTCCGGTTCTTGGGGACAGCTTCATCATCCAGGCCTTTACAACAGTAGTTGTAGGCGGAGGAAATCCTCTCATCGGTACTTTCCTTGCAGGTTCAGCACTTGGAATGATCAGCGGTATTGTTTCCCTTCAGGCCGGTCAGTTCATCGGAAAAATTGCAATGCTTGTTGCAGCCATCATCTGCATCCGTGCTCTTCCAGGCGGATTCTCCGGTCTTGTAGAAAAGATCCGTAAGGGGGTTTAATTATGAACACAATTTCAGCAGGAAACAGATTCAACCTTTCAAAATTGTGCAACTCTGAAAACATTGCAGGAATTCTGCTCTTTGCATTCTTCATGATTCTTCCTGCATTAACATCAGCATACAAGATTCAGGTTTACACATACTTCTTCAGCAGCATCCTTTTGTGCCTCAGCATCGTATTCATCTGGGGTTATTGTGGAACATTCAGCTTTGGCCAGGCAGCCTTCTACGGACTTGGCGCATACGGATATGCAATAATTTCCGGCAACATGGGAATTCATTCCTTAACTCCAATTGCTGCCCTTATTGCAATCTTCATCGTATGGCTCTTTGCCCTGATCCTCGGCTACTTCATGTTCTACGGCGGAGTAAACGACGTGTTTGTAGGTATCCTCACACAGTGCATTACCCTAGCCCTATCAACCTTCTTTGGCCAGACGGCAGGCCCTGAATGGCGCATCGGAAAAATTGCCCTGGGCGGATACAATGGAATCAACAAGATTTCACCACTTTATTTTGGAAGCCTTAAGCTGAAGGGAATTCCCTTCTATTATTTCTGCACTTTAGTTGTTTTTGCAACTGTACTGATTTTCAAGATTCTTGAACACAGAAAGTTCGGTTATTCGATGGTTGCAGTCAGGGAAAACCGCCAGCGCTCAAGCATGTTCGGCTACAACGTTCCAAGACTCCAGATGTTCGTATTCAGCATCGGAGGAGCAATAGCAGCATTTGCAGGTGTCCTCTATGCCGCATGGGGAAGTTACGTTTCACCACAGTCCATGAGCATCACTCAGGCAACACTCCCTGTTATCCTCGTAGCATCCGGAGGAAAAAAGAGTCCTGTTGCAGCCATGATTTTTGGATTCATATATTACTTTGCCAACAACCTTTTGACAGGTTCCGGAAGCAGCTATTCACTGCTGATTCTTGGAATCGCACTTGTAGTCGTTGTTCTTTTTGTTCCGCAGGGACTTTTCAAAGCCATGTTTGACTTCATAGACGGAAAGATTTGTAAGGAGGCACGCCATGGAAACTAGGCCATCAGTTGAAACACCAGAATCTGAAAGACCTATCGTACTGGAAGTAAAGAACATAGCAAAAAGATTCGGCGGAATCACGGCCCTCACAGACTTTAATCTTACCGTAAGGCAGGGAGACATTCACTGCCTCATAGGACCAAATGGCGCCGGTAAAACTACAGTCCTCAAGATTATCATGGGACTTTATCCTCCGTCTGCAGGACGTGTTGAACTCAATGGACGCAACATTACAGGCATGAAGTCACATCAGGTCGTTTCAAACGGAATTGCCATAAAGATGCAGATTCCAGGCGTATATCCTGAACTGACTTTGCGCGAAAACATGATCATCGCTGCCCAGAACTTCATCCCGAGAAAGGACCTGGATGCAGAAATTGACAGGCTCATAAAGCTCGTTAAGATCGACAACCTTGGAAATCCGCTTGTAAAAAACCTTTCACACGGACAGCAGCAGTGGCTTGAAATTGCAATGGCTCTTTCCAGCCATCCAAACATCCTGTTCCTTGATGAACCGGCAGCAGGCCTTGGTCCGGAAGAAACACAGTTTACTGCAGACCTCGTAAAGGATCTTAATGCTCAGGGAATGACCATCCTGTTCATTGAGCACGACATGAACTTTGTAAAGGCAATTGCAAAGCAGGTTACAGTCCTTCACCACGGAAAGAAGTTTGCGGAAGGAACTCTTGATGACATTCTTTCAAATGAAGAAGTTGTCCAGATTTATCTTGGAAAGCAGTAAAATTCAGGAGCTGAATATGATTGAAGTTAGAAACTTATCTTCAGGATATGGAAAAGTTCAGATATTGAACGATGTAAATCTCGGCATCTCGGAAGGAGAAATTGTTTCCGTCATCGGACGCAACGGCGTGGGTAAAAGCACCTTCTGCAAGACCCTCATCGGAATTCTTCCCGTAACGGCCGGAGAAATTCTCTTTAATAATGGAAAGAACATAACAAAAACAAGTGCCTATAAGCGTGCCCGTGCAGGAATTGCATACGTCCCACAGGGTCACGGCATTTTCCCAAACCTTACAGTTGCAGAAAACCTTACCATCGGTGCGCTATGCAACCAGGCAGAAAAGGAAGAAGCCTACGACAGAATCTATACCTATTTCCCCCGCCTTGGAGAACGCCGCAACCAGATGGCAGGTACCATGTCCGGAGGTGAACAGGCAATGCTTTCCATTGGACGCGCACTTGTAAACAAACCAAAGATCATGATCCTGGATGAACCCAGCGAAGGCGTCCAGCCAAACATCGTAAACCGCATGGGCGAAATCGTGCAGAAGGTAAGTTCAGACCTTGGCCTTACAGTTCTCATGATTGAACAACATCTCGGATTGATCCAGCAGGTAAGCCAGCGAGGATATGTCATGGACAAGGGCCACATCATTCAGCCTTTAACAAGGGAACAGATCAATGATGAGGCCTACGTAACCCAGTTCCTGTCGGTTTAAATTTCTGCCACCAAAAAAGAAGGACAGAATTTTCTGTAAAATTCGGCAATGAATTTTGTGGCAAGATTGACTGTCCCATTTGATTGCAGTAAAGTTTAGGGAAATCATGTTATTAGGCAAAGGCGCCTTGTTCATGCTGAAATTTCTTTTGGCGTGAAAGCGGGCGTCTTTTTTTATTTTTAGGGGGTTACACATGTGCGGATTTGTAGGAGCTTTTGATTTACGGAGTGGAAGCAAACCTATTGATGAAGGTCTAAAGGAACAGCTCAGGTCCCAGGTTCTTGAGATGTCAAAGAAAATAAGGCACCGTGGTCCGGACTGGAGCGGCGTATATACAGGCGACAATGCAATTCTTTCCCATGAACGTCTTGCCATCGTCGACCCATTCTCTGGAAAGCAGCCTCTCGTAAGCGATGACGGAAAAATCATTCTTGCAGTCAACGGCGAAATCTACAACCAGAAGGAAATCCGTGCACGCTATGCAGGCAAGTACAACTTCAAGACCATGAGCGACTGTGAAGTTATTCTTCCATTATATAAGGAAAAGGGCGTAAACTTTCTTGAAGACCTGAGCGGAATCTTTGCCTTTGCCCTTTACGACAGCGAAAAGGATGTATACCTCATCGGCCGTGATGAAATCGGCGTAATCCCACTTTACCAGGGTTGGGACAAGTCCGGCCGCTACTACGTTGCTTCGGAACTCAAGTCTCTTGAAGGAAACTGCGTTACTATAGAAGAATTCCCTAACGGACATTACTTCTACTCAAAGGATGAAAAACCTGTCCGCTGGTACAAGCGCGACTGGGAAAAATTTGAAGCCGTTGAAAATGCCCCTCGTGCAACGGATGACAATGGAGAAATCGTTGACCCGTCAGTCATCCAGAAAGTTCGTGACGGACTTGAAAGCGCAGTAAAGGCACAGCTCATGTCGGACGTTCCTTATGGCGTTCTCCTGAGTGGCGGACTTGATTCAACAGTTATCGCTGCAATCACACAGAAGTTTGCAAAGAAGCGTGTCGAGACAGGTTCCCTCAAGGATGCATGGTGGCCACAGCTCCACAGTTTTGCAGTGGGACTTGAAGGCTCCCCTGACCTTGTGGCTGCAAAAAAAGCCGCAGACTTTATTGGCACAGTTCACCACGAAATCCACTTTACGATTCAGGAAGCACTGGATGCCCTTGAAGACGTAATCTACCACATCGAAACATACGACATCACCACAGTCCGTGCATCAACCCCGATGTACCTTCTTGCACGTGCCATCAAGGCCATGGGAATCAAGATGGTTCTTTCCGGCGAAGGCAGCGACGAACTCTTTGGCGGATACCTTTACTTCCACAAGGCTCCAAATGCCCGCGAATTCCATGAAGAACTTGTGCGCAAGATGAGCAAGCTTCACCTTTACGACTGCAACCGCGCAAACAAGTCCCTTATGGCATGGGGAATTGAAGGCCGCGTTCCATTCCTCCACAAGGAATTCATCGACACAGCCATGGAACTCAACCCTCTCGACAAGATGAGCATCAAGCTTCCGGACGGAAAACAGCGCATTGAAAAATGGATCGTCCGCAAGGCATTCGAAGACATCATGCCGCCAGACGTTTGCTGGAGGCAGAAGGAACAGTTCTCTGACGGCGTTGGATACAGCTGGATCGATACCCTTAAGGAAATGACAAACCAGAAGGTAAGCGATGCTGAATTTGCACAGCGCGAAAAGAGATTCCCTGTAAACACTCCAAAGACCAAGGAAGAATACTACTATCGCGAGATTTACAGCCGCCTGTTCCCTAGCGACAGTGCAGCCCTATGTGTTCCTCACGAAGCAGGCGTTGCCTGTTCTACCGCCAAGGCCCTGGAATGGGACGAAGCCTGGGGAAAAATGGACGAACCTTCCGGCCGCGCCATCGCCGGAGTACATGACAGTGCTTACTGATTTACTGCGAGTTTCAGTTGCGAGCCTAATGTCATTCCGACCGCTACGCTTCGCCGCACGCCCTTGCTACGGCTTATGATTCGGAATCTCACCTTAATCCAGTTCCTGACTTTCAGGGGCTGGATTTTTTTGCCTTAAATCTTTTCCCCGCTTTCCTAAATTCCATGATATAATGGAACCTCTTGAATCTTTTTTTTGTAAAAGTTTATTCACATCGAGGAGTCAGAAGATGAATAAAATCGTTGAATTCTGGAAATCAAAAAATCTGATTGTAAAAATTCTATGTGGAATCATCATAGGTGCTATTCTCGGTCTGGCAGTTCCTGAGGTAAAGGTCATTGAATATCTGGGTGATATTTTTGTAGGTGCACTTAAAGCCATTGCTCCGATACTTGTATTTGTTCTTGTCATAAGTTCAATTTCAAAGGCAGGAAAGGGAATCGGGCCAAAATTCAGGAATGTAATTCTGCTTTACCTAATCAGCACTCTTGTGGCAGCAATGTTTGCCGTGATTATAAGCATGGCCGTTCCTTTGACAATTGTATTGAATGAAACTGTTCTGTCATCTTCAGCACCAAAGGCTCTTTCCGAAATTTTCAAAAGCCTGTTTTCAAGCATAGTCGAAAATCCTGTAAAGGCACTTGGCAATGCAAACTATCTTGGAATTCTATTCTGGGCAATCATGATTGGACTCGGAGTAAAATATGTAAATAACGAGACGACTGTTCTTGTTCTTGAAAAATTGTCTGAAGCTGTATCAAAGGTAATTGGTTGGGTCATCGGCTTTGCTCCTTTCGGAATTCTCGGAATCGTATTTACTTCTGTTTCTTCCAGCGGACTTTCCATTTTTACTTCCTATGGAAAACTCATAATTGAACTTGTTGCAGCAATGTTCTTTGTAATGTTTATTACAAATCCGCTGATCATTTTCATCTGCACAAGAAAAAATCCCTATCCTCTTGTTTTGACATGCATCAGGGAAAGTGCCGTATCTGCATTCTTTACCAGAAGTTCGGCCGCAAATATTCCGATCAACATGAAGCTCTGCGAAAAACTTGGCCTCGACAGGGATTTCTATTCAGTTTCAATTCCTCTTGGTTCAACAATCAACATGGACGGTGCAGCTGTTGTAATTACCATCATGTCTTTGACCCTTGCCCACACTCTTGGAATTCATGTTCCTGTACCGCTGGCAATTCTGCTTGCTATAGTTTCTACTCTTGCAGCCTGTGGAACTTCCGGAGTCGCTGGTGGTTCCCTGCTTCTTATTCCAATGGCATGTTCTCTC
Source organism: Treponema sp. (assembly GCA_024400955.1). Classification (GTDB taxonomy): domain Bacteria; phylum Spirochaetota; class Spirochaetia; order Treponematales; family Treponemataceae; genus Treponema_D. The sequence continues at coordinate 20,634 of JAKSLY010000010.1, forward strand.
ATGGGAATTCCAAATGACATTTCCATGCAGATGGTTGCCGTAGGATTTATCATCAGTGTCATTCAGGATTCACTGGAAACAGCCCTTAATTCAAGCTCTGATGTTGCTTTTACTGCAACTGCTGAAATGATGGTAAAAGAATAGTTTATTTTCTTCCATAATAATAAATGCTGTTTTGAATGCTTTAATTGATTCTACAAGTTGTAAGCTGCAGAAATATTTTTTTCCCAGGCGGAATACAACCCAACCGCCAGGGCCTTAAAAATTTCTGATTTTTACAATGAATTTTTTCTTCATATACAATAGTATGAACCCAAACAAAGACGTTTTATGCATAGGCAGAAATTTCTGCATTTGCATAAGACGTCTTTTTTTTCGGGGGTTACATAATGCAAACACTTTACGATCCACAATTTGAACATGATGCATGCGGTATCGGAGCCGTAGTCAACATTGACGGAAAACAGACCCACAAGATTGTTGACAATGCATTGAGCATCGTAGAAAAACTTGAACATCGTGCAGGAAAGGACGCAACGGGAAAAACCGGTGACGGCGTCGGCATCCTTATTCAGATCTCACATAAATTTTTCAAGAAGGCAGCTGCTTCAATAGGCATTCAGCTTGGGGAAGAAAGGGACTACGGTATCGGCATGTTCTTCTTCCCGCAGGACAAGTTCATCAGGGCTCAGGCCATGAAGATGCTGGAAAACCTCTGCAAAAAGGAAGGCCTTAGCTTCCTCGGATGGCGTGAAGTTCCAGTTCAGCAGGAAGTCCTTGGAAAAACGGCCCGCGACTGCATGCCTGCAATCTGGCAGTGTTTCATCCAGCGCCCTGCAGACACGGAAAAGGGACTTGCCTTTGACCGCAAGCTTTACATCGTGCGCCGCCAGTTTGAACACACAAGCTTTGACACCTATGTATGTTCCATGAGCAGCCGCACCATCGTTTACAAGGGAATGTTCCTTGTTCAGCAGCTGCGCACTTTCTACGATGACCTTCAGTCTCCAGAATATGAAAGTGCCCTCGCCCTCGTACACTCACGCTTCAGTACAAACACACAGCCAAGCTGGAAGCGTGCCCACCCTAACAGATTCATCGCCCACAACGGCGAAATCAACACCATCCGCGGTAACGCAGACAGAATGCTTGCCCGCGAAGAAACAATTGCATCTCCCGTATTCAGCGACAGCAAAATCCGCGAAGTTCTTCCAGCCGTAGACACAACCGGTTCAGACTCGGCAATGCTGGATAACACCCTTGAATTCCTCGTGATGAACGGAATGCCTCTTCCTCTCGCAGTCATGATCTGTATTCCGGAACCATGGAAGCACGACGGCACGATGGATTCCCGCAAGAAGGACTTCTACCACTACTGGGCAACCATGATGGAACCTTGGGACGGTCCTGCTGCAATCCTTTTCAGCGATGGTGACGTTGTTGGTGCAACACTTGACCGCAACGGACTGCGCCCAAGCCGCTACTACATCACCAAGGACAACACCCTCATCCTAAGTTCAGAAGTTGGCGTACTCGACATTCCAGAAAGCCAGATCGTAAAGAAGAGCCGCCTCATGCCAGGCCGCATCCTCCTCGTTGACACAAAGCAGAAAAAGCTCATCAGCGACACGGAAGTTAAAAAGGAATACACGGACCTCTATCCTTACGGGGAATGGCTCAACCTTAACCTCAAGCGTCTTGCCGACCTTAAGATTCCAAACAAGAAGATCCCGGTTTACACACAGGAAGAACGCGACATCATGTACCGCGCCTTCGGTTGGAACTACGAAGATGTAAACGAAATGATCCTTCCACTGGCACAGAACGGAATCGAACCTACTGGAGCCATGGGCGTCGACACATGCCTTGCCGTAATGAGCGACAAGCACCCGGCCCTCTTCAATTACTTCAAGCAGCTTTTTGCACAGGTTACAAACCCTCCTATCGATTCCCTCAGGGAAAAAATCGTAACTGACACAACAGTTTATGTGGGAAGCGACGGCAACCTTCTCCAGCCAAAAAGTTCAAACTGTACGGTTCTCGAAATCAACAACCCTATCCTTACGGGAACAGACATGATGAAGATCAAGTCCCTCTCCCTGCCAGGCCTCAAGACAAGCACCGTATCACTTCTCTACTATAAGAATACTTCCCTCAAGGAAGCACTGGACAACCTTTTTCTTTCCATTGACCGCGAATACCGCGACGGAAGCAACATCATCGTACTTTCAGACCGCGGCGTTGACTCAAACCACGTTGCCATCCCTTCACTCCTTGCAGTCAGCGCAGTCGAACAGTACCTCGTCCGCACAAAGAAGCGCACTGCAATTTCCATCATCCTTGAATCCGCAGAAATCCGCAACGTACACCAGAGCGCAATGATCCTCGGTTACGGTGCACGCGCCATCAACCCATACCTTGCCCACGAAGCCATTGCAGAACTCATTGACCAGAAACTCCTCGACAAGGACTACCACACAGCCATCGACGACTACAACAAGGGTATCATTGGCGGCATCGTAAAGATTGCTGCAAAGATGGGTATCAGCACAATCCAGTCTTACCAGTCGGCACAAATCTTCGAAGCAGTCGGCATTTCTAAGGATGTAATCGACATTTACTTTACAAACACGGTAAGCCGCGTAGGTGGAATCGGGCTCAAGCAGATTGAAGAAGACGTAAACTACCACCACAACAAGGCCTTCGATCCTCTCGGACTTACAGTCAATACGCATTTGGACAGTGTTGGCGTTCACAAGTTCCGCAGGGGCCCAACAGCAGAAGACCACCTCTACTCACCGGAAACAATCATCGCCCTTCAGGAAGCAACAAAGTCAGGCAGCTACGAACGCTTCAAGGAATACACATCCCTTGTTGATGACAACGGACACCCACACACCTTGCGTGCAATGCTCAAATTCAATTTTGAAAACGCTAAGGAAATTCCACTGGACGATGTAGAAAGCGTTGAAGAAATCGTAAAGAGATTCAAGACGGGTGCCATGTCTTACGGTTCAATCAGCCAGGAAGCCCACGAATGCATGGCCCTTGCAATGAACCACCTCCACGGAAAATCAAACTCAGGTGAAGGCGGAGAAAAACCGGAACGCCTTGGCACTGACAAAAACTCTGCAATCAAGCAGGTTGCATCAGGACGATTCGGTGTAACAGAAGAATATCTTTTGAGCGCAAAAGAAATCCAGATCAAGATGGCACAGGGAGCAAAGCCTGGAGAAGGCGGACACCTTCCTGGAAAGAAAGTTTACCCATGGATTGCAAAGACACGCTATGCAACACCAGGTGTAAGCCTCATTTCGCCGCCACCACACCACGACATCTATTCAATCGAAGATCTTGCACAGCTCATCTACGACCTTAAGAACGCAAACCGCGCCGCACGCATTTCCGTAAAGCTGGTTTCAGAAGCAGGTGTTGGAACAATCGCAGCCGGTGTTGCAAAAGCCGGTGCACAGGTCATCCTCATCTCGGGACACGACGGTGGAACAGGAGCTGCCCCATTAAGCTCAATCCATCACGCAGGTCTTCCTTGGGAACTTGGTCTTGCAGAAACACACCAGACCCTCATCCAGAACGGACTTCGCAGCCGCGTAACAATTGAAACTGACGGAAAGCTCATGAGCGGACGCGACGTAGCAATCGCATGTCTCCTCGGAGCCGAAGAATTCGGATTTGCAACAGCACCGCTCATCACAATGGGATGTGCAATGATGCGCGTATGTAACCTCGACACATGTCCATTCGGCGTTGCAACACAGAACTCGGAACTCCGCAAGCGCTTCACGGGAAAACCTGAATACGTTGAAAACTTCATGAAGTTCATCGCTCAGGAACTGCGCGAAATCATGGCAAAGCTTGGATTCCACAGCGTTGAAGAAATGTGCGGACACAGCGAAGTTCTTGCAATAAAGGAAAAGGGCGCATTCGAAAGGGCAAACCTGGTGGACATGAGCCGCATCCTCGCTGGCGCACAGATGGCCGAACCTGCCGAAGCAAAGACTCACTTCATTCCGGAAGACGTATTCAACTTTGAACTTGAAAAGACAGTGGACGAAAAGGAACTCCTGCCAGCATTCGAGAAGGCAAAGAAAAGCAGGACAGGATCATTCAACCTTACCGTATCTTCAACAGACCGCACTGTGGGAACAATCCTCGGTTCAGAAATCCAGAAGAACTTTGGCAATTCCCTCGAGGAAGACAGCTTCACCGTAAACTGCACTGGCGGCGGCGGACAGAGCTTTGGCGCATTCATTCCAAAGGGACTTACACTAAGGCTTTCCGGTGACGCAAACGACGGACTTGGAAAGGGCTTGAGCGGCGGAAAGATTGTCGTAAAGGTTCCTGAAGACGCAGGCTACAAGGCAGAAGAAAACATCATCGTCGGAAACGTATGCTGCTTTGGTGCAACAAGCGGACAGGCATTCATCAACGGAATTGCAGGCGAAAGATTCTGCGTTCGTAACTCAGGTGCCACAGTTGTTGCAGAAGGATGCGGAGACCACGGCCTTGAATACATGACTGGCGGAACTGCTGTGATCCTCGGTTCAACTGGACGCAACATTGCTGCCGGTATGTCAGGTGGTGTTGCCTATGTCCTCGACGAAAACCACGACCTTTACCAGCGCCTCAACAAGGAACTCGTAACCATGTCGGAAGTTTCAGAAAAGCATGACGTGGAACTCATTAAGTCTCTTGTAGAAAAGCACGTTGCAGAAACAGGAAGCCAGCGCGGAAAATCGATCCTTGCTGACTGGGACAACAGCGTAAGCCACTTCAAGAAAATAATTCCAAACGATTACGCAAAGGTGCTCAAGGAAATCGCCGTTGCAGAATCAGCCGGAATGAATCACGATGACGCCCTGCTTGAAGCATTCAAAAAGGTGACGGCATAGATTTTGCTTATGGTGGGGGGAAGTCTCCCCCTACGCGTCCACGGCGCATGAGTGGCCCTGCCCCTCATGCTCTGTTGGCCGCTACCCTCTCTGCGGGGACACCCCGCAACGCCCCGTCAGAAACCGGGAACCAAAACATAGGAGACAACCATGGGAAACCCAAACGGATTTTTGAAATATACAAGAATAGAAAACGACTGGATCGAACCAAAGACACGACTCCAGAACTTTAACGAAATGCACGTACTCCTGGACGAAGAAGCACGCCGCACCCAGGCCGGCCGCTGCATGAACTGCGGTGTGCCAATGTGCCAGAGCGCAATCAAGCTTGCAGGCATGGTAACAGGATGCCCGCTCCACAACTTCATTCCTGAATGGAACGATGCACTTTACAAGGGCCATTTTGACATGGCAGCATGGAGGCTCCTTAAGACATCAAGCTTCCCTGAATTCACGGGCCGCGTCTGTCCTGCCCTCTGCGAAAAGGCATGCAACTGCATCAGCATGGAAAAGGATTATTCAGACGGCAAGGACATAAAGGATCCTGTTACAATCCACGACAACGAACTCTTCATCATCGAAAAGGCATTTGAGTCTGGATACATGAAGCCACAGGTTCCTAAAAACCGCAGCGGCAAAAAGATTGCAGTTGTAGGTTCAGGTCCTGCAGGCCTTGCAGTTGCAGACCTACTCAACCGCCGCGGACACAACGTAACTGTTTTTGAACGCGAAGATGCAGTCGGCGGACTTTTAAGATACGGCATCCCGAACATGAAGCTGGACAAAAAGATCATCGACCGCCGCGTTGACCTCATGAAGGCAGAAGGCGTTGAATTCGTTGTAAATGCAAACATCGGTGCAGACAAGAAGGCAGAAGACCTCCTCAAGGAATTCGATGCAGTTGCCCTGTGCTGCGGTGCAAAGAAGGCTCGCAAGCTTAACGTTGCCGGTGAAGATGCCATGGGAATCTACCCTGCAGTTGACTTCCTTACGGCCGTAACAAAGGAAGTTGTTCGCATCGGATCTGAAAAGATGGCAACAGCACCAGTATCACTTGGAGACATGGACCCACGCGGAAAGAACGTCATCATCGTCGGCGGTGGTGATACAGGCAATGACTGCACGGGAACATGCGTTCGCCTTGGGGCAGCAAATGTAGTTGCCCTCGAAATGATGCCAAAGCCACCTGTTGAACGGGCAGCAAACAACCCATGGCCACAGTGGCCAAAGGTCCTCAAGACAGACTACGGCCAGATGGAAGTCATTGCAACACAGGGAGAAGATCCTCGCGTATACAAGACTACAATCAAGGAAATCCACCAGAAGGACGGACACGTTACCGGAGTAAAGACGGTTCAGGTTGAATTCAAGAACGTGGACGGACAGCGCAAGCTCTGCGAAATCGAAGGATCAGAAAAGGAACTTCCTGCAGACATGATTCTTGTTGCAGCAGGATTCCTCGGGGCAGAAGAATACACGCCAAAAGCCTTTGACACACAGATGACTCCACGCGGAACAGTTTCCACGGAAGAAGGAAAATACGCAACTTCAACGGAGAAGGTTTTCGTATGCGGAGACATGCACAGGGGACAGTCCCTTGTAGTATGGGCAATCGCAGAAGGACGTGAATGCGCCCGCGAAATCGACCAGTACCTTATGGGTTACACAAACCTGTAGTCCAAACCTTTAGACCGTGCGGCCATGGATTGAATGGTTTCTGTGGCAGCGCGGTTTTTCATTTTTCAATTGGAGAATAAAATGATTCACGATCACTGCGGTGTCTTTGGAATTTACTCACCGGAAGAATTCAACCCGGGTCCTGTCGTATATCACGGACTTTATGCACTCCAGCACAGAGGACAGGAATCCTGCGGAATCGTCGTAAACAGGGACGGAAATTTTTCATCCTGCAAAAACCTTGGCCTTGTAAGCGAAGTCTTTACTGCATCAAACATTGAATCCCTCGGAAGCGGAAACATGGCCGTGGGACACGTACGCTACGGAACAACCGGAGCCAACGTCTACGCCAATGTTCAGCCCATCGAAGTTCACCGCCTGAATGGAAACCTTGCCGTGGCACACAACGGAAACCTTACAAACTCCGAAACCCTGCGCCGCCAGCTTGAACTCCAGGGATCCATCTTCCATTCAACAAGCGACACCGAAACCATTGCATACATCCTTACAAAGGAACGCCTCACATGTTCCAACATCGAAAGCGCCATCAGTTCAACAATGGAAAAAATTGAAGGAGCCTATTCTCTCGTCATCATGACAGGGGACAAGCTCTGTGCCGTACGCGATCCAAACGGATACAGGCCGCTGTGCTACGGAAAAACTGCCGACGGAAAATACGTCATTGCAAGTGAAACATGCGCCCTTGATTCAACAGGAGCAGAATTCATCCGCGACGTGGAACCTGGAGAAATCATCGTCTTTGAAAAGGAGGGAATCAAGTCCATAAAGACCCACTGCGGAAAAACGGAAAAAACCCTCTGCGTTTTTGAATACATTTACTTTGCCCGCCCGGACAGTTCCATTGACGGGGTAAGCGTTCACCAGAGCCGCGTAAAGGCCGGGTCAATTCTTGCCAGGGAACATCCCGTAGAGGCAGACGTTGTAATCGGAGTTCCGGATTCAGGACTTGACGCAGCCCTTGGATACGCACAGGAAAGCGGCATCCCCTATGGAATTGGATTCGTTAAGAACAAGTACATCGGAAGAACTTTCATAAACCCGGGACAGACAGACAGGGCAAGCAAGGTCAAGATCAAGCTTAACCCGATTTCTTCGACGGTAAAGGGAAAACGCGTCGTGCTAATTGACGACTCCATTGTCCGCGGAACAACCAGCGGCCACATCGTCCAGCTCGTGCGGGACGCAGGTGCAACTGAAGTTCACGTAAGGATTTCCTCGCCGCCATTCGTTTCCCCATGTTTCTATGGAACAGACGTGCCTGACCGCAAGCACTTGATTGCATGCAGCCACACGACGGAAGAGATAGCAAAGCTCATCGGAGCAGATACCCTTGGTTACCTGAGCCTTGAAGGAGCCATGGAACTTGGTCGCGACAAGGGCCTTTGCTGCAAGTGCTTTACGATGTAAGATCGATGCCCTTGACCATTACGTAATCATCCATTACGTAACCGTTGCCAATGTCATTCACTTCGGCCCTGAGAATTTCAAAGCCCAGCTTCTTGTAAATTTCCAGGGTCTTGTTGTATTTGTTTACGTTCAGCTTGATCCTAAAAAGATTGTTCTCCTGGCAGAAAATCTTAAGGTGATCCATGATTACGTTACCGTAACCCTTTCCCCTGAAGTCTTCATGAACGTAATACTTATCAAGGTAACATTCGTCAGGGCCGTCTTCACTTTTCTGAATCCAGTAGCAGACAAAGCCAACGTTCTTTTCGTCTTCATCCTTCACAAATTCAAAGTTAACTGACGGTTCATGTTCCGGGGAAATTTTCTCCTCGATTGCAGTTTCTGACAGGAACCTTGAACGCATGTAGTCAGGCTGTCCTTCCGGAAGCTGAGGCAAATAATACCTGTAAAAAATTCCGCCTGCGAATTCAGACATTTCCCTGATTTCGCCTTTATCGTTGTAATCCAGTTTCTTGAAAATCATTTTTTACTCCATTATTATTATCGGAACAAAAGAGCTTAAAAATAAGGTAAGTCATCAATGGAAAAATTCTACGACAAGGGATTGAAATTTCAATGCAGAAGATGTTCCTACTGCTGCGGCCACGGACCGGGATTTGTGTATCTTTCCAAGGAAGATTTAAAGCTCCTGTGCACGCACTTTAACCTCAAGGCAAGGGACTTCATAAGGCAATACTGCAGGTGGGTTACATACTACGAAGGAAGAACCGTCCTGGCCCTCATTGAAACAAAAAAACTGGACTGCATCCTGTGGAACGATGGCTGCACTGCCTACGAGGGCCGCCCAATACAATGCCGCACCTGGCCCTTCTGGGACTGGATGGTAAAGGACAAGGCTTCCTGGGATGAATGCAAGGCCACCTGCCCCGGCATGGATTCCGGCATCCTTCATTCAAGGGAAGAAATAGAGGAAGCCGCCTCCAGATACAAGGACAACGATCCCCTTGACCTGGAAGACCTTGATTCAGCATGCAGGGAATTTGGAGAACTCTAGCTGCTGAATAAAAAAAGCACCGTTCCTAAAACAGTCAGGTCCGATGCTTTCCATAAAAACTTCCTTAGCCAATGACCGGATGGTCCATATCGATCAGGCGGTCAACGTACCACAAAACCTTCTTCCATTCTTCCTGAACGTTCTTAGTCTTCTTTCCAAGACGCGCAAGATACTTGACTGCTGTTCCAAGATTAAATGCGGAAGCTCCATCAGTCATGGAACAGAAAATCTCGATGACGTCGATGGCCTCGATTCCAGACTTGTTCATGTAACGCTTTGGGTGATTGGTTACGCTCTTGTCGGATTCATCTTCCGTCTCAAATTTTTCCGAAGGGTTTTCAGCCTGAATCTTTATGGCCCTGTATATTTCATTTTCACGGCTAAAGTTTCCAATGGCCTTTTTTACGAATACATAGTCAGCAAGGGAATTGAGTATCTCCGCAGAAATTCTTGACGGCATTTCCTCGCTGTATTTCTTTACAAGCTCAAGGGCTTCTTCTGTTGTCATTTTCTTTTCCATGCCTACATTATACTTTTTCTTTCCTTTTTTTCAAAGCCACCGTTATTGATTTTATGCTTCCAATGATAAATAATAGCGTATGAAAAAAATATTTACCGCAGCTGCCCTTACACTGTGTTCAGTTTTCATCCTGACCGGCTGCCTGGAAAAAAAATCCGGTTCAGCAGATTCAAGAAAGCAGATCATCCTTTGCACCAATTTTCCCCAGTATGACTGGCTCAGGGAATTGACGAAGGAAGAAGACGGAAGCCCCAGCAAGAAATTCAGCCTGGACTTTCTCCAGACATCAGACAAAGACATCCACAACTTTCAGCCTGGAGCAGAAGACCTCCTGAAAATCGCACGTTCAACCCTTTTTGTCTACAACGGTGGGGAATCGGACCTGTGGGTCAAGGACATACTTGCATCAGTCAACAGGAAAAAACTTCAAACCGTAAACCTGGTGGAATCCCTGGACTCCAAAATTCTCATGGAAGAAGAAGTTGAAGGATCCAGAAATCCGGAAGATTCCCAGACTCCGGCCGATGACGATCCAGGTGACGGCCCCCTGAACGAGCCAATGGAAGAACAGGAAAATCTCGTGGAACAGACAGTCGACGAACACATCTGGCTTTCCCTCAGTAATGCATCCTATCTTTGCAAAAAGCTCGCCAGGATCCTGACCCAGCTGGCCCCTGATAACGAAGACCTTTACCTTAAAAATGCAGAAGAATACTGCCAAAAGCTTGAGGAACTGGACAATGAATATGCCCAGTTTTTCTTTGACAAGAACAACCGTGTGATGCTCTTTGCCGACCGGTTTCCATTCCGGTATTTCACTTCTGCCTATGCCATCAAGCCCTATGCTGCCTTTTCCAGCTGCCACACGGAATCGGCAGCAAACTATGGCACCGTCATAACCCTTTCGGAATTCCTGGTACAAGACAACCTGAATGTTGTCTACAAAATGGAAGGCACACCGGATACAATTGCCCGGAGCGTCGCTGACTCTTCAAAAAGAAAGGACATTGCCATCAGGGAACTGGATTCCCTTCACACCATAACCCAGGAACGCATGGACCTTGGGGAAACATACCTTTCCGTCATGAAGAAAAACCTGCAGGTCATTAAGGGAAACCTTTAGACTTCACTGCAAAAAAAAAGCACCGCTTGCCGCGGTGCTACCGAGTTTCCTACCGGAAACTCGCAGTTGCTAGATTTCTACCTCGCCGGTGTATAACATTTCTGTCGTTCCACTAAGGAACACATCGTTGCCGTCATAATATACTGTCAGCTTACCGCCACGTACTTCAACGGTGATGTTTTCATTCATCTTGCAGTAACCGGCAAGAATTGCAGCAACGGCAGCAGCACAGGCTCCGGTTCCACATGCTGGAGTTTCCCCGTTACCACGCTCCCATGTACGCATCTTAAGCTCATTAGGCCCAACAACGCGGACAAATTCCGTATTGATTCTTTCCGGGAACACCTTGTTGTTTTCAAACTTCGGTCCAATCTCACTGAGAGGAACCTTGTCAACAAAGTCGCAGAAAACAACTGCATGAGGATTACCAAAGTTAACGCAGCTTACATTGTAGTCCTTACCGTCAATGGAAAGCTTCTGGTTTACTACAGCCTTAAGTCCAAATTCCTTTACTTCCGAGGCCCCAAGTGTCGTAGGAATCTTTGCAGGCTCAAATTCAGGATAGCCCATGTTTACAGAAACAGTGCTTGTTTTTCCTGCAAGCTTGTAGATTCTCAAGCGCTTGATGCCGGCCCTGGTCTTAAGGCTGATTTCTGCAGTGGTATCCTTCTTGTTGTGACGGTCTGCAATTCCACCGATGTTGTTATCGTAAAGATACTTTGCAACACAGCGGGTTGCGTTACCGGCCATCTGACCTTCCGTACCGTCCTGGTTAAAGAACCTCATGCTTGCATCAGCCTTGTCGGTCTTTCCAACAAGGACAAGGGAGTCTGCACCAATACCGCTGCGGCGGTTGCAAAGGCGAACGGCAAGTCCGCCAGGATTGTTGATGTACTGCTCGCGTGTATCGATGATGATGAAGTCGTTTCCAGTTGCAGACATCTTTGTAAACTTGATTGTCTGCTTGCTTGTGCGAAGGTCATTGATGTCAACCAGCTCAACATTTTCTGCACTGTACTTTGACATGAGGCAGTCTGCGATGGCGTTGGCCGTATCAATGGCAGTAAGACAAGGAATGTCTCGTTCAACAGCATGGCGTCTCATGCGCACAGAATCTGCATGTGGATCACGCCCCTTTGCCGATGTAGAAATAACGTAGTCAACCTTTCCGCTGTCCATCAATGTAATGATGTTGTCTTCTGGATTTTCGCGGATCTTGTTTACAACTTCAACTTCCATTCCAAAGTCGCGCAGTGTCTCTGCATTTCCTTCAGTGGCATAAAGTTTGAATCCCATGTCGTAGAATTTTCTTGCAAGGTCTGGAATTTCGTAGCGGTCAGTCTTCCTTACGCTGAACAGAACTCCACCTGAACGCTTCATGTTGTAACCGGCTCCAATGAGTCCCTTGAAGATTGCTTCCTCGCGTGTAGATGCAATGCCGAGAACTTCACCCGTAGACTTCATCTCAGGTCCAAGGTGGGTGTCAACGTCCATGAGTTTTTCAAAGCTGAACACTGGAACCTTAACTGCAAAGTAAGGAGGAATCCTGTATAAGCCAGTTCCATAGCCCATGTCCTTTACCCGTTCACCAAGCATGGCGCGAACTGCAAGGTCAACCATAGGCACGCCGGAAACCTTTGAGATGTAAGGAACCGTGCGGCTTGAACGTGGGTTTACTTCGATGATGTAAAGGTCATTGTTGAAGATAAGATACTGAATGTTTACAAGTCCCTTTGTTCCAAGTGCAAGGGCAAGTTCGCGGGACTGGTTGATGATCTTTTCCTTCATGATGTCGTTCAGGTTCCAGCTTGGATAAACTGCAATGGAGTCTCCCGAGTGAATGCCCGTGCGTTCAATGTGTTCCATGATTCCAGGAATAAGGATGTCCTTGCCGTCACAGATTGCATCAACTTCAAGCTCAATACCCATCTTGTACTGGTCGATCAAGATCGGATTTTCAATTCCCTGGGCAAGGATGATCTTCATGTATTCCTTAACGTCGTCATCGTTAAAGGCAATGATCATGTTCTGTCCGCCAAGAACGTATGACGGTCTAAGGAGTACAGGGTAGCCAAGCTGTGCTGTTGCTTCAAGGGCTTCCTTTTCCGTAAGAACTGTAAGTCCCTTTGGACGCTTTATGTTCAGCCTTTCGCAAAGTTCGTCAAACCTTTCGCGGTCTTCTGCAAGGTCGATGGCATCTGCGCTTGTTCCAAGGATTCTGATTCCCTGGCTTGCAAGGAAGTTGGCAAGCTTTATGGCAGTTCCACCACCGAATGCAACTACGACACCGATTGGCTTTTCAGTGTTGATTACGCTCATTACATCTTCCGGCGTAAGAGGTTCAAAGTAAAGCCTGTCGGATGTATCAAAGTCTGTGGAAACTGTTTCCGGGTTGTTGTTGATTGTAACTACATCATAGCCAAGACGCTTGAGGGCCCATACGCACTGAACCGAAGCATAGTCGAATTCGATACCCTGGCCGATGCGGATAGGTCCTGAACCAAGAACGATGATTGTTCCCTTGGTCCTCTTTTCCTTTGAAAGGGCAATTACCCTGTCTGCAGCTTCCTTAAGTTCAGCATTGTCAGAACCCTTAGAAAGCCTTGCAAGAATTGCGGCAGCGTCATTAATCTCGGCATTAGATCTTTTTGCCTTAAGTTCATCAAGGAATTCTTCCGCCTCATTTTCTGCATCGTAAGTTGCATAGAAATACGGAGTTTCTGCATTGAACTCGCCTGCACAGGTGTCAACCATCTTGTAGCTTGCAGGAATGTGTGCAAGTTTTCCGGCCTTTACAAGCTTTGCAGCCTGCTTTGATTCCTTAAGGACTCCGGAACCGCCAACGATCTTTATGCCCGTCTGTTCCTCGATAACCTTGTCAGGGTAGCCCATGTTCTTTGCTTCCCTGTAAAGTTCCACGTCAAGCTCACGGTCACCATTCCTAACGCCTGCAAATTCCTTTTCCATGAGGGCAAGGTTTTCAAGCTTTGCAAGGAACCACAAGTCGATTTTTGTAATCCTGTGAATCTGTGTAATTGAAAGAATGTTTCTCTTGATTGCCTGGAAAATTGCAAAGAGACGCTGGTCAGTGCATTCCCCGACACGGCGCTCAATTTCCTCGTTACTGAGTTCCTCAAAGGCCTTAAGATTCAATGACTGAACTCCAACTTCAGCACCGCGGGCAGCCTTCATGATTGCCTGTTCAAAAGTCTGGCCTATTGCCATTACTTCACCGGTAGCCTTCATCTGCGTTCCAAGGTCGCGCTTTGCATAAACGAATTTATCAAAGGGGAACTTAGGCATCTTTACGACAACGTAGTCGAGAACCGGTTCAAAACATGCTGCCGTTTTCTGAGTTACTGCATTTGGAATTTCATCAAGGGTATAACCGATGGCAATCAGGGTTGCAACCTTTGCAATCGGATAACCTGTTGCCTTTGATGCAAGGGAAGAAGAACGGCTTACGCGAGGGTTGACTTCGATGACTGCATATTCAAATGTATCCGGATTCAATGCAAACTGACAGTTACATCCGCCTTCCATTCCGAGGGAAGAAATGATGTTCAAGGCTGCAGTTCTGAGCATCTGATATTCCTTGTCGCTCAGAGTTACGGCCGGTGCAATGACGATACTGTCTCCAGTATGAACTCCAACCGGGTCAAAGTTTTCCATTGAACATACGGTGAGTACGTTTCCCGCACTGTCGCGCATTACTTCAAATTCGATTTCCTTCCAGCCTGAAATACATTTTTCAACAAGAATCTGGTGGATTGGGGAACGGTGCAAGCCGTTGTGTGCGATTTCATCCATTTCCTCATCGTTATGAACGATACCGCCGCCCGTACCGCCAAGGGTAAATGCCGGACGGATGATTGCAGGATAACCGATCACGTTCTTTACGAAATCGTATGCATCTTCGTAAGTTGTAACGACCTTTGAAGGAATGCAAGGTTCACCGATGGATTCCATTGTGTCCTTGAACATCTGGCGGTCTTCTGCCTTGTCGATGGTTTCCGGATTTGCACCAAGAAGGCGTACGTTGTGTTCCTTAAGGAAGCCTGACTTTGCAAGCTCCATGCACAGCGTAAGGCCTGTCTGTCCGCCAAGGGAAGAAAGGATTGAATCCGGCTTTTCCTTTTCGATTATGCGCTGGATTGTCTCCGGAATCAGAGGTTCAATGTAAATATGGTCTGCCATGGCATGATCTGTCATCAATGTGGCAGGGTTCGAATTTACGAGAACAACCTCAAGTCCCTGTTCCTTCAAGGCCTTGCATGCCTGGGAACCTGCATAGTCAAATTCAGCAGCCTGGCCGATAATGATTGGACCAGACCCGATTACCATCACTTTATGTATGTCTTTGTTAAGTGGCATTGCTTGTCTCCCTAGATTACTTCTTAGCCTTTGTTGTCTTGATTGTCTTGCTGAAGAACTTTATTGCATCAACACGCTGATATTTTGGTACATAGCCCTTAAGCGAATCATGGTCATTAATAAGCTGAACAAACCTGTCAAACAGGAAGCTTGTATCAAGAGGGCCGGAGCATGCTTCAGGATGGAACTGCACGCTGAATGCAGGGAACTTTGTGTAGGTGATTCCTTCGCAGGTTCCATCATTTGTGTTTACAAAGCTCAATGCCGCACCCTTTGGCAGGGTTTCATTCTTTACTGCATAACCATGGTTCTGGCTGGAAATATAGACGCGTCCAGTGCCAAGATCCTTTACAGGCTGGTTTGCACCGCGGTGACCGTACTTAAGCTTGGAAGTGTCCGCCCCGGAAGCAAGAGCCAGAAGCTGATGTCCAAGACAGATTCCAAAAATCGGAACCCCGGCCTTAATAAGCTTCTTGATTTCTGCAATGATCTTTACGTTTTCCTTTGGATCTCCAGGACCGTTGGAGAGCATGATTCCGTCCGGAGCAAGATCCAGGATTTCCTTTGCCGTTGCACTGCCGGAAACAGTAGTAACGCTCAGGCCACGCTTCAAGAGCTCGCGGCGGATGTTTGCCTTTGCACCAAAATCCCAGAGAACAACCTTCTTGCCCTTACCGGCCTTCATTGCTTCCTTCTGGTCGTTAACCTTGGTACCGTCAGACCTGACCGGAACAAAGCGGTATTCTGCACTTTCCTTAAACACAACATCTGCACTTTCTTCTATTTTAACGGCGCTGCAAGTAACGCTTTCAACAGCCTGGGTAATCTTGTATGCCTTGATTTTCTTAAGGAGCTTTGCCTTTTCTTCCGGCTTTTCCAGTGCCCTGTAGATTTCCTGGGCCTCTTCTCCGTCACCAGAAACGATGATGGCATTCATTACGCCAGTTTCACGCAGAACCTTTGTCAGGGCTCGGGTATCGATTCCGCAAAGCCCAACAATATTCTTCATCATGAGGAAAGAATCGAGATCAAGCTCGCACCTGAAGTTGGATGGAATTTCACACATTGAACGGACGATGTATCCGCGTACATGAACATCGGAACTTTCAAAATCCTTAGGAATGATTCCGTAGTTTCCGACAAGAGGGAAAGTCTGGGTAACAATCTGTCCAAAATAGCTTGGATCAGTGAGGGTCTCAATGTACCCGTTCATACCCGTCGTGAATACAGCCTCACCGAGGACAACCCCCGTGGCACCAATACTTTTACCTTCAAAAACCTGGCCATTTGCGAGAACCAGCATCGCTTTAGCTGAACTTGTCATACTAAAGCCACAGTATAAACCTTTTTAAAAATATTGTATACTTTCCCTGTTGTAAAATTCAGAAAATTTTAACGTCGAAGTGCCCGTGGCAAAACCGCACAAATCCGGCGGACCACATGACGATATTTTGGGGGAATAGAAAAATGGCTACAGATTTACCACAGATTGACAAGGACGGAAACGGCATCCAGTTTTTCGGGGATGCAACAGTCAACTTCATCAGGGACATTGAAGGACAGGGGAACGTCTTTCTCCTTGAAGCTGAATGCACCCTTGACCGCCAGAGCCAACTTTCACCAGTGGCAGGCCAGTTTTACATGATAAAGGGAAGCCGTAGCGGTGTAACCTTTGGCAGGCCCATCAGCGTCTATCATGCTGAACGCAAGGGGCTCCAGCTTAAGGTGCAGTTCATGATCCTCGAAAAAGGCGACGGAACCAGGGAAATGCGCCGTCTTCTCCCTGGAGACAAGCTTTCCATCAATGGACCTCTTGGCAACACCTTTGGGGAATTCCTTGATCCTGCAGACTGTGCAAAATCAAGGACTCCAAAAACTGCAATCATCGGCGGCGGAATCGGAGTTGCCCCCGTTGCAAATTTTGCCTCTTCCCTCGAGGAAGAATCCTACGACTTTTACGCAAGCTTTAAAAGCGGTTCATACGGCCTTGAAAACGTAAAGGCTTCAAACCTCATCATAACAACCGATGACGGATCTGTTGGCATCCACGGAATGCTGAGCGCAGCCCTTACAGCCCAATCTATCAAGGAAAAGGGATACACCCAGGTTTTCGCATGCGGACCTACGCCAATGCTTGCCTACGTTCAGTCAGCCTGTGCCCAGGCCGGGGTAAAATGCTACCTGAGCCTTGAAAAGAAAATGCTCTGCGGTGTGGGAGCATGCCTTGGATGCACCATCTCTACAAAAGAAGGAAACCGCCGCGTCTGCAAGGACGGCCCAATATTCCCGGGCGACATCCTGGAATTCCCAAAGCCGGCCCCTCGCGCAAAAATCACACCCATCGCCCCGGAAGAAGTGGATCTTTCCGTTACAATCAAGGGTGTTGAATTCAAGAACCCGGTCATTGCCGCCAGTGGAACCTTCGGCTTTGCCCAGAACTACCGCGGATTCTTTGACGTGGAAAAACTCGGTGGCGTAAGCTCAAAGGGCCTCACCCTGGAACCAAAACCCGGCAACAACGGGGAACGCATAATCGAAATCACGGGGGGCGACATCAATTCCATCGGCCTTGAAAATCCTGGAGTTCCCCACTTTATCGAAAACGAACTTGCACAGATGCTGAAGCTTAATACCGTAACAATGGCAAACCTTGCAGGACACAGCCTCGAAAGCTACGTCAAGGGTGCTGAACTTCTGGACAAGACGGATGTTCCCATGATTGAACTTAACATCAGCTGCCCTAACGTAAAGGCCGGAGGAATGGCATGGGGAATGGATCCTGAATGTGCCTTCGAATGCGTAAGTGCCGTAAGAAAGGCCACGTCAAAGCCTCTCATGGTAAAGCTTTCCCCAAATGCACCGGATCTTGTGGGAGTTGCCCTTTCATGCATCAAGGCCGGAGCCGATGCCCTAAGCCTTATCAACACAATCCAGGCAGTTGCCATCGACATTGAAAAGGGACGCCCATACTTTGACAACATCAAGGCTGGAATGTGCGGACCTGCCGTAAAGCCAATTGCCCTGCGCATGGTTTATGATGTCTGCAAGGCTGTAAAAGCCCTTCCTGCAGAAGAACAGGTTCCAGTTGTAGGCCTTGGAGGAATTTCAAGATGGCAGGACGCCGTTGAATTCATCATGGCCGGAGCCGAGGCAATCCAGGTGGGAAGTGCAACCTTTGCAAACCCAACCGCCATGGTGGAAATTATCGAAGGATTAAGAACTTTCATGGCAAGCCACGGTTACAGAAAGCTTTCCGACTTCCGCGGCATCGCACTGTAAAAAAATTGGCGCCCAAGGCGCCAAAAATCTGTCATGCTGAACTTGTTTCAGCATCTAATCCCCAAACAATTTCCTGCCGGTAAGCTGATTACATGCGCTTACACTACAGGATATCTTTCTCCAGGAAATTGTGCTTTTTTCGCAGAAAAAATGGCGCGGACTGCGCCAAACAATTTCCTGCCGAATAGAAATAGTCGTTTCAACGGCTATTTCTATTCCCTCCACTTATCATCAACTTCATCTTCCTTAACGGAATCAGGAAGCACCGTCTGCCTTGGAGCAGGCCTTTCTTCCCCGGAAGCTGCAGCCGGCTTCTTCTTTTCAGTCTTGGCACCAAACCTGTCAAGATTGTACTTCTTTACGATCTTCATCTGAATTCTTGAAAAAATCAGGAAGCTTGCAACAAGACCGATGGGCAGGGCCATGTAAAGGTTCTGTCCAAAAACCTGCGGATTATTATGGAAAAACAGCCAGCACAGGGCCGTAACAAGACCCAGAACCAGTGCTGCAAAAAGCAGGTTTGCTATTATTGAAACGATGAAAAAAATAATTCCAAATGTCACGCGGTTCATTTTGATTCCCCCTTATTCTTTCCGTCCTTCTTGCTGTCATTCACCACCTGAACAAGAAAAGTCAGGACAAAGATGATGCCGCATACTACAACGGCGCTGTCTGCCAGGTTAAAGGTAGGCCATCTTTCAAGGCCAAAAAGTCCGCCAAACCAGCAGTCCACAAAGTCAACAACGCCTTCCGGCCTGAAAAACCTGTCCAAAAGGTTGCCGATTCCACCGCCAAGAATTCCGCAGATGGCCCAGCGCTGAATTTTTGTAAAGTCGTTGTTCCTGAAGTAGATTGCAAATACCATGGCAACAATCACCAGCGGCATGAATGCAAAGAGAATGCTTCTGGCATTCCTTGAAAGTGTGTGGCCCATGCTGAATGCAATGGCATTGTTCCTCACGTGGATAAGGCGAACATACTTGCCAAGAATTTCAATTACGCCATCATCAGAAAAAACCGTCAGGCGCGGGATGTATTTTACGACCATGGCCTTCGTAAGCTGGTCAAGGATGATTACGGCCGCACATAGAATCAGCGGCAGCAGCTTGTTTTTTGTATTTTCAGTCATTGCATCAGTATACAGACAAAATGACACTTAGTCACCCATGACAATCTGGCTGCTGATGAACTCCGTCACTGCGGAACCAAGGTGGCTCGAGACATAACCGGACCTGTCCATTTCTGCATCAAGTATCCAGGCAGTCACAAGATCCGTATTTTCCACAGGCCCAAATCCCTTGGTGGAATAACCATCCACAAAGTTCAGGTCAAAGGAACCGCTAACCGCCTTGTTCTCCCTAAGGCATATTTCCATTGCTCCGCCAGCATCCTCTTCCCCCACAAGAAAAACCGTGTCCAGTTCCGTTGGATGTGCCATCTTTACAAGAAAATCATACTCGGCTGCCGTCCAATACCTGTTCTTCTTCAGCATCTCATCGTATGCATCCCTGTCCCTCATTTTTTCCACAAGGGCTGTAAACCGGCGGAAAATGCGCAGGTCCCTGACGGTACCAAACCACAAGGCATCGCCGGTGTAAAAGTCCCCGGAATAAACCGAATATCCATTCTTTGCAAGTTTATAGAAGAAGAACCTGTAGTTTTCTGCATTGGCAGTTTTAGGGGGAACAAAGACAACTATGGTTCGGCCTGCAGGATTTGCAGCTTCCGGCTCAACATGAATTATCCTTCCACGGCGAAACTTAAAGTTCCCTTCAAGGTCTTCCACTCCCTCCCTGAAATTTCCCGTAACATAACGGGCGTCTTCCACAACCTGCATCTTCCTGGCGTCGGCGCTCATGGGTCTGGTAATCACAAGCCCCCAGAATACAAATCCAGTCAGGACAATGTTCAGTATGTTCATCACCACAAGCTTGATTTCATAACGGTCGGTAATTACTCCGGAAGAAAGACGCAGCAGGGAACGCAGGTTCCACAGACACGCCCAGAATGCAAGCACAAGGACAGCTAGTTCCTCAACGGAAATTCCAAATATTCCTATGTTCACCAGGGCAAAAAAAAGTCCTGCATAAGGTGCTGCAGCAAGAGAGTCGTTTTTTGTATGACGAATGAAAAGAAACCTGGCACTACCCGCCAGAACGTTTAGCAATACAAGACATTCCGCAAGAAATCTATTTGTCATGTCCTTACTCTACCATATTAATTGAAATTAGAATATCACTATGATATAATTTGATGGAGATATTGGATTTATACTCAGTTTATGGCGCAGATCAAGAAAATCAAGGTCAACCAGGAAAAGGTTCAACTTGCAATAGAAACAGGAATTCCTCTCACCGTAACGACTTATACTCTTCCCCTGGAAATGGAACAGTATATCACGGACATTCTTGCCGTATTCCTGAAAGTATTGAACCATGACGACATAATCGACGGGCTGACATACTGCGTCAAGGAACTTGTAAACAATGCAAAAAAGGCAAACACAAAGCGCGTCTATTTTAAGGAGCGCGGCCTGGACCTCTTTGACCAGAACCAATACGACGAGGGGATGAAAACCTTCAAGACTGACACAATCACCAACATTCACCATTATCTTGAAGAACAGCGCAAGCAGGGATATTTCATAAAGGTTGTTTTCCAGGTGCGCAACAACAAGGTAAAGATTGAAGTTGCCAACCGCTCGGAACTGACATTCTTCGAGTACAAGAGAATCCACGACAAGATTTCCCGCGGCCTCATGTATTCATCCGTGGAAGAAGGAATCTCCCAGCTTCTTGACGATACGGAAGGAGCCGGACTTGGAATCGTAATCATGATCCTGATCCTCCGCAAGATTGGCCTTTCAGAAGAAAATTTCCAGATTGTCAGCGAGAACGGGCAGACGGTCAACCGAGTGTTCTTCCCCCTTTCGCCAAAGACAACCCAGCTGGTTTCATGCATCACTTCTGAATTTGCAAAACTGGTGGAAGGAATGCCGGAATTCCCGGAAAACATTTCACGCATCAACAGCATGATAAATTCCCCGGACAGCAAGCTCAGCGACATTGCCCTGGAAATTTCCAACGACGTATCCCTTACCGGCGAACTCCTCAAGATGGTAAACTCCGCCGCATACATCCTTTCAAAGCCATGCAATTCCATTGAGGAAGCCGTCAAGCTCATAGGCCTCAGGGGAATCGAGAACCTCCTGTTTTCCATCGGTTCCATGGGAAACCTCATGTCCCCAACAGAAAACAGCAAGAAGCTCTGGTACCATTCATATCAGGTGGGATTCTTCTCATACAACCTTGCAAGGAATTTCGCAAAGAACGACAGGAAGCTCATAGAGGACAGCTACGTATGCGGACTCCTTCACGACATGGGAAAAATTGTCTTTGAATACGCAAAGCCTGACCAGCACCAGAAAATCCAGGAAATGTGCTCAAGGCTGAACATTCCTTCAAGGATTTTTGAAAACCTGCTCACAGGCATTAACCATGCTGAACTTGGATCGATCGTTGCAAGAAAATGGAATTTCCCGCAGGTGCTCAGTGATGTAATCAGATACCACCACAGCCCGGACGAAGCCCCGGAAAACCACAGGAAAATTTCAGAGATTATTTACGTAGCCGACATGATTGCCCACTACAACGACAGCCTTGTGGACTATGACCAGATAGACCCAGCCATACTCAAGTCCGTAGGCATCGTCTCAGAAGAACAGTTCCAGGGAATAGCAGAGCGCCTCGCAATTTCATTTAGAATGTAAAGCGAGATTCCCAATGGCCGGACTCCACGACACTCAAGCTCAGACTTTTTTTGCCTTTCCCTTGCGGATTGCATCAACCCAGGCCTGCATGAGGATTCCAAAGGCAACCCCAACATTTAATGAAGCCTTAAGGCCCGTCATCGGAATGGTAACCCGACCATAGGTTGCCCTTTTTAGAGCTTCGGGACTTACCCCCAGTTCCTCCGAGCCTATGATGACAATTCCCTCCTCCGGGAATTCAAATTCATCCAGGGCAGTTCCACCTGTTTCAAGGACAAAGACCGGCTTGTCTTCCGGCAGCTGGTCCAGGGCACAACGGGTGTAGCCAAGGGTTTCAATGCATCCCATGCCGCTTCTGACAGCCTTTGTCTGGCCGGGGTCCGTGCATCCAGGAGAAATGTAAACGCTTTCGCATCCCATGGCCTCTGCCGTCCTGAAAATGGACCCGACATTGAATGGGGAACGGATGTCTTCCGCATAAACCGAAACACCGGGAAAAAAATTCCTCTTTTCCACCGTAAGCTTTTCCGATGAATGGGGCGCAATAACAAGATCCCACTCTGCAGGAAAAGTTCCGATTACAGCAAGAAGTGCGTTGCGTGCATAGTTGCAAAGCCGCCGTTCATCAAAATCAGGATCTTCCAGAAGTCTGCCCAAAACTTCATGGGCTTCTTCCGGCAGCTGCGGATCTTCAAGAACAATGCGGGCAACGGTCTTTACGTAGGTTCTCCTGTCCATGGACTTGAAGTTGTACTCCATGCCAGGCTCGGGAATCCCCGCAATATCGCGTTCCAGTTCCCCAAAGGTAAGGGCCAGCTTGCGCCTTTTTTGTCCCGGAGAAAGCTGGTAAAGTTTGTTTGGATCTATCATTTAGTAGGCCTTTTTTATAAGCTCAAAAAGGTCATCAGTAGTCATGGATTTCTGCAGGGAATTAATGAGTTCAAGCTCGCCTGCATCTTCTACGGCAAGAGCCAGCTGCTCAACCGTAAGTCCAAGATCCTTAAGGCGTGCCGGAATGTTCACCATGGCAATCTTCTGCCTTACGTATTCAGCAAGTAAAGAAACTGCCGTATTGACATCTGCATCCTGAGGAGCTGCCCTCAAAAGCTTTGAAACCACAGCCAGCTTGTCTGCACGGTATGTTGCCGCATCCTCAATTACATACGGAAGAAGAATTGCAGAAGTCAGGGAACGGCTTATCTTGTACCTCGAATTGATTGCTATGGAAAGAAGGTGTGCCACACCAAAGGAACTGGAAGCTGCTCCCAGGGAACCCATGCATCCTCCCTGGCACATGAGCACATCCTGCGGAGTCGTAATGCTTAGGGAAGGGGCTCCATCCAGGGCATATCCCAAAAGCTGAACTGCTTTTTCTATGATCATGTCGCTAAAGAAAGTTGCCTTCTGGCTAAGGTAGCCTTCAATGGCAAAGGCAAGGGTTTCAATGGACATGCACTGCGTCTGTTTTTCCGTAAGTGAAATCTGTAGGTTTGGATCCCAGAGAACCATCCTGCAAAGGCCGTTCTGGGTCTTGATCAGTTTAACCTTTGAAGACCTGGAATCCGTAACCACAGTCCTGTCCGTAAAAATAAAGCTGTCGCGGATTGTGGTCGGAATGCAGATGAGGGGAAGCATCTTCTTGCACGGAGCGAGGCCATCATCGATGATGTCATAAATGTCCGTGTCATCAAAATAAACGGCACATACAGCCTTTGCAAGGGCAATTACGCGTCCCCCGCCAACGGCAATGATTCCATGAACCTTTGCATCTCGGGCAAGGCGAAGTATTGAATTCAGGGTTTCCGTATCGGCAGCATTTGGAATTTCATCAAAAACAAAGTATTCAACTCCCTTTTCCTTGAGGGAATTGGTAACCTTTTCCGAGGTACCGGATTCATTCAGGATCGGATCCATTACGACAAGGAAATTCTTTCCATATTCCAGGGCATACTGACCCAACCTATTTGCCGTATATGAACCCAAGACAATGTTTGGTGAAATTTTAAAAATGAAATCTGCCATCTAATTACTTCTCCTGCAAAAAAAAAGAGCGGAACAAATTCCGCCCTATTTTTTATCCCCTTTAAACGAATACGGGCTGACTATAGTCCGTAAGCGCTAAGAATCTTATCCGCTGTAGCTGCAATCGTTGCTTCACTAAGGTAATTTGGATCCTGAATCTTAAGCTTAATCTGTTCCACCAATTCTGTTCTTACATCAGGTGTTTCTTCAGCAACTTTGTTCATGTACAAAGCTTCGGCCATTGCCTTTGCTTCTTCGGAAACGCTGATTTCGTCAGACATCCTCTGTGTATTTTCTACACTTCCCGAGCGTTTTGTGCTCTGGAGATTGTTAAGAGGTGTTACATAATTAACTTTGTCTATCATCATACTAAGCCTCGCTTACATTATCGGAAGATTCGTCCAAATTCTTAACATTTTTATTTCCGGAAATGAATACTGCAAATTCACCCAGAATCTTGTCCCTTTGTCCGTAATCTTCAAGAACTTCTTCGGCAGTTCCCTCTGTTATCTCTTCATGAAGCTTGGTAAGCTCACGACCAACAACCACCCTTCTGTCCTTCTCTATATCGGCAATATCCGTCAAAAGTTTAACGATTCTGAAAGGACTTTCGTAAAGAATCACGGCATCACCTGTTGCCATGAGTTCCCTGAGCCTGCTTCTCCTTCTTCCCGGTTTTGGGGAAAGAAAGCCTTCAAAAACAAGGGTCTTACCGCCTGCCCCGGCAACACTTGCCAAAGCTGCAAAGGCGCTTGCCCCCGGAATTGGGATAACCTTGTGTCCTGCCTTTCTCGCAAGCCCTGCCAGAATTGCCCCAGGATCACTTATTCCCGGAGTTCCCGCATCACTTGCATAAGCAACCTTTTGCCCTTCATCAAGGAGCTTTATGACCTTTTCAGAGGCAAACTGTTCATTGTGGGACCTTACGCTCACCAGGGGCTTCCTGATTTCAAAATGCGTAAGCAGCTGCAGGGTATGACGGGTATCCTCAGCTGCTATGACGTCAACATTCTTGAAAGTTTCCAGAGCCCTGTAAGTGATGTCACCCAAGTTACCTATGGGTGTGGCCACAATATATAATTCAGACACAAGTATAGTATACAAGCAATGCGTCAATAATGCAACTGATTAAACCCATGCCGTACAACTTTATGCCTAAAATCTTACTATATTATACCGATAATGTTACGGGGTGTTCCGCATAAGGCGACCTTGGGGAATCACCCTGATTTTTTTCATGGGGAACTTGAATGACTAGAAAAGAACGGATTGCAGCAACTTGTACAGGCGTTGTCCTGTTTATTGTGGCAGCACTTTTTTCAGTGGGACTTCTTATGGGAGTCCTGGACTACGGGGATGCACAAAGGGCCGGATTCCTTTCCCAGACTGGCCAGATGCTCCTTTCCGTATACGGAATCTGTTCCATCCTCATTCCAGCCTTCTTTTTTACGGCAGGTGCCTTCTGCCTAAGTGCAAAATGGTCGGTTCAGCGCGCATTTATTCTCCTCGTAAGCGTAATTCCATTCTTTACCCTTGTTGCCGGTGAACAGATTTCCAAGAACATAGCACGCAACGACCCAAGCCCCATTGCCTTCATAAAAATTGTCATTCTCCTTGTAATTGCATTTCTCCTTGTTGCCCTGGAATACCTTCTTGCCATTACGGCAGCCTCTATAATAGAAAAGAAAATTCATGGCGAACCCCTTTTCACGCCAAAGGCCCCTGCTGCCCCAAAAGAAAAAGAGGAACCTGAAGAAACTGCTGTAGACCTGGACAATCCAGAAGCATCAAAGGTAACCAGGCCCAAGGAACCAACTGTCGTAAAACTTAAAACAATCTTAAAAAGTAAAATTGACACTGCAAAGAAGACCGTCATCTCAAAGCTTCCTTCAGAACCCCTGGAACCGGAAAATGAAGAAAACAATGAAGATGCAGTCCAGGAAGAAGAACTGCAGTTTGAGGCCCCAAAGAAAAAGCGCCGTGGCAACTGGTCACTTACCTCCGAGGGAGAAATAAAGGGCACCGTCAAGAATCCTGCCGCCCCACAGAAAGAAGCCGACCTTGAACCGGAACTTACCGCCCCCGTACCCAATGCTCCTTCATCAAGAGCCAGCGACACGGAAGTGGACATTTCCCAGTTTGACAGGGAAATGCCTTCCCAGGAACCGGAGTCACCCCCGGAAGATTCCATCATTATAGAAGAATACGAAAGCCCTTCCCCACAGAATGATACGGAAGATGTTATCGACAGTTTTGAGATGGAATCCCAGAGCCTTACCTCGGACCTTTTTGATGATGAAAGGGAACCGGAAGAAACTGAAGAACCCATTGAATATGAAATCACCTTTGAGGACGAAGCTGCCGGTCAGAATGAAAATGAACTGCAGGACAGCTATGAAGAATACTCAGAGGACGACGACATAAACCTTCCTGAAATTGAAGAAAACTACTATCAGGACAGGGACGAAAGTGAATACCCCAATGAATATGAGATGCAGGATATGGAAGACTTGCAGGAAGAACCTGATGAAGCTGCTGAATTTGAAGAATTTCCCGAAGAAACCTACGAGGAAAACCTTCCACCGCCAGCTCCTGCTGCTTCACTTTCCCTTGCAAATTTCGACCCATCTTCTTCTTCACTGGAAGACGTCTTTGCAAGAATGGACAGGGATGCAGTTTCGGCCATTGCCCAGGAAACGGGAGCAACAGCTACCTCACCTGCCGCTGCTTCTCAAAACGTGGATCCCCTTGCCCCTCCTGTTGTTGACGCCAATGGAAATCCCGTTGCACCAAAAGAAAGCCATGAAGCTCCAAAAACTGCCGTCATTACGGAAAATGGCGTAACCAAGCCAATCCCACTTCCTCCAAAAAAGAAGCGTCCTCTTGGGCCATATAAAATCCCGACTGACCTTCTTCAGGAATATTCAGAAAATGAATACTGGGTCATTGACGACGACACAAGGCAGGCTGCCGACAACCTAAAGGAAACCCTCAGCGAATTCAAGATTGATGCGGAAATCACCGGAATCCGAAAGGGTCCCGTTGTCACCATGTTCGAGATTCTCCCGGCTCCAGGCGTTAAGCTTTCAAAGATTTCAGGCCTTGCAGAT
Source organism: Treponema sp. (assembly GCA_024400955.1). Taxonomy (GTDB): domain Bacteria; phylum Spirochaetota; class Spirochaetia; order Treponematales; family Treponemataceae; genus Treponema_D. The sequence goes on from JAKSLY010000010.1 coordinate 47,900, forward strand.
AACATTGCCCTTCGCCTTGCCGCCCAGTCTGTCCGCATAGTTGCTCCTATCCCTGGAAAACGCGCCGTCGGTATTGAAGTTCCAAATGCAGACAGGGCCATTGTAAGCTTCCGCGAATGCATCGAGCAGCCACGCAAGGAATGGAACAAGATGTCTGTTCCTGTAGTCCTTGGAAAGGACATTGAGGGCGAAACACAAATCATGGATCTCGTAAAGACACCTCATCTTCTCATTGCAGGTTCAACGGGTGCAGGTAAATCTGTCTGCGTAAACAGCATGATTCTTTCGATTCTGTACAAGAGAAGCCCGGCCGACGTAAAGATGATCCTCATAGATCCAAAGATTGTCGAGCTAAAGCTTTACAACCATATTCCTCACCTTCTCACTCCGGTCATTACCGAGCCAAAGAAGGCCATGCAGGCACTCCAGTACTGCCTTTGCGAAATGGAACGCCGCTATGCCGTCCTTGACAGCCTTGGATGCCGCGACATTTCAAACTACAACCGCAAGATTGTTGAGCAGCACATTGCCACGGAAAAGATTCCATACCTCATCGTCATCATCGACGAATTTGCAGACCTTATGGCAACCACCGGAAAACAGCTTGAAGGTGTCGTAGCCCGTCTTTGTGCCATGAGCCGTGCCGTTGGAATTCACCTGGTACTGGCAACCCAGCGTCCTTCCGTAGACGTAATCACCGGTCTCATCAAGGCAAACATTCCAAGCCGCGTTGCATTCATGGTTGCAGCAAAAATGGACAGCCGTATCATCATCGACCAGGTTGGTGCCGAAAAGCTCCTGGGTAAGGGAGACATGCTTTATGCAAGTTCCACTGACCCGTTCCCTGTGCGCATTCAGGGTGCATTCGTCAGCGACCAGGAAGTTGAAAACGTCGTTCAGGAAGTAAAGAAGTGGGGAGAGCCGGAATACATTGACGATGAAATCTTCATTGACGATGAAGAAGAGGACAATGGCGGCCAGATGAATCTCTTTGGCGATGTTGGCGAAGACCCTCTTTACGAAAAGGCCCTTGAAATCGTACTCCAGGCAGGAAAGGCAAGTGCAAGCTACATCCAGCGCCGCCTGAGCATTGGATACAACCGTGCAGCCCGCCTTGTGGAAGAAATGGAAGAACGCGGAATCGTAGGTCCTGCTAACGGAAGCAAGCCCCGCGAAGTAATCCACGTTCCTCAATAATGGAAACAGGAAAAAGCCTGAACTTAATCCAGAATCAATAGCCGTCAGACATGCTGCGGTTAATATCCCTCTGGAACAGTTCCTGGTAAACAAGGCTTCTCTTCTTGAGTTCGTCCTTGAGTTCCTGTGGGAATGGAAGGTAGCGCCAGAAAATGTTTCGGACTTCCTTCTCAAGCTTCTGGGTTCCGTTGGATTCCTTTGTCATCCAGAGAATGTAGTCGTCGATGAAGAACTGCTTAATGTCTCCCTTCATCTTGTGCTCTTCAAGATACTGATAGTAATGTCCCGTAAGACCGTCACTCATCCAGTCAAAGGATGCCTTTTCCTTTGCAACCTGCCACCTGTAGTCTGCAACTGCCGAAAGACATGCAATCTTAAGGTCCCTTGGGTACATTGGAATTATGATGCGGCCGCGGCTTGAAATTCTGTTGTATCTGTCAAAAGGTTCCCAGCAGAATCCCACGTCTCCGTAAGTTGGAACAAGCAAAACATAAGGAACGATTCTATGCGGTACGTTCTTGTGAATGCGGCAGAAACACTGCGGGTCAATGGATTCAATCCACTTAAGCTCGCGCAGGACATTCTCGCGGAATCCCGTACCCTTGTCGATACAGTGGAAAAATTCCCTTGTAAAAACCGGGAACTGGTTTCCCTGGCGACCGCAAGTCATCTTTGCCATCTGGCGGATCGTGTTCATCTCACCGTTGATTTCTTCCTTGCCAACGCTGACTTCTTCCACAACCTCAGTGGACTTCTGATTCAAGTGCTCTTCCGTTTCCTTTGCTTCCCTGAATTCCGCAAGATACTTTTCAAGCTCCTTGTCTGCCTTCTGCAGCTGACGGAACATGTTAACGATATCGGTAAACATCTTCCTCTGCATGTCGGTGTATGGATTTGTATGTGGTTCAAGCCCGAATATGGTTTCATGACGGAAGAGGTCTTCAATCCTGTTCTTAACCTGATCTTCCAAGGTGCGTCTTTCGTTTTCCTTCATGTTCAAGAGGTTTTCCGATGTCTGGATCTTTCCCTGGTTCTTGCTCTTGAGGGCCATGATTCTCTGCTGTTCGGCTCCAGGATTGTTGGCCGTAGCCCTAACCGGAGCTTCATCAGTTGCACTGGACTTCATGTGACCGAGAGAAACCGAGCGGATCCATTCATCCATGTAAAGGACAGGTTCATAGGTATTGTTCTTGTCGATTGCCCTTGCAAACATGTTCTTCTGTTCTGCGGTTGCCAGGGAAGGAAGCACGATTCCAAAACGCATAGCCATTCTCTTGCAGTCCGGAACATTCGGGCTTGCCATCTTAAGGGCCAGGCTCCTGAGGTATTCCCAATATGAAGTTACAATCTGCTGGCGGTATACGGTCTTGTCCTTCTTGTCCTGACAGTTCAGGTACTTTACAAGAAGTTCATGAAGGCGCTGAGAAGCCTGACCTTCACCTGAAAGGCATTTCTTATAATAGTTCTGGTCATCATAAACCTTACTTGGTTCATCTTCAAAGAATTTGGTGATTTCCTGAAATTCCTTTATTGAAAGGTCAACATCAGGCACGCAACCCGTCATATTTGGTCTTTTTATTCCCTGATTATCACCTGAATTGCCGATGGCACCAAAATCATCAAAACTTGGTTTCATGGAAGGAACAAATGGTGCTGGCATTATTTCTGCAGAATCAAGCAATGCATCAAGATCATTTATATCAGACATTTTTACTCCTGCCGGGCCAAAATCTCATGGCCGCATAATATGGGGGATTATATCAAAAATTATACCATAGGAAATAGAATTTGTAAAAGATTCAAGGCATCCCTTTAAGTTCTTTTTTAAGGCAGCGGCACCTTTTAAAGACCCCGTTCAGTATATTTTACTCACTGAATTGCGCTCGATGAATTCGGCAGGAACCTGAACACACTCGTTAACCGGAATGCCCACCAGTTTGTTCATCAGAATCTCTGCAGAAAGTTCACCAATAAGGTTCCTGTTCTGGCGGAAGGTTGTAAGGGTTGGGGAAAAGAACTCCGATGCAGTTTCATCATCAAAGCCGATGATGGACATGTCTTCCGGCAGCTTAAGCCCGATGGACTTGAGGAATGAACTTGCACCATAAGCCATGTTGTCGTTGGCAACAAAAACCGCCGTAAGTTCCCTGTGCCTTTCATAAAGCCTCTTCATGGAATTATATCCTTCCTCACGGGTCCAAAGCTTGCTGTGTTCCGTCCAGTCATCGTCGTATTCAATTCCGCTCTCGGCAAGAGCCTTCTTAAGGCCGTTAAGACGCTCAATGCTGGCTATGTTATACTTGTCAATGGTACCTGCAATGAAACCGATTTTCTTGTGACCGCATTCCACCAGGTACTTTCCAGCCTGGTAGCCTGATTCCTCATTTGCCGTAACAACGGAAGGAACTCCCGGAATCACGAAGTTAGTGGAAACACATGGTATGTCGGAATGAACAAGTTCTTCTATTTCTTCATCAACGGAAAGTGGGTTGATGATTACAACGGCATCAACATTTCTATGGTGGCAATGCTCAAGATATGACTGCTTGCGCGCAAGAAAGGATCGTGAAAGAAAAATCAGGTCGTACCCGGAGTTTTCCATTTCCGAGCGGAACTTGTTCAGGATTCCACCAAAGAGAGGATGTTCAAAACCGCGCATCATGTAGATGTCTTCAAAAATGATGCCGATAAGATAGGCCTTTTTTGTAGTCAGGGCACGCGCTGCCATGTTCGGCTTGTAGCCAAGGGATTCAGCAACAGACAGAATTTTCTGCCTGGTTTTTTCGCTCAATCCCCCGGTACCGTTTAGGGCCTTGGATATGGTAGGGGCAGAGTAACCTGTGCTTTTTGCGATGTCATAGATTGTTACCATTTAAACCAAGTCTCCTGCCCATGCCCCTACATATTATTGCCAGCCCTTTTATAGGTAAAGTATTCAAAATCAGCATAGTTTGTGTAATTAACCATGTCTGCAACATACATACCAACAAAAGCTCCGGTAAATCCCTGTCCGCCATATTCATCAGAAAGCTTTGAAGCATCAAGAAGAGGCCTAAGCTGCCTGAAATTTTCACCATCCTGAGACCAGTAGAAGAATCCCTTCTTTCCGTTGACCTTAAGCTTAATCCAAACAGGCTTTGTCTCATCCACAACCATTTCGAGCTCACGGACAAAACCTTCAGGCATTATTGTCATAACCTGAATTACAAGTCCACGCTGCTCATTGAGGGTAACGGCACAAAGATACTGGGTTTCCTCGTCGTAGCGATAGATCATGCCCGCAAAGTGCTGGAAATTCTTTGGCTTGAATTCCATCTTTGTCTCTGCCTCAAATTCAAAGTCAGTCTGGCGGCGGCAAAGAATTCCCTGTTCAAAGGTAGAAACTGGAGACTGTCCGCCATAAATTCTAAGCCAACCAGGCCTGTCTGTTGTGGAGAATCTTTTTGGATCAACAGGAACCCTGAGGGTCTTGAAGTCCAGGAGGAAGTCATTGTTATTGAATGTGTATTTTTCCGCAGGATGAATGGCTCCATGGCCCGGCATAATTTCCCCATCACCTTCAACTTCAATGTAGTCCGGCGGGAAGTTCTGGAGAGAACCATCAGGCTGCTTAACCCATGGCCAGTCATCCTTCCATTCAATTTCTGCAATGCCTGTCTCACGGCCAAGAACGCATCGCTCCGTTCCAGGAAGAGGGCGACCGCAAAGATATACAAGGTAGTCCTTCTTTCCGTCTGGGCTCTTGCACCATGCACCGTGACCTGCGCGCTGCAGCCTGATTTCATCATGACCGTAAGAAGAGATCAAAGGATTGTTTGGATGAATTTCATAAGGCCCAAAGATGCTCTTTGACCTTCCGCAGGTTATGGCGTGTTCGTAGCATGTTCCGCCTTCTGCAGCAAAAATGTAGTACCAGCCGTTTCTCTTGTAAAGATGAGGCCCTTCAACAAGGCCAATGTCAGAACCAAGGAAAATCTTTCTTGATTCGCCAACAAGCTTCTTCTGCTTTGGATCGTATTCCTGCAGGAGAATTCCAGAGAACTGTCGTGGGCCAATACCGCGGTAGTCCCATTCCATGTTTACATACCAATGCTTTCCGTCATCATCGTGGAACATTGAGGCATCAAAGCCCGAAGCATTCATGAATACAGGATCAGACCAAGGGCCTTCAATTGAAGGGGCGGTAGTCAGGAAGTTTGGAGTATCCTTCCATGGGCCGCTGTTCCATGAGCGCACATTTGTATATATGAGCCAGAAAAGCCCGTCTGAATAAGTAAGGCATGGAGCCCAGATTCCGCAGCTGGCCTTGTTTCCAGCCATGTCGAGAAGTGTCTTTGTAGAAAGTGGAGAAGGAACCGGAGTCCAGGTTTTCATGTCCTTTGAACGGTGAAGTTCAACTCCAGGGAACCATTCAAAAGTCGAATTGGCAATATAGCATTCTCCATTTGCACAAACAATAGAAGGATCGGCGTGAAATCCCGAAAGAATAGGATTGTAGATTTTCATAAAATTTCCTCAAGTCAAAAAAAAAGGCTGCCGGACGGCAGCCCTCAGAAACAGAATGTTCTATTCCTTTACAGAACCCATTGTAATTCCGGAAATGATAAACTGTGACATGAATGCATAGAATACCAAGATTGGAAGAAGGGAAACTGCAACACCAAGGTAGATTGAACCGTATTCTGTACGGTAGATATCACCACGGAGTGTCTGAACAAGCATTGGAAGTGTGTACTTCTTCTGGTCTGAAAGAAGAACGAATGGAGTCATGAAGTTGTTCCATGAACCAACGAATGCAAAGATACACTGTGTTGCAAGAGCAGGAGTCATGATTGGCAGGATAACCACGTTGAAGATAAGGAATTCGCCTGCACCGTCAATACGACCTGCATCAATAAGTTCAAGTGAAAGAATTGATTCCATGTACTGCTTGATGAACAGAACTGTACCTGCTGATGCGATTGTTGGAACGATCAACGGAATAAAGCTGTCAAGAAGGTGAACCTTAGCCATAAACTGGTAGAAACCAATGAATGAAAGTGTTCCAGGAATCATGATAACGAGAAGGATGAAAGCCCACAGGAAGTTTCTTCCCTTGAAGCGGTATACGTGGATACCATAAGCTGTAAGGGTAGAGAAGTAAACACCAAGAACTGTTGAGAAGAAAGCAATGATGGCACTGTTTCCGAAACCTCTCCAAATCTTGAAGCTTCTTGATGTAAGGTTCTTCCAGTTCTGCATTGTGTTTCCACCAGGAAGGAAAGAAACACCAGAGTTAATCTGAGCATTTGAACGTGTTGCGTTGATCAACATGAGGTAGATCGGAACAACAGCGAGCAAGGCAAAGATTACCATTACAATGTAAAGAATTGTTCTTTTAAATGTAAGCGACTGCTTGTAATTCATGTTCATAATTAAGCTCCTCTACGTCTCTTAACTGGTCTTTCCTTGATGATCCAGTTGATAAGAGTTGCAAGAATGATTGTGATAATAAAGATACCAATAGCAATAGCTGATGCATATGAGTAGTCAGTTGCACCCTGGAAACCAATGTTGTACAGGTAAAGAGCCATTGAGCGAATCTTGAAGTCAGGTTCACCGTGCATACCTGTAAGAAGGAATGGAATTTCGAAGAGCTGCATACCACCAATCATTGATGTAGTAAGGATGTAGAACATCATAGGGCGAAGAAGAGGGAGAGTAACATAGAATGTCTGCTGTCTCTGGTCTGCACCGTCTACGATTGCTGCTTCATAAAGTGAAGGAGAAATACTTGTGATACCAGCCATAAGCATAATAAGTGTATGACCACACCACATCCACCACTGAATGAATGAAACGATAAAGCGTGAAGCTGTTGGCATACGGAAGAAGTTAAAAGCCTGCTTAACATTTTCTCCGTCAACAACTGCTTCTGACCAAATATTTAATGTACCAGTAAGAAACTGGTTTACAGGTCCAACAGGATATGCAAACAAACTGCGATACAAAATAGCGATAGATGCTGTTGTAAGCAGGTTTGGCATGTAGAATACTGCTCTGAATACACCCTTACACTTAAGGTTAAGACGAAGGTCTGTAAACCAAATTGCAAAGAGCAATGCTATTCCGAGCTGTGGGATAAAGTTTCCACCCCACATGATGAATGTATTTTTAACTGATCCCCAGAAGTATGGATCCTTCACGAGGCGTACATAATTCTTTAATCCAACAAAGTTCAGGTCAGTCTTGAAGCCCTTTACATCACAAACACCAAGGATGAGTGTGTAAATAACTGGCCATAACTGAAACGCTAAATATACAACAATAAAGGGAAGAACAAATACAGCACCCGCTCTACTTATTCTTGTTTCTATTCCGGCTTTTTTCTTCATTATGCTACCTCTGACAAATCCGGCAAATCACCGGAAAAAAGATGAGCCTGAAGGATTACATTTCTGCAACCCAATCAGGCTCTACATACTAACTAATTAGTAAGAAAGTGAAAGCTGTGCAGCAACCTGTGCCTTGAAGTCTTCAAGAGCCTTTGCCTTTGACTTTTCACCGTTTACGTAAGCTGCTGTAGCTTCTCCGAAGAGACCTTCAACTGCCTGGTCTGTACCCTGTGAAAGCTTTCCGTTAACAGTCTTTGACATTTCTGCAAATTCTGCATAGTGGTTCTGTCCACCAAGGAATGGTTCAGAGAAGTTGTCCTTAACATCTGCAACAACCTTGCTGTTAGAAACAACGTCACCTGTGTTTTCTGCCCATGCCTTAAGGAAGTCATAGTCTGTTGCAACGTACTTGATGAGTGTCTTAGCTGCATTTGGGTTCTTTGTCTTTGCCCATGCACCTACCCATGTACCACCCCAGCGGTATCCAACTGGACCAGCACACATTGCCCAGTCACCTGTTGTGTCTGGAGCATTTGTCTTAAGAACATAGTGGAGACCCCATGTTGGGAGGAGGTATGAGAATACTTCCTTGTCGTTTCCAGCTTCATCCTTAAATTCACCCTTCATACCAGCGAACCAACCTTCTGACCACTGACCAACACGTCCTTCGAATCCCTTGTCATGGAGTGTCTTACACATATCCATGTAGTCTTCCATAAGTGGGTCAACTGTAAGCTTTCCGTTTACTACCCATGGATCCTTGCGTCCAGCGCTGTATGGCTTGAAAAGGTCACCTGTAGAAGAGAGGATGTAACATGCACCGTTTGACTTGTCCTTGAGGAGCTGAGCTGTTTCAAGGAACTTTTCCCAGTTGCAAAGGTACTTCTGTACTTCTGCTGGATCGTCTGTTCCGAGGTACTTCTTAGCCAATGAGCGGCGGTAGAAGAGAGCACCTGGTGTAACCTGCCAAGAAAGTGCGTATACCTTTCCGTTTGCTGAACCAACTTCAACTGGATATGGAACCATATCAGACTTGATTTCGTTGTATACGTCTGTAAGGTCAAGAAGAAGACCTGATTCTACGTACTTGCGAACGAATGCATCTTCGAGAGCGAAAACGTCTGGACATCCAGCACCTGAAGCGAGAACTGGGTCAAGCTTGTTTGGGAACTGGTCTGTTGGTGTGAGAGAGTATGTGATTTCATACTTTCCAGCGAAACGAGCATCCTTTTCAAAGTAATTCTTGATCATTCCGTCCAATTCATCTGTGAATGACCAAACTACGATCTTGTTGTTTGCATCAGCACCAGCCTTAGCAGAAGCACCAGCTTCTTTCTTACCACAGCTAACGAGTGCGAGAGATGCACAAGCAACAGCAGCTGCAACTGCAACCATTTTCTTCATACGTTCCTCCTATGTTTTGCGTATAAATTTTAATTATTAAAAACAAGGCTCCCTGCAATTATGAAACCCTGTAATTTTCAAAAAAACAAACCGACCGCCAAGAAGGACTTGTGAAAACTTGGAATCACATGGCAACCGGTTTCCAAATTTAGTATAGGGTCGTTAGAATAAATTGTCAAACAATTTTTTCATATTTTTTTGCAAATTCAAGTGAATTTTATACATAATTTTTTTTCAACACCAAAATAATGCGAACGACCACAAAAATGTCTAGACCGATATAACATTTTCATAATATTTCAAAAGTTTTCAATAGAAAGCATTCTTTATATATAGAAGAATAGAATTCAGCACAAAATTATAGCAGTATCCTAGACATTCATTCTAGATTCATGCTATATAGAGAAAAATTTAGTTGGCAAATTTGAACTTTTTATAATTCAACAGGAGCAATTATGCAGTACGGCTATTTTGACGACGAAGCAATGGAGTACGTTGTAACACGCCCTGACACACCTACATCATGGAGCAACTATCTTGGTTCCACTGAATACGGTGCTGTCATCACAAACAACGCTGGCGGTTACGGTTTCTACAAATCGGGTGCACAGGGAAGATTCATGCGCCTCAGGTTCAACTCGGTTCCCATGGATCAGCCGGGAAGATACTTCTACCTTCGCGACATGGAAAGCAAGGACTACTGGTCGGCTTCATGGCAGCCTGTAGGAAAACCGCTGGACAAATACAAGAGCATCTGCCGCCACGGTACGGCCTACACAATCTTTGAGACTGAATACGAAGGCATCAAGTCGGAGGCAAAGTATTACGTTCCGCTCAAGCAGACCTTCGAATACTGGCGCCTTAAGGTGACAAACACGGGAGACAAGACAAGGAAGCTGCGTGCATTCACATACTGTGAATTCTCAAACCAGTGGAACACTACGCAGGACCTGGTAAACCTTCAGTACTCACTCTTCCTTTCGCGCGGAAAGAAAGTAAACGACAACATGCTGGACATCTCAATCCACGAAAACCTTCGCATCCAGAATCCTGACGAAGAAGTTGGCGGCGGTTACATGGGGCAGTGGATGGCCCTCGTTGGCGCTCCACTTACTGGATACGACACGGACCGCACAAGCTTCATCGGTACATACGGAAGCTACAAGGAACCGGAAGCAGTCATCAACGGTGAATGCAGGAACTCTGAATGCTTCGGGGACAGCTCATGCGGTTCCATGCAGGCAGACATCGTCCTTGAACCGGGCGAATCAAAGGAAATCATGGTTCTCCTCGGAATCGATGATGCAAACAAGGTTGGTGTTCCGACAGTCAAGGAATTCGGAAGCATCGAACGTGCCGACAAGGAACTTGAGGCAATCAAGGCAGAATGGCATGCAAAGCTCGGCAGCTTCAAGGCAAACACACCTGACGAAGCCATCAACCACACGGTAAACGTATGGGGCCTTTACAACAACCTGATCACCTTTGCATGGTCTCGTGCAGCTTCCCTTGTTTACAATGGAGAACGCGACGGCCTTGGTTACCGCGATTCAGTCCAGGACGTTCTTGGCGTTTCTGCAGCAATTCCTTCAGAAGCACGCGCACGCCTTGTACTCATGCTCAGCGGCCAGTTCAACAACGGCGGTGCCCTCCCAGTTATCAGCAAGGACTTTGTTGCAGGCAAGCAGAAGATGATTCCTGCAGAGGAATTCCGCTCTGACGACTGCCAGTGGTTCTTCAACTCGGTTCCAACATACATCAAGGAAACCGGCGACTTTGACTTCTACAATGAAGTTGTTCCTTACGCAGACAGCGGAGAAGCAACAGTATACGGACACCTTAAGCAGGCCCTTTTGTTCAACCTTGAAAGAATGGGTGCAAACGGACTTCCATGCGGACTTCTTGCCGACTGGAACGACTGCCTTAAGCTCGGCTACCACGGAGAATCACTCTTTGTTGCATTCCAGCTGCGCTACGGCCTTACAACATTTGCAGAAATCTCTGAGCGCCTCGGAAAGCCTGAGGAAGCAAAGTGGGCCCTTGGAGAAAGGGACAAGCTTGATGCTGCAATCCAGAAGAAGTGCTGGGACGGAAAGTGGTTCGTTTGGGCAATTGCCGAAGACGGAACGGTTTACGGTACACAGACAATGGAAGAAGGACAGATTTACTTTAACACACAGGTTTGGGCTGTTCTCTCCGGTGCATCAACTCCAGACCAGACAAAGGCATGTCTTGAAGCAGTAAAGGAAAAGCTTGCAACTCCTTACGGACTCATGCTTTGTGCTCCTCCATTTACAAAGACAACCCCTAAGATCATGAGCTCAGTCGTTTACCTCCACGGCATCAAGGAAAACGCAGGTATCTTCAACCATACACAGGGTTGGGGCGTTATCGCTGAATGTCTTACAGGAAACGGAGACCGCGCATACGAATATGCTGCAGCTTCACTTCCTGCATTCTACAACGACAAGGCAGAAATCCGTCAGAGTGAACCTTATGTAATCGGTCAGACAACCTATTCCACATACAGCAAGAGACCTGGTAACACAAGGGTAAGCTGGCTTTCTGGTGCTGCAACATGGAACTACTACTCGCTGACACAGTACATGCTTGGCATCAAGCCTGAATACGACGGACTTACAATCAATCCATGCATCAAGTCATCTTGGGATGGATTCTCTGTTGAACGCCGCTGGAGGGGAATGAACCTTAGCATTGAAGTTAAGAATCCGCAGCATGTCTGCAAGGGAATCGAAAGCATCGAAGTTGACGGTAAGAAGATTGAAAGTGCAGTTGTTCCCGTTTCCATGCTTAAGGATGGAAGCAAGATTATTGCCGTTATGGGTAAGAATGCCGTTGCAGTTGAAAGCACACTGTAGGGCTAAATACCTGTAGATACTTAAGGCCGCTGGAGAAAATCTGGCGGCTTTTATTTTGAATGTGTGACCTAACTAACGTTAGTTTGTTAAATTAGAAAGATGCACATACAGAATGTAAAACCTATGTTATAGAAGTTAAAATGGAACTGAATGTAGTGTGAGAAGAAATGACTAACTAACGTTAGTTAAAGGTTATTACTAACTAACGTTTATAAATTTCCCTATCTGCCAAAGACTTCCAGGCGGCGTCTTGTTCCTATCTGGACAAGGGAGTCCTTCAGAGACATATCGGGATGCTCCCGGTGGAATTTGTTGTAATCGGATATGAAGCTGCTCATGGAAAAATGGTTGTATACAAAGACCCTGTTCCAGTCAGAACTGTCACCATAGCTTTGGGTAAGGACAGCCTTATACTCCTGGAATATTCCCCTTGGCTTTAGCTCGCTGTGACCAACAAGCCATAGCTCGGCAGTGGGGCCAAGGTCCTGATGCAGTCGGGCAACAAGACGGGCACATTCCCTCTGGCTTTCTTGAAGAAGACGCTCTGCATCTGGCCCTGCTTTTTTTGCCAGTTCCAGAAGCTGCCTTGTCTTTGCAGTATGAATAGGAGTCTTGTTCATGATGATGGCATTTCTGCGGAAGTCGATGGCCAGTTCCGGATTGCGGCGGAAAAATCCTTCTGCATTGCGGCCACTGGATCCCACAAGGTAGCGGTTGTTCTTTGCGAGCTGTTCTTCCTTGCCGGGATTGTCTCCAATGACTATGAGCTTTATTTCGTCCTGGGGAGTTACATCATCAAGGGCCATGTTATAGACAACAGAAGTCTCAAAGAGACAGCCTGCATCAACATCATGAAGAAGCTGTCTTTGCACTGGAGCCATCATCGGTGCGAGATTCATCCACTGGTGGCAGAGAGCCTTGTACTGATCGCGAAAGTTACAGAAGGAATTCCACTGCTGCTGGGTCATGGCCTTTTCCTATTATTCCGTGGCGCCCCATTCGGCATAGTAGGCGTCGATTTCCTTCATCAATTCCGGAGTGAGGAGCGTACCGGCCAGGGCTTCCTGAACTTCCTTCATTGTAACGATGGCGCGGGCAGGGAAGCCGTACTTTTCCGCAATTGTATCGAGGGCAGACTTGTTGCAGTCGGCAGAAGCCTTTTCCATTCTGTTAAGACTTACAATCTCGCCAACAACCTTTACATTGGCCTGGCCTGTAACGATTGGATATGTTTCTTCTATAGACTTTCCGGAAGTTGTAACGTCTTCAATGATTACAACCCTGTCACCGTCCTTAAGTTCGGAACCGAGGATTGCACCCTTGTCGGCACCGTGATCCTTTACTTCCTTGCGGTTTGAACAATAGCGGATTTCCTTTCCGTAAAGCTTCTGATATGCGATTACTGTCGTTACAGCAAGAGGAATTCCCTTGTAGGCCGGTCCAAAGAGAACGTCAAAATCATCGCCGAAATTTGCGTGGATTGCCTGGGCGTAGTATTCACCAAGCTTTGCAAGCTGGCTGCCTGTTACGTAGGCACCTGCGTTCATGAAAAATGGGGACTTTCTTCCGCTCTTGAGAGTGAACGAACCAAACTTCAATACCTGGCACTGAACCATAAAATCAATAAATTCTTTCTTGTACTGTTCCATGGCTAAAGTTTACCACGCAGGTTGAATTTTGGGAATCTCCAGAAAGCCTCTAGTTGCCAAACCACAGCCTTATTCCGCCATTGACAGGAAAGCAGGCAGGCCGGAAACGAAGGGAAAGCTCATCTTCTTCACTATCCCAATTAGCACCGATGGACGGATTCCATGCAGCCTGGGCAAAAAATTCCAGGCACCGGCCTTTAAATAGAAAGACATCAATTCCGGCTCCAAGTCGCGGCCCTGTTTCTCCATACCATGTATTTTCAAGCCTTGCTCCAAAGGACATACCCCAAATCGTATATAAGTTAACATTGTTAGATAATCTTTTTACGATCCACCAGTCGTCCAGTATGAGGTCGGCAGATTTGTCCTTGAAGTTGCAGTCGAGGGAAATTCCCCAGGGGGACCTGTCGCTGCGGATGCTCATTCCTTCCACATGGTCTATTCCCATGTCTATTTTTGCACCGCCTTGAATTCCGATTCCTGTCCTTGCGAAAAGAAATGCTGAGGAGACCATGACGATTACAGCCATCAATGTTTTCTTCATGGAACTATTGTATGTGCAAGCATGATAAATTTCAATTTACCAGAATGTATTTTTTCTTTATCACATGAATGGATTGTACCATAGAGGGGGTAGGGAGCAAGCGGCCACGAAGGGGCCGAATGCGAGCGAGGGGGAGACTTACCCCTCAAAAAAAATCTGACATGCATTCCCCTTTCTGATAGAATGATTTCATGAAAAAGTTTTCAGCACTTGTGTTTTTAGCTTTTGCCACGATTTTCTGCTGGGCCGGGGAAAAGTCCAGGTATGACAGGATTTACCTTTGGAAAGATGTTAAGGGAATGGAATACTGCCTGCGGGATTCGGTTCTTTATGCGCCAAAATATGCAGAGCCTGGAACAAAAAAAACTGCGGTTGTCATCTGCCCCGGTGGAAGCTACCATCATCTTGGAATGCCTCACGAAGGTTTTACTTCCAGCGCATGGTTTGACAGCATTGGTGTTGTTCCCTTTGTCCTGCAGTACAGGGTTGCATACAACTGCCACCATCATCCAGCCATGCTTGAAGACATCCAGATGTCGATTAAGTATATTCGTGAAAATGCGAATCGTTACGGCATAGACCCTGAAAAAATTGGAGCCATCGGTTTTTCTGCCGGCGGTCATCTTGTTACCATGTCTGGAGTTTACGGAGGCCAGCGCAATGAACTTGGCAAGCTTGGCGTTTCTGCACAGGTTTCCCTCCGCCCGAATTTTGTCATGCCCATCTATCCGGTTGTAAGCATGCAGGACGACATCGGGCACAAATGGTCCCGCATAAGCCTGCTTGGGCATCAGTTTAAGGGAAGCAAAGAGCACGGGGAAGGGGAGAAGGGATTTTCGCCTGCAAACATGTGGGGCCACAAATATACCCAGGCCATCAAGGACGAATATTCAATGGAACTGAACATTCCGGATGACATGGTTCCCTGCTACATTGTTGCATGCAAGGACGATCCCGTCGTTATGTTTGAAAATTCCGTAAGGCTTGACCGTGCACTTTCCGAAAAAAACATTCCCCATGAATTTGCAGTTTACGAAAAGGGTGGACACGGCTTTGGCATGAAGAACGAATGGTTCCTGCAGACCACCCATTGGAACGAAGACCTTAAAAAATGGATGGCCGAGATAGGAATGCTTTAAGGGCTGATGTTGCTTAAACGCAGTGGGTGCAGTTTAACCGCACTGACTTTGTTAACCGCAAAGGATGCAGCTAAACCGCCGCAGCCTGTAAAACACTCAAGCCCCCGCAGGCAACACCGCCCGGCCTCATGTCAGGCAAAAACCTCGCGGGCATAGTTAACCGTATCGATGGCGTCGTGGGCATACTTGTCGGCACCGATCATGTCCGCATATTCCTGAGTAAGAACGGCGCCTCCCACAACAACCTTTGTTTCCGGCGACACCTTGCGCAAAAGCTCAATGGTTTCCTTCATGGCAGGAACAGTCGTCGTCATCAGCGCACTCAGTCCAACCAGACGGATCTTGTTTTCAACAGCACAGTCGGCTATAGTCTCTGGAGCCACATCCTTTCCAAGGTCGATTACGTTAAAGTCATAGTTTTCCAGAAGAACCTTCACTATGTTCTTTCCGATGTCGTGAATGTCCCCATGAACCGTTGCAACAATGACGCTGCCACGGCTCTGCCCTTTCTTGCCTGTTTTTTCAAGGTATTCCTTTATGACCTCGAAGGAACTTTTTGCAGCCTCTGCACTCATGAGTAGCTGGGGCAGGAACATCTTTTTCTGTTCAAATCCCTTTCCTACAAAATCAAGCCCCGGAATAAGCATGTCGTTTATGATTGCAACGGCTTCCGTGTTTTCAAGAAGCTGCCTTGTAATGGATGCTGCCTGTTCCTTAAGGCCTCCAATTACAGCCTGCTTTAACCCGCCTTCTTCTGCTGGACTCTGGCTCTGGCCGCCGGTCTGGGATCCACCAGATGCCTGTGACGGAGCTACTGCGCCTGGAGAAGTTACAGTTATTCCTCCGGCAAAATCAATGTACCCAAGGCAGTCCTTGTCGAAGCCGTAAAGAAGGCAGTAGGTCTTGTAGGCCTTCTGGATTTCAAAGGCAAGGGGATTTATGATTGCGGCACTGAGTCCCCTCTGCATTGCAAGGCTGAAGAACTGCGAGGTTACGAATTCCCTGTTGGGCAGGCCGAAGGAAATGTTGGAAACCCCAAGAACACTGCCGAGTCCGAATTTTTCCTTTGCTTCCCTTACGGTCTCCAGTGTGGCAATTGCTGCATTGGTATCGCTTGATACGCTCATGGTCAGTGCGTCGATGAGGATGTTCTTTTTTGCAATACCGTAATATTCTGCGCGGGCAAGAATTTTTTCTATGATCTTTACGCGGCCTTCCTTGGTTGCAGGAATTCCTCCTTCATCAAGAGTGAGGGCAACCACAACGCCGCCATATTTTTTTACCAGGGGGAATATGGCATCCATTACCTCTGCCTTTCCGTTCACCGAGTTTACAAGAGCCTTTCCGTTATAGCGCCTCAAGGCTGCTTCCATTACATCTGGGGAACTTGTGTCGATCTGAAGCGGAATGTCGGTTACGCTCTGAAGTTCCTGTTCAACCTGGACCATCATCTGCTTTTCATCAATTTCCGGCAGTCCCACATTTACGTCAAGAACGTGGCACCCGGCCTTTATCTGGTCAAGTCCCTGCTGGATTATGTATGGAATGTCCCCAGCGCGAAGGGCCTCCTTGAATTTCTTCTTTCCAGTCGGATTTATTCTTTCCCCGATGAGCTTTGGCTGTGTAGATCCGCCAATCACCACATGCTTTGTGTAGCTGGAAACAACGGAAACATTCTTTTCTTCTGCCGGAATGAATTCAAGTTTTTTTATTTCGCCAACAAGGGCCCTTATGTGGGCAGGAGTAGTTCCACAGCATCCGCCAAAAATCTGGACTCCCCTCTGAGCAAATTTTTTCATTGATGCGGCAAATTCATTTGGGCCAACATTGTACATGGTTTTTCCGCCGACGCTTACAGGAAGACCTGCATTTGGCTTTGCTATCACTGGCAGACTTGAAGATTCCAGAAGCCTGTCCACTGCATCCACAAGGTCATCTGGCCCAAGACCGCAGTTCAATCCGTATGCGCTTACCCCAAGTCCTTCGAGAATAGCACTCATTACCTCCGGAGTTGCACCGGTAAGAAGACGGGATGACTTGTCATAAACATTTGTCGCAAGAATTGGAAGATGAACGTTCTTTTCTTCCATGGCTTCCTTTACCGCGATGATGGCAGCCTTTGCCTCGTATGCATCGTTCATCGTTTCTACAAGAAAGGCATCGATTTTCTGGTCCAGGGCAAGCAAGGCTGTTGTCTTGAACAGTTTAACTGCATCCTCAAAATCAAGGTCGCCCATTGGCTTAAGCAGTTTTCCGCAAGGTCCCATGTCGTATGCCACATAGCAGAGAGCATCCGGTTCATCATTAAGTCGGTTTTCCCTTGCAAGGCTTGCATTCTTTACTGCTGCAGGAATTATCTGCTTGAGTTCCTCAATGGAAAATTTTCCCTCATAGGCGCCAAAGGTGTTTGTTGCAACTATGTTTGTTCCGCTGGAATAATATGCATAGTGCAGGTCCTGAATGACATCCGGGTGCTCAAGGTTCCAGCGTTCCGGCAGCTCTCCGGGCTTGAGTCCCTTTTCCTGAAGAATGCTTCCCGTTCCTCCATCCAAAAAAATAAACTGACGGCCTAATACTTCTTCAAGGTTCTTCATTTACATACCCCTTCACTATGATTTTATGATTCCTCGAGTATACATTTTATTCAGCTCTGATTCATCCCCCTTTATGAAAAATTCCACCAAAACAGGGTCGGCATGAACAAACATGAACACCATTATTGAAAAATCACGGTTTTTTGTTTAAAGTTCTTCTATAATGAAAATATAAAAAACTTATTGCACAACCAACACAATACTTTTTCCGGGGTTTTTCTATGGATAATGCAGCCTATTCTTTTGACAAATACAAGGAAGACAACATCCGCGCCATCGACGCACGCTTTGAAGCACAGAAAATTGCATTCGCTCCAATGACATTCCAGGCAATCAGGGCAATGATTGAACTTGGGCTTTTAAACATCATTGAAGATTCTGGAGACGACGGAATCGGAGTTAAGGCTCTTGCAGAAAAAACGGGCCTGACGGAATACGGCGTTGGGGTTCTTTGCGAAATGGCCCTGGGAATGAACGTAATCCGCGTTACAAAAGATTCCACATGCCAGAAGGATGAAAAATACGTCCTTGGAAAAACCGGCTGGTTCCTTTTAAATGACACCCTTACAAAAGTCAACTTTAACTTTACCAATGACATCTGCTACAAGGGCGCATTCAAACTTAAGGATTCTGTTCTTTCCGGCAAGCCTGAAGGTCTCAAGGAATTTTCTGACAAGTGGACTGTAATCTACGAAGGATTGTCCCAGCTTGACGAGCGTTCAAAAAAATCATGGTTTGAATTTGACCATTTCTATTCCGACATTGCATTCCCGACGGCCCTGCCAATTGTCTTTGGCAGCAATCCACCCAAGTCTCTCGTAGACATCGGGGGAAATACTGCAAAGTGGTCCATTACCTGCTGCAGGTACAACCCTGACGTAAAGGTTACCATTGTTGACCTTCCGGGACAGACGGCAGTTGCAGAGAAAAATGCAGCGGAAGCAGGTTTTGCAGACCGAATAGGAACATGCTCTGGAAACGTCCTTTCTGAAGAGACAAGACTTCCAGCCAACGCCGATGCATACTGGATGAGCCAGTTCCTTGACTGCTTTAGCCTTAAGCAGGTTACAAAGATTGCAAAAAAGGTTTACGAAGCCGCATCCAAGGATTCCAGGGTTTATGTTCTTGAACCACTTTGGGACAAGCAGAAGTTTGAAGGCAACTCATATTCCGTGATGGCCACTTCGCTCTACTTTACATGCATGGCAAACGGTAACAGCAAGATGTACCGCTTTGAGGAACTCAGGGATGCCATTGAAGCTTCGGGATTCCGACTTGCCGATGCACACCATGACCTTGGCAGCAACGCCTATTCCCTTCTGGAATTCAGAAAATGAAATTCTACGTAAGCTGCATGAGCCCATGGGCGCCAGGCATTGTTTCTCCTGAAGAATGGAACCAGTGGAAAATTGGCAACCTTGAAATTGCAAATGAAAAGATTTCTCCAAAAATTGAATTCACGGATCCCTTGTTCCGCAGAAGGTTCAGCCAAATTACAAAAATGACGGTACAGGTTGTACACGACCTGATTGAAAGGCAGCCTGAAGCCGCAAAATGCAAGATACTGTTTTCTTCCTTCCGCGGTGAAATCGAAAGGGAATTCGCCATAGACAAGATGCTCATCGAGGACCAGATGATTCTTCCTGCAGCATTTTCTCTTTCCGTCTTTAACACACCCATTGCTGCAGCTACCATCGCCATGGGTCTTAAGTCAGGCTACAGCGTCACATATCCTTCAGGTGGGAATTTCAAGGATGCACTGACGGCAGCTGCAGCATCAGCCTTAAGCGGAGACCAGGACAAGATCCTCTTTGTTTATGCCGATGAAAAAATTCCAGAACAGTATGGTGAAAAGATTAAGGGTGATGAAAAGCCCCTTGCCTTTGCTTGCGTCATAAGTTCCTGCAATGATAGGGATGACAGCTGCACCAATGTTACAGAATTCGATTCGGGCAGCCTGGATTATTCCATCACAGATTTCTTAAGGAAATGCCTGCCATGAGCAAGAAGGACTATTCACCGGAAGAATTCGACCGGCTGTTTAATTTTCGCGACCATCCTCCAGTATCAAATTCCTTTGTCTATCACTATAGATGCTTCATGAAGGATTTCTGGATATTCTTCATAGGATTTGGAGCCATTCTTCTTACGATTTTTGTCTTCCCGTGGATCCAACTTTTTGTTCACCCAAGAAACAAGGCCCGCAAGGTCGCACAGAATTTCGTAAGCCTTACATTCAGGTTTTTCCTTTTCCTTCTTTCCATCTCCGGAATTGCAAAGACCATTTGTAATGACAAGAAAGCCCTTAAAAACCTTAAGTCCAAGATCGTCATTGCAAATCATCCATCCATACTTGATACTGTTGTTCTCATAAGCCTGATTCCAAATGCCACTGTAATTGCCGGTGAAAAATATGCAAAAGGTCCATTGGGTGGGGTAATCAAGACCTGCTACATAATCAATTCCCTGGACTTTGATGAACTTTGCAAAAGATGTTCTGAATCCCTGGACATGGGATGCAACGTGGTTATTTTTCCGGAAGGAACTCGGACTCCCCGCCACGGGCACAACACGTTTAAGAAAGGTGCTGCAAGAATTGCAAGGGCCACCGGTTCAGACATTCTTCCAGTTTTCATTGCTGGAAGCGACAAGCTTGGCCTTGGAAAGAATAATCCATTTTGGTGCTTTAACCATGTGGAACCCCTGATCTATCACATCAAGATGCTTGATGAAATCAAGATCGGCAGCTTTAATGACCTGACCGATTCAATTGCTGCAAAGCGCATAACCGACCAGATAAAGAAGAGCATTTTTGATGCAGCTGAAGGCTATAAGTTAGACCATCCTTATTCAAAGACAGTCAATAA
>JAKSLY010000011.1 GCA_024400955.1 Treponema sp.
ACTCTATATACGCTGATCGTCTCATATTCTCTCCATTTGGTTTATTTGCTTATCTATAAATATATACGAACCACTTCATTAAGTGGCTAATAATATTTTACAGAAAATTCAGCCTATTCTCAATGAAAATCTCTGAAAGATATGACACCGACATCCGAATGTCGATGTTTATTATTGACAAATACATTTGCAATGATTATAGTCAAAACGAGTCCAACAGCAGCTTACATGCTACATATCGGACTCGTCAATTATCTTAGGATATCTAATTTACAGAAATTATTTCACACACTCTGATTCCCATCCGCTTTCGTTGAACGGCATGGGTCAAGGGGAGAATTGCAGACTGAATGCAGTTCTCCCTTTTTTTCGGCAGGCAACCCGGGGATCACCGTTCGGCGTTCAATTCAATCACGTTGCCGTTGTCTTCAAAGAACCTGACCCGCATTGTCTTCCTTGAACAGTTGGCAACTGTCGTATATGAGCTTTCCCAAAAGGATCCGTCGTCCTTCAATTCTTCACGGGTATATCTGCTGAACCTTTCGGACTCCGACTTCATGTAGGCAATCACTTCCGCCTGATTCTTTTCATCCATAAGATAGTCATAGGTCCAGCCCGGTTTTTCACCGATGAATTCCGTGCGTGCATCAAAAGTGCATTTTTCATAATTATAGCTTTGCGAATATGAAACGGAATCCATGAGCTTAAACATGTCCCCTTCTGACTTTACCTGGGGCAATCCCTGCATCAGTTTTTCATATCTTCCCACTCCGCACTTCATCTGCTGCCGTGAATAAAGCTCCCTTGCAACATAGAAATTTGTCTGTGCATTCTGGCCTTCCTGATAGTACACCTTGTTATCGGCAACTTCCACAAGGCCGTACTTTCCATTTGCATCAGCAAGGATGTAGCAGAAATTCCAGTTCATTTCTGGAGAAGAAGGACTGTACAAATCAAGACTTTTTATGTATTCCACGGCTTCATCAACAGTGGCACAGTTCTGGGCGATTCTTGTGTTCAATCCTGCGATGCAAGTTCTTTCCCTGGAAGAGGGATTTGTATGGGTACTGATGAACTTTAAATTTCCATCTTCATCAACTTCCGAATACCTCATGTTGACTTCAATGTAAAGCCCACGGTCATTCATGACATCCTGACAGAACAATGGCAGCATGACATGGAAAATTTTCGGCAGGCCATGCTTTCGAAGGGATTCAGAATCGGGAATGTAATCATTGTAATAGGCAATTCCAGTTGTCCTGTACCTGTTCTTTTCTGCAGTACGAACTATAAACGCCGGCTTGTTAGATATGTAAAAATCCATGTTACGTCCAACAACCGTATCACCATCATCAAGGTTCTTTACGACACAGCTGCATCCGCTGGCATTTCCGCAGAATACATACTTTGTAAACAGGTCATACAGCCTCTGGTTTGTCTTTTTGATTACCCTTGTTTCAAATACACAGTCGGAAATTTCCGTGAGACGAATTCTACGGCCTGCAGCAAAATATCCAAAAATCAAGGCTGCAACAAGAACAGATCCGATGCATCCAGACAATATGCAAAAAAACTTCTTAGCTTTCATAAGATCACCTTTTTTCAGTTTTATTGCTCATGATAGCACATAATTCCGCCTGTGGTAAGGAAGAAAAGGAAGATCATGGGCAAGCACCAGGAATACGCAGCAAAGTTCAGCATTCCCAATTCCCTATACCAAGAGCAAAAAATCATGCTCCAATGTAAGATAGGATTCTTTACAGATGTCTTTGCGCAAGTTCTTGCTGTTTTTAACATTGCCATTATTCTCCTGCATCTGCCTTGCCCAGGCGGAAGGACAGTACAGGGCCGTAAAGGGAAAGACCGACATCGAGATCGGCACGGAAGCAAAGTACCAGATACGCAACACGCCCGTAGACCCGCAGGACCCCCACTACGCATACACATATTCCTTCTATAATGAAGATTCAAAAAACGGAATCTATCTTGACAACACCATCAACCGGCAGACCACGGGTTCCGTCTACATAAAGAAACTGTTCAGCTTTGGCCTTGAATCAAAACTTTCGTATTCCATCCGCCGCAACAACGACACGCCTGAGTACACCTATTCAAAGGACTACAACCTGAACAGATACAAGCAGGAAAAGGGGCGCAACACCGGTGAACTGAGTCTTGAGCTTACACTGCCCCTCTTCAAGTCATTCCAGAATTCCATCACCCACATGCAGATGGAAAGTGCAAAGGCACAGATAGAACAGATGCACTACCAGCTGCAGGATGCCATGGCAAAAACCGTCCTCGAAACTTCCAAGGCCTACTGGCAGTACTACTGCGCATGCGAAAACCACAAGCAGCTTCTGGGACTTGGAAAGAAGATTCAGCAGCGATATGAAAACATGAAGGAACTCCACTCAAGCGGCGTAAGGTCAAAGGCAAACCTGCTCACCATTCAGGTGAACAAGATGGAAAACGAGCGCGAGATAGAAAACGCCATGGTGCGAAAGACCGACGCAAAGATGAAGCTGCTTCAGGTCATGGGGTTTGACAGGGATGAAGAACTTGGGGAACCTTCCCTTGCTTCCGTCAAGCCATACCTTTACGATGGAGCTTACCCAACGCCGGAAATGATCACGGACGAATTCGTTGACTCCATCACGGAACACCGCAACAACTTTCTTGCCATGAAGAAGAAGATTGCTTCCGCAGACATGAAGGTGTCTTCCTCAAAGCTTGACAGGCTTCCAGATGCAAACCTTAACCTTAACGTCGGTACAACGGGAAACAAGTATTCCGACAGCCCGGTGGGTTTTGCCGACTCGGGATTCTGGAACATTCAGGGGGCCAACATAGGCGGAGGACTTGGGCTTTCCATGAAGCTTGGCAACAACGAAAAGCGCGGAGCCAGCCAGCAGGCCGTTGCAGAATACGACGACGCCGTAAACGAATACAACAGGGCACGCACGGAACTTGCAACCCAGCTTGTAAATTCCGTAAAAAACCTTCAGGCATACAGAAAGAATGTTGAGACTGCCGACGAAGTCCTTGCCCTGCAGAATTCCCTTTACGAAAATCAGGAAGTGCTTTTTACCTCGGGCTTTATCAATGCAGACACCCTTATTGAACAGGACCAGAAGAACCTCGATGCAAAGAGCGCATACAACCAGGTGCTCATCGACTTTATGACGGGCGTCCTTCAGTACAAGTACCTTACTGCTTCCATGCTCACGGTGGATGCTTCCATTGAATATGAAGAAAAGGAATGGAACTACCCGACGGAAGAACAGGACATGATGCTGGAGTGATGGTAAGGATCCCGGGATCCCGAATCAAGTTCGGGATGACAGAATTCACCGCCCACCTCTGTCACCCTGAACTTGACCCTGAACTAGATACCTGTGTCACCCTGAACTTGTTTCAGGGTCTCTCTAAATTTGAATTCTCCACAATTTGGGTATAAAATAAATGCATGAATGTATGTAACATCGACACGGCAGAATGCAAGATTGAAGAAACCCTTAAGGAAACAAAAAAGCAGCTTTCACAGATAAAGGGCAGGCTTTACACCAACGAGACAAAGATGAAGATTGCATGCAGCATCATTGCAAAGATCGCCCTTGTTGCAGAAATCTTTTTTATGGTAATCCTTACCTGGGCAGTGGCCATGTTCATCCTTGGAAAGACAGGCGCCATTGAACGCTACGTCCAGGCCCATCCCCTTCCGCCAGTACCACCCATGCCCGACATGCCAAGAGGCCCCATGGCAGCAGGCCCTCATCCAAGAATCATCCGCAGCATGCAGGACATAAGCCGCTTCTGCACATTCATGCTAAAGACTGCCTACATAATGGTCATGTCAATTCTTTCGATCCACCACTTCAGGAAAATATTCCTGCGCATTTCAAAAGGCGAGCGTCCCTTTGACGAGACCAACACAAGGCACCTTAACTACGTGACGGTTTTTACGGCCCTCATGATAATTTTTGCACCTTTGGCTGCATGCATGTCAATCCTGAGCTTTGCCCTGTCCCGGATCTTTGTCTACGGAAACCTTCTGCAGCAAAAGGCCGACGGAACCATCAAGGACCAGGAAAGCATCATCTTTTCATTTGCGGAAATTACGGAAAACAAGTCGGGCCAGACAGGCCAGCACATCAAGCGCGTCTCCGAGTATTCAAAGATTCTTGCAGAAGGAATGGGACTGCCACCGGAAAAGGTTGAGGAGATTCGCCTTGCATCGGTTCTCCACGACATCGGAAAACTTCTCGTTGACTCGCGCATCCTTGAAAAACCTGGAAAGCTTACGGACGAGGAATTTGCAGAAATCAAGAAGCACGTTACCTACGGCGACAAGCTTCTGCACGGACTCAACGGCGACGTCCTCAATACTGCAAAGCTCATTGCCCGCGACCATCACGAGCGCTACGACGGCAAGGGATACACCCAGGGATCTACAGGAGACGGCATAAGCCTTGAAGGAAGAATCGTTGCAGTTGCAGATGTCTTTGACGCCCTTACAAGCAGAAGAAGCTACAAGGATGCATGGGACGCAAAGGATGCATACGATGAAATTGTTTCCAAGTCAGGAAGCCAGTTTGATCCAAAGGTCGTTGAAACCTTCAAGAACAACTATGAAAAGATTGAAGAAATCAGGATTTCACTTAAGGACCAGCAGGCTTGACTTCTGGTATTTTGGAAGGAACTTCTTGATTCCCCCGGACATGAAGCTGACCGTCACCACATATTCTCCGTCGGAAGTGTGGTCGGTTCCAACTATCTGCCCCTCGCCATAGTCATCATGGAACACCATTGCACCCCTGGAGTATTTTTCTTCCAGGGGATCTTTTTTTGAAAAGCCCCTTCCGCTCTTAAAGTTTTCCGGAGCCTGGCCCAAGATCCTGATGTTCTGGTTGCCCAGCTCGTAAAGGAAAAGGCTTGGTCCGCTGGAACTTGTCCTTCCGTACATTCTGCGCATGGCACAGCTGGTAAAGTAAAGTTCATCCTTTGCACGGGTGATTCCAACGTAAAACAGGCGGCGCTCTTCCTCAAGTTCTGCCTCGGACTTTCCGTCACGTGGAAAGACTCCCGTTTCCATGCCTGTAATTATTACCCGCGGAAACTCAAGACCTTTTGTGTTATGAAGGGTAATCAATGTTACGCTGTCAGGATTGTCTTCTTCCTGCTGGCTTTCCAAGGTGCGGTCAAGGTTTATGTGGTCAAGAAAATCCGTAAGCCCCTGAATTGTGCAAGGGTAAAGGATGGCACTGTTTACAAGTTCCTCAAGGTTTGCAATCTTCTGGGTTCCGCCAACTTCATCCTGCTCGCGGTGATATTCCTCAAGGCCGCTTTCAGAAATTACAGCCTGAACAAAGAAACTGAGCTTGCGGTCAAGGTTCTGCTCGTTTTCCGGCCCGGTGGAAATTGCAAGTTCAGCAAGGCTCGCAGCTTCCGATGTAACAGGAACATCCGGCAGCATGGAGGCAAATTTTTCGACAAGGGCTGCAAAGGAATCAAAGCCTTCCCTGGCCTTTTTTGAAAGCTTAAGGCTGCGTCCTGCATCGACGATTGTTCCATCTCCATCCTGAGACTGGGCTGCCATCAGGAGGGCCGACTCGATTATCTTGTCCTGGGTCGTGTTTCCGATTCCGCGGACCGGCTTGTTCACAATTCGCCTGAATGAAATTTCATCACGCCTGTTTAGGACAAAGCTTAGCCACGCAATTGAATCCTTTACTTCCTCGCGCTCGTAAAACTTGAGGGAGCCGACGACAGAATATGGAATGCTTGAATGAAGGAATTCAGTTTCAAAGCCAAGGGACTGGGCATTGGTCCTGTAAAGTATGGCCCAATCGCTGTATGGAACCCCAGCATCGTGAGCCTGCTGAATTATGCTCATGCAGAATTCCGTCTCGTCATCCTGGTTTGGAAGGAATACAAGGGCCGGCTTCTTTCCGTTTCCGCGGGCAGCAACAAGTTCCTTGCCAAGGCGGTCCTGATTGTTCCTTACAACGTTTGACGCGCAGTCGAGGATTTCCGATGTGGAACGGTAGTTGGTTTCAAGGCGAACGATTTTTGTTCCCGGGAATTCCTTCTGAAAGTTCAGGATGTTCTGCACTTCGGCTCCGCGGAATTTATAGATGCTCTGGTCATCGTCACCTACGACGCAAACATAAGCCCCGCCGGAAGAAAGTTCTTCCAGCAGCTTGAACTGGGCAACGTTGGAATCCTGGTATTCATCAACCATGATGACCTTGAACCTGTTGTGTATGCTGTTCTTTACGTTCTGGTTTTCCTTAAGCACAAGATACGGCAAAAGGATCAGGTCGCCAAAGTCTGTATTGCCCGTAGACTCAAGTCGCTCCTGGTACCTTGCATAAATTTCCGGAAAGCGCAGGTCATCATCAATGAGGGCAAGGTCTGGACTGTCAGGAAGAAGGCAGTAATCCTTTGCAAGGGAAATGCGCTTTGCAAAATGGCCGGCATCCTTTTTTGTCATTCCTGGAACGGCCTTTGTAATCAAGGTAACCATATCCTCGTCGTCGTAAACAGTAAAATTCGGATCGAGCTTCAAATCCGTTTCCTTTACGTAGGTTCTCAGGAACCATGCACCAAAGGAATGGAACGTCCTGATCTGGGACCACTGGGCATTGGGCTCAAGGGCGACGGCACGGTCCTTCATTTCCTGGGCGGCCTTTTTTGTAAAGGTTACGGCAAGAATTGAAGATGGCTTTACGCCAAGCTGGGATATGAGGTATGCAATTTTTGTCGTGATAACGCGGGTCTTTCCGGAACCTGCACCGGCAAGAATCAGGAGGGGAGAACCTTCATGAACCACTGCCTCGCGCTGTTCAGGATTGAGAACCGAAAGATATTCCTGTGCTGTCATGGTGTAATTCTACAGCAGAATGGAATCAATATCCACTTCCGAAGAAGCTACGGCCTTTACACGGACAACTGCACCGGGCACAACTTTTGCCGCACGTTCAGCATCATCAAGGTCATACCTTACGACAACGCTGCCGTCAACTTCCGGAGCATCAAACCATGCACGACCTATGGCAAGTCCTTCGTCCCTTGAGTTTTCATCATCCTTAGGATTTTCAACGATTTCTTCTATTAACACGTCATATTCCTTGCCAACGCGGGCCCTCAGGGATTCGACCGTTATTTCATGCTGAATTGAAGCAAGGGCGTCTGCGCGGCCCTGGGCAATCTTTGTGCTCACCTGTTTCTTCATGCTGAATGCAGGAGTGTCGTCCTCTCGGCTGTATGCAAAGCAGCCAGACCAGTCGCTTCTTATTTCCTTAAGAAATTCTTCCGTTGCAACTGCGTTTTCCTTTGATTCCCCGGGGAATCCTGTAAGGAACGTGGTGCGGATGCAGCTGTCTGGAAGTTCCCTTCGGATTGTCTTTACAAGATTGATGTATGACTGTGACAAACCCTTTCTGTTCATTGCCCTGATGATGGTGCTGTCCCCCGACTGGAATGGAATGTCAAAGTACGGCAGGAACCTTTTGTCTTCCTTAAGGACTTCAAGAATGTCCGTGTTAAAATGATCGGGATGAATGTAAAGAAGGCGCACCCAGAAATTTCCTTCCAGGGCAGAAATTGCCTTTATGAGCTGGTAAAGTGGCGAGTGGCCGTTGGCAGCGGTAAAGTCAGGGCAGTCAATGAGAGGAGACTTCTGCTGGCGGTAAATTATGTCGTGCCAGTTCTTGCCAGGTTCAAAGTCATCCTCAAGGCCGCAACCGTAGGCTGCAAGATCCTGGCCGATAAGGTTGATTTCAAAAATTCCATTGGCAAGAAGGGACTTTATTTCTTCAACAATCTCTGCAATCTTTCTTGAACGCAGTGATCCGCGGATAAGCGGAATTGCGCAGAATGAACAGCGGTTATCGCAGCCTTCCGTAATCTTGACAAAGGCACTGCCCTTGTATGAAAGCATGGTCTTTCTTTCACCGCAGCAAACGCCCTTCTGTTCAGCCTTTAAAACCGGACGGCTGCCATCGTCAAAGATGCGGGCTACAGTTTCGTCAATGAGTGAAAGGTCTCCGTTACCTACGATTCCATCCGCTTCCGGAAGATCGCCCTTGAAGACTTCTGCATAACGCTCGGCAAGACATCCTGCAAGAACAACCTTTGCCTTTGGATAGGCTGACTTTGCTTCCATGAATGAATTGATGCTTTCCTCTTTTGCAGACTGAATGAAGCCGCAGGAATTTATGATGATAAGGTCTGCCTGCTCCGGCTCGTATGTATGTTCATAACCAAGATCCAAAAGGCGGCTTATGATAAGCTCACCGTCAACCTGATTTTTTGCACAGCCGTGCTGGTCCAGAAAAAATTTTCTTGTAGCCATTATAGTTCCTCATAAAAAAATAACCCTGCGCAAAACCGCCAATGGCAGAATGCCCAGGGTAAAGGATGCGCCGGGGATAGCCCCAGACTATTCTAGTCCAAGTCGATTACAACAAGGCGGTACTTTCCGTCCCTGTCGCGCACCCACTTGATGTCTTCTGCCTTTACTTCGCCAGCCTTGCCGACTTCAAGATCCTTTGTGGTGAATCCTGCAATGACCTTTATCTTAAGTGCATTGGCGTTGCTCATCCAGAGCCTTGTTCCGTTGTTTGAGCTTACGGAAACCCTGTCGCCGCTCTTGTAGTAGTCTTCCACGTAAGTCTGCCTGTCGCTCTTGTACCTGAAGAGGCATGAACCGCGGAAAGCAGTTTCAATGGTGAATGGGTAGGCCCTTGTATCTTCGTGAATGACGATTCTGTTTGCATTGTTCTTGACGGTGGAAGCTGCCGGAATGTCCGAAAGTTCCGTTCCGCCCTCGCCGGAAGCCTGGGCAATTTCCACGCCGGAAACCTCACCGGTTTTTTCGAGAAGCCTTACTTCTGCACCGTAGCTTTCTTCGTCCGAGCTTACATCACCAAGGTAAACGATCATGTCTGCAAAACCGTCACCGTCAACATCCAGCTCGCGTTCTTCGCTAAGTTCAACAATCTGAGTTCCCGAAGGCATGAGAAGAGCAAAATTTCCAACAGTGGATGCAACGGTAAGCACGATGTTTCCGTCGCCTGACTTTGTCGGGAAAAGAATCTGGTCGCCCTTGTAGAACCTCTTTGTCTCTGCCTTGCCCGTAAACTGGTACTGGTGGATTCTTTCGCGAACCTCAACTTCCTTTGCAACCTGAAGCCTTTTTTCCGGAATCTTGAATACAAAGAAATAAAGGTAGACTCCGGCTGCCGAAAGCAGAAGAACCCCGAGGGTAACCAAAAGGGGCGCAAGAAATTTTGGAGGCTTCTTCTGGGTAAGCTCAATTGGAACAGGGGATTCCTGAATCTTCTTTGCGTGATAGAGCCTGATTACTTCTTCCGGCCTTACGCCAACGTATTCACAATAGTTTGAAAGAAATCCCAGGAAGTATGATTCGCTTGGGAATTCATCCACCTGTTCCTTCTCGATGGCCTGAAGGTAGCTCTTTGTAATTGCTGTTGCAGCTTCTACCTGCTCGTATGTATAATTTTTTTCTTCGCGGGCCTTGCGGATCAAATCGCCGTAGCTTTCCATTTTTTACTCCGAAATAAGGAAGTTATTGTAGTTGTTTGCAGATGACGGCGGATCATAAATAAAACGCTGGTCACTGATATTTGTATTTAGCCTGTAATTGTAGAAATCAAAAACGTAAACCTCGTCCTGGGCAGTGGTAGCCTTTACGCGGCGGATCATCTTTGAAGACGGATCGACTGAAATCAAGATCATGCGGAAGGTTTCCGTCGGTGAACGCCTTGAAAGCTGAAGGACCACAACCATCTCGTCGCTGTTTTCCTCAAGGGGAACAGGAGACTGACCCGATGCATAGGCAATGGAATAGTAACGCCTTAAAAGTGAAAGCCCCTGTGCCGTGGCTGCATTTTCTTCAATTCCAGAAACGTTCTGCTCGAGGATTGCGGAAGAACCAGGAAGGTAAATGGTCAGGTCGCTTCCATTGAATACGACAACCTGATCCTGGGGATCCGTAAAGTCCATCCTGAGCATGCCGGGCTTCTTGTAGCTTACCTTGCCTTCCATGCCAGTCTTGCCGATTTTTACCTCTATGTCCGCCTCGTAGTCATTGATCTGCTCGTAGCGTTCGCTTACTGCCTTGAAAAAATCGTTTGCGGTTGTAATTCCCTGTGCAAAAAGCGGAAACATGCCCATGGCAACTGCCAGAACTGCTCCAAATATTCTTTTCATCATAACCGTCCAATTTAAAGGTTTGGATTTATTTTAATCGATTGCAAAAAAATTGTCTATTATGGGGTGGAAAGAAAAACTTTTGGGATTGGCCTACTAAGCTTGGACTGCTAAACCGCCGTGGCTTCCAGAATATGCAATACAACTGGTCAAACCGCGGGCTTAAACAGATAAACCGCCGTGGCTTCCAAAACCCACAATACAACCAGCCAACCCGCGGCCGGGGGCAAAAAAAACTGAAAATTTTCGGAATTTCCGCCCGAAACCGTGCAGAAAAAACAAAACACGCACAATCATATATATGGACATTCTTGCCCCCGGTAAACTGCAAACGCGCGATGCCCTTTGCCGGAGCTTAGTCCACACCCGGAGCGGGGCTTTAAAATCCATGCAGGAAGCCCTCCTTCCGGAACAGAATTTTTACAGGAGCTTATGATTATGAATTCACTTAACCAGGTTATTATTGAAGGAAATGTGGTCAGGCAGCCGGAAAAGCGCCAGTGCCGCAACGGATCTTTTCTATGCAGCGTACCAATTGCAGTAAACAGACGCTACAAGAACATGGAAGGCCAGCCGGTAGACGAGGTATCCTACTTTGAAGTCGCCACCTTTGGAACCCTTGCAGAAACCTGCGAAAAATGGTGCCCCAAGGGACGCGGAATTCGTGTGGTGGGAAGGCTTAAGCAGAGCATGTGGGAAGACGACACCGGAAAGAAGAACAGCAAGGTGGAAATCATTGCGGAACACGTGGAATTCAAGCCCATCTTCAGGAAGAATGCTGAGGCAGCCCCAGGGCCGGAAAACGCCACCAGCGGACAGTCAAGCGTAACAAAGGACCAGAAGATGAAGATGCTTAAGGAAGCGGCGGAAGCTGCACAGAAGGAGGTGGACGAGATCGAATTCTAAAAAGAAAGGCTGTCCTAAAAGCACTCACCTGTCAGGGGCAAATTGCCTTTGGAACAGCCTCTTGTTAAATGGAAGAATTTTTCCTACTTCCTCTTGCCAGGCTTCCTGCCCGACTGGAAGGAATCAGCCCCGGAAGAAGTCTTTGCCTTGAAGGCCTCGATTTTTTCCGGATTGTAGAATCCATCCTTCCAGTTGAATCTGGATGCCCCATCAATAAGTCCATGGCTCTGGATCAGGGAAATCATGTTCCTTACATCGCCCTTAAGAACCTTGGTCTTAGAGAAGTCGATGAACTGGCGGCTCCATCCCTTGTTCTTGAGGGTTTCAATCTTGTCGATGATGCTGAAAGGATATTCAGGCATGACAAAGGAACCGTCTTCCGTGGAATTTACCTTAAAGCCCATCTTTTCCTTGTCGCTAAAATAGGTAAAGTCGTATTCCTTTGGCAGCTTGAACCTCATGCGGAACAATGCCGGATAGGAGAAGATGCACAGAAGAACGCGGGACCTGTCGCTGACAGTCTCGAATATGGTCTCCAGGTTGCGCTGTGAATTTTCATAGGGAGAAACCACAGGCATGATGTTCAGGTTTTCAAGGAAGCTTACAGCCCACCTGTTAAAGGTGTACAGGTAAGGACCTGCAATCATGTGAACACCCTTATACCCCTTGAGGATGTTTATCTGAGCAAGGTTGTTTACTATATAAGTCGTGTATCCTTTTTCCACAAGAACCTTGAGCTTTTCTTCAAGGTCGTCAATCGTTCCTTCTGCGGCAAAAGGATCCAGGTTGATGATAACCATCTTCTTGCTGTAAGGAAGAACCGGCTTTGCAGGACTGTCCTTCTTGATCAGGTCCCAGCTTGTCTCGCAGTTAAGTTCAACCACAAGGCGGACAGGATGAAGCGGTGCAACAAGGTGTGCGTCTGCAACTGTGGAAACGCCGATGTAAAGTCCTTCAGGGAACCAGCTGATGCCCCCCTTTGGAGCCGGCGTCAGGTCAAGGATTGGAAGTTTTTCCGGACCGGGCTGCTTCCTGAACTTTGACATGTCCGGCGGAAGAATCCTCTTGTACCTTTTAGACATGTTCTTGGTCTGAAGAAGATAAACGCTGTCCCCCTTTGTAAATCCATGGGGAATGTCAACCCAGCGCTGTTCCTTTGAATCTACAGTTACGGTACGAACCTTATGGCTTTCGCGGCCGCTGTCATCCTTCCTGTGCAGGCGAATGCTGTCGCCCGGATCAGGATCGTAGTCTCCGCCCGTGATGAGCGCCATCTGGATTGCAGTTGCACTTTCGCTGTTCTGGGCAAGGGCTGCCGCACTTTCCTTTTCTTCTTCAGTGGCAGGTCTTGTGGAACTGATGCGTCCAAGATAGATTCCAGTTCCGCCAGCCTGGGAAGGATTGAGAATTTTTTCTCCGGCCTGGTCAACGCCTTCCTTTACATCCTTAAAGCCGTACCAGTAGTTTGTCTTTGAACGAGCAAAGTCAGTGCTCAGGATTCTTTTTCCTTCTGCAATGGCACCCTTGCGGTCATTTTCCCAATGATCCATTACATAGCGATAGGCGGCAGTTACGGCACCTACGTACTCTGCACTCTTCATGCGTCCTTCAATCTTAAAGCTGTCAACGCCGGCCTGCATGAGTTCCGGAATCTGGTCAATGAGCTGAAGGTCACATGGAGAAAAATAATATCCAGTTGAAAGGTTACCCGGGATTTCTGCATTGTAAAGACGGCGGCATGCCTGGGTACACATTCCGCGGTTGGCAGACTTTCCGCCAAGATAGCTTGAAAAAAGGCACAGGCCGCTTTCACTTACGCAAAGTGCACCGTGAACAAACATCTCGATTTCTGCATTGGTTCTTGCCTTGATGGACTTGATTTCTTCCAGGCCGAGTTCGCGGGCCACAACAACACGCTTAAGACCCTGGCGGCTCAAAAGATTTGCGGCGGCGGCAGATTCAACGTTCATCTGTGTTGAAGCATGGAGTTCCAGCTTAGGAAAAAATTCCTGGCACATTCTGATTACGCCAAAATCCTGGACGATAAGGCCGTCGGGACCAATCTTATTGAGGTAATTTAAAAAGCGGTAAAGGCGTTCCGTCTCGCTTTCTTCGCAGACCGTATTGACTGTTACGTAGATTTTCTTTCCAAGTCTGTGAACGCTCTGGACTGCAGCTTCAAACTGGTTCCAGGCAAAATTGGATGAGCGGAGACGAGCATTAAAACTCTTAAGGCCCATGTAAACTGCATCGGCACCTTCGCCAATGGCGGCGTCAAGGGCTTCAATATTTCCCGCAGGAGCAAGTAATTCTGTCATAGCTTACAGTATATAGAAAAAAGAAAAAAAAAGATACACAAGGGATGGCCTTACCCATAAGCTCAGGAATATTTCCTGTCCCCTGCCTTAAGCCTAAGGAATTCTTCCGGCGTAAGGGCCTGCACCCTGGACGACCTGTAATCCCTGGTATTGCGTGTTATGATGTAGTCTGCATTCAATTCCGCAGCGCACTCGTCCTGCAGGCAATCTTCAAAGTCAGAAAATTCCGGGCGATGGAGGGCACCCAAAAGCTTCTGCTTGTCCAGGGAAGAAACCTCAAAATAGTCCAATAAAGATTCAATAAAGAAACGCCGTTGCTCTTGAGAATAGTTCTTTCTCATGATGTACCAAAGATTCGGAATGGTATGAGCTGCCAAAACACCTTTTATTTTCCGGTCCTGTATCATCTTCAGAACTTTCTCTGAACTTTCCACAAAGGATTCCCTGTTTTGCAATACATCAAGAATGATATTTGTATCAATTAAAAGGTCCATATTTTTCCTCCAATGCTTCATAACGAGCCTTTTCGCAATCAAAATCTGCCGGCAAAGTGCCCTTGAACTTCATTATATTTTTAAAAGCCTCTTTCTTTTTTCGCTTTTCCTCTTCTTCATTCTCCACATAAAGCCTGAACTTCTGCCCCTTCTTAAGGTTAAGCCCTTCCAAGGATCCAAGGAGCCTTACTACGCTTCCGTCAAAAATTCCCTCTAGAATGCGCCGTCCGTCCGGAAGAAAATTTGCACCATAAGGAACGGAAACCGAAGGAGATGCAACAGACGCAAGACCTGCATTCTCATCAATCCTGTATTCAGCATCATGGCTGTCCGGCTTTGGCACCTGGTTTTTGCGGATGAATTCCTCCCGCACACCGTAAATTATGGAAAGCTCGCGGACCACCTTGTCGCCCGGAACCACTTCACCATTTTCGTACTTGATGTAGGACTGCCTCGAAATCCCAAGCCTGCGCGCTATTTCTTCCTGAGTAAAAGAATTTGTCTGCCTTAGATACCTTAATATTTCCTTCATGAATTCAGTCTAGCATTCCATTTACAATTTGTCAAATTCATGATTTACATAATGTAAATTAACACACTCACCCTTGACTTTTCCGGGACGGCAAATAGGGCATCCCTAAAATTGCAATTTTCAATGACTCCATATATAATACGCCTCATGAAAAATTCCCCAAAGCTTCCAGAACACAAACTCGACGTAAGGCTCATGGCCTTTGACCTTGACGACACCCTGCTTACAAAGGACTGCACCATAAGCCCTGCCACAGTCGAGACGCTGAGGCTTGCCGCCCAAAAGGGAATCTACGTAGTCCTGTGCTCCGGCCGCATGGAAGACGGAATCATGCCCTTTGCAAGACAGCTGGGACTCGAAGGCACGGAAGCAGGCCGCTACATCATCGCCATCAACGGATGCTCCATCTACGACCTTCAGCAGAAAAAGGAAATCTACCTCAAGAACATGGACAGCGAAATCCTGCTCAGGGCAGACGAAGAGGCAACAAGGGCCGGCTTCTACACGGAAGTGTACTCCCCGGACATAATCTTTTATCCCGAGGAAACAAAGTGGACAAAACTTGACGTTGACCTGTGCAAGGTAAAGGGACAGGTGGTGGAAAACTACAGGCAGTTCCTGAAGGACGGAAAATTCCCAAAGATGCTCATTGCAGGGGAACCGGAAAGAATCAAGGTTCTCGAGGGAAAGCTTAAAGAAATGTTCGGAAAAGATGCCGTCGTGTTCACAAGCAAGCCATTCTTCCTTGAAATTCTTCCGCCAAACTGCGGCAAGGGGGAGGCAATACTATGGCTTGCGGAAAAGCTCGGAATCAAAAAGGAACAGACTGCAGCATTTGGTGACAGCATGAACGACGAATCCATGATAAGACTCTGCGGCCACGGAATCGCCATGTGCAACGGACTTGAGGCAATCAGGGAAATGGCCGACTACGTTACGGAACAGGACAACAACCACGACGGCGCCGCCGATTTCATCAGAAAATTTATCCTGTAAGTTGTTGACATTTAACTATAGTTAGTGTATGCTAACCACAATTAAAGATAAGTGAACTAATTCTGTTTCAACAGAATATTCTGTTTTTAAGCCATATAAAACATGATAACCTCGAAAATACTTCACTCATTCTTTTAAAGGAGCTGCTTTTGTGTGTGTTTGGGCAGCTCCTTTTTTTTGTACCGACAATCTTCAGCAATTTGTTTAGCTTAATAATTTAGCTGCATGGAACTAATCTCATCTTTCAATGCCTTTTCCACAAAACTGTTCAAGGAAATATTCAGTTTCTTTGCAGCAATTGCAATCTGGCTGTGAAACGAAGGTGCAATGCGGACATTGAACTTACCGGAATAAGGTTTTTCCGGCTCAATTCCATCTGCCTTACACCATTCAAGATAATCATCAATGGAAGCCTTAAATTCATTTTCAAGTTCATCAACAGATGTTCCCTGGAAAGTAATTACTGACTTTGTATTTATGACTTCGCCTGCAAAAATATGAGCTTCATCATCATATTCCACACTTCCAACATAACCTTTATAGTTCATCATACCTTTACCCCTGAATTATCAAGAAATTTTCTCATTGATTTAACTGCACCTTTATCGGTTACCTTTTCAGGATGTGGACGGTGAAAAACTGCCCTCACCCCATTCAGCTCTATACGAACCCTGGACCCGTTTCCTTCCGATATTATTGCTCCAAGAGATAATAATAGATTTTCAATATCCCTCCATTCAATATTCGATTGGACAGGATCCTTAAAAATCATTTCATAAACATTTTTTTTGTTTTGAATTCATAAATAAATGATACTATATTTTAGTACTATTAACAATGATAATCTTTTATCTTAACCAAAATGCCAAATTCTAATATGAAATTTGATTATAACACTTACCAAGAGATGTGAAATTCTATTTTCTATTTCAGGATGTGGACGGTGAAAAACTGCCCTCACACCCCGCAGTAAGGATTGGAGCGGTTGCCGCAAGGCAAATGCGAAGCATCGCAGGCGCGTTGACGCCGGAGCCGCGGAAAGCCTGGTGGAAAGGGAAAAGCCCCGGAGGGGATTTTTCCTTTCCAACTGCCCATAATATTCATAATAATATAGAAGAAAACCACTATTTTGAAACGGAAAAATTCTGTATACTGAAACAATGGCAGACTATTCAAGCATGAAACTCCCGGAAGCCCCAGAGGGTACGCCGGTTTCCAATTTCGTTCACCTTCACGTTCACTCGGACTATTCGATTCTTGACGGATTAAGCAAGATTGAAAAGCTTGTTGCAAAGGCTAAGGAATTCAACATGCCTGCCATCGCCCTGACGGACCACGGCAACATGTACGGCGTCCTGAACTTTGAGCACCTGTGCCACGCCAACGGAATCAATCCTGTTGTGGGCGAAGAATTTTATGTTGCCTACGGAAGCCACAAGGAGCACACGGCGGTTCCATACGGACGCAACGGTAAGAATGCAAAATATTTTCACCTGATCCTGCTGTGCAAGAACGACCAGGGCTACAAGAACATGAGCTGGCTTTCGTCCATCGCCTTTACGGACGGATTCTGGTCAAGGCCACGCATCGACTTTGAGCTTCTTGAAAAATACCACGAGGGCCTCATCTGCTGCTCAGCATGCATTGCCGGTGAGATTCCACAGCTTTTGCTCAACGGACGCACGGAAGAAGCCTATCAGGTTGCAAAGAAATACCAGGATCTTTTTGGAAAGGAAAACTACTACATCGAAATTCAAAACCACGGTCTTGAAGACCAGATAGAGGTTGCACCAAAACTGGTCAAGCTTGCCCGCGACCTGGACATTCCCCTCGTGCTCACCAACGACGTTCACTACGCAAACAAGGATGACGCGGAGGCACAGAACGCACTCAAAGCCATCGGCTTCGGCAAGAAGCTTGAGGATACGGTTCCCATGGGCGGGCCGGAATTCTACATGAAGAACGAAGCCGAGATGTCAAGGGTCCTCAAGGGAATTCCAGGCATCGACGACGCCACCATCAAGGAAGCCATGGACAACACGGTCAAGATTGCATCCATGTGCGACCTTCACATTCACCAGTACAAGACACAGGAACTTAAGGGCACACTGCCCCGCTTTGAACTGCCAAAGGAATTCCAGACCCACGGCGACGACTACCAGGCAAACCAGAACGATTACGTGCGCCACATTGTCGAGCAGGGATTGCGTAAGCGCTACCCGGAGATCACTCCAGAAATCCGCACCCGTGCAGAGTACGAGCTGGGCATCATTTTTTCCATGGGCTTTTCCGGCTACTTTCTCATCGTTTGGGAATTCATCAACTGGTCCAAGAGCACCTACGACAACGTGAACAACAGGCCAAAGAAATACATGCCCATCGGGCCGGGACGCGGTTCCGGTGCAGGTTCGCTGGTTGCATACTGCATGGGCATCACCGACATTGACCCGTTTAAATTCGGGCTCATCTTTGAACGATTCCTTAACCCTGAACGCGTCAGCATGCCGGACTTTGACGTTGACATGGACTTCGACTTTCGCGGAGACATCATCCAGCACACCCAGGATCTTTACCATCCGGAAAACGTCGGACACATTGTCACCTTTGGTACGCTCAAGCCAAAGAACTGCATCGCCGACGTTTGCCGCATCCTGAACATTCCCCTTGACGAGGTCAAGGTTTTAAAGGCCTGCGTTCCTGACAATCCAAAGGCAAAGCTCAAGGACTGCTTTAGCGAGCCAACGGAAAAAATGCCGGACGGCGGACAGCTGATTCCATACAAGGACGACCCGCGCTACCAGAAGCTTTTTGAACTTGCATTCAAGCTTGAAGGCTGCATCAGAAACACGGGTCTCCACGCCTCGGGAATGGTTATCGGCCTTACCCCTCTGCCTGACTGGGCTCCGATTTTCAAGGACCACAGGACCGGGGAAGTTGCCGTTCAGTACACCATGGACATCATCGAGCCTTGCGGCCTTGTCAAGTTTGACTACCTTGGGCTCAAGACCCTTTCCCTCATAAGATATGCCGAAGACATCATCAACAAGCACCGACCGGAAGGAACTCCAGAATTCAGCGTTGCAGACATGCCGGACACTGACGAGGAAACGTACAAGATGTTCTCACGCGGTGAGACAGTCGCCATCTTCCAGTTTGAATCTCCGGGAATGCAGAAGTGGATGCGCACCCTGCAGCCACGCCAGATTACGGACCTTGTTGCCATGAACGCCCTTTACCGTCCTGGTCCTATGGACTACATCCAGACCTTCGTTGACGGAAAGAACGACCCAAGCACCGTTAAGTACCCTGACCCATGCCTTGAGGGAATCCTTAAGGAAACCTACGGCGTAATGGTTTACCAGGAACAGATCATGCAGGTTAGCCAGCGCATTGCAGGGTTCACCCTTGGTGGTGCCGACATGCTTCGACGTGCCATGGGTAAGAAGAAGCTGGACGTCCTCATGGGAAAGAAGGCTGAATTTGAAGAAGGCGCCGTAAAGCAGGGATTCACCAAGGAACATGCCGACGAGATTTTTGAAATCATGATTCCTTTTGCAAACTACGGTTTCAACAAGTCCCATGCCGCAGCATACACGGTTCTTGCTTACCGCACGGGTTACCTTAAGTGCCACTACCCTGCTGAATTCATGGCAGCAAACCTTACCAACGAAATCACTTCCACCGACGGTCTTCCGGCTTACATTGAAGAAGCAAAGAAGATGGGAATTCCGGTGGATGCACCTGACGTTAACAGGTCGGACATTAACTTTGACGTCGTTGACGGCCACATTGTCTTTGGCCTCAGGGGAATCAAGGGAATGGGAGAAGGAGCCGCTGCCGCCATCGTAAAGGAAAGGGAAGAACACGGAC
This sequence comes from Treponema sp., assembly GCA_024400955.1. Lineage (GTDB taxonomy): Bacteria > Spirochaetota > Spirochaetia > Treponematales > Treponemataceae > Treponema_D. Next base: position 19,356 of record JAKSLY010000011.1, read on the forward strand.
CTTTTACAAGCTTCATGAATTTCATCGAACGGTGCACCGCAATCCGTGTTGCAACCATTGACGAAGACACAGGCGAAAAAGGGCTGCCAAAGGCTCCAATCAACAAGAAGGCCATTGAAGTCCTGATCAAGACAGGCGGCTTTGACCACCTGGACAAGAACCGCGCCACCTTGATTGCAAACTACGAGGCAGCCGTTGCCTACGAGGAAGACAAGCGCTCTGAATACAAGAACGGTCAGGCAAGCCTCTTTGGTTCCGTGGGAATCAAGGAATTCAACGACTTTGAATTTGAAGAATGCGAAGAGATGCCAAAGATGCAGATGCTCAACATGGAGAAGGAACTCATCGGCTGCTTTGTTTCCGGACATCCTCTTGACGACTACAAGAAGATAATGGAAGCAAGTGCAACCTGCAATTCCGAAACCATAAAGAGATGCGCCGCAGTTTCAAAGGCGGAAGATGCAGCTCTTGCGGCAAGCGGAAGATCGCGCTGGGCAAGCAAGGGAGCAAAGACCGTTTACACTGCAGTGGGCATGGTTCAGGATCTCAGGCCGGCAATGACCAAGAAGGGAACCCAGATGGCATTCGGAAAGCTTGCAGACTTTAAGGGAACCATCGACCTTACCTTCTTCCCGAAGACCTGGGAGCAGATCGGAAAGAACATCCAGAAGGAAGAGGTTTACGCCTTTAAGGGAACGGTTGATACAAGTCGGGACGAGCCGTCATTCATCGTTGATTCTGTGGAAGACATTTCCACCCTTGAGCAGAAGGCCATTACCTCCCTGCACATCCAGCTTAATTCAAGCTTTACCTCCACAAAAGAAATTTCCGGATTAAGGGATTTTATATTTGGAGAAAACGGCAACTGTTTAGTATATTTTCATATGCAGGGTTCTGACGGAAAGCAATACATCATCAGGGCCAATGCAGGCCTTAGGGTTTCACACAATGCGGATTTCATCCAGGAACTCAAGGACAGCCAGTATGTCGAGGACGTTTGGACGGAATGAAACGGCAACCAATTTTCAAGATAGATAACAGGAGATTTTATGACATCTTTAACGACAATATTCAGGATTCTTTCGGCAGCAGTTTCCCTCTATTCCATGCTGTGCTTTTTCAGGATCATCCTTACTTGGGTTCCAAGTTTTTCCTGGAGTAAACCGGCAAGATTTCTTTCTTCCCTATGCGACCCATACATGAACATGTTCCGCGGAATCAAGTGGCTCCGCATGGGAAGCTTTGACTTTAGCCCAGCCCTTGCACTCTGCCTTTTGGGGGCCTTGTCTTCGGTCTTCACCATGCTTGGTAACGGCGGAACGATTTCCGTAGGCGTTCTCCTTGCAATGGCAGTTCAGGTTATCTTTTCAATTCTTTCTTCCCTCGTGGTCTTTGTAATAATTCTTTTTGCAATCCGACTCATAGCACTCCTCATGTCGGGAGACCAGGGATCGGGATTCATGCTGAACCAGCTGGACGGTTCCATCTCGCCACTGGTCTACAGGATTGCCCGCACATTTGCCTTTGGCCGTCACCTTACATACAGGGCAGCACTCATAACCGCCATCGTGGTCCTAATATTCTTGCAGATTGGACTGCGCGTTGCCATTGCAATCGTAATGAACATTCTCCTCATGCTTCCATTCTAAAAAAACAGGAACCAACCGGATGCGTCTTGGCGATTTTGGAACGCAAATCGAAAACCTCTCTGGCGTAGGTCCTGCAACGGCAAAGCACTTTGCCCGGCTCAACATCTTTACGGTGGCGGATCTACTTTCAACATGGCCAAAGGACTACGACGACAGAACCAGGCGCATCTCCCTTAAGCAGGCGGTTTCCGAAGCAAGGGAACACATGAAGGTGCACACCATCTGCAAGGTTCTCTCTCATTCCTGGTTTGGCTACGGCCGGATGAAGACCCTCAAGATTTTCATAACCGACGGAACCATGAGTGCAAGCCTCATTGCATTCAACAGGGCCTTCCTGGAAAAATCCCTGCCGGCAGGAAGCATCATCAGCGTAACCGGCACCTTCGAAGTCAAGTACGGCGAGCTGCAGTCCACAAGGTTTGAGGCAGGCAGAATTGCATACGAGGGGGAACTGGAAGATTTTGCAGATGCAGTTGTTCCAGGCTCAGGCCTTAACCCGGTCTATCCACTTACGGAAGGACTTACGCAAAAAGCATTCCGAAAGGCAGTGGATGCAGCCCTCAAGCTCTACGGAAAAACCATAGACAACGAAATTCCGGAAGACATAATCAGGGAACGGAACCTGCTGACCAAAAGGGATGCACTTAACTTCATACACCAGCCAAAGGATCTTGAACAGGTAAATGCTGCACGCCGCACATTGATCTATGAGGAACTTTTTCACTTTGAATACAGGATGGGACTTCGCACCATCGAACACCGCGGTTCACTGCCCACAATAGTTCAGGCAGAAGTCTTTGACACCCCGGAACTTACCGAGCGCATGACCGACGCCTCAAAGGAATTCTCCACGCCAAGAATTCTTCCCCAGCCGGAACTAGAGCAGCTTACCCAGCGCTTTGAATCAACCCTTTCCCCACGGCAGCTTAAGCTTTACAAAAGCCTTTCATTTAAACTTACGGCAGACCAGATGCAGGCCATCATGGACCTTAACGCAGACATAGACAGGAGCCAGGGTGAATTCAATTCCATGCTGAACAAAAATATTGAAGGCACTGGCAATGATGCCGCAGACAAACAGACGGAACCTTCCGGGGAACGTCCGCCCTTTAGCATGCAGCGGCTCCTGCAGGGAGATGTTGGATCCGGAAAAACCCTGGTTTCCTTTTTTGCAGCATTAAGGACCATCGACTACGGCGGACAGGCAGCCCTTCTTGCACCAACGGAACTCCTTGCAAGGCAGCACGCAGAAAACGCCGCAAGGCTCCTGGAACCCACAGGCATAAGCACCGCCTTCCTTACAGGCAACCTTAAGGCCAAGGGACGCGACAACCTGGTAAATGCACTTCGCGACGGAAGGATAAACCTTGTGGTCGGAACCCACGCCCTGTTCAGCAGGAACATCCAGTACAAGAAGCTCCAGCTTGCAGTCATCGACGAGCAGCACAGGTTTGGAGTTGCCCAGAGGGAATCCATCGTTGACAAGGGGCGTGTCAGTTTTGGAGGACTTTCCCACAGCCCCGATCTGCTGATGATGAGTGCAACTCCGATTCCGCAGACTCTTGCCCTCACGGCATTCGGCGACCTGGATGCAAGCGTAATCCGCACAATGCCCCAGGGACGAAAACCCATCAAGACTTACCTAACCGTCATGGGCAATGAGGCAAACGTATACGAAGCTGTCCGCAGGGAACTTAAGGCAGGCCACCAGGCATATTTCGTCTACCCTCGCATTGGCGAAACCCAGGGGGAAGAAGGCGACGAGACATCTGCTGAATCGGCAGGCGGACTTAAAAGCGCAGAAGAAATGTTTGACTTTCTTTCAAGCCAGGTTTACCCGGAATACAGCTGCGCCCTTGTTCATGGAAAAATCGAAGAAGAAGACCAGAATAGAATTCTCGATGACTTTAAGGAAGGCAGGACAAAGATCCTCATTGCAACAACCGTTGTGGAAGTCGGTGTCGATGTTGCAAACGCCACATGCATCGTAATCGAACACGCCGACAGGTTTGGCCTTGCGGAACTGCATCAGCTGCGAGGACGCGTAGGTCGTTCAGCCCTGCAGTCCTACTGCTTTCTAACTTACGGCAAGAACATTACGGAAACCGGCATCGCCCGCCTGAAGGCCCTTCATGAAAGCACCGATGGTTTTTACATTGCAGAAGAAGACCTCCGCCTTCGCGGCCCCGGTGAACTTTCGGGCACCAGCCAGTCCGGCTATCTTTCCCTTTCCATCGCAGACCTTGCCCGCGACAAGGACCTCCTCCGCCTTGCAAGATACGACGCATTCAGGTTGATTGAAGGCTCGGGAAAATTCAGTACAATAAAAAATCTAGCGTAACTCCGTTAGATATTCTTCAACATTCTTATATTCAATTTTTTTTATATTTTTAAAATATGAATATCCAAAGTCCTTAGAATTCATAAATCTTATCAACTTGTCAATCCGTCATATTTAAACAATTCTTCACCAGTCACAAGATGTATATTATTTTTCTTTGCAAAGTCTTTTGCCTGCTCTGTAAATCCTGCCCATGAAAAATACCAGTAATGAATGGTTGCATTTTCCTTTTTCTTCAAAGAAGAGAGATTTTTTAAAAGATGTTTTTCTAAAGCAGAATCATGGACTACGCTATTATGAAATTTACATTCCGCACTGATAAGTTCTGACCTTTCTTCATTAGATGCAATAATATCTATCTCTGTATTCTTATCCCACCATCTGCCAATTTTAGTAAATATAAACGGAAGATTGCGATTACGATTCTGAACTCTAAGCCAATCAATACACATATCCTCAAAACTTGCAGAAGCATACTCATTAAGCTGTGGTTCAACAACCGAATCATAAATATTTTCCCAATCCCCAAATTCAAGTGATGACAAATTTGGAAATACAAATCTATACCAGAAACTGAAGAAAGAATCTTTTAATCTATACAAGCCTCGCTGGGCATTCTGCTTTTCCTTTTCAGACGAAAGAACCGGAAATTCTCTTGAAGCAATTCCAAGCTCAACGAGATTTTTAAGATATACCGATAATTTCCCTTTTTCTATCAGTGTAGACTGCTGAATTTCATTAAATGCTGTTTTTCCACTTGCAACAGCCTGAATAATCGTATTGTAAGTTCCAGGTTCCCTCAGTTCCTGCCGCATAAGGAATTCTGGTTCTGAATAAAGAATTGATCCGCGTTTCAGAATAGAGCCGCATATATTATCTTTAAGACTTTTTGAATCCTCAAATTGTGAAAGATAATATGGAATGCCACCAAGAATTGCATGAGAAAGTATCTTATCCCGATTATTCCAGTTTGGAAAAAACTTTGCTGAATCAAAATATGGCATTGGAAGCATTTTATAGATTCCTGTAGAACGCCCATACAAAGGATTTTTTTCAGACAGAATCTCTTTTTCAATGTAACTCATGGCACTTCCACAAACAATAATCATCACGTTAGAATTCTTCAATTCTGTATCCCAAAGTTTTTGCAGAATAGATGGAATTTCTGGATTTTCTTTGGCCATGTATGGAAACTCATCGATTACAAGAATCTGTTTTTTACCATCCAATACAGGAATGTCTTTTACAGCAAGAAAAGCCTGTTCCCAATTGGAAAATTCAGTAATATATCTTCGCTGTGGTATTTCAAAAGAAAGAAGCTTTTGGCTAAAGTTCTTTAACTGTGCAGAATCTTCAGTCTGAGTACAGGTAAAGAATACAGGATTTTTGTCTTTGCAGAAATGAGAAACGGTTTCAGTTTTTCCAATTCGTCTGCGACCATATAAAATTACAAGCTGACCACCTCTGGATTCATACTTCTCCTGTAAAAAAGCCAATTCGGTTTCTCTTGCTATAAAACTGTTCATAGTATTACTATAGTCGTCAAAATACGATTTGTCAATTTATGTTTTGACAAATCAAAAAAATAACAACATCGCAGACCTTGCCCGCGACAAGGACCTCCTCCGCCTTGCAAGATACGACGCATTCAGGTTGATTGAATCCAAGGCTCGGGAAAATTCAGTGCAATAAAAAATCTAGCGTAACTCCGTTAGATATTCTTCAACATTCTTGTATTCAATTTTATTACCAAGAGTTGTTGATTCTCCACGATACAGAACATACTGTCGTACAACTTTTCCAAACTGCTTTTCTGTAGCTTCTATTTTTTCTGGATCAATAATATGGCGATACTGAGCATCTACAATCTCCATACTATGCTTAACTTCATAAATCTCACATTCTCTTTTAGACTTATTTTGAATTACCATATCAAATTCACCAGAGGCAAATTTTAGCTTGAATACATTTCTTGTTTTTCCATAAAAACGACGTGTCTGCAAATAAACAATATCTTCCAGCATTCGTCCACGAACATCTTCGAGAATCTTTTCTGTAATTATATCGCGTAATTCACCATCAAGATTTCCAAATATTTCATCCTGTAAAAGTGAATAGACCAAAACCTGTGCCTGACAAAAACGCATCCCCGGCTGAGTAAAAATCAGGCGCTCTTCTTTTTTGTTACTGATTGGAATAGTTTCAGTATTTGAAATATCTATCAAGTCCAACGCTTTAAGATATTCTTTAATCTCAAGTATATGGATTTCCTCAATATTCACGCTTTGATTTTCTTTATTCCTAATTTCAAGTATATCCATTACCTTTTTAACAACATCCGTTGTATCAATCGTACTCAAGACATCTGTTTGCTTTTCTGGATCTTTTTCTTTAAGCAGTAAATCTTTTGCTGAGCCTAAGTCGTTAGATTTAAACTGCTTGGTAATTACATCAACTGTAAATCGCTGATTCATATCTTCAATGATTCTATTGATTGCATTTGTGAGCTCTTTATTGTTATACAAATCAATTAAATGCCTAAAATGATTCCCATGATCATAACATTTCAATGAATGCTGAATATTCTGTGCGATAGCTGTATCAATATATCGCCTTGTAGATTCATCATCCCTGAAGGATGCGTCTTGTGCTGTTGCATCTTTATACGTACGGTCAAGGGACGCTTCGCTCAAGCCCTTGACTCGTCCGTTTGACAGGTTTCTGTTAAGCATAAACCCGTCATCTTCAAATGCAAGTTCTCCAGCCTTTAACGTTCCTCCATACCTAATATATTCGTCAATATTTTTTATTTTTAATAATCTTGCATGTTCTGAAAAAGGCACATAGGTTGTATGAACAGTCAAAGCTCTGTCATATAATTCTTCATTCTGTGCGAACCAGAAGCCCAGAGAATCTGTTCCAGAAAGAACAATCTTCATCCCCTGAACTGCATATACATCAGAAAGTAATGCGGCATTATCAATGAATCTGTCTATCAATGTGATTTCGTCAATGAAAATAAAACTGTAGCCCAATTTGTTTGCAAGCTTCAAATCCGCATTCAGCTGATCAAGTGTATTCTCAGAAGTTACTTTTATATACAATGTCTTTTTTCGTTCCGTTTCATTCATGCCCAGAACAAGCTGCTTAAGGATTGTTGTTTTACCCGTTCTTCTGAGTCCAAAAATAAGACAAACCTTATCGCTGGCTGGAGTATATAAAAAATCATGAACCTTGGAATAGCAATCCCGCTTATCGAATTTTTCTGCAGTTAATGCAATTTTCATTAATGCATCCCCATAAACTGCATTTGTCTTAAATTCTGGTTCTCCTTCAACTGCTTCTTTTTTTTCGCTTGTAGTATTCTGAGGATTTCCTTTTACAGCATTTAATTTCTTTTGAAGAGTTCTTCTTTTTTCTATCAGAGGTCGTAATTCGTTAGCCTCTCCTTCTGAGATACAACGATTTTTTGTCTTCCCGTTTTCCTTCCATTGCTGATAGAAATATGTTTTTTTATTTATAACTTTTGTAGTTACATATCCCCTTGGAAGTTCAGACAGTTCTTTTTCAAGTTCTTCAACAGATTTATCTTCAATCATCGTTAACCTCTTTAACACATTTTAACACCCTTTAACAATAAATACTAGGTGTTAAAATGTGTTAAAGACACAAGAAAATTCCAAGTGCCCAAAAAAAATCCTGCCTAAGCGCGCTGTGTTTACAGCACGAAAAGCAGGATCTGTCTAAATAAAATCGAGACTTTAGGGCGTGCGGCTGTCCGCTGGACAGCCACCGCCGCTTCCGGGTTCCCCTACGGTCAGTCCTGCGGACCGCCTTCGGCGCCCTCCAGTGGCTCACGCTTTTCATCCCAGCGATTGTAGATGTTTGCAAGGATTGCACCCGAAATATTGTGCCATACTGAGAAAATTGCACCAGGTACTGTTGCCATTGGCAATGCTGCAAAAGCAGACTTTGCAAGGGAAGTTGCAAGGCCTGAATTCTGCATTCCAATTTCAACAGAAAGAGCCTTTGTCTTTGCAGGTGAAAGGCGCAGGATTTTTCCAAGACCAAATCCACAGGCATAGCCAAGGAGATTGTGGAGAATTACGACAACAAAAATAATTGCACCTGTAGTAAGGATCTTTTCTGCATTGTGAGAGACAACACACGCAACGATAAGACAGATGGCAATTACAGAAACGCAAGGCAGGAGCCCCGTGATCTTCTGGGTGAATTTTCCAAAGAACTTGTTGATGATGAATCCAAGGGCGATTGGAACGATTACGACCTTCACGATGCTCAGGAACATGGCCATCATGTTAACCTGAACCGTTGTCTTAAGGAGAAGGTATGTAATTGCAGGAGTGAGGACTGGAGCAAGCAAAGTGTTGATGCTTGTCATGCCAACGGAAAGGGGAACGTCTCCCTTTGAAAGATATGTGATGACGTTGCTTGAAGTTCCGCCAGGACAAGTTCCCACGAGTACGACACCTGCAAGAAGCTCTGCAGGAAGATTGAAAATCTTACCAAGTGCAAAGGCAAGGAGAGGCATGATGGTAAACTGGGCAACGCAGCCGATGAGCACATCCCTCGGACGAGAAAAGACAACGGCAAAGTCGCTGAGCTTAAGCGTAAGTCCCATTCCAAACATGACGATCATCAAAAGCCAGTTGATCCAGCTTGTCTGAATCCAAAGGCATGACGACGGAACAAAAAGTGCAAGAACAGTTACTGCAAGAACAATAACAGCCATAAACTTACCAAAGAAACTGCTGATTTTCTCAATGATGTTCATATATTAAGTCCCCTAAAAAGAATTGCTTTTATGATTAAGCTGCAGTACCTTACTTATGTTCCTCGTGCCAAGCCTGGGCAATAGAAAGAACCTTTGCCTCGCTGAACATCGGACCTGCAAACTGAATTCCGACAGGCATTCCGTCCCTGTTCTTTCCTGCAGGAACAGAAATTGATGTGATGCGTGCAAGGTTTACGAATACAGTGTAAAGGTCGCTCAGGTACATTTCCAAAGGATCGTCAACTTTCTGTCCAAGCTTGAATGCAGCAGTAGGACATGTTGGGCAAAGGATGAGGTCGTAGCTTTCATAAAGCTTTGCAACTTCCTTCTGGATGCGTGCGCGAACGCTCATGCCCTTCTTGTATGTTGTTCCCGAGAACTGCTCGGAAAGAACGTAGTTTCCGATGATGATGCGGCGCTTTACTTCCGGACCGAATCCGTCGGAACGTGTCTCAACGTAAAGTTCATCGTATCCCTTTCCGGCGTCAACCCTGTTTCCGTAGCGGATGCCGTCAAAGCGGCTGAGGTTTGATGCTGCCTCTGAAAGGGCGATAACATAGTATGAAGCAATTGAAGCGTCAAGGATTGGAAGGTCAACGATTTCTATCTTTGCACCCTTTGATGTAAACCATGCCTTTGTGTCTTCAAAAACCTTTGCAACATCCGGATCAAGTCCCTTTGCCTCTGCAAACTGCTTTGGAACCGCAATCTTGAGTGTGGAAAAATCCTTGTATGATTCAAGGTTCTTGAGGCTGTCCTTGTTTGGAAGGTCAGCAGATGTATCGTCGTAAAAATCAACGCCGCTCATGGCATACAGCGGGAGGGCGATGTCCGAAGGAGTGTGTCCCAAGATACCAACCTGATCCAGTGATGAACCGTAGGCAACTACACCCCAGCGGGAAAGAACGCCGTAAGTTGTCTTAAGACCGTAGATTCCGCAGTAGGAAGCCGGAAGGCGAACAGATCCACCTGTTTCCGTACCGATGCCGAACACTGCCTGGTTTGCGGCAACGGCAGCAGCGCTACCACCGGAAGAACCACCGGAAACATATTCACGGTTTACAGGATTGCGTGTTGGTCCGTAGCTTGAATATTCCGTTGAAGAACCCATGGCAAATTCATCCTGGTTGCAGCGTCCAAGTGGAATGGCACCGGCTGCTTCAAGGCGATTGATTACGGTTGCGTTATATGGTGCAACGTAACCTTCGAGAATCTTTGAACCGCAGGTAAGCTTGTGGCCGCGAACGCTTGTGTTGTCCTTTACGGCAAAAGGAACGCCAAGAAGAGGCTTGTCTTCATAAAGCTTGTCCAAAGTTCCGGCAGCTTTTGCATCGGCAATTTCCCTATCGGCAGCCTCAGCCTTTGTCACTGCATCGTCAAACATTTCAAGGAAGGCATTGAGGGGAAGAGCTGAATTCCTGTCAGCCTCATACCCTGCCATAAGTTCTTTTACAAGAGCAGCAGATGAAGTCTCGCCGCCCTTAAGTCTATTTACTGTTTCGTTAATTGTCATATCAGTTTCCTATAAAATCCTAGCCCCGATTGTAGTGGTAGCGCCAGCTATTGCGCCAGCAATGAAACCACGAAAAGCGGGTTTAGCTGAAAAGCCCGCTCCAATGAAAAATGAACCGGGACATTAATTCCATGAATTATTTATGCTCCCTCGCCCAGAACCTTTGGAACTTCGAAATATCCGTCCTTGAAGTTTGGCTCGTTGATTTTCTTTACGTCGCGCATTTCAAGGCCGCTTACAATTTCATCGCCGCGAAGCTGTTCCGCAGTTGTCGTAGGATATGCATCATAAGGGTTTTCGCTGTCATCGTACTTTGAAAGGATGTCAAAATATCCAACAATGTCATCAACCTGCTTCTTGAGGGTTTCCATGTCTGTGCTTTCTGGAGAAAGACGAGAAAGGTACAAAAGATTTTCTAAAGTTGTTTCGTCAACTGTGCGTTTTGTTTCACTCATAGGAATGTATTATATAGAAAAGAAAGATAAAGTTCAATTTCAGCAGGAATCGCGGCTTACGATGTTGGCAGGCAGCATGATGCGGATGGCGTTTTCTCCCCGGCCACAGGTATTGTTGACGATCATTTCAACGGCACGGCGCCCCATGTTCTTTTTTGGAACATTCATGGTGGTCAAGGCAGGGCTCGTGTATTCTGACATTTCTATGTTGTCCATGCCGATGACTGCAACTTCATCAGGAACCCTGACTCCCCTGCGATTAAGTGCACTCAGGACACCAATGGCAACTTCATCGGAACCGCAAACGATTCCACGGGGAAGCTCCTCCACGGAAGGAATTGCATTGACGGCTGCAGATCCGCCACGCATGTCAAAGGCCTCGGCAACGTAAAAGTCCTTTGGGTCCGACTTAAGGCCATGAAGGGAAAGAATCTGGGCCACACCCTGGACGCGCTCATCATCCTGACCGATGTAAACGATATCCGTTATGCCCTGGCGGTAAAGGTATTCCGTTGCCTTGGTTGCCGTCTCGCGGCGGTCATACATTACGCAGCTCAGGTCCTCATACTGCCATTCGACGCAAACGATTTTTGAAAGGCGTGACTTTATCTTTTCCAGAAGTTCCCTGTCTTCCGGAGATTTTATGGCCTGGTCAACGGAAAGCATGATGAGGCCGCCAATCTGTTCTTCATGAATGAGTGTGTTGAAGAGAACCGGGTCACGGAAATCCTCAAAAAACCTGATGAAATCGATGTGATAGTTCTGGTCGTGGGCCGCAGTGTGGATGCCTGAAATGATTTCTGCATAATATGGCCTGAGAAACACATCCGCATTGCAGAGAATTACGCCAATCCTGTTGGAAGCAAAAGCCACGTCTCCCTGCTGAAGGGCTTGGGCTGCCTTGTTGGGCCTGTAGCCGAGTTTTTCTATGGCATCGAGAATCCTCTGGCGTGTCTCGGGTGCAACGGAGCGGTCGGAATTTCCGCTTATGACATAACTGACCATGCTGCGGGTAACACCTGCTTCTTTTGCAACATCATTCTGCGTAACTGTGGATTTCATAACAAGTGATTCAGTTTACCACAGGAATGGCCAAAAATCAAACTGAAGGAAAGGGAGGCATGAGCAACAGGAAATAGCATACCTGAACTGCAGGCATAGAACCGCCCGGCCTTAAAACAGGTCAAGGGTGTTATCGAGGTAGATTTTTTCGCGGACCTGCAGGTGATGCTCCGGTTTTGTCATGTAATGCAGGATGAACTCCAGCAAGAGGGCGCTGCCAAGGCTTCGTCCTTCAATCTTGAAATTCGTGAACCCCATGGGAAGGTAAATGTTTTTCATGTCATCCACCGAAATGAATGCAGGACTTTTCATGGCACGGGAAAACACATAGCCCTCGCTGCTGCCTGGAGAAGTACAGATCCAGTCCCCGCACTTTTGCCCAAGGGATTTTCGGCTTACGTTTTCATAGCACTGCCTTCGTGAACTGCACCCAACCCAACAGCACTCGTTGCAAAGGAATTCAACCTTGTCCTTCTGGTCCTGGGAAAGAGTCTTGAGCCGGTCAAAATTCCTGTTCAGTCTGAAGTCCGGAACCACATAGGAAAACTCATGGCGCAAAAGTTCCTTGCGAAGGTCATCAAATTCAGTAAGCACTTTTGTGGTTGATGAGACAAAATAAAATTCCGGAAACCGTGAACAAAGGTATTCAAGCAGAAGGTCTGAGTGGATTATGATGCCGTTCCTGCCGCGTGAAAAAATTTCGCAAAGCCTGTTGCACTTTCTGTCATCAAGATGAATTTTCTCCACAAGGGAATTGCTGAAGGTAAGCCTGGAAGATATTCCGTATTCTTCCATAAGGCTTGCAACTTCCCCTTCAATTCCATCCTAGCCAAAGCCCACCCTGCCGCCACCCCAGATGCACGATGAAGGAGCCCCGTAAATGGAACCGATGTCGCACCAGTCGTAAAAAAATTCCCGGTACTCAAAAAAAAGCGGAAGGAATATTCTGTAGAAATCGTAGAATTCAAAAAGCCCGGGCAAATGTACCCGGGCACAGTTTTTACCTGCCTTAGTCAATGCAAGTCATGTCTGTAACTTCCTTTTCGTAATCAACACCTTCAATGTCGAAACCGTTGATTGCAAGGAAGTCGTGGCGGATTGCGGCCATGTCAACAAGTTCATTTACGTTTTCTTCAGTAACCTGTGGCATGATCTTGTCTACTTCTGCCTGAACTGCAGGATCCATTTCCCAGTCGTCCATGCGGATTCTTCCTTCTTCATCAAGGGCAACCTTCTTGTCTGCAGTGTAAAGGCGTTCTGCAAAAAGGCGTTCCATCTGCTCGATGCAGCCTTCGTGTGTTCCCTTTGCCTTCATAATCTTGAAGAGTACGCCGATGTACTGGCAGATGATCGGGATAACAGAAGAAGAACGTGTGATGAGGGCCTTGTTTACTGAAACGTAAGCAGCACCGCCATTTGCCTTAAGGGCAGCGTCGATGTTCTTTGCACGTGCTTCAAGATCCTTCTTTGCAGCGCCGATTGTTCCGTCGCGGTAGATTGGATGTGAAAGTGAAGGTCCAATGTATGAGTATGCAACTGTGCGGCATCCTTCTGCAAGAACACCTGCTTCCGAAAGCTGCTTGATCCAGCGTTCCCAGTCTTCGCCACCCATAACTTTTACAGTGTTTGGAATGTCGTCACCTTCAGCAGGCTGTGCTTCCATGTGTCCGATCTTTCCTGTCATCATGTCGAGGGAAGGACCGCCGTATACCTTGTCTACAGGCTTGATTACCGACTTGTAGAGAACCTTTGTATCTGGGTCTGTGCGAACAGGACTTGCGAGGGAGTAAACAACCAGGTCAAACTTTGCGCCCCACTTCTTTACTTCTTCAATTACTGTTGCACGGCATTCATCACTGAAAGCATCTGCATTGAATGTAACGGACTTGAGTCCATCTGCAGCAGCTGCACGGTCAAATGCCTTGTTGTTATAGAAACCAGGAGTACCGCCCTTTACCTGAGTAGCTTCCTTTTCAAAACTTACACCGATTGTGTCTGCACCAAATTCAAAGGCAGCGGCAATTCTTGAAGCAAGTCCGTATCCTGTTGAACATCCAAGAACGAGAACTGTCTTAGGAGCATAAGCGCCTTCCTTTGCAGTCTTTGTTCCACGCTTTGCCTTCTGTGACTTTACGTAAGCAATCTGATTTTCTGTTTCCTTAGCGCATCCGGCAGGGTGTGCATTGATACAGATATTTGAGCGAATCATTGGTTTGATAACAGCCATTTCATTCTCCTGTTTAGTGTGTGCTTTATAGATTACACCTACAGTTTATTCATTTTGACAAAATATTTCAATATGTCAAAATAAAAACTGCCGGTGACGTCCAAAAATTCCGCCATGCTGAACTAAATGAACGACGCTAAATTATACCACACATTATTGCACAAGTAACCCTTTACGGGTAAATTTGTTTACATGAACAGGATGAACAGATTCAAATTCTTTTACACTTTCTTCTATTTAATATTCCTCATGGCATTTACAGGATGCACCATGAACATCAAGGTTGCCCCGCAAAAAAACGGCGACACAAAAATAGAAATGAGCTTTGACTACAAGAGCCTGGATGCCCTGCTTCAGGAAGCAACATCAGGCATCAACGCCATTGCCCAGGCTGCAGCAGGGGATTCTTCCGGCGACCTTGAAGCCATGCAGCTCATTACTGAAGAAGCCATGAAGCAGTCCCTGGAGGAAGCAGGATTCAGGGACGTTAAGGTAAAGTCCACCGGCCCATGCAGGATTGAAGCTTCCTTTACGGGAAAATTTGAAAATGCCTTTGCCGATGACAATTCATCCAGGTTTACGATTTCAAGCAGCTCAATGGCCCAGACCACAAGCCAGATGGGGGAAGAATTTTCCAGCATGGCTGACCTACTGATGATTCCATCCCTCACGGGGGAAGATGTCAGCGCCGAAGAGTATACTGCACTTCTTTCAATAATATACGGCGCAACCTTTGCAAGGGAACTTGCCGATTCAAAGGTTACATTCACCCTTGTTTCGCCAAAGGGAAAGCAGAAAAAAACTACGGTGTCCCTTCTTGAACTCCTGGTTCTTGATGAAGACTTGGTAATTGAATGCAGGTAAGCCGGTAATTTTTTTTCTACGGAAGGGGAACGGCAGGACTTTCATACTCAACCATCTGGGAACCTGCGCTTTCGTCCAGGATCACATCTTCATCCAGGTCAGTGCTTTCAGGGGAAGAAGAACCTTCAAGGATTGGACTGTCCGGCATTATGGGGTCTTCCCAAATCTCCTCATTTGGAATGAACCACACGTTCATGTCGCATGGAGTTTCCACGCCTTCAATCTGGCTTGCCCCTGAATACTGCCAGAAGGTGAACTTATAGGGCGACGTCGGCTTTTTTGAATACTGGGCAAACCAGATGTCGTTCCTCCTAAGCAGCTCCGGCGTAAACACAAAGAATTCCCACATGAGGTTTGCATATATCATGGTCTTGAACCCCTCGGCCTCTACAGCATCAAGGAAAAGCTGTGTGTTGCGGCAGAAAACGTCCTCCGAAACCATGTCAGTGCGGGCTTCGTCATAGAAAACAAATTCCGGGTCGTAAACGACTGGAAGATCCAGCATGTAAGGCTTTAGGTTGTCGATGACAATCCTTGCTTCTTCCAGGGCTTCCTCATCATTTATGGCCTGGCTGTAAACGTAAACCCCAACCTTAAATCCAGCCTGTTTTGCATCCTCGTAATAGCGGTCAAAATTTTCATCCTTTACAAGATTTCCGCTTTCGTAGCCGTACCGCCTGTATGCCAGGCGCAGGAACACGAATTCATATCCGTTCTTCCTGAGAAGGTCAAAGTCAACAATTCCCTGATGTCGGCTGATGTCCACCCCGTTTACGACGCGGTATGGAGCACCCTTTTTTGTGTAATAGAATTCCCCCTTCTTCTTGAGCCATTTTGTATTGAAGGTATTTTTCTGAACTGCAGGATCAGGATGAACGTGCTGCTTTTCTATCTGGCGGTTGTATACGGTGCGGCAATCCTTGTGGTCGCATGATGTGCATGAAAAAAACAGGAAGGACAGTGCCAAAAAAATGGAGGCCATGCCAAGAAGGGATTTGATCTTTTGTTTACCGGACAAAAAAAATGGAACTCTCATGATAAAATTATACCATGAAAATTCCATTTTGATGAACTTTTATGCACATTCGTAGCAGGTGCGTGCGAATGTGCCTTTGCTGACAATTAGATACCATTATAGTGGCTTCTAATTTTATCCAAAACGTATTCCTTGAATTCTCCAAGGGCAAATGTCCTCTGAGGAATCTTTGAGCTGAAGCGGAAACGGCATGTTACGGAATTTTCTGCCTTTTCCTTTTCGCCAACAACAAGGATATATGGAGTGCGGTGTGCAGTCGAAATGTCCTTGATCTTGTTCTTCATGTTCTCGTCTTCAAGATAGGCATTTACCTTGATGCCGGCAGCCTTAAGTTCTTCATAAACCTTGAGGGCATAGTCGTTGAAGTCCGGAGCAACAGGAACAACTGCAACCTGTTCAAAGCAGAGCCATGCAGGGAATACGCCGGCGTAGTTTTCGATGAGGATGCCCATGAAGCGTTCCAGTGAACCGAGAACTGCGCGATGGAGCATTACAGGATGGTGCTTCTGATTGTCTGCACCGATGTACTGTGCATTCAATCTTTCTGCAGAAGGGAGCTGGTAGTCAAGCTGAATTGTACCGCACTGCCACTGGCGGCCAAGGGCGTCGATAAGGGTGAACTCAAGCTTTGGTCCGTAGAAGGCACCTTCGCCAGGCTGAATTTCATACTGCATTCCGGCAGCGTTACATGCAGCACCAAGCTTTGCCTCTGCCTGCTGCCATGTTTCGATTGTACCTACATGGTCTTCCGGCATTGTAGAAAGCTTTACGAGAAGGTTCTTGTCAAATCCAAAGTCCTTGTATACGTCAAGAAGAAGCTTGCAGAATTTTTCTACTTCGCTTTCGATCTGGTCTTCGGTACAGATGATGTGTGCATCGTCCTGAACGAATCCGCGTACACGCATGATTCCGTGAAGGGTTCCGCTTGGCTCATTGCGGACACAGTGCCCGAATTCTGCAATGCGCATTGGAAGGTCCTTGTATGAACGGATGCGGCTGTTGAAGATTTCAAGATGGCCAGGACAGTTCATAGGCTTGATGGCAAACTGCTTCTTTTCCGATTCAGTGGTGAACATGTTCTTCTGGTAATGTGACCAGTGGCCTGATTTTTCCCAGAGAACCTTCGGCATGACTGCAGGAGTGTTAACTTCGAGATAACCGTCCTTTACGATCTTTT
Source organism: Treponema sp. (assembly GCA_024400955.1). Taxonomy (GTDB): domain Bacteria; phylum Spirochaetota; class Spirochaetia; order Treponematales; family Treponemataceae; genus Treponema_D. Next base: position 36,475 of record JAKSLY010000011.1, read on the forward strand.
CGCGCATGTAATCCTGGAGCGTAACGTACATTGACCATCCGTTTGGATGCCAGAACACCTGGCCTGGATCTTCCGGTTCAAGGTGGAAGAGGTCAAGGGCAACACCAAGCTTTCTGTGGTCGCGCTTTTCTGCTTCCTCAAGCATTGTAAGGTAATCCTTGAGGTCGTTAGGCTTGTAGAAGCAAACTGCATAAACGCGTGTAAGCATTGCCTTTGTGCTGTCTCCGCGCCAGTATGCGCCTGCAACAGACATGAGCTTGAATGACTGCTGGTTGATTTCCTTTGTGCTTGCAACATGTGGGCCGCGGCAAAGGTCAAGGTAACCGTCCTGCTCGTAGGTGGAAATTGTCTCGCCGTCAGGAAGGTCATTGATGAGTTCAATCTTGTAAGGCTGGTCCTTGAAGAGTTCCAGGGCTTCTGCCTTTGAAACTTCCTTGCGGATGAATTCATGGTTGCCTGCAAGAATCTTGCGCATTTCCTTTTCTACTGCAGGAAAATCTGTTTCTGTAAGTTTTTTATCCGTTGGAAAGTCAAAGTCGTAATAGAATCCGTTGTCGATTGCCGGGCCGATTGCAATTTTTGTTCCCGGGAAAAGCCTGAGCACTGCTTCTGCCATTACATGGGCACAGCTGTGACGTAGAGTCTGCAATTTTTCATCAACTGCCATAAGTGTCTCCGTTTCTGCATGAAAAAATGATTTTAAATTCTATATAGAATAGTGTTTTTTAAGAAAAAATTCAAACAGGCTGCCTGCAGAAAGTTCAGTCGTCAATGGTCCACTTTTCAAGAAGGTCCTTTTCGCTGATAAGGCCAAGTCCTGCATCAACATCGGAAACAAGGTACTGGATTCTGTCCTTGGCATCTTTCTTTACGGCAAGAATCATTCCCGTCTTGCAGAATTCCTTTGAGTGGCATACCTTGCCCACAAGCCTTTCGTATTCAAATGTTGCTGTCGGTTTGTCAGAAGAATTTTCCGTTCTTTCTCCCTTTCCAGGGAACTTCAAGATTGTTGCCATTTATATGACCTCCAAAAAAAATTGTCCGTTGGGTACATGCGTTAGTGCATGGAGCTGTGGCGAAGCCAGTCCGCAGGACTGACCGTAGGGGAACAGCGGAACGCACGCCGTATCGAGATTGCAAGGCAAGCTCGATGCGAACGCCCTGATTCTAACAATTTTAACCGCGTGGAATTGATATAGTCAATGACAAAATACAGTAATATAATAGAAGAATGAATGAAAAGAAGAATAAGACCGGAAGCGCGCTTAGGATTTTGCGGACGATTTTTTACATGCTGATTCTTGCGGCCCTTACCGGGACATGCGGATTTTTTTACGCCAAATATACCAAGCTCGTGAAGGTCAGGACGGAATCCATGCACCAGGCCGTGTCCAGACAGATTCTTAAGGTTGCGGAACTTACGACCATCAAGAACAGGTACAGCGACATTGTCTGCATCAAGAAATCACTGCCCTTTGCCAAATCCTATGCCATCGTGAAATATTCGGCGGTCATGCGCATTGGCATTGAAGACACTTCTGCCATCAGCTTTGAGATTGGGGAAATTGCGGAGGGCGGCCAACAGCTGACGGTCAGGGTTCCCCACTGCGAGATCCTGGAAAATTCCATCTTGAAGCAGGAAGTTTTTGACGAGAAGACCAGCATCTTTATTCCGATTTCAACCCAGGAAATTTTTGAGGAAATTGAACTTTCCATGGCGGACTTTGCACTGGACGCAGAAAGGTCTGGACTTGCAAGGCAGGCTGAAGATCACCTTGAGGAACTGGTCAAGATGACCTTTGGCAGCCTTGGCTTTGAATCCATCCACGTTGAATTTCTTGACGTCCTGAACTAGGCCAGCTCTGAAAGTTCCTCCCAGCGAAGGCACACGTTGGTGAGTTCTTCATCAACCTTCTTGTATTCCTCGCCGGCTTTCTGGGCCACCGTGTAATCCGGGTCGGCCATCTTTGCTTCCAGGTCGCCCTTGAGTTCTTCCAGCTCCATCATGCGGCTTTCAAGACCCTCCAGCTCCTTCTGTTCCTTGAAGGACAGCTTTCGCTTTTTTGCAGGAGCTGTGGTGGCAGATGATGCTGACGTTGACGGGGAGGCTGTTCCGGCGGCTGTTGAAGCGGCAGCTGAAGAACCGGAAGATCCACCAGTTGTCCCGCCGGCCTTGGCTGCAGCTGAACGCGCCTTGAGTTCTTCCTTTTCCGCCTCACGCTTTTCTTCGCGATAGTCAAGGTATTCCGAACACTTGCCCACAAAGCCGGATACGCTTCCGTCGTTTTCCAGGACGAACATGGTGTCTGCTATCTTGTCCATGAAATATCGGTCGTGGCTTACGATGAGAAGGCAGCCCTTGAAGTCCAGCAAAAACTTTTCCAGAATGTTCATGGTAAAGATGTCAAAGTCGTTGGTTGGCTCGTCAAGGATTATGAAGTTTGGATTGCTTATGAGAAGACGCACGAGATAAAGCCTCTTGCGCTCACCACCGGACAGGGTGCTTACGGCGCTGTGCTGGATTCTTCCCTCAAAACCAAACTGCTCGAGGAAGAGGCCTGCACTCAAGACAGTTCCGTCGGCGGTCTTCATTACGTCTGCCGCTTCCTTTATGTACTCGAGGACGGTAAGGCTTGTGTCTTCAAAGACAGGGTTCTGCTCGTAATATGCGACAAAAGTGTTTTCGCCCTTTACGACCTGACCTGCGTCGGCCTGGATTTTTCCTGTGATGATGTTGAGGAGGGTTGTCTTTCCGCTGCCGTTGTCACCAAAGACGCCTATTTTTTCTCCCTTGTTGAAGGTGTAGGAAAAATCACGGAGAACCGGATGGGAAGATGCTGAAGATGCTGATGCGGCTGAAGGTGCGGCTGATGCAGCGGCGGCCCCAGTCTGCTTAACTGCATTGCTGCTGAATCCCTTTTCAAAATTCTTTGTAACATTGTGCAGCTCAAGAACCTTTCCCCCAAGACGACGGCCTTCCACATGGAAGGTAAACCCCTTGTCTTCCTGGAACTTCTCTCGGTTGATCAAAGCCATGTCACGCTGGATTCTGGCCTTTGCCTTTGTTCCGCGGGCACACGGACCACGACGGAGCCAGTCACGCTCAAAGCGGAGGACTGATTCTATGCGGCGTTCGGTGTTGGCCTCGATTTGTGCTTCCGTCTCCTTTTTTTCAAGATAGGTCGAATAGTTTCCAACGTAAAGCTTAACGCGGTTGCGGTCCAGCTCATAGATGTTGTTGCAGACTGCATCAAGAAAGTATCGGTCATGGGTTACCATGAGGACGCTGCGCTTTGTCTCTGCAAGGTAGTTCTGGAGCCACCAGATTGTGCTGATGTCCAGGTGGTTTGTCGGCTCGTCAAGAAGGAGAAGCTTAGTGTCTTCCACAAGAACCTGGGCAAGGGCAACCTTCTTTATCATTCCTCCGGAAAGTTCGCCCATCCTGCGGTCCATGTCGTTGATACCCAAGGTGCTAAGGATGGACTTTACCTGTGCCTCATAATTCCAAAGGTCACCGGCATTCATCTTTAAGGTGAGCTCGTCGAATTTTTTCTGAATCCCTTCCGACATGGAATTTTCAAGCTTGAGGCAGATTTCCTCATAGTCGCGTATGGTGCGGAGCTTTGGGCTGTCGGATTTGAATACATGATCGCGAATGGTGTCGTTCTTGTCATAGACAGGATTCTGCGGCAGGAATGAAACGCCTGCTTCCTTGTTGATGACAACCTGGCCTTCATCAGGTTCCAGGACTCCTGCAATCGTGTTCAATAAGGTTGATTTTCCGGTTCCGTTGCGTCCGATCAATGCGGCCTTGTCACCTTCGTTGAGTCCGAAAGTGACGCCTGTAAAGAGATAGTTTTCGCGGCTGATTTTTGCAACGTTGCTGATAGAAAGAAGATTCATAACTAGTCAGCAAGACATGCGTCCAGTTCTGCGCTGATCTTTGCCTTGTCAAGGTTCTGACCGATGACGCAGAGCTTTATCATCCTGTCGCCAACAGTTTCGTCCCATTCTTCCTTGATCTTTGGATTTGCATCAAGAATCTTCTTCTGTTCCTTTGCAGGACATGCAGCAACCCACTGTCCGCTGTAACCTGCGGAAATCTGGCGGCCTGAAGTTTCAAAAACCCATGCCATCTCAGGTTCATCGCTGAACCACATGAGGCCCTTGCAGCGGATGATGTTGCGTGGCCACTTGTTTGCATATTCGTCAAGCTTCTGGCGGTCAAAGGCCTTGCGGCGGTAGTAGATGAATGTTCCGATTCCGTATTCGTCTTCGCTCTCGCCTTCGTGCTTGTGTTCGTGGTGATGATGGTGGTGGCAGTGTTCATCGCAGTGATGGCCTTCTTCGCCGTGGGCAGGATTGTGGTCATGGTCGTCATCATCGTCGTCGTGATGGTGTTCGTGTTCGTGATCATGATCGTGGTGATGGTGTTCGTGATCGTGATCTTCTTCTTCAACTTCGTCTTCTTCAAGATGCTTGCACCATCCGGCACTTGCATAAACCGTGTCGAATTCAAAGGAACCCGTTGCCATGATCTTTGACACTTCAACATTACCGTGATCTGTCTCGATGATGTTCACTCCCGGGTGGAGAACTTCAATAACCTTGCGCACCTTCTTAAAGTCATCTTCTGAAACAAGGTCCTTCTTGTTGATTACAAGTGTGGAACAGAATTCAATCTGCTGGACGAGAAGGCTTTCGATGTCTTCTTCTCCCATTGCTTCCTTTGCAAGAAGCTTGTCTCCGCCTGCAAATTCATCAACAAGACGGGCGGCATCAACAACGCCTACAACATTATCAAGCTTTCCGTTCTTGATGAGTTCAAGTTCCTGGGCGATAGGAAGAGGTTCGCAAACGCCTGAAGCCTCGATCATGATGTAGTCAAACTTTCCGCTCTTGATGATGTTCTCGATATTCTTAACCATGTCTGACTTGAGGGTGCAGCAAAGGCATCCGTTTGTCATTGGAACGATGCTGGATGTATCTGTGATCTTTGCCCCGTCTGCAATAAGCTTTGCATCAACATTTACTTCGCCGATATCATTTACGATTACAGCAACCTTGTATCCTTCCTGATTTGAAAGAATCCTGTTCATGAGTGTAGTCTTGCCGGCACCGAGGTAACCGCAGAGCAATGTAATTGGTGTTAATTTCTTTGACATATAAACCTCTTATATATAGAAGATACTAAATTTTCAATATTTATGCAAAATGAATGCCGAATGAATGCCCTTACGGCGGAAATTCCACTGGGGACTTTATGGTGACCCTTTGCGGGTGTATTCCTTTTGAATTCCCCAGAAGTGGTGGTAAAGTCTATCCCATAAACCAATATTTGGAGGCAAGCATGAAATTCTTCAGGTGCAAAATTTGCGGAAAAGTCATCGAAGTGCTGGAAGACACGGGACTACCAACAATCTGCTGCGGACAGGAAATGATGGAGCTTATCCCATGTTCCACCGACGGCGCCCATGAAAGGCATGTTCCAGTGTTCACCCAGAATGGAAACACGGTCCACGTCAAGGTTGGGGAAGACGACCACCCGATGATGCAGGAACATTACATTCAATGGATTGCCATCGAAAGCGACAGGGGATTCCAGAGGAAGAACCTTAAACCCGGGCAAAAACCCATGGCGAATTTTGTTCTTCTGCAGGGGGAGGAAGTAAAGGCCGTCTATGCCTACTGCAACCTTCACCTTCTGTGGATGCTGAACGTGGACCAATCCTGCTGCTAAAGTCCAATGCCATGCTGAAGCGTACCCATGGCATGCCCCAGTATGGCTTTTGTACGGAATGGCTCAGGGAATAACCCAGGGATTCAGCATAAAGATGTCACAGGACTTTGGCGTTCCCTGGGGAATTGCAGGAGCGGCCATCGCAACACCTTTGTTCCAATGCTTTCGGGAATTATGGAATTTGTCATGCGCACCGGAAGCGCCCTTGTACTGCCCATGTTCATCGGCTCCAGGGGAATATTGTACGCCGAAGTCCTTGCATGGATTGGCGCCGACCTCATACTGCTCCCGGTATTCTTCCATACCTTCAGGAAGATGGACAGGGAGATGGTTCTTGGCAGAATAGAACATGGAGTTTATCAGTGATGAACCAGCCGGATGCTGAGTGTTATTTTTAGGGCTGGATTTTCAAGGGAGGCCCTGAAACAAGTTCAGGGTGACAAAAAAACTGGCTGCCCTTTTGGACTGCCAGTTTCCGGTCGCTTTGCTCCCTAGTTAAAAACCCGGATACTACATACGCAGCTGTAGTACCACTTATTACCATAGTAAAGATCGTCATTACTAAACGTGACACACCAGGCATTATTACTGTTAGATATGCCCTGGGAAGAAGACCAATATGATCTTTCCTCGAACTTATCTACGCCAAGCTTTTCAAAGGCTGCATTGAGTATTGCCTTGTTCTTGTAGACCTCATAAAGCTCTGCAAGGGTTGGAAGGTAATAGCCAGGAGTTTCCGTGTTTACAAAATAAAAGGCAGGATAGTTTTCCTTGGCCTTGTCCGATGCACTACCTGCAGGATCTGCAGCACAAATCTTGTCCCAGTTGTCGCTGCCGTCATTATCACCTGTAAACGTATAGCTAGGAGCAGACCCCCCATAGGAAGCCTGGATGTCCGTGAAGTTTGTATTGACGCCGGTTGAGTTGTACTTTGCCCACATACTGTCCGACGACTTCTTTACGTTTACTGCAAGGACTCTGGCACCAAGGGGATCAGCGGCAGTGCCCTTGTAAAATACAACGGATTCCGCAAGGTTCTTCTGCAAGTCGGTAAGCTGGGCTGTGGATGGAGCATAGGTTCCGTCTGCAAAAATCACGTCACCAACTGCAACCGTTGTCCTATCAAGCTGGCTTCCGATGGCCTGGGACTTTGAATGCCATTCGGCACTAAAGACTGCATCCTTTGACCCAAACTGTCTTGATGTACCTACTGTGGCACGACCAAAGTTTAAGCCCTCCGACTTCCACTGGACAAGGTACTGGCTTGTCGTATCTTCCCCAGGTACAGTGAAGGAAGCTTCATAAAGGCCCTTTAGTTCCTTGTCGCCAAATTTGTAGGTGATGATGTTTCTGTCGTAGTAAACGTTGGCGGTCACCTTGCCGTCTGCTTCCTTGATTGTTGCAAGGGCTGCAATGGTAAAGCCTTCATACTTCTTGGCGATGTCACCAAGCTTTGTACCTGCAGGCAATGCCTTTGCTTCCGTGTCCTGGGCAACCATGGTGTAACCGTAATAGTTTTCATAGTCCATATCATCCCAGGTACCATCATCCTTCTGCCACATGTAATTGACTAGACTTGGAAGGTCCTGCTTAAAGTATTGGATCCTTGAAGCGGCCTCCGTCGTTGCAGTTACAAAGACGGGCTTTTCCTTTTCCACTTGCTTTTCAACTTCCACGTATTCCGTGTCCGTCCCGTTGGAACAGCCCATAAATGCAAGGGCCATAGCCACGGCCGATGCAATCAAAAAAGATTTTTTCATTGTTAGTCTCCTGTAAAAAGGTACCGGGCACCACCAGAATGCAGTTCCAAGGGTCGACCCATAAATCCATTGTACCCCCCCCCAACCTGTACTTTTGTCAAGTGCTTTTTTACAGATTTTTGAGAAAATATTTTTTCATGAAAAAGGAAGTGCAGAGCGTTAACTCAGAGTCACTGACTCTTTATTTGTGCGATACCCTTTTGCCCTTCCAATTTTTACTACCTCAAGATAATTCTGTTTTTCAAGATTTCCCAAAATGACATCTCTAAGATATGAAGAATTTGAAAGCTTAAGATAATCTGCAATTTCACTGATTTTTCTGGCATATTCATAACAATAAGCAAGAACTTTTTCATCATAAGAAGTACCATTATTGACCGGAGCATATTCAATGTGCAAAACCGAATCATCATGTTGAAGACCTTCTTCATAAGTTAAATCTGGAAGGACAAGCGTAAAATGGTCTGAAGTTGAATATATATATGGCTTATGATTATTATCTGCTTTTTCATATTCCTGAGTGATTTTATCAAACCCTGTCCCTGCAGCTTCCATTACATTGCATTTCACAAGAATATCACAGATAAGTTCGTTGCGGCGTTTTGAAATTACATTTGACAGATCATAAGTTTTTCCAAATTTGTCACCCTGATAAAAACTGCCAGGAGAAGAAATTTCAAGCCTGTCCTTAAACATGTCCAGTTGGATTTGTGTTCCATCTAAAAAATAATCACGATGTGCTACGGCATTTATTATTCCTTCAAACAAGGCTCTTTCAGGATATGAATCAATGTTAATTCTTCCCTCGGGGAGTTTTACAAAAGAATGATTCATGCGTTGTTTTACAAACTCAATCATGTAGTTAATCGAATCAACAAGGTTTAAAGTGTTTCTGTTTACCGTGACAACCCGCTCGCTTCCTTTGTTAAAGCCCGAAAAAACAGAACATAAAACTTCCGTCTTTGTATCATTATAATCATCTTTAAAGAGAACTGCCCCATTCTTAAGTTTTTTTTCTCTATTAAAGAAACCTATGGAAGCTAAAGCCTTATCAGAGAGTTCCTTTCCATCATTATGAGAATTATAGAAATTCTGAAGAGTTTTAAAATCATCCCGATTATATTCTTCATCAGAATCCAGCATATCAAACTGAGTTTTCTGACTTTTTATACTCATCTGAATGATTTCTTCATAAGTAGCCCCATTCGTAAATCCATCTCGTCTCATATAAATCGAAGGGATATTATTGAACTTTAGAATTACAGGTTTTACAGGAGATTCGTTTACATCAACTCTGATGATAAAAAGTTCCCGTTCGTTTTTTTCATATCTGACAAACGAAATATGCATCGATGGACGTGGATAAATATGTTCATTCACCTGATTGTTAAAAAAATTTCGTTCGCTGTCGGCAGCCTTTCGCTCAAATCCAATTAACTTACTTGAACCGTCTTCTACACCAATGAAAAAAGATCCGCCTGCCGCATTAGAAAAACCTGCAACAGTTTTCAGCCAGCCTTCTATGTTGGTTCTATCCAGACGAGCTTTTGTTTCCATATTTACAGTTTCAAGTTCAGAAATTTTAATGAGCTCATCAAGTTTCATATACACCCCTTTTTCATTGAAGTACTTCAATTATACTTCAAGCTAACTTCAAATTCAACTTCAAGTTCACTTCAAGTCAAATTTATACACGCCGTTTCATGAAAAAGGAAGTGCCAAGCCTATTTTCTTCTGACGGTCAAAACGCAGAGGACCAGCATGATGGGGAAGCCTATTCCTGCAAGGACGCCGGCCTGGATGTTTTCCCCTGCCCTTTGGGAAACATTGCCGACGATGGCAGGGCCCACAGCCCCTCCCAGGTCACCGGCCAAGGCAAGAAGTGCAAACATGGCCGTTCCCCCCTTGGGGAGAATTCTTGAAGAAATGCTGATGGATCCCGGCCACATGATTCCGACGGAAAAACCGCACAAGGCACAGCCCACAAGACCCAGGACAGGAAGGGATGCAAGAGCTGCAAGAAGATAGCAGCCAAGGCATAGAATTCCAGAACCCATCATGAACACGGAAAGGTCTACCTTCTCTCCATACTTTCCGTAGAACACGCGGCTTACTCCCATGCACACGGCAAAACCGCAGGGGCCTGCAAGATCGCCCACAGTCTTTGAAACATGAAGGGCAGACTCAGCAAAGGCAGAAGCCCACTGGGCCATGGATATTTCCGATGCCCCTGCACACACCATGAGTAAAATCAAGAGCCAGAAAAGTCCAGTCCTGAAAAGCCCGCCCATAGTCATGCCCTCGCCGTCTTCCACAAGACGCTCGATGGGACAGGTGGCAAAATTATAAATGTTATAGATGGGAACAACTGACCAGATGGCTGCAAGAATTTTCCAGCTGCCAATTCCAAAGGCTGCAAAAAATAGTGTCGACCCCAAAATGACGCCAACAGATCCCCAGCAGTAAAACGAATGGAGCAGGCTCATTGTTTTTTCCTTGTTTTCAAAGGGACAGGCTTCCACGATGGGGCTTACAAGAACTTCTGCAAGGCCGCTTCCGATGGCGTAGATGACAACGCTCAGGATGATTCCGGCAAAGGGTGACCACAGAAGTTCCGGCAAAAGGGCAAGGCCAAGAAGACCCATGGCGGATGTAACTTCCGCAGCAACAACGCACGTCCTGTATCCTATGCGGTCAACAATCCTTGCACAGATCAAATCCACAACAAGCTGGGTAAAAAAGAAAACGGTGGAAATGAGGGCAAGGCTTGCAAAGGAAATTCCGTAAGTCTTGTGAAATGTGATAAACAGGAGAGGCGCAAAATTTGCACAGATGGCCTGGGTTACAAAGCCGAGGTAACATGCCGTCATGGTTTTTCTGTAGTTCTTTTTTTGTTCCATGGTAAAGGTTCCTTATAAAGTTTTAGCAGACAGTGTGACTGCCTTTTTTGGCCTAGCGCTGTGAAGGGCGCCGTAGGCGTTCAAGGGGCTGCAAGCCCATTGAATGAGCGTAGCGGAACCCGGAACATAGCGGCCCGCGTCCGCGGGAAGGCTCCGCATACAGCACCCATGAAAATTGATGACCACTGATGACAACCGGAGATTCCCCTAAGCCATGCACTTCATTATAATTCATTTCATCATGAAAACACAGACTTCATTTAAAGGCATATTTTTACTTTTGCTCACAGCCCTCGTTTGGGGAACTTCTTTCGTGGCCCAGAGCGAAGGCATGGAATCGGTGGACGCATTCACCTTCCAGGGAATCAGGACGCTCCTTGGCTCGCTGGTTCTTGTTCCGGTAATTCTTTTTAAAAGCCGCGTGGAAAGAAAAAAACTTTCAGCCCAGGAAAAAGACGCCCGCAACATCCAGAATAAGAAAACATGGATTTACGGCACCATGCTTGGAGTTGCACTTTGCATAGCCATCAACTTCCAGCAGTTTGCATTCTACCATTCGACTGCCGGAAAAATCGCATTCATCACGGCAACATACATGTTCTTTGTTCCCCTCGTCGGACTTTTCTTTAGGAAACGGATTCCACTTGTCACCTGGCTTTGCATCGGTCTTGGATTCGTGGGCCTGTACTTCCTGAGCTTTGCAAGGGGAACCGGATTTGATTCCCTCAACAGGGGCGACGTTCAGGCTTTCATCTGCGCCATCTTCTTTACCATCCAGATCCTGATGATAGAAAAGTTTGGCCCGGAATGCGACGGAGTTAAGCTGAGCTGCGTTCAGTTCTTTGTTTCCGGTGCAATTTCTACAATATTAATGTTCATTTTTGAGACGCCCCAGTTGGAGACCATCAAGGCTGCAGCCCTGCCAATCCTCTACTCAGGAATCATGAGCTGCGGAGTTGCATACACGCTGCAGATCATCGGGCAGAAATACTGTGAGGCAACCATCGCTTCACTCCTCATGTGCATGGAAAGCGTTTTTGCTGCAATCTCTGCCGCCATCATCATAAACGAAAAACTTACGCCACGGGAAATTCTTGGATGCGCCATAATGTTTACGGCAATCTTGATCACGCAGGGTGCCGACATCATCAAGGCTAGACGAAGCCCGGAGAATTCCACCAGTTAGTCAGTCAGCAGTCGGGATCCAGATTGAAGCTGAATGCTCCAGTTGCCGCAGATTGGTCCAGTTGCCGCCCTCGACTAAGGGCATTTTAACCAGATTGCTTCCCTCGCAACAAAAATCATTAAGGACGACAAGCCGCAGGAAGACGAACACTACAAGTTCCCTGCAATCCTGCCTTTCTCCCATGTCAGTACTGACCTGTATTCATTCCAGATTCAGAAGGAGATCGTAAAAATGTCCATTAAGGTCATGGAAATGTTCGACTCCATTACAAACACCATCACCAATCGCAAGAACATGGAAGAAGAAAATGAATCCATAAACAGGGCGGAAAGCTACATCGACGAAATGAACGATGCCATCACCAATTTCCTGCAGAAGTGCTCTAGGCTTCCGACTGCAAATTCCTTTGACAGGCATCATTTTACAAGGCTTATTCAGGTGACGGACAACCTGGAAAACCTGAGCGACGAATGCACATCCATCATGCACACCATAGTAAAATTCTTTTCGGCCTACGAAGACACGGACCAGGAAGACAGGCCGGTTCGTGCAAAGGAAGTTTCCGACTATCTTGAAACAGTGCGTTTCTTTTACGAACAGGTCTGCATCTATCTTACGACAGGAATCTCGGATGATGAAAGGATGCGTGCAGAATCCCTTGAACAGAAGATCGACGAAAAGAAAAAGGAACTGCGCAGGTTCTCCCGCAAGCGCATAGAAAACGGCGGAAACGTAAAGACTGAACTTAACTACATCGACCTTGTCCGCAAGATAGAAAAAGCCGGTGACTGCGTTTTTGCAATCGTGCAGGCAAGCTAAAAAAATTGAAGAGACAAAGATGAAGCTTGAGGCAATCTTTGATACAGATAACAAGGCAGTAGAAACATTGAAGGCAAAGGTACAGGAACTGTGCAAGAATGAGGATTTCCTGAAGGAACTTTTTGAATGTGAAGAACCTGAAGACGCAAGGGATTTCTTCAAGAAGAACGGAATCGAGTTAACCCTTGAGGAAGTCAAGGTTCTGGCAGTCTTGCTGAATCTCCGTGCACAGGATAAGATTACTGATGAAGACCTTGCAAAGCTTGAGAAGGGAGAAATCCCTGAAGTCATGATGGCAGATGTCAACGGTGGAGTTTCAGAAGTGGCACAGTCATTCATCGACTGGGGAGTTGCAATTGCAGGCGGAGCGGCAATGGGTGCAGCTTCAGGAGCAATCTTCGGGGGAGTTGGAGCAGGTCCTGGAGCCATCTGCGGAGCCATCGGAGGTTTCTTCAAGGGAATGCTTACTTCAATCATAAACTTGAAGTGGTAAAATCCCATCCAGGGGGCCATGGGTTCTACTGATGATATGTCATCCATGGCTCCCAACTAACGCGGGGTTTTTAGGAGATTTTTTATGATCAGCATTATTGCAAAGGGACTGTTAATTCCATTTCTAGGAACTGCTCTGGGTTCTGCCTGTGTTTTCTTCATGAAAAAGGAAATGAGTCCAAAACTCCAGAAGGCTCTTTCCGGATTTGCCGCAGGAGTCATGATTGCAGCAGGCGTCTGGAGTTTGCTTATTCCTTCCATCGAGCAGGCCAGTGAACAAGGAATGGGAAAGCTCGGCTTTATTCCAGCTGTTATTGGATTCTGTCTTGGCATGCTTTTTCTTCTTTTGCTTGATGTTGTTACTCCCCACATGCATATGAACGAAACAGTGGAAGGCCCTAAAAGCAGTCTGTCTAAAACCGCAATGATGGTTCTTGCCGTTACCCTGCACAATATTCCGGAAGGAATGGCTGTAGGAATTTTGTACGCAGGATGGTATACGGGAACAGTTCATGTTTCTTCATCTGCAGCCCTTGCCCTGGCAATTGGTATTGCAATCCAGAATTTCCCAGAAGGGGCAATTATTTCCATGCCGCTCCACAGCAAGGGCCTTACAAAAGGCAAAGCCTGCTGGTACGGTGTTCTTACGGGAGTCGTAGAACCAATTGCAGGTCTGATTACAATTCTTCTTGCCCAATTTGTTATTCCGGTTTTACCATACCTGCTCAGTTTTGCAGCCGGTGCTATGCTTTACGTTGTAATAGAAGAACTTGTACCAGAGATGGCTGCGGAAGAAAATAACAGCCATTCCAATTTAGGCACAATTCTATTTATGATCGGCTTCTCATTAATGATGGTGCTGGACGTTGCTTTAGGCTAAGACAATCTCAGGAGGCCCCACCCCTCTTCAAGAACCTTACGTCACATGCATCGATTTTAAAATTCAACATGTCTTCTGCTGAATAGATTTTACCGGAAAGCATGTCTTCATATTCTGCAGCATCTTTATTTAATTGAACCTTTGCAGGCCCCAAGTCGCTGTTACAGATTACAAGAATTTTTTCACCATGATAATTCCTGCTGAATGCAAACTGCATGTTTGAAACATATTCTTCCTTGTAGCTGCCGAATTTCAGGGCATCGGAATTTTTTCTTAATTCTGCAAAAGTCCTGATGGCCTGGGGCAAAAAAGAAAAATCACAATCAGGCCTTGCAAATTCTGGAATTGCTGAAAATGGCGGCAAGCTGGGCCTAAGTTCAAAATCATCCCACTGGCCTCTTTTTCCCTTAAGAGCATATTCACTTCCGTAATAAATCGACGGAATTCCTGGAATCGCAAAAAGCAATGCATAAATCATGTAAAGGTGCCTCTTAGGATTTTTAATGACGGAAGCAACTCTGTTTACATCATGATTGTCTAGAAAATTATAGAGGGGGGCATGTTTGTACAAACCATTTTCACCAAACTCCCTGTTCAGGTTGAATGAAAGCTCATAAAAATTGGAATTATCAACGGAAGAATACAGCGCGGAATAAATCTGATAGTTTGTCACGGAATCAATTTTACGTGAATTGCACCAGCCATTATAATCGCCATGAACAACTTCACCCATGAGCCAAAAATCCTTTTTTATTAAGCGGCAAAAAGTTCCAAGGCTTTCAAGAAATTTTCCGTCAAGAACATCTGCTGCATCAAGCCTAAGCCCGTCGATCCCAAATTCTTCAATCCAGAATTTTATTGCACCAAAAATATGGTTCTGAACATCTTCATTCAAAAGATTCAGCTTTACAAGATCCTTGCATCCAGCCCACCCATCGTAGTCAAAGCAGTCGCCGTAATTGCTCTGGCGTTCAAAGTTCAAGTTCAAGTACCAGTCCTTGTACTGAGAATTTCTTCCGTTTTTCTGAATGTCCCTGAATGCAAAAAAATCACGGCCCGTATGATTGAACACTCCGTCCAAAACAATTGCAAATCCCTTTTCATGGGCATGATTGCAAAAATCCCTGAACTTTTGATTGTTTCCCAGGCGGCGGTCAATATGATAATAATCCAATGTATCGTAACCGTGGCGGCTTGATTCAAAAATCGGGCCAAGATAAATCGCATTGCACCCAAGATTTTTTATGCGGTCAAGGTCACTCGCAAAAACTTCAAAGAAATTTCCAGCTTCCTGATGGAAGTTATTTTCCCTGGGACAATTTCCAAGCCCCAAAGGATAGACATGATAAAAAACTTTGTCCGCAAAAATATTCTTTTCAAAAAAATCCATTTTTTTCCCTCGTTAATTTGCCATTCCGTAAACTTGGCTGTGAATTATCTGATAAACAATTTCTTCTGAATATTTCAAGTGTCCCTTTGCAACAAGAATTGCAGTGGAGACTACATTGTTATGGAAAAGTTTTGAATACAGGATTTCCTTGCCGCGCATGTTTCCAAATTCCCTGCAGGAAGCAAAAAAGAAATCCTCAAAGCATTTTTGAATTTCTGAAATTGTACCGGAATAAATGTTTTTCTGCTCGCTGTTTTCCGGGCTGTTCAAAAGGGTACAATGCAAGTCAAAGAACGCCGTATTTTCAACGGCAAAATTGATTTCCGTCTTTAAGACATCAGTAAGACTTTTTATAAAATCGTGATTATAAGTGAGTGCAGCTTGAATCCTTGAAAGAAGCTCGGCGCCCTTTGTATTTGCAATATGTTCAAGAACTCCTGCCTTGCTTTTAAAGTAATAGTAAAGCGTAGGTTTTGTTATTCCAGAAATCTCGCATAGCTCCTGAACACCGACTGCGTCATAACCTTTCCCGGCAAAAAGCTTTATTGCATTTTCTGTGATTAGATTCTTATTATCCATTTCTCTATACCATCCGGTATATTACTATACTGAACGGTATAGAGAAAGTCAAGCGAATTTATTCCGATATATCTTACAATGTACGCCTACATTCGCGTCCCGCACTTGGTGCAGAATTTCTTTCCCGCTTCAACCATTGCCCCACAGCTGGAACACTGTTTTTCATCAGCCTTGCTTCCCGAAGTTGCCAGGTTTCCAAAGTTCCCTAAGCCACCAAACATGGACGTCATCTTTGACGACCCAGCAGAACCTGCAGAATTCAAAAATTCCGTCATCTTTCCTGCCAGATCATTCATTTTTCCACCGGCTTCTGTCATGGTCTGAGCAAACTGTGCATGCTTCTGCAATGATTCCAGAAAATCCTTATCGTCTGCAAAAAGAATGTTTGCCTGCCCGATGAGGCTCATGATCTTCCTGCTCCAGATGGACTTCCAATTCAAGGCTCCAACCTTCAAGGTTCTTACGGCATCCCTTTGAGCTTCCATAAAAAGAATGGTATCGTTGAATGCGCGTTTTGTTCTTGGAGGCATAAAGTCGTTAATGTACTGCTCTTTTTCTGAATTCACATGAGCAATTTCAGAACTTGCATTCATGGCATTTCCCATGGCCTTAAGGAAGGATTTTCCAATTCCCTTCAATGAACTTGTATCATAACTAACGGCCCCTGCAACACTCAAACCATTAAACCTGGCATCGTATTCATTGATCCTGTCAATGAATTCCTGAACCTCGCTGGAAACAATTTTGCTTACCTTCTGGCTTGGGGAACAAAGATAGCACTGACTCATGTCAATGTCATAGCAGTCCTTGCAGACTGTCTTGCCACATTTGGTGCACCTATAGCTTTCCGTCAGCAGAACACTCCGTCCGCAGGAATCGCAGATTACAACTTTTTTTGTATCATCCTGATTGATGATGTTTGTCGTGTTATTGGTTGTATTGGTAACGTTGTTTGTTACATTATTTGTAATTGATTCATTGTGGTGAACCTGAGTATTGTTTGTAACATTTGAAATCACATCTCCGGCAATAACATTTTTGTCGCCCATGTTGATTCCAGTTGTAGACAAATTTTCACCAGACTCAACTTCCTGCTTAGCCCCACACTCCTGGCAAAATTTTGACGCAAGGGGAAGCTCTGCACCACATGCAATGCAAGTCTTAACCTGAGGAACGGGGGTACCGCACTCCTGGCAGAATTTGCTTCCAGCAGGAATTTCTTCACCACAATTTGAACACTTCATTCTCTTTCATCCACCATTCAATTATTTTGTAAGAATCGTAATTTCCACGCGACGGTTTCTTGCACGACCTTCTGCAGTTGAATTATCCGCAATTGGTTCCGAGCATCCTGCGCCGGAAGCCATGAATCTTTTTGCATCCATTCCACTATTCACGATTTCTGCAATTACAGTGTTAGCACGAGCCAAGGAAAGAGCCACATCACCGGAAGTATCGCTGCCATCATCTGCAGTATGGCCAACTACCAGGAAGTTATAGCCTTCAATCTGCTTAAGGGCTTCTGCAACATCTGCAATGCGAATTCTGTCTTCTTCCACAAGCTCATTGCTGTTTGGCTTAAACTGAATGTTCTGAATGGAAAGCTGAATACCCTTGTCCGTTTCAAGCATTGCAACATTGCTAATCTTTTCAACAAGTTTTCCCATCTTGTCGGAAATGCCAAAGGCTTCATCCAGGGTATCGCCAAACATCTTGAAGTTCTTTTTTGTTTCTGCAAGATTCTTCTTAAGTTCGGCCATGTTTTCTTTCATCTGAGCCTGAGATTCTTCCCTCCTTTTCTGCTGCCGGGCATGAGCTTCAACATGCCTTTTCTGGCTGCCTTCATTTATCTTATCCCTGTTTGCATTTGTAATTCCAAGGCCTGTAAAACAGACTGCAAAAAATACAGCAAATCCAATCAAGGGCTTCATCATAGGATTCTTCTTTTTAGCAGGAGCCGCAGGTCTTTGAGTCTGCTGATTTTGAACAGACTGCTCTGGCTGAGCCTGTGAAGCTTCCGGTCTTGCAACACTTTCGCTTCCTAATTTTGTTCCGCATTCTCCACAGAACAATTCACCTTCTTCAATTTTTGAACCACAATTTGGACAATTCATTTGCTTCCTCTCATTTAACAATTTTTATAGACTAGCCCCACATTCACCGCAGAAACTTGCACCTTCTTCAGTAGGATTTCCACAGTCAGGACATACTCCAATATCTTTTTTACCATTACGATTATTATTTCCGCCATTTCCAGAATTACCCTTGCCCGAAGGAGCAAAGATTTTTCCCGCAGCTCCGTAAGCCGCATTAGCCTGAGTTTTGATAATATCAGTCATTCTATCCTGATGATCATTGGCATCTTTTCTTACAGCTTCAATTTCTGCATCTTTTTTACCCGCCGCATTTCCAAACATCTGACCCATAAGAGCCATCAGATTTTCCATATTTGACTGTTGCTGAGCAGCATTTGCGGTCATAATGCGTTCAATATCTGCACTATGCTGATTTGCCATATTAATCTGAGCCTGAGCATTCTGACTTCTGAACTTTTCTGCAAAGGCCTGGGCAGCTTCAGGAGTAATATCAGGATTAGCGGCCATAATCTGTTCGGCAGTCATGTTCTGGAAAAGACGACGCATTTCTTCTTCATGACGCTGCTGATTTGAAGCCATTGTAACTTCATGCTGACGGGATGCATTCTCTTCTTCCATTTTACGTGCATGTTCAGCATTTTCCTTTTCCATACGGAGTGCCTGAGCCTGACGCAAAAGTTCCAGCTGATTCAACTGTTCTTCTTTATCAAGCTGCATTTCTGAACGACGGCGGCTGTCTGCATAATCATCCTGAACTTTCTGACGGTACATCTGGTTTTCAAAACGTTTGTTTCCAATCTCCAGTTCCCACTTAAGTTTCTGAGCATCAAGTGCCATATTGTTCTGCAAAGTAAGCATTGCAATAGCCTGACCATCATTCAAATCCTTAAGTTTACGTCGCTGTTCAATATCTGATTTTAAGTTGGCAAGTTCTTCTTCTCTAAGAAGTCCGTTCATTTCCAGCTGATGAAGTGCGGCTTCTCCTTCATCCTTATTGCGGGCTTCCCTAAGTTTTCTCTGCCAGTAAAGCATGTCAGCAAATTTTGCTTTTTCATCTTCTGTAAGCTGATTCTGCTGATCAATTATATTCATTGCAGCGGCAAAGTCTGCTTCATTCTGAGCTTCACGCAACAACTGCTGATTTTTTTCATCATTCAGGCGATTCAAGAAATTATTGCGGAGGGATAATTCTTCCAGTTCCCGTTCACTTATATAAAGTTCTTCACGCATGCGTCGCAGTTCTTCCAGTTCTGCATTGGTAGCGGTAAGTCTTATAATGCTTTCAACAGAAATAAATGGATAGATTTCTGCAACTTTTTCTTTTAATGACGCAAGAACTTTTTCCCTAAGCTGACCATTCGAAGAAATGCTTTCTGCATCTACGCCGTAGAAAGTTTCTTCAAGAATTGTTCTTACAGCAAGTTCAATGGCAGTACCCAATCTCTGGAAGCTGATAAAATCGTTATCGAGAAGTAAGGCTCTGTAAAATTCAACAATGTTATTGATTTTTGAAAGAGTATGCACTGCAATTTCTGTTCTGATATTTGCAGTAGGAATATCTTTTTCCGTAAAAATCATTGGGAACTGAGCATCTCGCAATAACACAACTGTAACTGTGGCAGCTTTTGAAAGAATATCGTAAGATTTGCCTGTAAAAAGTGATGCTATTCTAGCACCAAATCTTTTGATAGCATTTCCCAAACCTTTTTCATATTCTGCACCTATGTCCGCAAAAGTATATTTTCCATTCTGAAGTTCACCCGCAAGTGTTCCGTCTGCAAAAAATATTGCTTTAATTCCATCCTGAATTACAAAGCCTTTAATGTTCTGATAGGTTTCAAATTCTTTTTCGGTAATCTTGCAGGCAAGCTGACCTGGCAAAATATTCCAGTAAACAAAATTTGAACTTACAGTCATTTCTGCTTCTGCTTTATTTTGGGTCGAAGTTGCCGTATTTGAAACAGCACCTGCACCTGAAAAAACAACGGAGGCCACGGGCGTTCCACATTTTCCGCAGAATTTCTTGCCAGGAGTCAAAGCAGCCCCACATTTTGGACACACTGCACCTGTACTGTTTGAATCATTATTAGCGGTGGTTGAGCCTGTCGAAATCAATGGACTTCCACATTGACCGCAAAACTTCTTTCCATCAGCTACTTCATTTCCACATTTTGGACACTTCATATATTCCTCACTTACTATTTACTTTCTAGCATCTGCCTTATCTGCCCGGAAGGCGTAACAGACAGGGAAACAATTTTTACTCCAATTTCATTCAACAGTAACTTCTTTTCCGTCAAAAGCAGTAAATCCATTATTTTCAAAAGGATTGTCCTCTTTTTTATAAAGCAGAATCTGACCACCGTTATCGAGAAAAATGTATGGTCGCTGACTTTCGCTCTTTGTTCCTTCAGCAAAAAGTTTGTAATGAATGGTTCCTGTTAATTTCTGCATAATCACTCTCTTTAAAGTTCAGAAAGTTCTTTTTCTGCCTTTTCATTTCCATTATCAATTGATTTCTTATACCATTCTTTAGCTTTTTCTATATTCTGTTCCACACCTGTACCATCGCGGTACATTCTGGCAATATTTATTTGACAATATGAATCATCCTGATTTTCAGAACCTAATTTAAATAATCTGAGTGCTTCGTCATAATCTACGTCAGTTCCCCTTCCAAGAAAATATGCACGACCTAACCAATAAGGAACATCATCTGTGTCTTCTCCTGCTTTTAGAAAACAGTCAAAAGCTTTATCAAGATCCTTTTCTACACCATCACCATTGTTATAAAGAATTCCAAGTTCACGTAATGCATCGTTATCACCATTATTTGCGGCTTTTTCATACCAAATAAATGCATTTTTAAAATCTTCTTTATCTGCATAGAAACCGGCTAGTTTGAACTGACAATATGAATCATCGTCTTCAGCACCTTTCTTAAACCATTTAACTCCAGATACTATATTTTTCTCTGTGCCTTTTCCATTTTGATAACAAAGTCCAAGCCAGGAATATGCATCAGAAATCTCATGTTCTGCGGCATATTTAAAACATTCAAAAGCCTTGTCATAACTTTTTTCAATACCGCGTCCAAAGTAATAACATACGCCTAATTTATTTCTTGACGACCCATCTTCTGGTTGAGTCATAAACATTTCTACAGCTTCTTTGTAGTCTTCTTCTTCGTTACCAAAACTACCTGCATTATCATAAAGAAGAGTTCCTATAGAGTAAGCGTTTTTACAACCTCTTTTATATGCCTCTCTATAGGATTCAAGAGCCTTACCTAAATCTTCTTCAACTCCATTTCCTGTTTCATAATATAAACCTAATTCATTCAGCGCCTCTGGCAATCCCTGATCAGCAGCTTTCTTGACCCATGAAAAGGTTCCTTCTTCATCTCCTGGATGTACAAACTGATAAAGATCTCCGATTTTAAATTGAACCATTGCATCATGTGTTTTTTCTTCCAAAGCCATTAACTCATCAATGGTCATGGAATCAAGCTTGTCATAATCAATTGCAGATTTTTCTTCAACAGCCGCTGAAGACGCAACCGCACCACCAACTTTTGTACCGCACTCTGGGCAGAATTTTGCATCAGGCTCAAGCTTAGTACCACAGCTGATACAGAATTTATTTTTTGGAACTGGAGTTCCACATTCAGGGCAGAATTTAATTCCTTCTGCAAGTTCTTTTCCACAATTTGTACAATTCATTTTTCCTTCCTCTCAGTATCTTCTAGTATTAGTATAAATCTGCTGATGTAGCTTCTGGATGAGTAAACAGCTTTTTAATCATCACATATAATCCATCAGCTTTTTCGTCTGTCCAGTAAGATTCGTCTTCATCGCAAAAAGCTTCGCAAATGCTTTCAATAATGCTTTCGCCGGAATATTCCTCAAATACGATTGGATCCCAATCATTTGCTGAACAGTCTTCAAAATAACTGATGGCACTTTTTTCAATGTAATAATCGTGTCCATTGAACATCCCAAAAATGTACCAGTCGTGACCATCGGAATCATTTCCATCATAATCTTCTGTCCCATAACAGCTGTAAATTTGAATGTAGACATTTAATTTATGAGCTTTTGCTATTTCCTTAAGGGCATTTACAACTTTCCAGGCATTCTCTTTATCGTAAATTGCAGGCTTACCAGTATCATTACCACCGGAATATTCAATTACTCCATTCTCAACGGTAATTGCATCTTTATTTGAAAGGAGGATTCCACCTGCTTTATTTATCAGTTCGTTTTTACAGGTTTCGGCTAAAGTTGAATCAATTATCTTAAACTTTTCATCGCAGAAAATAACAGATGTTTTTTCAATTTCTGATTCCTGTATAAACAGAGTATTCTCTGGCTGTGGCTGTGTATTTGCAGGGGCTGATGCTGCAGGACTAGATGTTACAGGTGCCGCAGTTGGTACAGGTCTAGGAGCCGATACATTTACTGACTGCACAGGAGCTGCTGGCATCAAAGAGCCACAAAGGCTACAGAATTTCATTCCTTCAGGATTTTCCTGACCACAATTTGTACATTTCATATAAACCTCTTAAATTCCTTGCTTAAAGTTATTCATCATGATTTCCAGAAAAAATTTTTTCTACTTCCCGTAAATCTTCCACCGGCTCATCAAACATTCCGTCCTTCAGCCACATTCCAATTTTTCCTATCATCCCGTCAGGAGAATTTTTCATCACTTCATCAGGTTTTCTGAATTCCCTGGAGAAAAATCCTGCCCAGGAAAGTGTTGCAATTATCTTGTTTTCATAATCAAGCCTTCTGTCCTTACCTTCAACACCAATGACTTTTATCTCAAATTTATTTATATACTCCGAAACCTTGGCGTCCAAAGCCTTATTCCATTTAGCCTGGCTGTCACATGCCATGGCCATTCCAACTCTTTCTCTAAAAATGGATGCATCGTTCTTTCCAAAATGCTTTGATATCCTTCTTTTTAATCCACCGTCAGCCTTATGGGTACCAACCCTTACTATTTTTTTATGCTTGCCATCATAGAAGAAATATATTCCGTTTTTTATGTCCAGATATTTTTTTGTTCCGTCCAAGGTTTCAAAACGTCCCTTGTCATTCTTCCCATACGAATCAAGGTTTTCCACTTTTTCAAGAATCCGCCTGGCACATTCTAAAACCTTTTCCTTCTTAAATAATTCATCAGCCATGTTAATATCTCTTCCCTGCAAAAGTCCGAAAGTATCAGATTAATTTTATTAGTTCAATTTCCATCCGTCACGAGTAAAAATCCCGATAACATTCGGGTTTATTTCCCGTTTTTACTCGGGAATATTTCTCTGTAATTCTTTATACTTTCCTTTATAATTAGAACCGATGAATGTAAAAAAACTTTTCAAGATAGAATACATCCTCATATACACGGCATTTTTTGTTTTCGTACTTAACGTAAGCTTCAAGCGGATTGCATCAAATGAATTCAACAGGATAGACCTTGCCCTGAATTCCCTGTCGTTACAAAACAGGCTTCCAGATGACTTTGACCGGCTCCTGATCCCATTCTCCTATTTTGACCAGGAAATAGAAAACCAGATGAACAATGTGCTTGCCCTCATGTCTTCGTCGGACTTTCACGACGACCTTATTGAAGCCACAATCCAGCTGCAGTATTCCCTCCGACAGACGGAACAGACCCTCTTGTTCGGATACGACAGCCTTCTGTACTGTGCCATTTTTCTTGCCGTGATTGCAGTCCTTGTCATTCTGTACAAAAACTTTTCCTTTAAAATGGAAAACAACAGGCGTCAGGCAATGAACGATGCCCAGATCAATTTTTCCCGGGACCTTCACGACGGTGTAGCCCAGGACCTTGCTGCAATGAAAATTTACCTTAAAAAAAATGATGTAGATAAAACAAACTTTTATGCAAATCACGCATTTAATGAAGTCCGCTATCTGATTGATTCCCTGCGCATGGACTTTAACGGCAACTTTGAAAAGGTCCTTGAAGAAACTATAAATTCCTTTGAGGCAAACTATGAGATCAGGGCAAAGTTCCTGTGTGCTGCAGACGGACTCAACAAGCTTAGGGAAGAACAGCAAATTGAGATTTACAGAATCCTTCAGGAAGCCTTAAGCAATATTGCACGCCATGCCAATGCAACGGAAGTCACCATCAAGGTCACGGAAGTCGGCAGCACCCTGAACATCATAATCAGCGACAATGGAACCGGCTTTAATCAGGAAGAAATTTCAGGCGAGGAAAATGAAAGACATCATTACGGATTGATCAACATAAAGGACCGGGTCAGCAAGCTTGGGGGAACTGTTGATTTTGTTACTACGGAGGGAACAACAATTGCAATCACAATTAAAGATATTATTCGTTGATGACCACGCAGGACTCAGGGACGGCCTTGCATTCCTGCTCAACCAGAAGCTAAAGGACGTTCAGTTCATAACCGCCTCAACCTATGCAGAAGCCATAGACGCCCTAAGGGAGAACTCCGACATTCATTCCGTAATCCTTGACTTGAACCTTGACGGAAAAAACGGACTTGAACTTATCTCGGAATTCCGAACAATTCAGCAGGAAATGAACATTCTGGTTTATTCAATGTACAACGACCCCATCCACATCGAAAGCGCAATCAAGGAAAACATCCAGGGCTACATTTCCAAGGATGCCGACATTGATGAACTTGAAGCAGCCATAACAACCGTATGCAAGGGAAGCACATACTTCAACAAGCAGGCGTCAAAGGTTATGCGTTCCCTTTTATTTGGTGCATCCGGAACCCCAGAAACTTCCGACGAAGTAACCCAATGCTTCAGGAATTACAAGACACTTACAAAAAAGGAACAGGAAACTTTTCTTCTGCTGGTGCAGAAAAAGGAAATCAATGAAATTGCAAAAACTTATGGAACTAGTGAAAAAACGGTTCTCAATTCCCGCTCCATAATCTACCAGAAAATGCAGGTCAAGGACCGTCTTGAACTTATTGAAGCCGCAAAGAAACTTGGGGTAATCCTATGAAAAAATTCATTGCACCGGCCGTCCTCACGATTTCAGCAGTCCTCATAAATTACTTTGGTTCAATTCTTGCAAGCACCATTGTTTTTCCACTATACCTTGATTCCCTGCTGACCATTGCAGTTACTGCCTGCTGCGGCCTTGTACCTGGACTGATCTGTGCAGTTTTCTCAAACATCCTTCTGACGATTTTTTCAAGTGCATCCATCTGGTTTGTAACCTGCCACCTGACGACCGCACTGATTGCATGGTACATATTTCGTTTTTATAGAAGAAAGAATCAGGACACGGCCTATGCCATAGACATCTTCCTATGGATAGGACTGATCAGTGCAATTATCAACGGAATCCTTGGCAACATCATTGTATCAATCATCCTGTCTTCCATCTCTTCGCGGCCACAAGTCGATGCAGTTGTCCAGGGAATTTTCGTCGTAGTGCACAATCTTCAACTGGCAACACACCTTGGGGGAATAATAGAAAATCTTGTGGACAAAATTTTAAGCGCCCTGATCAGCTACGGTGTATTCATCTGGTACAGGAAGATTGTCCGCTGATTCATCCTGCATTTAAACTGCAAGCAGCAGTATATTTCATTAAAAGCAATTCCATCAGATTAATCATTCCCCTTCGTCAGTCTGCTACTCCACAAACTTATACCCGATGCCCCACACTGTAAGAATGTATTCTGGGGCATCCGGGTTTGTTTCAATCTTTTTACGAAGCTTTCTTATGAATGCCAGATTCCTAGTACAAAGTCTTGTTTTTCTTTATGTAAATTTTTTTCCAACTGTCATAAGTCCCAGGTATGAAGCCGCAACTGCAAAAAGGAAAATATAGTATTGAGGTGGTAAGGAGTAAAGTCCCACAAAGTCGCCTAACGGTGTGTAAATCAAGGCTGTAAAAATCATGATTCCCAAAATGTCCATGTAATATTCAAGAAGGATTTTGTCCCCAGGTTTTAATTCAAAACTGGAGGTCTGTCCCCACTGTCCGTCACGCCAGACAGTTACATCAGTTTCCACAAGAGCAGCAAGAAAATCCGCCGTTCTTTTTGACCTAAGTTCCTGCACAAGCCGAATCGCAGCCGAAACCAAATACATTGTCAGAAGAATTATGAATGTAGAAAAAATCCTTGAGAAATTGGAAGCAAACAATACATCAGTAACAAATGAAATTGCCGCCAGACTTACGAGAATTATGGAAAACGAATTTACAAATGATCTCCGCAGAATTGATTTTATGGTCATAAAGTAAATTATATCATGGATGATGATGGGAAAATATGGCGAAATCCTTGCGATTTTGAACCGCGAGAAGATTAACTGTTTGTCGGTAATTTTAAATTCGTATTAGGTGATTTTTTTACAGATTTAAATGGAAAACAATTTCAATTCAGGAAAAACAACTTGCATCAATTTAAAATGTTTATCATTTGTCCAAATTTCACATTTATTCTTTATGGCAAGATAAGCAATCATTGCATCTTGGAAAGGAACGACAAGACCATTCTTTTTTAGTGTCAAAAATTGCTTTGCAAGATAAATCCAATCTTTTTCAGAAAAAGACAAATATGTAAAATCGTTCAATGCCTCTTCCATTTGTGAGAACTGTTTTTCTGAATTACTACCACGGAGCAGTTCTGTTTTTATGACACCACAAATAGCAATATCATTTTTTTCAAGAACATTCTTTATTTTATCAGTAGGTTTATCCCAAAAGTCGATAATAATGTTTGTATCTACAAGAATCATAAAAGACTTGCCTCACGAAGTTCTGTAACTGAGGAAGAATCAAGGTGAATTTTACCAGCTAAATCGAAAAATGCCCGTTTATGTTTTGTTTGAGGAATTGTTTGTTCTGTAAAAGCTTCCCCCTGTTCTGCCTCAAGTAACTTAATAAAAGCTGAAACAGATGTTAAAAGAGATTCGGGTAATGTTTTGACTTGTTCAATAACAGCTTCATATGACATATAACACCTCCAATACAATTATAGCATATTTAATAAAATATTGTGAGAAAGTATCAATTTTCATTTATAAAAGTTGTAAATCCAGCAAAAAAAGAGCCAAGTGAGAAACCTCAATGCACCGTATAAAGGCAACTCTCTTGACTTTTGATTTATATTTATCTAAAAATTGCTAAAAAATCAATGTCTTTTGCAATTTCTGCTGATAGCATTTGTTGTTTTCACTTCAAAAATATCAGTTCCTTAAAGCTTCAATTTCTTGGCAATTGTTGCAATATCTTTTTTATAGAGCCAAATACCATTGATAGATTTTTGCTGATAGACTGCTCTCCCTGAAAGATACCCAACGATTGAAGTGTTATTTGAATCTTCAATAATATAAATCATATCTGATAATTCCATATGAGGCTGATTGTTTATTACGGATTTTCCACCTTCCTCTGATGTAACCTGAGCTTTTGTTGATGTGAATTTGTTTTTTGGAATAGTGATACGATTAATGTAACCACCAAACAATGTTTCTTCAATGATGATAGTTTCACCATTCAATGTTACTTTACATGGATTTTTATCCGCAGACTTAAACGAATAAGTTTGTGCAAACAGTACAGATGCAACAAAGACCATAAAAAGCATAGAAAAGATTTTTTTCATAATAATTCCTCCAGCGTTGCTATAAGCAACATTTTTATTGTTGTTTTATTTATAACAAAACCTATTATCAAATCACGATAGCGGAGAAAAACTATTTAAATCCTATTGTTCTATTTGAATTTACCAATTTTTCATTTTCACAAATTTCATAAAGCTTAGTAATATCAGGATTAGAATTTTCCAAGGCCAGCATCATGAATTTTCTGTCATCGCTTACATTTTCTGAAAATTCAAAGTTACGGTACAGAAAGCGGATGACTTCATCGTGACTCTGATTACGAAGTGCTTCTTCAAGATAGAAATCTGCGTTTTTTAGAAGCAGGAATTTTTCGAAAAGATTTTCATACAGTTTTTCGATTGTTTCCAGTTCCGCATCATTTCTAATGGCAAAAAGAAAATCGTCTGTGGTTATTAATTTTTTCCCCCTGTGTGTACTGTCATCCCGAACTCGAGTGCATTCGTTTTCGTACCCGCTTTGATTCCAGACCTACAGAAGGTAGTTTATTTTTTTCAGAAGGAAAAAAGTATGGCGGAATTCTTGTTTTTTTCTTGCGAATTACTCTCCCAATTATTCTTCAAACCAATTTTCTATCATTAAGGAAGAAACTTCTTTTATATCTTCAAAATCTTTTACATTGCGGGTAACAAGCACCAGATTATTTGCAATTGCTGTTGCTGCAATCATGGAATCTGCCAAGGGAGCCCTCTTTCCTTTTTGCTCAAGCCGTTCTCGAATATCTGAATGAATCCAGCTGGCGTGAAGGTCAAAAGGTATGATTTCATAATTTGCCTGAATGAAGTCCACATAAAAAGAAAAAAGATCTGACTGCTTTTTTGAAGCCGGAATTCTTTTTACTCCATAAAGCATTTCTTCAAAGGCAACAGTTGCAATTGAAGAAATATTTTTAGTTTCCTGAATTCTTTTTAATACATTCTGATTTGGAAGATGTTTTGTTATTTCTGAAACAATATTGGTATCGAGTAAGTATATTGATTGCATCATTCAAAATCCTCAGGATGACGAAGATCAGGTTCTATTGTTCTTTTAACATTGAAAATTTCATCGATTTCTTCATTATTTGTAGTTGATAGCCAGTCGCTGGCATTTTTTCGCCATTTCATCAGCTTATCCATGAAAATCTGACCTTCAGTTTTCTGTTCCTGTACCACGGCTTCTTCCGAAACAAGACGGGCAACTGGTTTTCCGTGACGGGTAATCTGAAGTGTTTCTCCGCTTTCCACAAGGTGAATAAAATACGGAAGTCTGTTCTTTACATCAAAAATAGGAGCTGCTGTCATCTGCCACCTCTCATTAACAAGATAGCAGATTGAATTGGCTGTGTCAAATTTATTCCTATAATATATTTATTATAGCTATATTTATAGCAACACACCAAGTTCAGTTGTACCGAATGTGTTTGTGTAAAATCTTCTGCAAACTGTTCTTTCACAAATATTGGCAATTATCAGCAGCCGAAAAAAGTAAATTTGAAATATATACATATTCTTTTTATAATTGCCCCTATGACAATCAAAAAAATCACTATTGAAGATTACGATTCTTTAATGGAACTTTGGAACAGTGTTGGCATGAGTAAACGGGCATTGAATCCTGTCGATGACAGCCGAGAAGGAATTGAACGATACTTGCGCCGTAATCCTGAAACTTGTTTTAAAGCAGTTGATGAAAACGGCACACTTCGTGGAGTAATTTTAAGCGGACACGATGGTCGCCGTGGAATTGTTCATCATCTTTGTGTTGAACCAAAAGTTCAGCGTGGTGGAATTGGAAGTCGGTTGGTAGAGGCTGCAGAAAGAGCTTTAAAGGCAGAAGGTATTCAGAAAATATTCATTCTTGTTTTTAATGATAACGAGAAGGGAAATGTTTTTTGGGAAAAGCAAGGTTATTCTTTGCGCACAAATCTTAATTACAGAAATAAATCCCTAAACAATGAAATTCCTACCGGAGAATAAAACGCCCCAGCAGAAATATTTTTTGGTTTTACAGCAACTCCCCGTAGTGTCTTACATAGGCTTTCTTCAAGCTTGTTGCCAGCATCATATAAAGCAGGATACAAGGAATCAGGTATGCAAGGTCGTTGTACAAAATTCCGTTACTTACAAACAACGGACAGAATACAAAGTACACTGAACATGTTTCTGAAGTTTGAGCTTGCGGTCATTTTGATGTACTTGATCATATTTGCATAAGTCTTGCGGCCTTCTACAATTCCTTCTTCCAGAACCATCAAATCTTTTTCAAGAAGAATGATATCTGCACTTTCCTTTGCAATATCAACTGCACTGTCTACAGAAATTCCAACATCACTTACTTTCATTGCCTGAGCATCGTTGATTCCGTCTCCCATAAAGCCAAATGTGTGTCCGTTCTGACGGAGACAGGTTACAACACGGGTTTCTGATCTGGAGTAAGCTTTGCAAAAACCTGAGTTTTTTCTACAACTTTGGAAAGTTCTTCATCATTCATATGTTCAAGCTGGCTTCCAAGTATCATTTTTTGTCAGCCATTTACACAAAAATTTTTA
>JAKSLY010000012.1 GCA_024400955.1 Treponema sp.
TATAAAAAAACGCTCCAGTTAAACTGAAGCGTTTTAGCGGCCCTTACTGGGCTTGCCTTCCAGGCCGGCTTCGCTCACTTTATCCTCGCACCTGCTCGGCGGGGGATTGGGTTCAAGCCCAGTACATTTACCTTACAAACAGTAAGATGTTTAAAATGAAAAAACCTCAGTTGTTTAACTGAGGTTTATCATTCGGCCCTTACTGGGCTTGCCCTACCGGGCCGGCTTCGCTCACTTTATCCTCGCACCTGCTCGGCGTTCGCTCCGCTTCAAGCCCAGTAAATTTATTTGATAAACTGAAAAATGTTTTGGCATAAAAAAACGCTCCAGTTAAACTGAAGCGTTTTAGCGGCCCTTACTGGGCTTGAACCAGTGACACACGGATTAACAGTCCGTTGCTCTACCGACTGAGCTAAAGGACCAATCGATTTCTCGAATGTATGGATACTATATATAATTCATAAAAAAGTGTCAATAGCATTTTTTCAAAAAATATTAAAAAAACTACAAAAAAAATGCCTTCCCAATTCAGCCTTGGGCCAAATCAGGAAAGCATTCATTCAATAACCGGATGAACTAGAGTTCAACAGTAATTTTCTTTACTGATCCGTTTCTTGCAAAGAGGGCCCTTGTCTGTTCTGCAGAAAGAACAGTTCCTTCAGATTCAGAAACCTTTCCGTCTGCACATTCAAACCTGATCTTTCCTGCACCCTTCCTTACATATTCAACAGGAGTGCTGCACCATGTAAAGCAAAGCTTTCCGTCCTTGTATTCTTCATCCTTGAGAAGAACCGGATTAAATCCTGCAAGGCCGTTCTTGATGTAAACGCCAAGTTCACCCCAGCGCGTAAGAACCTCTTCCTTAACCTGACCTGTCATGCCAGGCTGCTTTGCACCCTTGTGGAATGGAGTGTGGCTGTATGGATCCTGAGGGAATGCACCGTAAATTTCCGGAGTCTTTGTAAAGCTAAGTCCGTTCTGGATGTCGTAGTATGCATCGCGGAGCTTTGCAGCAACAGGATTCTTTTCTTCATAGGCAACAAGGGCTACTTCCTGGACTGCAAGCATGAGCTTGGAAACCATGTGCCAGTAAATTGAACCAAGCCCTTCGTAGGCATAGAATGTTCCCGAGCGGCCGGTAAAGTTCTGGTGGTTGAAGGTCTTTTCGTAAAGTTCAGCAAGTGAAGAAAGTTCCTTGGCTGAAAGCTTCTTTGAAAGAGGAAGATCCTGGGCGGTCTCCATCATGAACCTTGAGTTGTGGAATCCTGCATTGAAATGGTAAACGTCATTTACATCCTTCTCAACAAAGAGGCTTCCCGTCTTTGCGATTACGCTTTCAAGAAGTGCAGCATCTTCCTTTGAAACATTGTTCTTCTGGAGGAATGCAGGAAGGTTCTTGTTTGGATAGAGCATGTATGAATTCTGGCGTGACTCAAAAAGTCCGCTCTTCTTCATTGCTTCCGTAAGTTCCAGTGTCTGTTCCGGTGTCAGCAGGCCGCTTGAGATGATTGCAACCTGACCTTCAAGCATTTCCTGAAGGTTCTTTACAGACATTGTGCTTTCGCCGATTACAAGGGTGTTGTATGTGTGGTAAAGTCCGTCTTCCCTCTTGTTTGCAGAAAGTGTCATTTCAACGGCATTCTTGATTGCACCAAGTGTCGTGATGATCTCGGACTTGGAAACTGCTTCTGTCTCGCTACCGTAACCGTTGGCATAGAAGTCGTTGCGTTCAGTCTCGAACACGGCTCCCTCTGCATCGGTAAAGCTCTTTCTTGCCTTGTCATCTGCCATTGTCTTTGCAAAGTCAGTTGTCTGGTAAATCTTGGAAAGCTTGTTGAATGCCTTTGCCATTGCTGCTGGAAGAACGAAGCTTTCGGTTCCGCATTCTGAATACATCTTGAGCATGAACTTAAGCATTCTGTTAAGGTAGCACAGTGTTACTACGGAAAGGCCGTAACCTGCAAGGGCATTGTTTGCATCGTTCCATTCAGGGCGCTGTGTGTTCATCCAGATTCCGCCGCCAGGAATGAAGTTTGCAGTCTTCTGGATTACGATCTGCAAAAGCTTTGCAGTAAGGCTTACGAGTTCCGGCTGGCCTTCACTGTCTGTAAAGAGCTTTCTGTCCGTACCGAATTTTGCGCTGTCTGCAATGAGTTTGTCGCTGAGTTCCTTGTCGAATGCAACGGAGTCGCGCGGGTTCTTGCAAAGGTCCTTGTAGCTCTTGATTCTGTAAGGAACGTTTGAGCTTGTGTAAAGCTTTTCATCAAGGGAAGCAAGAAGGTTGTCATGGTCGATGGCATTCCACTGCTCGAGGAGTTTCTGGAGGTAGATTACCTGGTGGTCGCCCCAGTAACCGTACTGAGCCCATGGATTGTCAGGTTCCGGACATTCCCAGTCGATGCCGTCGCGGCTGATTCTGTATGGGTTGAATCCGTCAATTGTCATTGCATTTACAAACTTTGCTGCAATGTTCTTGATGTATGCAGGATAAGACATGGCAAGGGCTTCCCAGTTCTGGAAGATGTCGCGCCAGTTGCCTTCGTAGTTGAGGATTGGATTTCCCTGGTAGTCGTTGAGCTTGATGTTGAACTTGTTCCATGGGCGGCTTGGGTCACCGTGACGGCGGCTGAAGATTACAGGCATGTATTCCATGAAGAGTCTCTTGAGCTGAAGGTCTCCAGATTCATCAACGGCCTTTTCAAGGTCTGCCTTTTCAACGGAATTCTTTCCCTTGTATGCAGAAAGAACCTTTTCAAGCTTGTCGCCCTTTTCCCTGTTGCGGTTGCGAACGAATTCAATAAGGTCTGGAGTGTTGATTTTTCCGTTGTCTGCAAAGAAACCGCCACGCATGATGTTGAACATTACGTTTGCCCTGTGATGAGCACATGTCATTTCTTCTGCAGTCTGCTGAACGCCGTCGGCTTCCGCAATGTATGTAGTCATGAGCTTTTCTGTTGCAGCAATGTCATCTGCAAGAAGCTTCTGTGCCTTTTCCCTGTCGCTGATGTCGTTCCTGAGGGTTGCAATCTTTGCGGCCGTAAGGAATGTATCAAAAACCTGGCACCATGTTTCAGATGTTTCAAGGTCAAATTTCTGTGCAATGTATGCAGCACCGCGTTCGCCCTTTGTAACGCCTACGCTTTCAATGGCATCGATGTTTCCTTCTGCCTGGTAGAAAAGCTCAGGTGTGTTTTCCTGCATGAGGACCTTTGCCTTTCTTGTAAACCATGAAGTATTTGCAAGAAGACCTTCGCTTGGTTCTGCCCTGTCGGAAAGAACTGAAGACATGAAGAAGAGGCTCAAGCCTGTCTGTTCGTCAAGGTCGTTCTGCTTGTATGCGTCAACGAGGGTTGAGTTTGCATTCTGTGTAGTTGAATCGATGCATGCAGGGAGAATGTTGCGGCATCCATCAACGATGGAAAGGCTGATCTTCTTTCCACTGATGTTCTCGATGCGTGACATCTTTACAAGACCGTACCTTGCACTTGATGTCCAGCCGTAGCGGAATGCAAGTCCAAGGTCCCTGTTAATTTCTTCAAACCACACTTTAGTTCCATTGAGGTTCTTGTAGATGTTGCGTTCAAGGCTAGAAGAACTTTTTGTCTTGTAACTTGAATTGGAAAGGAGCGATTCAAATGGCTCCCAAATTGTTCCGTTTGCGCAAACAAGTGTAGAGCTGCCTGTAATGCGCTTAAGGTCTGAAAGTTTGTCCGCCGTGTAGTACGGGAAAATTGACTGGTTGCTGTTAATTCTTCCTGCAGAAATTCCACCCTGTGACCAGCAGAAATTCCATACATCGGAAGAACTTGTGATTGTCATGAAAAAATCTTCCATGCAGTCGTAGTTTCCAATCTTGTAGAAACGTTCGCCGTCAAGTTCAACAAAACCGCCGTTTACTGTCTTAGCCATAATAACCCCTTAAAAGTGATTTGAATCAAGTCCTAATCCACAATTAAAGGAATTCTGCAATCATGTCAAGAGAATTTTGGCAACCGGTTGCCATCCCGATAAAAAAAGTTTTTCCGGGTATAATTCATCTATACAAAACTACGATTATTACTTATAAGTGTATAGTTATTTTACATAATGAACAAAGGAAATTTTTCGTCAGACGCAGCATCTGTTCCCCATCATAGGACAAAAAACTCGGCTAGATTCTTGCAAGCTTACCGGACCTTATGTCCTCTTCCACCTGGGCGGCATAGATTCTCCTGAGCTTTTTTCCGGTGCTGTTACGCTGGATTTCTTCCACAAAGCAGAAGAACCTTGGCATCTTGTACCTGGATAGGTTCATGCTTGACCTGACAAAGGCTATGAGTTCCTCAAGGGTATAATCCGGATTCCTTCTTACTGCATACAGGCAAGGCACATGCCCCCTGATCCTATCCCTGGCAGGCACCACGATGCAGTCTTCAATGTTTGGATTTTCAAGGACGGCTCTTTCTATCTGGGACGGAAAGACATTCTCTCCGGAGACGATCATCATGTCGTCCTTCCTTCCCTTAAGGTTTACATTGAACCTTTCATCCCAGACTCCCACATCGCCGGTGTAAGTCCACCCACGGTAGAATTTGCGTTCCGATTCCTCGGGACTTGAAATGTATGCAAGGGATGCCTTTCCAGGGCTAGAAATTATCACTTCCCCAATGGTCTGTCCGTCCTGGGGTACGGTTTCCTCAGGTTCCCCATGGCGGTCTTCATGAATTTTCACGACGCGCACTTCATCGCCATAGCAGCACTTTCCACGGCCACCCTTTCCTTCTTCATGAAGTTCCGGCAGATGGAGTATGTTCCAGAAGGTTTCTGTCGTTCCGTAGCCGTTGTAGACATTGGGGCAAAGGTTTCTGGAAAAGTCCTCGTATTCATCGACGGACATTCCTGATCCAAGGGAAACAATTCCCCTCAGGTTCGTAAGTTCAAGGCCGCGGCTCTTCCTGTACCTTGAAAGCATGTTGTAGTTTGCGCAGGAACCAAAGAAAAAGCTGACGCCAAATTCGCTGACCCACTGAAGGGCCTTTTGCGGAAGGAAATTCCTCATGACCACCAGGGACGCACCGCAGTAAAAGGTTGGCGTCATTCCGCCTGCATGGCATCCTCCCCTGTGAAACCATGGAGTAAGATTCAGGGTAACGTCGGTGGGCCTCAGGCCAAGGTGCATGATCACGTCATGGGCAGACATGACTTCATTGATGTCGTTTACGGGCACGCTTTTTGGAAGGCCTGTGGTTCCGCTGGTACAAAGACGAAGTACTTCATCATAAATATGGGGGCGCCAGTTTTTTTCCGGAAGCGATTCCTCCGCCACGGCAGAGTTTTTTATGAAGTCTTCATAGCTTTCGTGACCGCAAGGAATTTCAATTCCTTCAATATTATCGGCAAGAACGAGAAGTTCAACCTTATGGCTTGCCATGGAAAGGGCACTGCAGATTACATCCCTTACGTCTGCCGAATACAGGAGAACCTGGGGCCTGTTGTGGTCAATAAGAAGGGCCAGTTCCCCTGCGGCAAGGTTGTAGTTTGCGGCAAGAAGAATGGCTCCTGTTTTTCTAACGCCAACGTATGCAAAGCACAATGCCGGGCAGTTCCTCATGGCGGCCATTACAAGGGAATTCTTTTCTATTCCCCGGGAACAAAGGGCACGGGCCAGGGCGGAACTTTCTTCATCGAGCTGCCTGTATGTCCAGCTGGAGCCGGCCTCAGGATCAAAGATCGCGGTCTTTTCCCCAAAGCACCTTACGGAACGCATGTAACCGTTAAGCCAGGTGCAGCCATGTTCAAAAGAGTCTATGAAATTTCTGTCATCATAGGTGCGGCTCAAGGACTATTCCGTAAAGCCTGCGCCAATGGCATTCATTGCCTCAAAAAAATCAGGGAAGCTTACGGCACAGCATTCAGCATCCTTGATGGAAACAACCTGTCCCTTTGGAAGACCAAGACCAAGACATGCCATGCTCATGGCAATCCTGTGGTCAAGGAAGGAATCCACTTCCCCGCCGTGCATTGAAAATTCAGCATTTGCACTGCCGTCTGCATTGACTGGAGAATGACCGCGGATGATCATGTAATCCTCACCTTCCTCAATTGTGGCACCAAGCTTTTCAAGTTCGCTCTTTAAAACCTTGATTCTGTCAGTTTCCTTTCTGCGGCAAACGGCGGCATCTTCTATTATTACAGTTCCCTCAGTAAAGCATGCAACGGCTGCAATGGCGCAGATGGCATCTGGATAACCGCTTATGTTAACGTGGAGTTCACCACCGGGAAGTTTTTCCGTTGAAAGGCGTCCGATTCCGTCAAAAGATTTTTTTCCTCCGCGGACAACAAGGCATGACTTTTCCCTGTCCACGGTAATGTCTGCTCCGACCGACTTGAGCACGTCAACAATGGCATCGTCACCCTGGATTCCGCTCAGGTCGATGTTGTCGATGGTGATTTCGCTGTCAGTTATCAATGCTGCAATGAGGGGGAATGCAACAGCCTCCCAGTCGCTTGGAATGGTTGTATCAAAGGCCTTTATGTCTGCAGGACCTTCAACGCTTATGTGCCTATAGTCTTCAGTAATGTAAACCTTCATTCCAACGCTTTCAAGCCACTTCTGGGTCATGGTAAGGTATGGGGTTTCCTTTGGATCCGTAAGTTCAATCTCAAGAGTTCCATTCATTCTTGCGGCAGACATCATGAGGCCGCTTATGTACTGGCTGGAAACTGCACCTTCCGTGACGATCTTTTTGCTGCAGCTTACAGGGCCCTTGATGACCATGGGACATGTCGTACTTCCGGGAACTGCAGTCCATGCCTGGGCACCCATCTGGTTGAGCACTTCAACAACATGGCTTACTGGACGGCGGCGAATGCTTTCATCACCGGTAAAAATGCTTGTACCCTCAAAGGTTGCGGCAATGGGGGAAAGAAAATACAGGAGGGAACCGCTGTTGCCTACATCGACAACGTTTTCCGGAAGATGGATGTTCTTTCCGGCTCCTTCAACAGTCCACAATCCCTTGCCCTCATCGGTAAAGGATGCACCCAGCAGCGGAATGGCCCTGCTTGTGCTGATGCAGTCAGCGCTAGGCAGTGGATTTCTTATGACCGACTTTCCTTCCGCAAGGGATGCAAGAAGAAGAGCCCTGATTGTATGTGACTTTGAACCCGGAACCTGAATGTGTCCGGAAAGATTGTGTGCCTGAGACTTTGCTTTCATAATGGAGGAATTATACACGGATTGACAAATAAAGGGAACACGGCTCCCACAATTGATTAAAATAGAAGAAAACAGATATAATTGCATTCTATATTCTAAGATAAAAAAATATGGGGAAACCGTACAAATTGATTTTGACGGCAACCTTTACAAGAGGAACCTTTTATGAAGTTGAACGGCTCACAGATTGTTATTGAAAGTCTTATTGAACAGGGCGTTGACACAGTTTTCGGATATCCGGGAGGATGCATTCTCAACGTCTACGACGAACTTTACAAGTACTCGGATAAGATCACACACATCCTTACAGCTCACGAGCAGGCAGCAGCACACGCAGCAGACGGCTATGCACGTTCAACAGGAAAGGTCGGCGTGTGCATGGCAACTTCCGGCCCGGGTGCAACAAACCTTGTAACTGGAATTGCAACTGCATACATGGACTCGGTTCCAATCGTTGCAATCACATGCAATGTTCCTTCAAACATTCTCGGTAAGGATTCATTCCAGGAAATCGACATCAAGGGAGTTACAATCCCGATTACAAAGCACAACTTCCTCGTACGCAAGGCCGAAGAACTGGCACCTACAATTCGCGAAGCATTCCTCATTGCAAAAAGCGGAAGACCTGGACCAGTCCTCATCGACATCCTCAAGGATGCAACTGCCCTCAACATCCAGTGCGAATTCACTCCTGCAAAAAAGATGGATGCAAAGAAAGCCGTTGCTGCAGACAAGAGCCTTGGCCACGTAATCATTCCAAACAAGCCTAGCGATGCACAGATCAAGGAAGCTGCGGAACTCATCAACGCTTCAAAAAAGCCAATCATCTATGCTGGCGGCGGCATCGGCATGTCAGGGGCAGAAGCAGAACTTCTCCAGCTGGCAGAAAAGAATTCAATTCCGGTAAGCGAAAGCCTCATGGCACGTTCTTCCTTCCCTGCAACACATCCACTTTGCACATGGATGGTCGGCATGCACGGAACAAAGGCTTCCAACATGGCAATCACGGAAGGAGACCTCATCATTGCATTGGGTGCAAGATTCAGCGACCGCGTAATCGGAGATCCGTCAAAGTTCGGGCTTAATGCAAAGGTTCTCCAGATAGACATTGACAGCGCAGAAATCAACAAGAACATTCCAGCATTCATGTCCCTTGTTGGCGACGTAAAGTACATTCTCGGCAAGCTCATTCCTCTCGTAAAGGAAAACAAGCGCAAGGACTGGGTAAAGCAGATTGAAGAATGGAAGAAGGACTACCCTGCAATCTATGACAGGAACCCAAAGAATTCATGCAATCCAAAGCACCTTTGTGAAATCATCAATAAGGTTGCAGGCGAAAACACGTTCATCACGACGGAAGTTGGACAGCACCAGATGTGGACTGCCCAGTTCTATCCATTTACAAAGCCAAAGACATTCCTTACATCGGGCGGTCTCGGTACCATGGGATACGGAACCGGAGCTGCCATGGGTGCACAGATTGGAAACCCAAAGCGCCGCGTAGTTCACATTGCAGGTGACGGTTCATTCCGCATGAACTGCAACGAGCTTGCAACAATCTCCCACTACAACCTTCCAATCGTAATCGTAATCTTCAACAACCACGCCCTCGGAAACGTACGCATGTGGCAGCGCCTCTTCTACGGAAAGAGATTCAGCCAGACAACACTGGACTTTGGCCCAGACTGGTGCAAGCTGGCAGATGCTTATGGAATCAAGGGATACAAGGCAGACAATGCCAAGGACTTTGAAAAGGTCTTTGAAAAGGCATTCAAGGCAAAGGCTCCAGCCATCATCGACGTTGAAGTTGACATCGACGAAATGATCCTCCCAATGGTTCCAGGCGGAAAGCCAATCTACGACATGATCATGTCCCTTAGTGAAGAGGTCATGAGCTGAGATGAAAAAGCAGCCAAGAAGCGCGGTCAGGTTTTCAGAAATCGGCCGCGTTGATTGTGAACAGATTACAGTTCTCCCCGGAATACTTGACGACATCAGTGAATCTGGCTGCAAGATCAGGTTTCCAAGTCCTGCAGAAGTGGACATGGAAAAGGAATACACGATCTTCCTCAGGCTTTCACGAAGCGACTGCAAGGAATGCCTTGAGCTGATTGTTTCACCCCAGTGGATGACGGAAGCTGACAGTCAGGTGGAAATAGGATTCAAGTTCCTGCGCTCCCCTGACACTCCTGCATTGAACCAGCTCATAGAATTGCTGGAGGCAGAAAACAGCGCATCGGACGACATTACAAGTCTGATCATCGACACGGAAGCGGAAATGGTATGAGCACTTCTATCGAAAAACTTCCCGGAAAGGCATTTCTTCCATTCATCGACATGAAGGATCTTCTCCTTTCAGAACTGCAAAAGCGTTACGGCATTTCACTTGCAGGCGAAAAGAACTTTGGCGAGATGGTTTACCTTGACGACTGTCCTGCAGAAATAGAACCCTACTGGTCCAGATGCACCATGGAAGAACCCTTCATGCTTCACTTTGATTCCATCGGGGAAGCCGCAGGGGAACTTAAGAAAATCCAGCGCTCGTGGGCACCATACAGCTTTACATGCTTTAGGCGCAGTGCCCTGATCCAGGAAAAACTTCCATACGTAAACCTCAAGGCAAAGAAATTCCCGTACAAGGTGCCGGCAAGCCCAACGGGTCTTTACTGCCTGATTGACGACCATACACTCATAGCTTCGGCAAGGACATCAACCAATGTTCCCGCAGGCCGAATTGAATTCATCGAGGACCACGAAAATCCTCCAAGCAGGGCATACCTTAAGATTCAGGAAAGCCTGAGCCTTGCATCTCACTTTTTTGACATCCAGCTCCCAGGCCCAGGACAAAAATGCTTTGAAGCAGGCGCCTGTCCCGGCGGATGGACATGGGTTCTCGTGGGACTTGGATCAAAGGTTTTTGCCGTTGACCGTGCAGAGCTTGCCCCTGAGCTGATGAAAAATCCCCTCGTGGAATTCAGGGCACATGACGCATTCACTTTCAAGCCTGAAGAACTTGGGGAATTTGACTGGGTCATAAGCGACGTGATCTGCTATCCTGAACGACTCCTTGAATGGATCAGGATGTGGCTTGCCAGCGGAAAAACACGAAACATGATTTGCACGATAAAAATGCAGGGGGAAATCGACTGGCCGTTGATTCAACAGTTTGCAGAAATTCCCGACAGCAAAATCGTTCACCTAAACTATAACAAGCACGAGCTTACATTCATTCACGTAGGCAGGGATTGATTCAACATGAAAGCCAATAAGAAAAGATTTCATAGCCTTATTCTTGCAGGAATCGTTGCAGCCTGTTCAATCTTTACTTCTTGCGACAGGGTCATTGGATACAGCGTTCTCCTGTGGAATGACAGGGAAAACAAGCTGGAAGACGGAACCATTGTTCCAGTATACTTCAAGTCCAACATTTCAAAGGTTTACATCGCAGGACTTCCCGACTCAAAGAAGGAAAAGATTGAAGTACCCCTGTGGCAGCTTTCAAAGCCGGAAAGCAAGTCCAAGGCCCTCAAGCGCGCAAAGAGATACGAGGAATACAGGAACACCTATGCCAAGAGCATCATAGACGGACTTCCAATCCGCGACGACAAGGTGAACATATCAAAGCAGGTTTACCGACTGCGCAAGAACGAAACGGTACGCACACTCTTCAAGGGAAACGGTGTTGCCCCGACAAAGGGCGGAAAGCCGCTGGAAGGGGAATGGCTCTACGTTCTTACATCCAACGGAACGGAGGGCTGGTGCTTTAGCTACAACCTTAAGCTTTTCCAGATGACAAGCGATTCCGTTGCAGAATCACAAAACGATGCAGAAGTATCTGCGGAAGAAGAACAGGACACTGTTCTTGAAAACATCCTCAATACGACATGGTATCCAGACTACTACACCACCATGATTGCAAAAAAGCAGATTGATCCGGAATACTTCCGCGCGGACTACACCCTGGGATTCAACATTGACGACAAGAAGATCACGATTAAATGCCCTTCCCTCGAGGGAGAATACCCATACGAAAACTGCGTAAAGGCAGAAGAAAGGGAATACGACTTTGAGGGAAGCCCAATCCACATAAGCGCAAGAGGCCACCGCACCCTGGTGTTTAAATATACGGACGACCGAGGAATGCCTCACGCATTGAATTTCGTTTCCCTTGGGGACAGAAAGGTTGACCAGATTGTCCAGGAAGAACTTGGAAGACGCGCAAGGCTTTACAAGTCGATCGTTTCCTTTGGCCCTGATTTTAAGAGCGGCAACTACGGAACCATTTCATTTAACGATGACAGCACCTTCACATGGACTGGATTCGGCAAGCTGGTTCCATCCGTAATTCCCCAGGGAGCAAAGGGGCGTGGAACTGTGGAAATAAAATACTTCATTCCGGAAAACCTTAAGTCTTCATGGGACGGCATGCTTACGCTGCACTTTGACGGCAAGGAACCGGAAGTGAATTTCCTCTTCAAGCAGGAAGTTGCAGGCTTGAGGCTTGCAGTAGGAAAAGTCACCACCAGCTGGGAAAACAACGGAACCATCAAGCAGGCATCCGTATCCCTCCCTGCAAACTCAATAGTTCTGTTCTTCCAGAAATAAGGAATAAAAATGGCATTCATTCAGTTTTCAAAAGTGTCTCTGGCTTTCGGAGACAGGGATATATTAAAGGACGTTTCGGTAAACCTTGCAACTGGAACAAAGGCAGCATTGACCGGAGCAAACGGAGCAGGAAAGTCTACCCTCATCAAGATCATGGCAGGAATAACTGAGCCTGACAGCGGCGAGAGAAGCACGCAAAAGGACAGTCGCATTGCATACCTGCCACAGAGCGGACTCGTCCATTCAGGATGCACCCTTAAGGAAGAAGCAGACAAGGCCTTTGACTGGGGATATGAAATCCTTAAGAAGGCGGACGAACTTGGGGAACAGCTTAAGACAGAAACAAGGAACACTGACCGCATAGCAACGGAGCACGCTGAACTTCTTGCAAAACTTGAAGAAAGCGGATGGTACAGAAGGGATGCTCTTTCTGAAAGCGTCCTCCTTGGACTTGGCTTTGAGCGCTCGGACTTTACAAAGCGCACGGAAGAATTTTCCGGTGGATGGCAGATGCGCATTGCCCTTGCAAAAGCCCTCATGTGCGGGCCGGACATTCTCCTCCTTGACGAACCTACAAACTACCTTGACATTGAAGCACGCAACTGGCTTGAAAAATTCCTCCAGGACTTTAAGGGCGGATTCCTTCTTGTAAGCCACGACCGGTATTTTCTTGACCACACCATCAACGAAGTTTACGAACTTTTTGGTGGAGACTTAAAGCGCTACCCCGGAAACTTTTCCCACTACGAAGAAGTGCGAAAGGTTGAACTCAACACACTCATTGCCCAATACGAACAGCAGCAGCAGGAAATACAGCACCTGGAAGAATTCATAAAGCGATTTGGATACAAGGCTACAAAGGCAGCCCAGGCACAGGAAAGGCAGAAGATGCTTGACCGCATCCTTGAAAACAAGATTGAAATTCCAGAAAGCCTGAAGAAGATTCACTTTACATTCCCCCAGGCCCCGCACTCGGGACAGCTTGTCCTTACCCTTGAAAAGATCTGCAAGAGCTATGGCGGCCCTAACGTCATTGACAGCCTTGACCTTGTCGTGGAAAAAAACGAACGTCTTGTTGTTGCAGGCCGTAACGGTGCCGGTAAGTCAACCCTCCTCAGGATGATTGCAGGTGTGGACAGCCAGTACTCCGGAAACGTTAAATATGGAGCAGGAGTAACTGTCGGATACTTTAGCCAGGATAGCGCGGAAAAAATTACAGGAAGCCAGACCATTCTTGAATACATGGAAGAACGCAGTCCCCTTGACCTGATTCCAAAAATGCGCGACATGCTGGGTGCATTCCTTTTCCGGGGGGATGATGTATTTAAAAGCATCAGCGTTCTTTCCGGCGGAGAAAAAAGCCGCATTGCCCTTCTTGAACTTCTTCTAAAGCCAGTGAACCTTCTTGTGCTTGATGAACCGACGAACCACCTGGACATGCATTCAAAGGATGTCCTTCTTGATGCCCTCAAGGATTTTGGCGGAACCGTAATTTTCGTAAGCCACGACCGCGGATTCATCGAGGACCTTAGCACAAAAGTTCTTGAGCTTACTCCAGGCCACTTCCGAGAATTCCCAGGCGACTACAAATACTACATGCAGAGAATTGAGGATGAAGCCAACGGAATCATTTCTACTGCTGAACCGGTTGCTCCAGGAAAAAGCGGAACCAAGGCTATGGAAGTTCAGGCTGCTGCCACGGAAAACAAGTCTGCCGGCAAGCTAAGCTATGAGGAACAGAAAAAGGCCGAAGCCGAAAAACGCAAGCTTAAGAAGGAAGCGGAAAAAATCGAAGCCCAGATTCTTGAGACGGAAGAAAAAAAGGCAGAACTTGAAAACCAGATGGCCCTGCCGGAAGTTTACAGCAATGGAGAAAAGGCAAAGGCAATCCAGAAGGAAATCGAAGGGCTTTCTGCACAAATCGACGGCCTTAACGACCAGTGGCTGGTTGCCCTGGAAAAGCTGGAGGCTGTGGAATAAAACAAAAACCGGGTTGCATAGAATAATGCATCCCGGTTCCCACAAAAAATCAATTCACTGTTTTTGTAAATCTTTTTACAGTTGCAGGTTTTTGAGCACAATTTAAGGCTGCCGGACTAATTCAAGGTTCTCTTGAACCTTCTTACCGTTCCTGCCATTGCCGTATAATCCGAACCTATGGTAATTTCACCATTGGCTCCATCCTTATATGTTATTACAGCAGTTCCCTTCCTAAATGA
Organism: Treponema sp.; assembly: GCA_024400955.1. Lineage (GTDB taxonomy): Bacteria > Spirochaetota > Spirochaetia > Treponematales > Treponemataceae > Treponema_D. The sequence continues at coordinate 14,023 of JAKSLY010000012.1, forward strand.
CTGACATGGAATATATGCATACCACAAAACTTCATCATTGCCTGAAGACCCCTTATACATTTTAATTCCATTTCCAATTTCATCAATTTTACTGTTGGTTCTCGCCATGACAACACATTCTGTAACATTCTTGCAGTATTTGCCAGAAAAAAGAACCTCAATACGAGTCACCTGACTTTCCGGCCTTAAAGCAATATATGGATTGTCACTGTCCATACCTGGAACAACAGCCACCACAAGATTACTTGCCTTGACACCACTATAAGTTGACTGGTCAGACAAAACTGTATAATCTTCTACGGATTTTTCAGGATCAAAGGATTCAGAATATGGACCATAGGCATGAACAGTCATTGTGTCATTATCCAGCTTAATTGGATTTTCATCACAAACAAGATTTGTATTATCTCTATAAACACGATACTTTACATTCTTAGGACTATAGCTTGATCCGTCAACAAGACTTATACCATATTCATCATTTTCAAATGCAGCTACTTCGCAACGGACGCTATCTGCATCGGCCGGAGTAAAGACTACATTTTCCAAGGTAAAATTAGGTGTAACTATATAATTCGTTTCATGTTTGCATGAGAAAAAGGCGGGAATAAGGGCCAATAATAAAAGCAGTTTCTTCATATTATCTCCTGAAAAAAGAACTCATTCTATTATCGTCATAAAACCATGTTTTCAACAATTATTACATGAAAAAACTCCCAAAACCGTGCAAAAAAAAGCAAAATGACGCCAATCATATATAGGGGATTTCCATGAAATACAAATTTCAACGATACCCACAAGCATAATATACATCGAGGTGATTTCATGAAGAGAAAACTAACAAAGGAACAGCTGGAAAAGGAATTTTCAGAACTTGGATTTACAAACGACTTTCTGTTTACCCAGCTTATGAAGGACGAAAAACTGTGCAGGGCACTGATTGAAAGGCTGCTCAAAATAAAGATAAGCCATGTCCTTGAACACAAGACGCAAAAATACTTCCGCCACAAACGGGAAAGCCATGGCGTCCGATTTGACGTTTATCTTAAGGAAAGTTCCAGGGTCTTTGATGTAGAACTCCAAGTGGAAAATTTTTCAAACTTCCCCCTGCGTGCAAGATATTACCAGTCCATAATGGACATTGAAACCCTCCCCAAAAACAGGGATTATTCAGAGCTCCCCGAAAGCTACGTGCTGTTCATCTGTACCAAGGACCCTTTTGGAGGAAAACTTCCCATATATTCCATCGACAGCACCATCAGGGAAAACAGGCAGATTCCATACAATGACAAAACATTGAAAATCTTCTATAATGCAGCTGCATGGAAGAGATGTGAAGATCCTGAAATAAAGTCTTTTCTCGAATTCATCACGACAAAGTCTTCCTCGTCCGATTTTACAAAAAACATCGAAGAAAGCATCAGCAGGATAAAGAATGACCAGGGGGTAAAGCAGATGTTCATGACAAAGCGCCAGAAATTAAGCATTGACCTGGAAGAAGAATATGGCAACGGCCTCGCAGAAGGACGCATAGAAGGACGTCAGGAAGCCGAATCCCGCCTGCAGCCCATCATCGACCAGCAGTCGGATCAAATTAACAAGCAATCGGATCAAATTAACAAGCAGTCGGACCAAATTAAATCCCAACAAAACGAAATAAACAAACTCAAGGAATTCATTACATCCAAGGGCATCCAGATGCCGGAATAAATCCTCGTCCGATTTTACAAAAACCATCGAAGAAAGCATCAGCAGGATAAAGAATGACCAGGGGGTAAAGCAGATGTTCATGACAAAGCGCCAGAAATTAAGCATTGACCTGGAAGAAGAATATGGCAACGGCCTCGCAGAAGGACGCATAGAAGGACGTCAGGAAGCCGAATCCCGCCTGCAGCCCATCATCGACCAGCAGTCGGACCAGATTAACAAACAGTCAGACCAAATTAAATCCCAACAAAACGAAATAAACAAACTCAAGGAATTCATTGCATCCAAGGGCATCCAGATACCGGAATAATTCCTCGTCCGATTTTACGAAAAACATCGAAGAAAGCATCAGCAGGATAAAGAATGACCAGGGGGTAAAGCAGATGTTCATGACAAAGCGCCAGAAATTAAGCATTGACCTGGAAGAAGAATATGGCAACGGCCTCGCAGAAGGACGCATAGAAGGACGTCAGGAAGCCGAATCCCGCCTGCAGCCCATCATCGACCAGCAGTCGGACCAGATTAACAAACAAACAGACAAAATCAACCAGCAGGCTGCACGCATTGCAGAACTTGAAAAGCTGCTTGAACAGACAAAGAACTAATCCGTAATAACGACCACAATCTTTACAGACCAGGTATATTCTATGCCGCCGATTTTCTTTGATGCAGTGTAGACAAAATCGTAATTACCGTTGGCAAGGCTTGCAATTGCAATGCCGTTGAAGGTTGTCGCTACACCAAAGGTCGAAGTACCTGTTCGAGTTTCCTTATGCACTTGACTGCCAGACGAAGAAGTAACAACAATATCATAGCTGTCAAATCTTTCAGGAAAAACCTGTGATCCAGCCGTATATGGATCCGTATCTGTTGGTACGGTAACACTCACAAGCAGGTCCGTGTCTGCCCCGGCAGGAATCCTTGCCCTGCTTACGGTAATCGAACCAAGCTTGCCATAATTTCCGTTGGAAACAACATTTGTTATGGCACCTGATTGTGTAATTTTGTAGGTAAACCAGTTCACATTCAAATCGTACTCAGAATTACCGGAAGGCCTTGAACAAGAACCTCCATACAAAGCATGAAGTTCAAGGTTATTGGTACCCGTATAGTTGGCACCTGATGCAAAACTTGTAAAACCGTTGGCATTATAAGACCACCCAGACAACAATGAATTCTCTCGCTTTAATGAGGCATAAGGGTCGGTTGTGCTGTAGCCGTCTCCATTCCATACCTGGGTGTTAGCACCTGTATTCTGAACATAATAAATGGAACGTGAGCCATATACGGAAGCATAAGGAGCCGCCCAATAGGAACCTCCGTCAAGCAGGTACTTAATGCGGAACATGCCAACAGCCTGGGCACTTGTACTGGAACCCGTAATGACAAAAGGATCAAGGGTATCGGTACCAACGGAATATGGAATGCCGGCAGCAGAAGAAGGAATTGTCACATAGCACCAGTCGGAAGGTGCCGAATTATTGCATGCACGGATGCGGGCTTGAAATTTTCTTCCAAGACTCAGCCATAATGTAAGCCCTTCGTTATTGCTTTCAAGGGAACCGTCGGCACAAATTCCCATGTACTTGACAAGGCTGTTATATGAAAAAATCTTGCTGCTATTATATGTAGCCCATTCACTGGCACTCAAGGTATCCTGCCCATACCCAGTAACATCTGCAACCTGAAGTTCAAAATAGTTTTCGTTATTTGAATTATCTGTCCAAGCAAAATGAACCTTAAAGCTATCCTCGTGACCTGCCATATCCTGACTGTCCTCAACATAGGTCGCAGTAAAATTCGAAGGAGCTGCAGGACTTGCACCAATAACATTGGGAATGTAAACAGTGGAAGTAAAGTCCCTTTTTGGAAGAAGAACAATGCAGTCAGACCATGTACCGCAAGGCTTTCCATTACTGTCAAAAAACTCAAAGCCAATGGAATAGTTGCCGCAAGTAATATTGGCATTACCATAGAAATTATAGATGCTGCTTGGACCAAAGCTAACCGAATTACGGCTTACGAAAGTTGTTGTTCCAACATAATATACTTCATCCCCCCTAACAAGGTTTCTAAAGTACATATTGCAGGAATATCCAGAGGGAACCTGCCATTTTGTAGCCCCTCCATCGCTTGAAAGAACGAAATTTGCATTAATATGACATGTACCAGCCAAACCGTCCGTAGTCAGTGACACTGGAAGACTTGCCGCCGTTTCGCTCAAATCCGCCGTAAGATATCCAATCAGCGTTGCATTGCTAAGTATGGTGCTTTTATCCCAAGTGCCTACCGAATTGTTTACAACGGAAGGATTGGTTGAATGAACGCAAAAAACCGTCAGCTGCCAGTAGCCGCGTGGAATGTTTACGTTAAAGCTGTTTCCGCTAAGGCTAAATGAAGTCGGAGCCAATTTAGCTCCATTGCTGCTTGTCCCCGTAATATAAAAAGTTTCCTGGGCAAGGGACAGTGCGTCAGAAAACAGGGTTCTATTGCCAGCGCCAAAAAAGGAATCCAAGTTAGAAATTGAACCGAATAAAGTTTTCTCCCGGTCAGCATATTCTTCAATGGGGTCAACATCTTCGTCTGAGCCAAGCATGGTGCAGCCCGTAAAAGCCCCAAAGGGAATAAAGAGAGAAAAAATTATCGTACCCCAAACCACGAGGGCCAATTTTCTTGCATTCATCAAAAGGTGCATCCTTTATTAAATAATAAGCCAACCATGCGCGCACTGTGGCCTGTTACCCCGGAAAACGACTTGTCATCCCGGAAGGTAACCTGTCATCCCGGCCTTGAGCCGGGATCTGGTATTAATGTTGAAACACGATCAACATGACAGGTAACAAGCCAACATGACAACACCAGTTACAACAGCCAGCCCAAACAGCTACAGCACGCAACATGGTATCAGGCTAATTAGTCAGTGATTGTAAGGGTAATGTTACACTTACGTGTAATGGTGTTACCATTTACGATAGCCTTACCTGTAACAACTACAGAGTAAGCACCGTTGTCATAGCCGCTTACGTCAACAGCACCAAAGGTGTTTGCACTGCCAAGGGCAGCCCCTGGCATGCTCTGTGGAGTAGCTGCGTAAGAAAGGTCAGACTTAAACACTTCAAGTGTTACCGTATCAAACTTGATGTTGTTTGCACCGGTTGGCACGTTAACAGAGAAGACAATGGTTTCACTTCCAGTACCACCAATTGCCTTGCTTACGGTAATTGCACCGCTTGTATCCGTTGCACCACCGCAAGCACCTGTCTGAGTACCAGTCTTTGAACAAGCATAGCTTACGTAGCTTGGAAGAAGCTTGTAGTTTGCAGGGTCCGTAATGTCAATGCTGCCGCTGAGGCTGTATGTTACGGCTCCGTACGTTGCATATACGGTTGCATTTGCCCAGCCTTCATAACCATCTGCCGTAAATGACTGACCAGTCTGTGAACCAGCCGTTGGAACAGCAGGTGTTGCAACCCATGAAGCACTGATGTCAGCAACCTTTGAGTTAGCCTGCTGGCCAAGGTCAAGAACCCAGTTTGTTACAGTTGCGGAACCCTTAACAAGGCTGTCTGCAGCACTGTGGGTCGTATCAAAACCATCACCACCCCAAAGAGCCAGCTTGTCAGGAGATGCCGGATCATGGATGCTGTTGTATACAACCTTCGGAGAAGACTTTGTAACTCCTGAAGCAGGCTTGTAACGTCCGCCGTTAAGGTTGTATGCAAGACGGTAGCGGTTCATACACTTGTCTGCAGTAGTTGAAACTGCAAAGCAGCTGATGCCTGCTGCTGGAACGTTTGGAATTGTTGGCGCTGTTGTAGGTAAAGTAAGGTCAACCCATGCGGATTCACCAATGGCATTGACAGAACGGATCTGAGCCTGGTATTCGTGTCCAAGTTCAAGGTATACGGTACAGTCAGTGTTGTTTGCAAAGAGGGAACCGTCAACTCTTTCCGGAGCTTCGACAAAATACTTGAGGGTGTCAGACCTTGTACCTTTCTGAGTATAAAGCACTGTTGTAGCAGGCAAGGTACCAGGAATAGCACCGTTTAAAGTGCCATCAATTGGAATGATCTGGAGTTCGTAGTACTTTTCATTTACCGGAGTGTTTGCCCACTGGAAGTGAACCTTGTAGAATCCAGTCCTTGGCACGTCTTCCGAATCCTTGTAGTAAACTGCAGTAAATGATGCAGGGGCAGCTGGCTTCAAACCAATGATGTTAGGAATGTAAACATCCTGGGTTACAGAACGTCCAGGAAGAACCACAAGAATGTCCGACCATTCTCCAAATTCCTTATTTGATGCATCTAAAAATGTTACGGTAAAGTTGTATGTACCAGGCGCCACAGAACCAGGATTGAACTTTGCAGAACCTCCAGTAAATGATGGAGTTGCTGTAGCATCACTTGTACCGCCTGTAAGCTTTATTACATCTCCAGTAATAAGATTCCTAACGTTCATATTTACTGTTGCCCCTGTTCCAAGAATGTCAATGACAGTATTGGACCAAGGAGTTGCAGCGGCATTATTCTGAAGTTTTACGTCAAAATTAAGGGTACCCGGATTTGCAAGTCCATCTGGAGAAAGCTTAAAGCTGACTGTTGTGTTTGCAGTCGTTAGGTCAACGTTGGCATATCCAATGAGGATTGAACCGTCAATGATGTCAGAAACACCCCAACCCTCTACAGTTGCCTGAGTCGCAGTACTAGGAACTGCGAAAACCGTCAGGTCCCAGATGTCCGCATCGATAGTCTCAGTAAATGTACCCTGCCCAGTTGAGCCATAGATAGCTGTAGCAGGAGATACCGTAAGCTTCTTGTTTTTACCTGAATTAAACGTCTTACCAGTAATGGAAGTACCCCTCAAGAAATACTGGTAGTCATTAATATCAGTAAGATCAAGGGCGGCAGGCAAAATGGTACGTGTACCATTTGCAACACCGATGCTACCGCTGATGGTCCTCTGCTGGGATCCATTTTCCACCATCTTATAAGAGTCGCTGTCATCAACAGTGGCGCTTTCAAACAGGTTGGAACAACCTGCCATGTAAATTGCAGCAGCAAAAGTGGCCGCAATTCCAATCAGTTTGCGTGTCATTTTCATAGACACCTCCTTTTGTTTTGAACAGGGCGCTTACCCCTGTCCTGTTTTAGACCACGAAGCAAATTAACAAAGTTTAATTCACCTGTGTTCCTTGAAAAGAATAAGCAGAGCTTTTTCTTTTCAAGCAGAATAGAAATACGCAGTATTTCTATTCCCGTATGCGGCATTGCGAGAAAACTCCCGGGAACTCCCCTGACCATAGTCATTCCCATGCCGTGTTTTAAAGCCGCGGCTGGAGAAGTTCACTAAGAACCTTCTCGTAATGCCGCCGCATAACAGCCTTATTTAGCGCTGTAGTCTTGCAAAGGCTCGTAAATCGACAGAGCGCTTACGTCCTTGTATTCCTTGCCAGTGCTGTCCTTCACGGTCAGAACCAGTTTGTAGGTTCCTGCAGGCATCAGCAAAGCCAAATCCGCCATGTACAGGTTGAGCATTTGATTCTGGACAGGAACAATCCCATTCATAACAATCTCTTCCTCGTAGGTTTCCGTTACGTTAACCCCCTGTACGTCTATACTTGTCCTTATGATCCTATAAATCTGCCATAGATAATATGAAGATTTTGGAGCACTAATACAAAATGTTGCGTTTTTTGCGACAAGGTACTTTTCCTGGAGCATGCTGTCTTGGTTAAAGTCCTCGTCGCCTGGAACGGGATCTGGAGGTTTCTCCGTCAATGGCTCCTCTTTTTTTGTAAGATTGCTGTTATAGTCTTCCACCATTGTGTCGATGGTGTTGACGCACGAAGAATAATAGATTGATGTTGAACCACACAGAACAAGCACAAGCACCAGGGAACCGGCACGCCTTAACACAGCCTTACCCAAGGTCTCTTGGCTTTTGATATGAGAAGAAATGGAAATGTCTGACAACGCCCTTACAATCCTTGAAAGGCTCAGTTTTTCTTTCACTCTTAGTATTCCGTATGGACCAGATTCCCTTCCCACCCATGCGTTTTAAGAGCATTTTATTCGTCCGGTTACGTAAAATTCACCCGGACGTATCTATCCAGTTCATTTATCGGCAGGAGCCAGTTAATACTTTAGCGGTTTTTGGAAAATTTAAAAAATTTCTGGCAGTTACAATTATACTTGCAAATATACTTGCAATTTTAAATAAAACTACTATTATAATAATATGGAGGTTCAATATGCCGCAGATTTCACTATATGTTACAAACGACCAGCTCCTTAAAATAGAAAGGGAAGCACATGCAGAAAAATTGTCTCTGTCAAAGTGGGTTACCAGCAGGATAATGGAAAAACTGGAGCCCCACTATCCAGACAGCTGGGCAAACCTTTTTGGTTCCTTATCCGATTCATCACTATCACGTCCCGAGCAGCCAGAGCTTGAAGAACGGGAGGAATTTTGACCTATTTTATTGATACAAATACGTGCATATATTTCTTAAACGGAAAATTTCCTTCAGTAAGAGAAAAATTCCTATCAATTTCACCTAGAGACATTAAGATTTCGTCAGTAGTTAAAGGAGAACTTCTTCTGGGAGCCTTCAAAAGCAACGCAAGGGATAAAACAACGAATAAGGTGGAAGAATTCCTTAAGCCTTTTGAAATAGCAGAGTTTTCAAATTCAATGTCCTATGTCTATGCTGAAATAAGAAAAAATCTGGAACTTTCTGGAAAAATGATCGGTGCCAACGATCTATTCATTGCAGCAACAGCCTTACACGAAAATGCAACGCTAGTCACCCATAACACAGGTGAATTCTCACGAATTAAAGAACTTAAACTCGAAGACTGGGTAAGAGAAAAAAAACCGCCTGAAAACTAAAGCACACTTCACATGAATGCTTTCAGGCGGTTCTTACTATCTGCCAGATTTTTTTGCGGCCTTTGCGTCAGCCTTGTCCTTGGCCTTAATGGATTTAGCAACGCCGCGTGCCCTTGCATCAAGGTTCCTAAGGGCATCCCGGTTCCTGGACTTTTCGATTTCTTCCTTAAGCTTTTCAAGGTCAGGAGTCCTTGCCTTGCGCAGAATCCTGAACCTGTAGCTTAAACCGGTTCCTATGCAAAGTTTTGTAACGCTGTCGTAGCCTGCCTCCACATACATTCCAACTCCCTTGTACCTGGCTCCAAAATCGCCACCCACAACAAGGGATGTATTCAGGTTACCGCTACCAAGGGCAGGGCTTACAAGCTGCTTTAAGGATCCTCCGACAAATCCTTCCATATATAGGCGCCAGTCTTCACTGTGCCACGGATTGAATTCCTTGCCAAGAAGAAGCGTTCCATCAAGCTGCCAAAGCATAGGTGGAGAGATTTCCGTACCTTCTATGCTGTAAACATACGGGTATTTTCCTGTCCGAAAGAAAATGCTTGGACTTGCCATGGCTCCAATATACATCACCTTGAGGAATTTATCGTTAACATAGCCAAGGCCCATCTTTGCCCCAGCCTGGTAATACTTGTTTGTCGCATACATTCCAAGACCGCGAATTTCCACATTATGGCCCGTTGCAATCCTGTCCGGAATGAATTCCTCGTCGTCAGAATAACGCTTTGCAAGTTCCTCCTGGAGCTTTTCCGTATCGATTTCTTCCTCAACTTCCTCATCGGTGTAGACAATGCGATAATTCTCAGGAACCTCGTCGGGAAGGTACGTTACGTCTTCCACCCTGAGAATGTAGATGCTTCCGTCACTATGGCCAACAATAAGGTATTCCCCGCCGTTGCTGAATGAATAGCAGGTAACAGGGCTTCCGTTCCATGCAGGAATGTAATGGGCAAATTCCCCCGTGGCAAGGGAATAGAACTGGAACTGGTTGCGGTTAGTCAGCACGACCACATAAAGGCCGTCACTGCTGAGGCAGATTGAATTAATGTCGTTTACGGTTTTTATGGAAGAAGTCACCACGCCCTGGAAATTCCTTACTTCGATAAGGCGCTTTGCCTTTGGTGCAATGATCTGGGTATTATCCTTTGTAAAGCAGATTGGAATGAACTGTGGCGGCGGATAGTCCTGGCTAAGCTGTGCAACCTGGGTGCGGTCCGCAGTATGCCAGATCTTAATTGTACCATCAAGGGAAGCAGAAGCAAGGTAGGCTCCGTTTGGACTGAAAGCAAGTTCATAGACCTTCTGGCTGTGTCCCTGCAATTTTTGGGTGAGAATGCTCTCGGTGTAGTACATCTGCTGGCCAAGTTCGATGGTTCCGTTTTCCGTACCGATGGCAACGTAGTTACCGTTGCGGGTGAATGCATACTTTGAAATGACGTAGTCTTCGTCCAGCTTTCGGACAATGACTGGATTTGGATTTGGAAGGCGGCGGATGCTTACGGAATTGTCCTCGTTGAATGCAACAAGCTGCATGGAATGACCGTCTGCCGCATTTACGCCTGCAAAATCCTGCTTGTTTACTGCCACATCTGAGATAATCGTATTGGTTATGGAATAGTCCTTTGCATTGCGGATGGTGATGTTCTTGTTTTCGCTGTAGGCAAAGACTGAATTGTCCTGGCTCCAGGAAACACTTTCAACGGCACGGGGTAGCTTTACCATAGGAATCGGAATCAAATCCACGCGGCGGGCATCTTCCTTCCTTTTGCTCACGTCTTCTGCCTGCCCTACCTTGTCGTCATTGGCATCAATGTCATCTTCAAAATCGCTTGTCATGATAAAGGAATCCACCCTGTTCTTCCTTGGGGAATTCTTTGCTTTTTTTGCATAAACACCACTCCCCGCAATAAGCGCAAGAAGCAGGTAAATCAGGAGAAAGCGAAATATTTTTCTATATTCAGTATATATTGAAATCATTATTTTTTTCAGGGAACAGTACCCCACTTGTATTTTCGGCAGAAACCCGGATTTTCAACACTAAAACTTGAATTCAAAATTGAAGGGCCTGCAAAAACCCAACAAATACCGCCCACTGATTGAACTTGATTTACATATATGGTACATTTTGAATATTCTCTACAATATTTTTTAGGAGCATTTATGGCAAAGGGTGTTGATTACAAGAATGCAGGCGTTGACGTTAACGAAGGCTACAAGGCTGTAGACAAGTACAAGGTTCAGTCACAGCGCGCACGTATCCCGGGTCAGCTTACGGAACTCGGTGCATTCAATGGAATGTTTGCAGTACCAAAGGGAATGAAGAACCCTGTAATGGTTTCAGGAACTGACGGTGTTGGAACAAAGCTTGACATTGCATTCCAGATGAAGAAATACGACACGGTTGGAATCGACTGCGTTGCAATGAGCGTAAACGACATTCTTTGCTCTGGCGTACAGACATCATTCTTCCTTGACTACATTGCCTGCGGAAAGCTTGACTCAAAGGTTGCAGGTGAACTTGTAAAGGGCGTTACGGACGGATGTCTTGAAACAGGATGTGCCCTTCTTGGCGGTGAAACTGCAGAAATGCCAGGATTCTACGATGAAGGAAAGTACGACCTTGCTGGTTTTGGCGTAGGCGTTGTTGACAAGGCAGACATCATCGACGGTAAGAAGATCAAGGAAGGAGACATTCTCATCGGTCTTTCTTCTACAGGCCCTCACTCAAACGGATATTCCCTCATCAGAAAGCTTGTAACTGACTTTGATGAAAAGGTAAAGATCAACGGAAAGGACAAGAAGATTGGTGAAGTTCTCCTTACACCTACACGCATCTACGTTAAGCCTGTTATGGAAGTTCTCAAGAAGTTCCCGGGCAGCGTACACGGCATGGTTCACGTTACAGGCGGCGGTTTCTATGAAAATCTTCCACGCATGTACCAGCACGCACCAGAAGGAAAGAAGCAGCTTTGCTCAATGGTAAAGAAGAACAGCTGGAAGGTTCCGGAAATCTTTGACATCCTCGTTCAGAAGGGTGCTGACGAAAAGAACATGTTCAATACATTCAACATGGGAATCGGTCTCGTTCTTGCAGTAAGCAAGAAGGATGCACCTGCAGTTCTCGCCATGTTCAACAAGAACGCAAAGAAGTACCACAAGGCTGGCATCGAAGACATGGTTGCCTACGAAATCGGCTATGTAGGACATACCGACAAGGTTATCAAGGGTGATTTCAAGGGATCAAAGGAAATGACCCAGTTTATTGACTAAGTTTCGGTAAACACAAAAAGCCCACGGCGGGTCCCAGCGACGCCGAAAGTGCCAGGCTACCTCCCTGAGGTCCCGTCCTAACACTTTCGGCTGCGTCCCACCGTGGGCTTTTTTTTATTTTTCTCGATATCACCGCAGAATATAAAAAAACATGCCTCCTGGAGCGGGGCCCAGCGACGGAAAAACGGTGGACCCCCTCCAGGAGGCATATCATTTAAAGCATATTCCAAGAACTACAATTCTACACCAAGGCCGCCCTTTGCTTCTGCATCGGCTGCCATCTTCCTGCGGAACTCAACAAGCTTTGCCTTGATTTCAGGGTACTTGATGGCAAGAATCTGGAGTGCCATGTATGCACCATTCTTTGCATTGTTGATTCCAACTGTGGCAACGGGAATCTGTGGAGGCATCTGCACTACAGACAAAAGAGCGTCCATTCCAGCAAGGCCGTTGGACTTTCCAGGGTTAATGCATTCAAGTGGAACGCCAACTACAGGGAGAACGGTGCGGCTTGCGATTACGCCAGGAAGGGCTGCACTCAATCCGGCTCCTGCAATGATTACCTCACAGCCATCATTTTCCACCTGGGCAATTGTCTTTACAAGCAGGTCTCCTGCGCGGTGGGCAGAAAGGATGTAAGCCTTGTATTCAACACCGAATTCCTTGAGGACGTCGGCGGCCTTTTTCATTGTGTCCATGTCGGACGCAGATCCAAAAAATATTGCAACTTTCATTCCATTACAATAGCAGATTGCGCACCATGTAACAAGTTGTGTTTTTTACGTAAAAGTATCATAATAACGCCACTATGTATAAACCAGAGTTATTCAACACATTCAAGAACTATTCTGCAGGTGCTTTTTCCAAGGACCTTATTGCAGGTATCATCGTCGGCATTGTTGCCCTCCCCCTTTCCATTGCATTTGCCATTGCTTCCGGCTGCAGTCCTGAAACTGGACTTTACACTGCCATCATCGCAGGTTTCTGTATCGCAGCCTTTGGCGGTACCCGTTGCCAGATCGGCGGCCCAACTGGTGCATTTACGGTCATCATCTATGCCATCGTCAACAACCCAAGCCTTGGTGTAAGCGGACTTGCCACTGCCACTGTCATTGCAGGCGTTCTCCTGATCCTTTTGGGAGCATTCAAGATGGGCGGTCTCGTAAAGTTCATTCCATATACCATCGTCGTTGGATTTACAGCAGGTATTGCAGTTACAATCGCAAGCGGCCAGATCGGCGACTTCTTTGGCCTTGCACCAATTACCGCTGCAAACCCGGTCATGATCCTTGGCGAAAAATTTGAGAAGATGCCTGGCGAATTCCACCAGAAGATGATCGCCTACTCGCAGATCTTCAACACCATTGACGTTTACACCACACTCATGGCAGTTGTAAGCCTTGTTGCCCTTTTCATGTGGCCTAAGGTTACAAAAAAGATTCCAGGTTCCCTCATCGTCATCGTTCTTGCAACAGTCATTCACCTGGTGCTCAGCAAGGCATGCGGTTTTGAGACAACACTCATCGGTGACCGCTACAAGATTCCTTCAAGCCTTCCTGTTCCAAAGGCACCGGACTTCAGCATCGGCACAATCAAGACTGTCATGCCGACTGCAGTTTCCATTGCAGTTCTTGCAGCCATCGAATCCCTTCTTTCTGCCGTTGTTGCAGACGGTATGATCGGTGCAAAGCATGACTCAAACAACGAACTCATCGGCCAGGGAATTGCAAACATTGCTTCCCCTTTGTTCGGCGGACTTCCTGCCACAGGTGCCATCGCACGTACAGCCACAAACATCAACAACGGCGGACGCACACCGGTTGCAGGTGTTGTTCATGCCATCGTTCTTCTTCTGATCATGATTTTCTTTGGAAAGTATGTTGAATACATTCCAATGGCAGCACTTGCAGCAGTCCTGATTCAGGTTGCATGGAACATGGCAGGTATTCCTTCAATCCGCAAGCTCCTTCACGGACAGAAGTCGGACATTACGGTTCTTGCCGCCACATTCCTCATCACTGTTTTCGTTGACCTTACTTACGCCATCGGTGTTGGACTTATCATCGCGGCATTCTTCTTCATCAAGAAGATCATCGACCTTTCTGAAGTTCAGACTGGAAGCAGCACCATCGTTACAGGCATCAAGGGTGACGGTTCCACAGAGACCATCGACCTTCCTGCAGGCGTAATGGTTTACGAAATCGAAGGTTCTCTCTTCTTTGGTACCGTAAGAAAATTTGAATACGCCCTTGAACGCGCCGGATCTGACTGCAAGGCCATCATCTTCCGCATGAGGAACCTGATTTATCTTGATGCAGGCGGAATTCAGGCCCTTGAACAGGCCAAGGCTGCATGCGACAGAAAGGGAATAAAGATCATCCTGAGCGGAATCCACACCCAGCCTTTCATGCTCTGTGAAAAGACAGGAATGTCTGAAAAACTTGGCAAGGAAAATATCTGCGCCAACATCAACGCTGCTCTTGACAGGGCAAAAGAAATCATCGGTTAAACTGGAGTAAAACATGAAACTTACATGCGGTATCGTCGGACTTCCAAATGTTGGAAAGTCTACAATATTCAGTGCCCTTACCAAGGCACCTGCCAGTGCAGAAAACTATCCATTCTGTACCATCGACCCAAACGTTGGCGTCGTTGACCTTCCTGACGAACGCCTTGACTTTATGGCAAGCGTTTTCCAGCCAAAGAAAAAAATTCCTGCAAGCGTTGACTTTGTAGACATTGCAGGTCTCATCAAGGGCGCAAGCCAGGGCGAAGGTCTTGGCAACAAGTTCCTCGCAAACATCCGCGAAACAGCCGTCATCGCCCACGTTGTACGCTGCTTTGACAATCCAGACATTCAGCATGTCCGCGATGATGCAAAGACAGATGCACCCATCGATCCAGAAAGCGACATCCTTACAATCAACTTTGAGCTTGCACAGGCTGACCTTGACACAATCAACAAGCATGCAGAAAAAGTTACCAAGCAGATCCGTGCCCTGGGCAAGGATGAAGAAAAGCGTCTTGCACCTTACTTTAGCGCAGTTGAAAAAATCAAGCCCCTCCTCATTGACGGAAAGTGCGCACGCATGGCAGACCTTTCGGAAGAGGAAGCTGCTGCAGTTTACGAACTCCACCTGCTTACAATCAAGCCTCAGGTTTTTGTCTGCAACATTGACGAAGACACCATCGCAAGCGGAACAAACAAGTACATTGAAACCGTAAGGAAGATTGCAGAAGAACAAAAGTCGGAAGTTATCGTCATCTGCGGTAAGTTTGAATCTGAACTTGTTGAAATCGAAGAAGAAGATGCAAAGAAGGAATTCATGGATAGCGTTGGCCTTACGGAATCTGGACTTACAGTTCTTGCACGCCACGTTTACCACCTTATGGGACTTCGCACATTCTTTACGGGCGGAAGCGATGAATGCCGCGCCTGGACAATCCATGCAGGCGACAAGGCTCCACAGGCTGCAGGTGTAATCCACACCGACTTTGAAAAGGGATTCATCAAGGCCGAAGCATATACAGTGGACGACCTTCGTCAGTACGGAAGCGAGGCCGGCATCAAGAGTGCCGGTAAGTACCGCCAGGAAGGCAAGGAATACGTTGTTCAGGACGGAGACGTTCTGTTCTTCAAGTTCAATGTTTAGGCGCCGGGGCCTGCCAACCGCAAATCCATTCTGCTAACCGCAGTGCAATGTGGAACCGCAGGCCTTTCTTCCAGCTAAAATGGCTCCTTGCATTCAATAGTCACCTTCTCCCCTGTCATAGGGTGCGGGAAGGTGATTTTTTTTGCATGCAGCAAAAGTCTCTGTCCTTCCTGACAGTGACCGTACAATGTGTCCCCAACAATGGGAACGCCAAATCCATGGCTGTCCGCACTAGCAAGGCGAAGCTGGTGGGTGCGTCCTGTATGCGGAATGAACCTTACCCTTGTTCCGTTGCGGCATCCTCCGTCAGGCATTGCATATTTTTCCACACCAAGGATTTCCCATTCCGTCACCGCCTTTTTTCCATAGACTTCATCCCAAATCTGGTGGGGCCTGTTATCCACATCAAGGCGAAAGTAAAGTTCCATTGTACCTGTTTTTTCAATGCCCATGGCAGGAAGAATACCGTCAAGAACTGCAATGTACTCCTTGTGGCAAAGTCCCTGTTCAAAGGCCATGTTCATTTTTCTGTGGGCTTCCCTTGTAAAGGCAAGAATCATTATGCCGGAAGTTTCCATGTCAAGGCGATGGACGCTTGGCTTTACGGGTTCAACCATGCTCCCGAACATCTGAAGAAAGCGCGTTTCAACGGAATCAAATTTTTCCTGTCCGCGGCCTGGAACGCTTAAAAGACCGCTCTGCTTGTTTACAACACAAATTGAATCGTCACGGTAAAGAATTTCAAGGCCCATCATCTCAGGCAGCAGAAGTCCGCACCTGGAATCGCAAGGGCTGTAAACAGTTCCGCTTTTTCTTTCCGCAGAAGAATTACCATAGTACATCTCACACATGCTTACAGGCCTAAGACCATTCCTGTAGCACCAGTCAAGAAGTTTTGGGGCACAGCAATCCCCTGTTCCCGTAGGCGGAAGCTTTCCTGGGATTTTCTTGTGGCAGATTGAACCAAGGCTTCGTTTTTTTCCATCCCAGCAGGTAAAGTAATACAGGTCATGGACTGCCTTAAGGGATGCCGTCGTAAGTTTCTCCCGCTTTTTTACAAGTTCCGTCACATCAATTCCGGATTTTTTTCCATCATTTATTGAATCCGTCAGCTGGTGAATTTCCCTGTCATTAGGTTCAAGGGCACCGGCAATAAGGAATGGGGAAACGATGGGCCCTACAAAAATTCCACCTGCAACATTCGCTGCATCCTCAATGACATAAGCACTGCCGGAAACCGTATAGGCAAAGACTTCAGCAGTTTCATCCCCATTAAGACGGTGACAACAGACAGCACCAACCATGACGCCGGAATTTTCCCTTTCCACGCTTGGAGTTGAAATTCTATTTAGAACAATTTTTTCTTCATCAAGAAATCTTATGAGGTTCCTTAAAAATTCTTCGGCCCTTTCCTGGGGCAATGGTGCAAACATGACTTGATGATAGCACTGCAAATTGAATTTTTACAAGACCCCATGTATAATCGTCACATGACACGGACAAATGATTCCCAGGCGGAACTAAGCATGGACAACCTTCAGGACTGCTCCTGCCCCTACAGCATCTGGCAGGACAAGAAAATGTTCTGCTACGGAATCGATGCAGTTCTTCTTGCAGCCTTTACCCGCACAAAAAGCAGGGGAAAAATCTGCGACCTTTGCTCTGGAAACGGAATAATCCCCCTTCTTCTTGCATCAAGGTCTGAGGGTCTTAAGATAGACTGCGTGGAAATCCAGGCCAAGGGCTGTGAGCTGATAAAAAAATCCATTGAACATAACGCTCTTGAAGGCCGGCTGCAGGTCCACAACATTGACCTTAACAGCTCCATGGACATTCTTGAAAAAAACACCTACGACATTGTCACATGCAATCCGCCATACCAGAAAATTCCACAGGGCAATAAAATGGCGGACATAAAGTCAAATCCTACGGAAAAGGAAATTGCACGGCACGAGATTTTCTGCAGCCTGGAAGACGTCATCAGGACTGCGGCAGGACTATTAAAATCAAATGGAAAATTCTACATGATTCACCGTCCGGAACGCATAGCGGAAATTCTTGTTCTCTTTGAAAAATACAAGCTTGGTGCAAGAAGAATCAAGGCAGTCCAGAGCCGCATGGAAAGCGACCCTGTCATGATTCTTGTTGAAGGGGAAAAATGCTCAGGTGCACTTGTTAAGATGGAAGCCCCCCTTGCAATTTATGGAAAAGACAATGCCTACACCAGCCAGACAAGAAAAATGTACTCCATGGCCGGAGCTCAGATTCAGTCATAGGTTCCAGCCAGCACAATCAATTACATCTGGATTACGTTGATTCCCTGGACATACCAGTCCATGTTCCAGATTTCTTCGTCAGTCAAGGTTTCATCAACATCAACCCTAAGGGTTCCCTTGTTGTCATAAACCGGGCCACGGAAAATAAGTCCCGGGTCTTCAATGATCTTGGACTTCATCTCCTCAACCTTCTTTACGGAACCTGGATTGCATAATGGGCTAAGGTCATCAAGGCCAACCATTCCCGACTCAAGGCCGCCCCAGTAAATGAGAGGTTCCCAACGGTCTTCAAGGAAACGCCTTACATCTTCCACAAAGAAATTCTTCCAGTAAAAAACAGGAGCAGTAAGATAGGCCTTAGGTGCAATCCTACGTGTTCCATAGTTGTAACCGATGCAGTAAGCCCCGTACTGCTGGGCCACTTTCTGTGTAATGTTTGTATCCACATGCTGTGCAAAAACATCGCAGCCGGAATTGAAAAGCTTTGTTGCCGCATTTCTTTCAGCATCTTCATTAATCCATGAATTGGTCCAGATTACCTCAATGGTTGCATCCGGGTTTACAGCCTGAACTCCCTGTGCAAAGGCATTAAGACCGCGGATTACCTCCGGGATTGGAACCCCTGCAACATATCCGATCTTGTTGGAAGTGGTCTTAAGTCCTGCAACAATTCCACTCAGGTATCTTGCTTCATACATTCTTCCAAAAAAAGAATTCATATTGGGAAGAACCTCACCCCCGGAACAGTGGCCAAAACGGATTTCCGGATGCTTTACCGCCTCAAACTTTGTAAACTTAAGGTGCCCATAGCTTGTGGTGTAGATGAGCTGGCAGCCCTGGTTAATCAGTTCCTCAATGGCAAGAATGCATAAATGGCTGTCCGGAACATTTTCTATGAAGACAGTCTTGATGCCTTCCTTCTCGAGGGCAATTCTTCCAGTGTCCAATGACTGGGTATAGCCGTTATCGCGAATGGAACCGACGTAAACAAAACCAACCTTAAGTTCCTTCTTTGAAACAGGCCCCGAGGCATCTTTCCTAAAAAGGGAGCATCCGGCAGTCAACAATCCTGACGCAATGATGAATGCACATGCAAGTTTTCTTCTCAAATTCATTGGTTCTACCTCTGCTTCTTGTATTGGTTCTTTTCTATCTGCTTCTGTCTGGCCTTCTCAAGTTCCAGGGCCTTCTGCCTTTCCGCCTTTTCATTCTGCCTTGCATCGGAAACATCCCATTCAACAGGCACAGTGCGCTTTTCAATCTGGGGAATCCTGAGGAATGTCATGCAGTCTGCACGGTGAACTGTAATTCCCCTGGCACGGCTGATGTATCCGGTAATGGGCTGGCCTGGCTGTGGATCACAGCATTTTGCAATGGTAACGAGATAGTTTGCTGCCCCTTCCACGCGAACCTTTCCAGAATAAATGGAAACGGTCTTTTTTTCCTTGTGCTGCTTTTTCTTTTCTTCCGCAATCTTTTTTGAATAGATGGTATTGGCAAGAATTTCAGCCTCGCGTTTTTCCTGGGCTTCCCTGTCGATATAGGTTGAATCATTTTGCGTAAGCCATGCATTTATCCTCTGGCGGGCGCGGGCAGTCTTTACGGATGCCAGCTGGCTCTGGGTCGGATGGGCCTGCACGTTGGTAAGGATTTCTATTATCTGGGTGTTCTTAAGGGGCTGGGTCAAGGGAATGATTTTTCCATCAGCCTTTGCACCGACAATCTTTTCGCCTATGGAAGAATGAATCGTGTATGCAAAGTCTATGGCATTGGCTCCCTGTGGAAGCTCGCGGACATCTCCATTTGGAGTGAATACGTAAATGGAATCACCCAAAAGCTCATTCTTAAGCTGAGAGAAAAAAGTTTCGTCGCTAAGGTTCTGGTCGCGCAGGGCCCTAAGCTGGTTTATGATGCTAAGGTCTTCGGCCTTAACCATGTCGTGGTTTGTTCCCTTCTTGTAAAGCCAGTGACTTGCAACACCATGCTCAGCAACATTATGCATTTCTGCAGTTCTGATCTGGATTTCAAGGGGCTTTCCCTCGCAGATTACCGTCGTATGAAGGGACTGGTAACCGTTGGCTTTTGGCATGGCAATGTAATCCTTGAATCTTCCTTCCATTGGTTTCCAAAGGCTGTGGACAATTCCGATGAGGGTATAGCACTCGCTGTTGGTCTGGCAGATCACGCGGAGGGCGAGAAGGTCATAAAGTTCCCCAGGCTCCTTGTTGCGCTTTCTCATCTTCTGGTAGATGGAATAAAAATGCTTTGCGCGGCTTGAAATCTTTATGTCGGTAATGCCTTCCCTTTCTGCAGCTTCCTTGATCTTTCCAACTGCCGACTCAAGGTATTCTGCACGCTCGGCCTTTTTCTGGCCTACAATGGTCTTTATCTGCTGGAACACAACCGGATTTGCATACTTAAGGCTCAGGTCTTCCATCTCGCTCTTGACGTCAGCCATACCTAGACGGCTTGCAAGAGGACACCAGATGTCGATTACTTCAAGGGCAATGAGTTTCTGGGCTTCAGGAGGAACCGACTTCAAGTTCCTCATGCGGTCAAGACGGTCGGCAAGCTTTACGAGAATGATGCGAATGTCATCAACCATGGCAAAAAGCATCTTCCTGATGCTGTCCGCCTGCTGAAGGGTTTTGCTCTGAATCTTGAGGCCGGTAATCTTAGCCGTGCCATAACAGATGGAAGCAATGTCCTTTCCAAATAGCCGCTCAATTTCTCCAAGACAGTCTGGGTCAACTTCAAGAATGTTGTGGAAAATTCCAGAGATGGTTGTGTCTGCCCCAAGGTGCTTTTCCGTAAGGATTCTTGCAACGCGATATGGATGAAGAAAATAAGGCTTGCCGCACTTTCTCTTCAATTGAGAAGTCTTAGAAATGAGAAAATCCCAGGCTTTCCTTACACGAGCTGCATCATCGGCAGAAAACTGTTCGCCAAATTCCTGCATGAATGAATCGATGAGAATGTCCGGGTCTGTTTCGATCTGTTCCTTTCCAAATGTTTCAATCATATCATTACCTGTACCTGTTGCAATCAAAGGCACTCCCATTAATAATACTTGGAAAATCCAAAAAAAGCAATTTTTAGGAACAGTATTGGAAAAATTGGCCGTTTAGCTGAAGATATTAACTTGAAAAACTACAGATGAAACCTGCGCACCCTGAAAGTTCCATTCTGCACGTCCACATACAAAATCGTGGCGGCATAGTTCTTGATGTAGCTTTCAAGGTTCACTTCCTCAAAATATCCGTTGTAGTTATAGCCGTCCTCAATGTGGGCATGACCCGTAAGAAGAACCTTTACGTCATTGCGGCAGAATTCATCGATAAGCATGTCGCGCTCGTCTATGTTCTGCAGGCAGTAGTACATGGAACTTTTCAGAAGCAATGGAAAATGGGTGACCACAACCTTCCTGTTTGAATCATGCTTAAAGCGGTAGAACAGATCTTCAAGCTGCTCCGTGCCAAGGGTTCCGCTTGCCGTATCAAGGAAATACCAGCTCAAGTTGCTTTCCCCGCTTGGAGTTGTAAAACGGTAGTATGAGGAATATGGAAAGACAAGATCCTCGTAATCATCCCATCCTGAATTGTAAACGTCGTGGTTTCCGAGAACTGAATACAGCCTGATTCCAGCAAGTTGTTCCATGCGTTCCCCAATGGCAGCGTAATCCTTGTATTCAGACCTTATGCCGCTGTAGGTAAGGTCGCCTGCGCAAACTGCAAATTCAATCGGAAAGCCTTCCTGTTCCAAAAGGGGCTTCTGCACCCTCATCCAATCGATGAGAACATCAGGATCATTTTTCTTTCCGCCAACGTGAATGTCAGAAAAAAGAACAACGGAATACCTGGAGCATCCTTCAGTCTTTGGGGCGCTGTCAGTTCCATCCAGGTCAAGAATGCGGTCCGAGCGGGAATTAACGGAATTCTTCCTGTAAAAAAATTCATCCCAACCGTAACTGCAGCCACCAAGAAAAATCACCATCATTGCAATGGCAAGCAGCAAAAAAGAAACTGAAATTTTTCCTGAACTTCTGTCAAACAAAGCCTTTTTCATCAGAACAAAACCTCCGCCCCTATCTTCAAGGTAACGCCTTCATTCATGGCAGAAATTCCAAAATAGTCAAAGGTACGCATTCCAACAAAGGACTTGAGCCGAACGTTTTCACTTACACTTCCGGAAGCAGACACGAAGAAAATCGGGGCAAAAAAGAGCGGATGCCAGAACATTTCCCAGGACGAAATTCCTGCAGTAAATTCCACATCGTTTTTGTAATGCCATGGCCTTGCGCTAAAGGAAAAATCCCCTGATAAATCCTTCCTGAAAACAGGATCAAGTCCCCTTACCCTCTTGAAGGTGGAACCCCTGAAGCCAAACATGGATGATCCCTGGAAGGAAAACACATCGTTAAAATGAACGCATCCTGCAAAACCTGCAAACCAGTGTTGCCTGAAGGAAATGTCGCTGAAGTTTTCAAGTTCCGTAAAATTGCATGGACCAAACCAGCCCTTATATCCGTCAAAAATCTTGTACCTTGCATAGGAAAAGAAGGACTGTCTTTTTGAAGCAAGCTGAATTCCAAAATCAAAGTCCATGTTCTGACCATGGTTGGAATATGTCAGGTCAATGGCATTTTCGTCGCTGTTGACGGAATTGGTCCAGTTGTGTTCAAGCTGAATTCCAAGGGCATTCGTCCTGATTCCAAAAAATCCACCGGCAGCACCAGATTTTTCTGACGCCACGGAATTCTCCACGGTCCCGTCAGAAGATTCCTGGCAAAAAAGAGATGGAGAAAACACCACAAGAGCCGCAAGAAAAAGAGCGGCAAACCTAAACCTGCCCATCATCGTCCGGAATCCCTGAATTTACCTTCTATATATTCCGGATCCTTTGAGCGGAGAATGGTTCCATCTGCAATTGGAAGACCCGTATACATTACGCATGGATGGCCGTTGCAGACCCAGTTGTACACCTGGCCGTTCACCGGGTTTACAAAGACAAAGTCCCTGCCCCAGATGATTTTCTGGCCCACAATGTCCGGGGAAACAAGTTCAATTTCCGTTTCTGCCGTAAGCATGTTAAGGGGATTGACCGGATACATTTTCCAGCCGTCGATTTTTTTTGCATAGGGAAGATGCATGTCGGGCTTATCTGCAACACGCTTCTGGTAAGCCTTAAGTTCAGGCTCGCACATGGCGGCAATTTTTTTCTGCCTGAGCTTTTCCCCATCAGAGGCAAGAGCCAGTATCTTTTCTTCCTCTGAAAACTCAAGGCTGCCGGCAATTTCCGCAGAAAGTTCGTATGGGCTGTCGCTTGCTCCGCTAACTGCAACATCTGCATCAGCCTTGTTAAAATAAAATCCCGTAGCAAAAGGCCTGTGGCTTGCCTTGTAAAGTTCATCCACAAAAGGTTCCGCCTGGGCAGAAGTGATTTTTCCTTCAAGGGCATCAAGGGCCTTTCTGTAAGCGCGGGTAATGAGTGCAACATAGTAGACGCTCTTCATGCGCCCTTCAATTTTAAGGGAATCAACTCCAGCATCCTTAAGTTCCTTAAGGTGATCAATCATGCAAAGATCCTTTGAGGAAAGAACTGCCGTAAAATTTTCACCTTCATAAACCGGGAAGTATTCGTCAGGGCGCTTGTGTTCCCTAAGGACAAGGTTTCCGCCTTCTGCAATTTTCTTTGCATCCATGGAAGGATCAAGCCCTGCAAGGACATCATAATCCCACCTGCAGGTGTGGCTGCAAAAACCTTCCTGCGCACTGCGGCCGTTAAGGTATGCACTCATGAGGCAGCGGCCGGCATAGGCAATGCACATGGCACCGTGAACAAAGCATTCAATCTCCATGTCCGGAACAGCCTGCTTGATTTCTGCAATTTCTGCAAGGGAAGCTTCTCGCCCCATTACGACGCGCTTGAAGCCCAATGACTTGTACATCTTTACGGCTTCCCTGTTCATGCAGCTGGCCTGGGTTGAAAGGTGCAGCTCCGCATTGGGAAATTCCTTCTGGAGAATTGGAACAATGCCCAGGTCCTGAACGATGAATGCATCAATGGGATACTGCCTGAAGTAAGGAATGTTCTGCACAAGGCGGTCTATCTCATCATTGTGGAATGCAATGTTCAGGGCACAGTGGAGCCTTCTTCCGGGAAAACGGTTCTTCAGCTCAACAACCCTCTTGTATTCATCCTCATAAAAATTGTCTGCCTTAACGCGGAGGGAAAAATTCTTAAGGCCGATATAGGCAGCATCAGCTCCATAAGTGTAGCAGTACTTTAACTTGTCAACGTTACCCGCAGGTGAAAGAAGTTCCATAGTTTTTTACTCTGTCGTAATATTGTTTTCCTTAACAAGACGGTGGCGTTCCTCTTCTTCCGAAGGAGTCAGGCCTTCCTGCCTGTTGATGAAATTTCCGGCACGCTCCACGGCTTCATGGGATTCAACAAGGAATTCATCCGCCATCTGGAACATGTACATCATGTCGCCGGTAATGTCCAGGGTGCACCTTATGCCATTGTTCTTAAGCAGGTCGTGGAATTCTTCAGCCTGAAGTGCCAAAAGCTCACGGCCTCCGCACTGAATGTACACTTCCGGAAAATTCTCAAGTTCCTCGGAAGTTCCCCTGAGGGGCGAAACCTGCCTGTTCAGGATGTTTGAAGAATACGTGTAGATGTCGGCTGCATGGCGCAGGTCTTCCGCAGTAAGGATTTCATCCCTGGATTTTTTTGCAAGGGTCGGGCTGTCAGGAGCAAGGTCAAGCCATGGAGAAAAGAGCACGATCTTTGAAATGCAGGAACGCTTTCTTGATTCCATCCTGTAGGCCACTGCTGTTGCCATGGTTGCACCGCTTCCATCTGCCGCAAGAATTATCTCCGGCCTTGACTCCATTCCATTTTCACCTTTAACCGTAAATTCCTTCATGACTTCGGCAAGAACGGTCTCAACGTCTTCTATTGATGAAGGAAAAGTATAGGAAGGTGCAAGACGGAATTCAGGAAGGACAAGGCGGGCAGAAGATGCATTGGCAAGAACGGAACAAAATCCCCTGTAGCTTTCCCTGGAACCGCCCACGAAGGATCCGCCGTGGATGTAAATCATTATGCGGTTGGCGGCATAAATCTCGGGAACAAGAAAATCGCACTTGACCCCTGAATAATTCCGCTGGGCAAGCTCGACACGGTTTGGAAGGAATTCCACCCTGAACTTTTTATCAAGCTTTACGCGGAAGGAATCCACATCGCTTTTTGAAGACAAAACAAGAGACTTTAACTTCTTTACTGCAGCCCTTCTGTCTGTACTGATTCTCATGAGTCAAACCCCATAAACTTGCGGACCTGGCACAACTTGTCCACAAAGATTTCCGCTTCCTTTTCCGTATTGTAAAAATAGCAGCTGGCACGGGCCGTGGAACCAACGCCGAGCTTCTGCATCAATGGCTGGGCACAGTGATGTCCTGCACGAACCGCAATGTTATCCGTATCAAGAACTGATGCAATGTCATGGGGATGAACGCCATCTACGGTAAAGGTCACGATTCCGCAGTGCCTGTATGGATCACTGTTACCGATCACGTGTATATACTGGTTGCCTGCAAGACCATCCATGATGAGCTTTGCAAGGCGGTTGTCGTTTTCTTCTATCTTATCAAGGCCCACCTGAGTAATGTATTCAATTGCCCTGGCAAGACCAACTGCATCACCTGCATTCACGGTTCCAGCTTCAAACTTGTGTGGAACCTCTGCATAGGTTGCGCCCTCTCGGGTTACGTATTCAATCATCTCTCCACCGCGAAGGAATGGACTCATGTTTTCAAGAAGATCCTTTCTTCCATAAAGAGCACCGATTCCCATGGGAGCGCAAAGCTTGTGTCCGCTGAATGCAAAAAAGTCAACGCCAAGATCCTGCACGTTCACCTTAAAGTGGGGAGTACTCTGGGCACCGTCGGCAATGACCACGGCACCCTTGCCACCGTTTCCAACATTGTGGGCATAGGCAGCAATTTCCCTGACGGGATTTGTAATTCCAAAAACATTGCTTACATGGGCAATGGAAACAATCTTTGTCCTGGAGGTAATCTTGCTTTCGTATTCTTCCCTGGAAATTACGGCTTCATCATCGCATTCGAGCCATACAAGCTTTGCCTTCTTTGCCTTGCACACCATCTGCCATGGAAGAATGTTTGAATGATGCTCCATGCAGCTGATTACAATTTCATCACCTTCCTGCACGTTATCCATTCCATAGGTGTATGCAACAAGGTTAAGGCTTTCGGATGCATTGCGGGTAAAGATTATTTCTGCAGCTTCCCTGGCACCGATAAAATCAGCCACAGTCTGCCTGGCATTTTCATAGACATCAGTAGCCCTTACGCTAAGGCCGTAGAGACCGCGGAGTGGATTTGCATTGTCCACATTGTAAAAACGGGTCACTGCATCAAGGACGCACTGGGGCCTGTGGGTTGTGGCAGCATTGTCAAGATAGACAACTCCCTTGTTCTCCGGTGCATTGAATATATTGAAATCTTTTCTATACAAATCAGGTAAAGACATATTATCTCCAAATCATAGGACAAGCCTAGATGGAACACTCTACCATATATATAGAAAAGTTTCAAACAAGAACTCCTGCTGAATCTGTTTTTACGGGCGTTTCCCCTCTTTATTATTTTTCCCTCTGCATGTATATTTTTTGGTAAACTATTTTCAAGGAACTAAAATGACACAGGAAGAATTCGGAAAGCTCATAAGCGGATCAAAGGAACTCATTTCCATCTACAACAACTACATGCCCATTACCACCGAAGGATACGACCTGGCAAAAGTAAGGGAAACCATAATCGCCATGACACAAAAAAGCGTTGAAGACGAGGCAGAATGCAAGGCCCTCATAGAATGGATGGAAAACCACGAGTTTTTCACTTCCCCTGCATCCACAAGATTCCACGGAGACTTTGACGGAGGACTTTGCGTACACTCCCTGCAGGTTGCATACCAGGCCCTGAAATTCACCGAATCATATTTCACGGATTTCATGACCACAAAATATGCGGAAAAATACACCTTTACCGCAGGCGACGTTTTCATTGCAGCCATCGTCCACGACTTTTGCAAGGCCGGATTTTACACGGTAAACTTCAGGAACACCAAGGACATTTTTGGAAACTGGGTAAAGAAGCCATACTTCACCGTAAAGGACGACAACCGCAACCTTGGCCACGGAAACGAATCGGTGCTCCTCCTGCTGGAATCAATGCCTTCAATGCTTAAGAAAAGAACGGTAATAGAAGCCGTCAGCCGCCACATGGGATTCAGTGACGTAACCACCGGCGAGATGATGAACTATTCAAACTTCCTGCAAAACCCCCTGGTGCTGCTCATACAGGCAGCTGACCAGATGGCTTCAGGATGGTATGACTACTGATTAAAAAAATCTAGTTCTTTGGCTGGAAGTGACTGAATGTCATGCCAAAGCTTGCACGACCCTGGGTAACTGAACGGAGACTTGTTGAAAAACCGAACATCTTTACCATAGGTGCCTGTGCATGAACCACAGAACCGCCGGCCTTGTCTTCCATGCTCTGAATCATGCCGCCGCGCTGGGTAACAAGGCTCATGGCCTCTCCCACGAATTCGGCAGGAGACTCAATATCAACATTCATGACAGGTTCAAGCATTACAGGGCCTGCCGACATGCATGCCTTGTCAAAGGCTTCTGCTGCAGCTGCACTGAATGCAAATGGCGTTGAAGTCGTCTCATCATACTTGATTGCAGTAACCGTAACACCAACATCAGCACACGGATATCCCATCTGAATTCCAGAAGCAAGGCTTGAATTGACGGAAGATTCGATGGCTTCATAAATTTCATCAGGAATTGCATTGTCAGTAACTGTGCAGGAATAGGCGTTTCCAGAACCGGTTTCCCTTGGTTCAACACGGAGGGTAAGAACGGCTGCATTTTCCTTTCCTGCAAGAACGCGTGAATATTCTTCAGCGAATTCATTGGCAGCAGAAACGGATTCACGGTAAGTAACCTGAGGAGCACCAACACGGCATGCAACCTTAAAGTCGTCCTTGATTCTCGTAACAAGAACATCAAGGTGAAGCTCGCCCATGCCGCTGATGATAAGCTGGCCTGTTTCCGCATCGTCGCGGTATGTAAAGGTCGGGTCTTCGCGGCTAAGAATCTCAAGGGTTTCCTTAAGCTTATCGCTGTCGCTCATGGTTTCCGGTTCAATGGCAATGGAAATGACAGGTTCAGGGAATTTAACGCTTTCAAGAAGAACGGGAAGTCCCTCGCTGCCAACGGTGTCGCCAGTCTGTGCAAGCTTAAGTCCGACAAAAACTGCAATGTCACCGGCACTTACGCTGTCCATCTGTTCCATGCGGTTTGCATTTACGCGCAGGATTCTGTTCACCCTTTCGCGCTTCTTCTTTGCAACATTGTAAATCTGCGTACCCGTACTGATCTTTCCGGAATACATCCTAACAAAGCAAAGGATTCCTGCCTCGCGGTCATACTGAATCTTGAATACAAGACCGATGGGTGTCTTTGCATCAGGGTCGCATGGAACCTCGCATTCAGTTTCCTCGTGCTTCTTGAGCTGGATTCCCTTTGCAGGAGGAATGTCGGTAGGACACGGAAGGTATGCAAGAATTGCGTCCATCAAAGGCTGGATTCCCTGGTTGTGGCGGCTTGATCCGCACATGAATGGAACGAGGGTACGGCTGATGGTTGCTGCGCGAATTGCAGCCTTAAGCTGGTCAACGGAAATTTCCTTTCCTTCTATATAAAGTTCAGTAAGTGCATCGTCTGTTGAAGCAACTGCATCCACAAGCTTTTCACGCCATTCTTCTGCAAGGGCACGGTTTGCATCACTAACATCGGTTACAGTAAATTCTTCGCCCTCAGTGTCTGCATCCCAGCGGATTTCCTTCATTTCAAGAAGGTCGATGACGCCTTCAAAGTCCTGGCCTTCCCCCATGGGAATTTCAAGGGCAACACCCTTGCAGCCGAACTTTTCCTCAACGTCCGTAATGGCTCCAAAGAAATCTGCACCAACACGGTCCATCTTGTTTACAAAGCAGATGCGTGGAACATTGAATTCGTCAGCCTGCCTCCATACGGTCTCCGTCTGGGGCTGAACATGACCAACGGCACAGATTACGGCAACTGCACCGTCAAGAACGCGAAGGGAGCGTTCAACTTCAGCAGTAAAGTCAACGTGGCCCGGTGTATCGATGATGTTGATCTTGTGGCCCTTCCATTCCGTCGTAATGGCTGCCGATGCGATGGTGATGCCGCGTTCCTGTTCCTGCTTCATGAAGTCCATGGTGGCAGCACCGTCATCTATTTCTCCAATCTTATGAATCTTTCCGGAATAAAAAAGTATGCGTTCAGTAGTTGTAGTCTTTCCTGCATCGATGTGAGCCATGATGCCGATGTTTCTCATTTTAGACAAATCTGTGGACATAATATGTTCCTTATAAAAGAATAAAGTCTTGGCATTCTAGCAGAATTAACGGTTATCTTCAAGGATTCCCCATAGAGGTGGACAAATATGCAGTTTTCTTATAAAATGAATGGCACTTCTTAAAACATGGGTTTTTTGGAAATTCCCTTAATTCACATTAAAAATATGAGGAAAATTATGTCTAAAGAAACATCAGCTTCACTTAATGATAAAGTAGAATCGTTCATCCTTAAGAACAGAACGGCAATTCTTGCAGTAATCGTCGCAGCCGTAGTCGCAGGTGGAATCGCATGTGCCGTAGTCGGAACAACTGACGCAGCAAACAAGAAGGGTCTTGCAGTATTGGACGCTGCAGAATATGCATTCACAAACAAGTCGGACAGCCTTTCTGACGCAGAAATCGCTGCACGCCAGGAAAAGGCCCTTGAAGCTTGTGCAAAGTTCACTTCAAAGAAGGGAATCCTTGGCGTACGCTCAAACATGCTTGCAGCTGACATCGCCTTCGGAAAGAAGGATTATGCCCAGGCCCTCGAAAACTATCTTGCAGCAGTAAACGCAGGAAAGAAATACTACACGGCATCCATCAACCTTTTCAATGCAGCAGTTTGTGCAGAAGAAACTGGAGACATGGAATCGGCAGCAAACTACTACGAACAGGCAGCCGAAGACAAGGACTTCTACCTTGCACCACACTCATTGTTCAATGCAGCAAGGGTAAGGGACGAAGCAGGAAAGGCAGAAGAAGCTGCTGCAATCTACAAGAAGGTTACAGAAAAGTTCCCTAACGACGACTGGGCAAATGCAGCTCAGAGCAGGATCATCGACCTTCAGTCAAAGGGAAAGATTGAATAGGATCAGCCTTGGTTCCCATGGGGTTCCATCATAATTCAATCTGGTAATATGGAAAGGAAACAGGCATGAACGGAAGAAAGAACAGAAAACATCAATCATCCGTTGCTGCCTGTTTTTTTTTGATTGTCCTGGCATTCACGAGCAGCAGCTGCGGCCTTGACACCCTTTACGAACTTCAGCCGCCCCACTCTGACGGCCACATTCTTAACTACACCAACGCCGACCGCCCGCTGGACTACTTTTCCCTCATCACCAACGAAACCGGTGAAAACGGGAACTATGACGACTCGGACTTCCGCTTCCTTGGAACGGAAATCTACTACAAGATCTACACCAGTGCCAGCACCATGGAAAGCGCCGTTACAAGCATAAACAACCTTAACACCACATCCGACATCTCGGCCGCTGCAACAAACATAATCAACTCGCGAAAGTACATGACACTGTCCCTTGATTCCGGACACCCGACACCACTCATTGAGTACACAAGGCGCAACAAGTACGTTTACATAAGGCTGAACAAGATCACCGGAACAGATGCTTACAGGGATTCGGTTTATACTGGAAGAAATGCCATGAAACAGGCAGGTGAAGGAGATGCAACCCTTCTTGGACTGCCAAGGCGTTCCTTCAATTCAAGATACGGATTCAACTTTAATTCCAAGGACACCATGAACAATCCACTGCCTGTAAGCGGCGACGAAGACGTAAACTGGTCAGGAGAGCCAAAGAACGGAACATGGTACGTGGACATGTGGGCTGTTTCCATCGGGCGTGACTCAAGCTACAGCCCATCCTACAGCAAGGTCCTGCACCTGGGTTCCGTTACCATAAAGGAATCATACTACGACGCTCAGTAGGTAATCGCGGCATTCCTCAAGATTTTCCTTAAGCTGCCAGACGGGATTCATTACGAACATTCCGCTTCCATAAAGATGGGATGACTCAGGGTCGTCCATGGTGGAAGGGTCGGCAACCTGAAGTTCCACAGAAAAACTTTCGCATGGCGTGGTTCCAAGCTTACCAAAATCCTCAAGTTCCGTGAGAAGCTGAGCCGTTTCCTTTTTACGCCGTGTCAAAAGAGGATACCACAACAGGATCACCGCCGTATTCCACTTGCGCCTGACGGTCTTAAGGGCCTGGGCAACCTGGGCATAATCTGAAGCATCTTCATAGCTTGGATCGCACAGGACCACACCGCGCTTTACCAGCGGAGGAACAAGGGCAGCAAGGGCCTTGTAGGAATCCTGGTCATGGACAACGGGAACTGATTCCGCCTTTTCAAGTCCAGCAGAAGTAATCAAGGGCGAATTGATGTTCTGGCGAAGCTTTTCCAACACCTGGGGATGTTTTTCCACAAGATGAATCTTGTCGCAGCTTCTTGCAAAGTGCCTTTCGATCCTTGCACTGCCGGCATAAAATCCCCGTTCAAAGTAGGGACGTTCAAGGGCAAGATAGGATGCGATTCCCCCGGGCAATGAAGCAGGGTCTGCACTGCCTGCAGCTGAAAAAAGCCTTTCGATCCCCTTGTGGGCCTCGCCGGTTTTAAGAAGGCGCTCATCATTAAGGTCAAAAAGGCCTGCCCCACTGTGGCTGTCAATGATGGTGTAAGGCTTATCCTTCCTGCACATGGATTCAAGCACAAGGGTAAGGCAGACGTGCTTCAACAAGTCGGCATGATTGCCTGCATGATATTCGTGTTGGTAGCTCAGCATAAATTCTCCAGCTGGGAAAGCCAAACGGCTGCACTGGCATCGCTAGGCATCCTCCAATCCCCGCGCGGAGACAGGTTTACGGTACCAACCTTTGCACCGTCCGGCATGCAGCTTCTCTTGAACTGCTGCATAAAGAAACGCCTGTAAAAAGACTTGAGCCACTTAAGTATGATTTCCCTGGTGTAAACCATGTCTGTACCCTCAGCCGTCTTTCCGCCAAAGGCAAGGGTTGCAAGGTAGTAAATCTTTTTTGGATCAAAACCCCATCGCAGCACATTGTACAGGAAAAAGTCATGAAGCTCGTAAGGACCAACAAGCTCTTCCGTCTTCTGGCTTATGGTTCCATTTTCCGGCGGTAAAAGTTCAGGGCTTACCGGGGTTGCAAGAATGTCCTCCAGAACGGCGGCAAGTTCCCCCTGCCCCCTGTCCCTTGCATCATCGGCAAACCATCCAACAAGATAGCGAACCAGGGTTTTGGGAATGGACGAATTGACACCGTACATGGACATGTGGTCACCGTTGTAGGTGCACCATCCGAGGGCAAGTTCACTCAGGTCGCCGGTACCGATGACGATGCCACCGGTCTTGTTTGCATAGTCCATGAGGATGTATGTTCTTCCGCGTGCCTGGCCGTTTTCATAGGTAATGTCATGGCAGTTTATGTCATGGCCAATATCCTCGTAATGCTGGGTCACGGATTTCTTTATGTCAATTTCACGGATGGAAGCTCCGGTCTTTTCTGCAAGAAGAATGGCGTTGTTGTAGGTCCTGTCGGTGGTACCAAAGGCAGGCATCGTAATGGCATGAATGTTCTTCCTGTCAAGGCCACACAGGTCAAAGGCTCTGGCAGTTACAAGAAGAGCCAGGGTACTGTCAAGGCCGCCACTCAAACCGATTACTGCGCTTTTTGCCTTTATGTGCCTGAGCCTTTTTGCAAGGCCCTGGGACTGCATGTCGATTACGGCAAGACACCTTTCGCTACGGCGTTCCATATCAGAAGGAACAAAGGGACGCGGATCCACATGATCAAGAAGAGCATCTCCTGAATCAACGCCAAGACCATTGTCCCCAAGATCTGCATATAGGGTAAGGTAATCATCCTGGACAAAAGTTTTCCCCCTGGTAAAGGTGGAAGACTTAAGCCTGTCCTGGTCAAGCTTTTCCATGTCCAGGTCACAGGCAAAAATCTTTCCCGTGTCGGAAAATAGAATGGATTCCTTTTTAATGCTTCCATTAAGGGCAATAAGGTTGTGTCCGGAAAAAACCATGTCAGTCGTACTTTCATCGCATCCTGCATTGGCATAAACGTAGGCGCCGCAGATTTTCGCAGAATGGGCCTGGACAAGCATGCGACGGTATTCAGCCTTGCCTGCCACTTCATTCCCTGCACTCAGGTTTGCAATTACAGTTGCACCATTGAGGGCGTGTCTTGTGGAAGGAGAAAGTGGAACCCACAGGTCCTCGCAGATTTCACATGCAATCCTTACCAATGGATCATTTTTGTCTTCGATGATGATGTCGGTTCCAAAGGGAATGGATTCAAAACCTTCGCCAAGGGAAATGGTGGTGCGCTTTCCGTTCCATGAAGAAAACCAGCGGTCTTCGTAAAATTCCCCATAGTTTGGTATGAAGGTCTTTGGAACCATGGCCAGAACCTTGCCGCGCAAGACAAAGGCAGCGCAGTTAAACCTGTCTGCCCCAACCGTAACCGGCAGCCCGACGGCAAAAAGAACTCCGCAGGATGAAGTCTGCCTTGCAATGTCCATTAGGGAAGAAATGGCAGAATCCTGGAGGGTACGCTGCAGGAAGAGATCCTGGCAGGTGTAGCCCGTAATTGAAAGTTCTGGAAAAACAAGAAGCTTGACACCCATGGCATCAGCTTCCCTTACAAGACCAATGATTTTCTGACTGTTATAAACAGTGTCTGCAACAACAAGAGCCGGACTTGCACATCCGGCCCTAAAATAACCGTATTTCATAATATGCTTTTAATGGCTGAAGTGGGCAACAATGTCTTCCTGGCAGTTCTGAAGAAGTTCGAAAACATCAGGACGGAATGCTGCACTGTCTTCCTGAATTGTATTTATTGCCCTGTTGAATTCACCATATCCCGGATTGTCAACAGAGAAGAAGTGATGGCAGAATTCAATGGCAATGGCACACATCTGGGTGTAGATGTTGTTGATGCTGTCCTTAAGACCGTGAGGCATGCCCCTGCCGTCATAGCGCTCGTGGTGATGCATGCAGATGTCTGCACAAATCTTAACGAAGTATGCAACGTTGGGAGAGCTGTTTACGCCAACCAGGTCCGCACCTGCAATGGTGTGGGTCTCAGGAATGTCATCAATGTCCGCCTGGGAAACAACCTTGAACTTTTCCGTGCGCACGATGGATCGGCCGATATCGTAAAAATATGCAGCCTGGCTGATGACTTCAATAGCCTCAGGAGAAAGGTCTCGAGGAGCCTTGAGGGCAAAGTAGTTTTCCAGCATGATGTGAACGACTTCGCTGACATGAATGTAGCATTCATCATCCTTCTTTTCGCTCTTGAGGAATGAAAGGTAAACGCGCCTGAGCTTTTCTGCATAGGAAGCAATGGCACGAAGTTCCGCATCGGAAATGTTTCCGTTGGCAGAGGCATTGGAAACTGCACCGGAAGCAGGCATTGCCGCAGCCGCAGCAGTAGCAGCCGCCATGTCCTTCTTTGCAAAAATTGCCTTAAGCTTCATCAAAACCTGATCGCTGTCGTAAGGCTTCCTGAAGAACCCTGCAGCACCAAAGTTTGCAGCCTTGATGATGTTGCCCTTCTGTGCCTCGGCAGAAATGAGCATGATCTGCAATCCGGCATGACGGGACTTGTCAAGAAGGCTAAGAACCTCAAAACCGCCAAGGCCCGGCATGTTGATGTCAAGGATGAGTCCGTCAATGTGAAGAGACGGATTGTTAAGTATGTCAAGGGCCGAATAACCTGAATCGGCTTCTATGATGCTGTACGTACCTACAAGAATGTTCTTGAGGATAGCACGGTCAATTTCAGAATCGTCTACAATAAGCAAAGTTGCCATAAAAAAATCTCCAAAGCAAAATATTTTTTATATGACTTTTTATAATCCAGGCACCATGGCCCCGTAAGGCTTAAAATGCCCATATCTATTCCAATAATATAGTATACAACTAATTCAGCAAAATTTCTAGTTTATTAAAGAACACTTTCCATGAAACACTCATGAAACGCCCGAAAAACAGGAATTCCTATTCCTGCCAGACTTCTAGCAAAACTGAATCCATTCTGTCCATGAACCCAGTCTTGCCCTCAAGTGCTACCCCCTTCCGCGACCCAAAGGCGGCAGACAGGGAAAGGATCTGAGCCACAAGCCCCCTGGGTTCAGCATGAAAAAAGGAAAGCAGGGCAAATGCAAGCCTGGAGGAAAAAACGCATGCCGTAAGCCTGCCGGACCGCAAGAGCCCCTGAACCAATGCCCCCTCCGTAACCTTCAGGAACCCCAGCTCAAAAAGAATCTTCCCGTGGGGAACAAGAAGCGAAACTGCCGTCACGGAAACAACCATAACCGCAGCAGGCCCCAGGAAAACCTTTCGCCTTAGGACAAAGACCGCCACTGCCAGCACCGCCACCAGAGACCACAAAACAGCGAGGGACCTGCAGAAGCATGAAAAGACCACGATGCCAAGACAGAAAACGGCAGCAAAGCCAAAGGCAAGCCGGGACTTAAGGCAACCGGAACCGCCATCTTTTTCCAAGGAATCTTCCCTTGCCCCATTCATCCCCTCCACGGAATGCTCACCTTCACGGATGACGGCATCAAGCCACCTGGACCTTGACTGGAAGAATTCCGCAAAAAGCCCGAGGACGATGGAAGAAGCAAGGGACAGGGCCAGAAAATAAGGCGCAACGTAAACAGTGCTTTCCCCAAAGATGAATATCCTTGACAGGACAAGCTGGGCGAAGTTGTTTGCAAGAGCCCCGGAAAGACTGACGCCAACCCAAGATACCATCCCCCTCTTTTTAAGCGGAAACAGTGCAGCCATGACAAGGAATGAAGCCATGGATCCGCAAAAGGAGAACAGAAAAATATAGGAAAATAATGTGCCGGATGCAACTGAACCTGAAAGAATTTTCAAGAAAACAAGAACCAGCGACTGGGACGGACTCATGACAAGAAATGAAATCATGACCGGAAGGTTTGCAAGCCCCAGCCTGAAGAAGGGAACCGGTTTTGGAAAGGCATTTTCTATTATGGAAAGGAAAAAGCACATGGCCGTAAGAAAGACCAGCTTTTTCCTGGCAGAACTGTTCATTCCCCCATGATACAGTTTTAACCTGTGATTGTTAAGATTAATTCAATCTGCTATAATCCTGTCCATGCCAATCAGAATAGATTCCGACCTTCCAGCAAGGTCCACCCTTGAAAATGAAAACATCTTCGTAATGACTCAGGAACGTGCCGCAGCCCAGGATATCCGTCCACTGAAAATCGCCATCGTCAACCTGATGCCAACGAAGGAAGTTACGGAGACCCAGCTTCTCAGGCTCCTTTCCAACACGCCTCTTCAGATTGACATTTCCCTCGTGCAGATGGAAAGCCACGTTTCAAAGAACACGGACCAGGGCCATCTGGACAGGTTCTACATCACTTCCGAAGAAATGCTCAAAAACAGGTATGACGGAATGATCATAACCGGCGCCCCTGTGGAACAGATTCCCTTTGAGGAAGTTGACTACTGGCCGGAACTGTGCAAGATCATGGATTGGGCAAAGGAACACGTTTTCTGCACCCTTTACATCTGCTGGGGAGCCATGGCAGGACTCTACCACCACTTTGGCATAAACAAAAAGGTCGTCAAGGATAAGTTCTCAGGAATTTACTATTCAAAG
The DNA here is from genome assembly GCA_024400955.1 of Treponema sp. GTDB lineage: Bacteria > Spirochaetota > Spirochaetia > Treponematales > Treponemataceae > Treponema_D. Next base: position 50,767 of record JAKSLY010000012.1, read on the forward strand.
CTGCAGAATCCAAAGGAACCACTCATGCGCGGATTTGACGACTGGTTCCCTGTGCCCACATCTCGCTACACGGAAATCAGCACGAAAGAAGCATCGGCAAAGGAAGGGCTTGAAGTTCTTGCCTTCTCCGACGAAACAGGCCTCACCCTGGCAAAATCTAAGGATTCCAGAAGCATCTTCATGACAGGACACCTTGAATACGACCCGGAAACCCTGGCCAATGAATACAAGCGCGACCTTGACAAGGGCATAGGACCTTCCATTCCAGTCAACTACTTTACCGACGACAACCCGGAAAAACCTGTTGTTTCAAAATGGAGAAGCACGGCCCACCTGTTCTATTCAAACTGGCTCAACTACTACGTCTACCAGGCAACACCCTACAGGCTGGACTCGCTTTTTGAAGGGAACCAGTAAAAAATTCCCCAGTAAGGCTGAATCCAACTGAAAGCTGCCCCTTCTCCTAAAAAAATGCATTTTTTTTGACCAAGTGCATGTTCTATTGGAATTTTCCGGAATTGTGCTATATAATTGAAGAACTATGGACACAAAAAAAGCATTACCCGGATTACAGGCACCTCTAGGCGCAACCCTTAGTGACGACGGAACAAATTTCGCAGTCTTCAGCAGAAGTGCTTCCAAAATATATCTTGAATTCTACAATAACGAGGACGACTGGGAACCTTCAGTAAGATACGTTCTTGAACCGGAAACCAACAGGACCGGTGACGTATGGCACTGCTTCATTCCTGAAGTCAAGGCCGGTGCACTGTACCTTTACAGGGCAGACGGACCATTCGAACCATCCCAGGGACTGCGATTCAACGTAAAGCAGAAGCTTTTTGACCCTTACGCAAAGGCAATCACTGCCCAGTCCCTGTTCTTTAACCTTCCACCAAAATACGCACCTCCAGTGGACAAGCAGGACATCGCCATGCAGGAGGAATTCCCGCAGAACAAATTCCCAAAGTGCGTAGTCATAGACAACAAGAAATTCGACTGGCAGGGTGACAGGCCAATTAACCGTCCCCTCTCAGAAAGCATAATCTACGAAGTTCACCTCAAGGGCTTTACTGCCGGAAAGAAATCCGGGGTTTCATGCCCGGGAACATACCGCGGATTCATAGAAAAGATTCCATACCTCAAGGATCTTGGAATCACGGCCGTTGAACTTCTTCCAATCTATGAATTTGACGAATTTGAAAATTCCAACGTAAACCCAAGGACCGGCGAAAGAATGAAGAACTACTGGGGCTACAGCACCATTAACTTCTTCTCGCCAAAGGCTTCCTTTGCTGCGGACAAGACTCCTGGCGGATGCGTTGACGAATTCAAGCTTCTCGTGCGCGAGCTCCACAAGGCAGGCATTGAAGTCATTCTTGACGTCGTATACAACCACACTGCAGAAGGAAACGAACACGGCGTAAGCCTTAACTTCCGCGGATTTGAAAATCCCGTATACTACACCCTGGTTGACAGCCACAAGGAATACTACATGAACTTCTCCGGCTGCGGAAACACGGTTAACTGCAACCACCCCGTAGTACGAAACCTTATCCTTGACAGCCTGCGCTACTGGGTCCTCAACTACCACATTGACGGATTCCGCTTTGACCTTGCTTCAATCCTTACGAGAAGCCAGGAGGGAATCATACTGAACTTCCCACCGTTGACCAACGCCATTGCGGAAGACCCGATTCTTTCCCAGACAAAGATCATTGCAGAACCTTGGGACGCAGGCGGAGCATACCAGCTTGGCGGATTCCCGGGGGGAAGATGGGCTGAATGGAACGACCGCTACCGTGACGACATACGCCGCTTCTGGCGCGGGGACGAATACTGTTCAACAGGAGCTGCCACAAGAATCAGCGGTTCCAGCGACCTTTTTGCAATTTCCGGAAGAAACCCAAGCTTCAGCATCAACTACATTACCTGCCACGACGGCTTTACCATGAACGACCTTGTAAGCTACAACGGCAAGCACAATGACGAAAACGGCGAAGGCAACAGGGACGGCAACGACAGCAACTGGAGCTACAACAACGGTTACGAAGGCCCTACCATGAACCCCCGCATAGAAAAAATCCGCAACCGCCAGATGAAGAATTTCATTCTTACCCTTCTTCTCTCGGAGGGAACTCCAATGCTTCTTGGTGGTGACGAAATCCGCCGCGGACAGCAGGGCAACAACAACGCCTACTGCCAGGACAACGACATCAGCTGGTACGACTGGGGCAACTGCGACATAAACCACCAGGTTCTTGAATTCACCAAGAAGGCAATAAAGCTCCGCAAAGACCATATTGTTTTCAGGAGGAACAGATTCTTTAACGGAAGCACCGGCGCCCAGAACGACATAAAGTGGTACTCAAAGGAAGGCAAGAATCCGGACTGGAGCAAGATTTCCAGGTTCCTGGCATACTCCCTTTGCGGCTCGGCCGACTGCACATGCGACGGTTCCGAGGACAACGACTTCTTTGTTGTTGCAAACACGGACAGGCAGGATGTTATGGTAAAGCTGCCAACGCTGACAAACAGGCGCAAGTGGTTCAGAGTGGTTGACACTTCCATCGAGGACGATTCGTGCATCCTTGACGTGGAAACCGCAGAACCCCTTTCAGCACAGGAGCATTACATCGTGCCTGCAGGTTCGATGCTTGTCCTTGCAGCAAAGTAGAAAGTTTTTTATAGAAAGAATTTTTACCGGGGACTGGCGGGCTTAAACCTGGCACTTGCCCCTTCCCGTTAAAATTTTGTATAAAGTAAAAAATTATGGTAACGCTTGAATATTTGAAACGTTTCCATATATAATGATAAAAGAAAATCAGCAAAAGATCAGACGGAGGAAATAAATGACTTTTGATGCAGAACAGTTCAAGGAAAACCTTACAGCTCGTCTTCGCAGACAGTACGGAAAGGACATTTCCCAGGCCAACAAACACGACCTTTTTGATGCAGTTAGTGCCAGTGCACTTGAAATCATCATGCCTAACTGGATGGAAACACGCAAGGCTTACGAAGCAAAACCAACAAAGCAGCTTTGCTACCTCAGTGCCGAATTCCTTATGGGCCGCGCTCTCTCAAACAACCTCATTAACTCTGGTATCATGGACAAGGTTAAGGAAGTTCTCAATGGTATGAACATCAACTACGACCTTGTTGAAGATGAAGAACCGGATGCAGGTCTTGGTAATGGTGGTCTTGGACGTCTTGCAGCATGTTTCCTTGATTCCCTTGCAACCCTTGAATACCCTGGACACGGATACGGAATCCGCTACCAGTACGGTATGTTTGAACAGCACATTGAAGACGGACAGCAGGTTGAATATCCTGACAACTGGCTCAAGCACCGTGACCCATGGGAAGTAAAAAGATCTGACCTTTCAGTTCACGTTAAGTTTGGCGGACAGATCAAGTACGGCAAGACACCTGACGGAAAGGACCGCTTCTATCTTGAAAATGCAGAAGAAATCGTTGCAACTCCATACGACATGCCGATTGTTGCTTACGGTTCAAACACTGTAAACACACTTCGCCTCTGGCAGGCTTCTTCTCCAAACGGATTTGACCTCCAGCTTTTCAACGACATGCAGTACCACCGCGCAGTAGAACGCCAGAACGATGCAGAAAACATCAGCCGCGTTCTCTACCCTAACGACAACGGCCCGATGGGTAAGGAACTTCGCCTTCGCCAGCAGTACTTCTTCTCATCTGCTTCCCTCCAGGACCTTATCCGCTCGTTCGTAAACACAGTTGGAACAGACTTCTCCAAGTTCCCTGAGTACCACGTAATCCAGCTCAACGATACACATCCTGTAGTTGCAATTCCAGAATTCATGCGCATTCTCCTTGATGAATACAATGTAGGCTGGGACGATGCATGGAACGTTGTTTCAAAGACATTCGCATACACAAACCACACCATTCTTGCTGAAGCCCTCGAAAAGTGGCCGATCGATGTATTCCAGAGACTTCTCCCACGCGTTTACCAGATCATCGAAGAAATCAACCGCCGCCTCGTAATCGAGCTTCGCCAGAAGTTCCCTGAGGACTACTACAACCAGAACCACATGGCCATCATTCACGACGGCAAGGTTTACATGGCATGGCTCGCAATCCACGCAGGTTTCTCTGTAAACGGTGTTGCCGCCCTCCACACTGAACTCCTCAAGACACAGGAACTCAAGAACTGGTACACTCTCTACCCGGAAAAGTTCAACAACAAGACAAACGGTGTTACACAGCGCCGCTGGCTTCTTGCATCAAACCCTGAACTTGCAGACTTCATCACAAAGAGAATCGGCGACGGCTGGGTTAAGGAACTCGACAAGCTCAAGGAACTTGAAAAATTCGTTGACGATGATGCTTCAATCGAAGAACTCATTGCAATCAAGCGCCACAACAAGGAAAAGCTTGCTGAATACCTCAAGCACACACAGAATGAATTCCTTGATCCTGAAAGCATTTACGATACACAGGTTAAGCGCCTCCACGAATACAAGAGACAGCTTCTCAATGTTCTCCACATCATGTATGAATACAACAGAATCGTTGAAGATCCAAACTACAACCCTCCTGCACACACATACATCTTTGGAGCAAAGGCTGCTTCAGGTTACCGCCGTGCAAAGGCAATCATCAAGCTCATCAACACGGTTGCTGACCGCGTAAACAACGACCGCCGCGTTCGTGGCAAGCTTCGCGTTGTATTCGTGGAAAACTACCGCGTTTCTGTTGCAGAAAAGATCATTCCTGCATCAGACGTTTCAGAACAGATTTCTACAGCAGGTTACGAAGCATCCGGTACTTCAAACATGAAGTTCATGATGAATGGTGCCCTTACTGTAGGTACTCTTGACGGTGCAAACATTGAAATCGTGGAAGAAGCTGGCGAAGAAAACGCATTCATCTTCGGTCTCAAGGCTGACGAAATCATCAAGATGAAGCAGGAACACTCTTACAACCCACAGAAGTACCTTGACCGCAACCCACAGCTTGCAAAGGTAGTTAATCAGCTTGTTGACGGAACATACGATCCAAGCGGAATGCTCTTCAAGGAAATCCACGATTCAATCGTCTACGGTGTTGAAGGACAGCCAGCCGACGTTTACTTCCTCCTTGCTGACTTTGATTCTTACTGCCAGGCTCAGGAAAAGATTTCTAAGGAATATGCAGACAAGAAGGCATGGGCTCGCAAGTGTCTCATCAACATTGCTAATTCCGGAAAGTTCTCTTCTGACCGCACAATCGAAGACTACGTAAAGGACATCTGGCACCTTAAGAAGGTAAACGTAAAGTAAATTGAGATACAACTGAAGATACTTACGGATAGAACCGACCCGGCTCCGGCGATTGGTCGCATGAGGTATCAATGACAGACGCCGCGTCGAACCTATCCTGCGCATCTTCAAAGCCATCTCCATAAAATCCACATTTATCTTTTTTCAAGACAACAATCCCTCGGAAACGGGGGATTCTTTTTTATTTCAAAATACCTTATACTGTCTTCATGAATGAAGAAATATTTGAGGAACAGAACCAGGAACTAGAGCAGGATGAATATGTAGTCCAGCCTGCAGGTCCAAAAACCGCCCTTGTATCAATTGTAGGCCGCCCATCTGCCGGCAAGTCAACATTCCTGAACACAGCAACACAGGAAACAGTCAGCATCGTTTCTTCGGTGCCACAGACCACACGCAATGCAATCCGCGGAATCGTAAACACTTCCATCGGCCAGCTTGTCTTTGTTGACACCCCGGGACTTCACCTTAGCGAAAAGAAGTTCAACCTTAAGCTTACGAAAATTGCAGAAGAAAACATAAAGGACAGCGACGAAATCCTCTACGTTCTTGACAGCACACGCGAACACACGGACGAGGAAGAAATGATCGCCAAGCTTGTTGCCCCTTTTACAAAGAAGCTTGTAGTTGCCATCAACAAGACTGAAGATCCTGCAGCAAGGCCTGAAAACTCACGAGCCTTCATCCACCGTACCCTGCCGGACCTGCCGGACAGCCGCATCGTAGAAATGTCCGCAAAGGAAGACAAGGGAGTCAACGACGTACTCAAGGCACTTTACGACATGGCGGAAGAAGCCCCACACCTTTACCCTGAAGAATACTACACCGACCAGGAAGTTGAATTCCGCATTGCAGAAATAATCCGTGGCGAAGCCATCAACCGCCTTGAACAGGAACTGCCCCATGCCATCTACGTAAACATCAAGGACATGGTTATGGTCAAGGCAAACCTGCTTAAGGTGCGTGCTGAAATCTGCGTTGAGCGCGACAGCCAGAAGGGAATCGTCATCGGCAAGGGTGCATCAATGATCAAGACAATTCGTGTTGAATCCATTAAGACGGCACGAAAAATCTTCCCCTACCGCGTGGACCTGGAACTGAACGTAAGCGTAGACAAGAACTGGCGCCAGAAGGACCACGTACTCAACAAGATTGTAAAATAGCTTTGGTCAATAATTTTTTACAACCACTTCCTTAACTCCGGCAACTTCCCTTGAATTTGTAAGTATGACATAATCCCGTCTGATTGCGGTTGCACAAATCCACAGGGAATTGTCGGAAAGATTTGGATAGGCAGCCTTAAGCCGGCCAAAGCACCTGGCAGTTTCTTCATCCAATTCCACAATATGAAGAAGGTGTGTAAAATCTGAGCTTATCTCGTTCAATCTGCCATCATGTTCATCAGTTTCGGCACGGCAGAAAAGTTCCCCCTGGGTAACAACGGAAACATGAATGTTTTCCTCATCATTGAAATAATCAAAAAGTTCCGTAACACCATTAAAAAAATCCAGTATGGTTTTTGAATCTACAAGAAACTGCATTTTTCTACCTGTTAAGCACATTAAAGTAATCAGCCGCCCGCATGCCCTGGCTGCAGGCGATAATCCTGTCAGTACGAATGTCCTCGTCTTCCCTAAGCATGGTAAAGAAATCATTCAGTGAAATCTGGGACATGGATGAACCGGCAGTTTTTGCATAGGATGCAAGTTCAGAAAATGGAGAAGAAAAATCATCTGCACCATCCTCCTCATTGAGGACACGAAACCTTGAACCGTCAGCGCGGGTGATAAAAGCTTCGCCATCCTTCTTTACCTGATCAAGAAGAGACGCAAGATTCTGCCTTGCCTGGGAATAATTCATTACAAGCATGATACACCTCTCATTTTTGCAATTGATGCGAGCCGTTCATCCATGGTAAAAAGCGGGCTTCCTGATTTTAATGCGCAGTCAAGATAGTACATATCGTAGCAATAATGGCTTTCCTCACCTGCCATCCTTATTGAATTAGCCAAGTCGGGTTCAAGAAGCTTAATGGGAATCCTCTTGTAAAGCTCAAAAAACCTGCATGCCTGGGTCACATCAATCAGCTGCCGCTTCATAAGCTTGGAAAGTGCATTTCCTATTTCAAAAGGCAGGCATTGGGACGAATACAACCGGAATCCCTTAAGCCTGTCCATAACTTCCATTGCAGACGGCTCCTGCTTGATTATGGCAAGAATGCATGAGGCATCGATAATAACCGACTTGTTCTTCTTCATGATTAATATTGTACAATAGTACAATGTAAATGTCAATTTTTTTTTTTAATAAGAGAAGACTTTTATAAAAACCGCGAAGGAAGGAAGAGGCCGACAAAAACATTCAAAGCCCTGGAAGATAGTTTCCTTACAGGGCTTTGCATGTAGCGACGATATCGAGCGGTTTTGCCGGCCTCGTACTGACTGGGAGGTTTTCATAGAAGGCATACCATTATTTTGCATAAAAAAATCCCCCGATCGACCGGGGGACTAAACCTAGGCAAAAGGCTAATTACAGCTTAGGAAATCTTTCAAAATAAGACTTTGTTTCCTTTGCAACTACACCGCTGAGAACGATAAGTGCAACACAGTTAGGAATTGCCATGAGACCGTTGAAAATGTCGGCAATTGTGAATACTGCGTTTACCGTAAAGTAAGGTCCGATAAAAACTGCAATGATGTAAAGCCATCTGAAGCCCTTAACGATTCCCATCTTTCCGCCGGTAAGGTATTCAAGACACTTTTCAGAGTAGTAGTCCCAACCGAGGATTGTTGTAAATGCAAAGAATGCAAGACAAAGCATGAGAAGGAACTGAACTGAATGTCCGTCACCACCAAGAACCTTGTTGAAGGAAGCTGCTGTAAGGGCAACACCCTTGAGTCCTTCTGGATTTTCCCAAAGGCCGTTTGTCATGCCGCCAATTACGATGGCAAGACCTGTCATTGTACAAACGATGAGTGTATCGATAACTGTACCTGTCATGTTAACGAGACCCTGTTCAACAGGTTCATTTGTCTGAACTGGAGCTGCTGCGATTGGAGCAGAACCGAGACCTGCTTCGTTAGAGAAGATACCGCGTGCAATACCCTTCTGCATTGAATCTGTAACCTGCTTGAGTACATAACCTGCAGCACCACCTGCGAGAGCCTTGAAACCAAATGCACTCTTGAAGATGAGGACGAATGCAGCTGGAATGTGAGTTGCGTTCATGATGAGAACTGAAAGTCCAAGGAAGATGTAGATGATTGCCATTGCAGGAACAACCTTTTCTGCAACCTTGGAAATGCGCTTGAGACCACCAAGAACAACAAGTGCAACACATGCTGTAACGATGAGTCCACCGATTACAGTTGCAAATGTATACTCAGTTCCAAAGAGGGAGAATGCAATGTGCTTAGCTTCCGGGTCGATGGCATTGTTTACGGCAGAAGTGATACCGTTAATCTGTGTCATTGTACCGATACCCATGAGACCTGCAAGTGCACCGAATACGGCAAAGAGAACTGCAAGCCACTTCCACTTTGGACCCATTCCCTTTTCAATTGTGTAGAATGGACCACCAAGAATATGGCCGTCTTCCTTAACTTCACGATACTTGATGGCAAGCATACATTCAGCATATTTTGTAGCCGTTCCGAGGATTGCAGCAAACCACATCCAGAAAAGGGCTCCAGGTCCACCGGCTGCAATTGCTGTTGCTACACCGACAATGTTACCTGTACCGATTGTTGCAGAAAGTGCAGTACAGAGTGCAGAGAATCCAGAAAGTTCTCCATCACCTTCATTTTTCTTGAAAATACCCTTGAATGCGCGGCCAAGCTTTGAAAACTGAATTCCACGTGCTGCAACCGTAAGGATAAAACCAGTTGCAAGAATCAGGATGATTGTAGGAAGACCCCAAACAACATCATCGACCTGATTTAAAATTGAATCGAAAGACATATGCGTGTCCTTTAAAAAAGATAAGAGCCGACAGTAAAACGCCAGCTCTCCAGAAAGTAATAAGACAGTTATTCTCTTTTCTTCTGTCCTTTTTGCCTGAGATATCGGCTCTAATAGCCTTAACCCTTCGGCGCCCCACATCATTGTGAGAACTCTCCAGAGAATCAGCAGACTGACAACGCCAGAATGCTAATCTCAATAATTCTATAGAAAAAAGCCATATTTTTCAATAGTATCGTTTTCTGTAAAATCTCCAGTTGCCGTTTTTTCCAATGACGTTACAATCAGCCACACTGCGACGCACAACTCCAAGGTCACTGCACTGGAAGAATTCCAATTTCTTCAATGCTGAACCAAGGTCATCTCCATTGAAAAAGGCATTGCGGTCAATTGCACACAGTATTCCTTCCTGCCACTCATCTTCCCCTTCCTGCCTGTAGGAAAAAATGTCACCAGGTACCAGGGTGCATGCAAGCTCTTGAAAATCCACTGCCCCAAAAGAATCATCAACTAGAAGCTCCCTTGCTTCCGCACCGCCACCAAAGGCAATCTCCATGAACCCTTGGGAATCGATGCCGGCATTCCTTACAGCGGCTGGATAGTTTTCTGGATCATTGTCCGGAGCCAAGGTTCCGCTCCAGTTTGCAAGACCATACAATGTCTCCCTTCCGCCAGAAGATTCGGAAACAGCCTTAAATAATTCTTCATGATTCTTCCATATAAGTGATGCTTTTTCCAAATCAGAAGCAAGGTCCTCCCCATAGGTAAATGAGGGATAGGAATCAAATGCAAGGGGAGAAAACACATCCCTGACAAGCTCTCCTGTTTTTAGAAGGTTTGCTTGATATTCAAAGGGATTCATCCGCCCGCCTTTTGAAAATGCAACAGATGCACCAGTTCCGCTTTTGGGGCCTAATTCAATGCACTGTCCGCCATTACCCACCGAAAGTGACGACATGGCCGTAAACAATGTTCCTGAAGAACATGAACGGTTCCATGGGTTGCCGTCACGGCCAATCCATCTGTGAACCATATTCCAGTCGGGAAGAGCCCTGTCAAAATTCCATTCAACAAGATAAAGTCCTCCACGCCAGACAGACTTCTTGTCATAAAAAGCCACATCTCTTTCAGGCGGAGTTTTTGCAATGCAGCGGCCATCATGTTCAAGAAGAATTGAATAGGATTCACCAATAACCGGGGCAAAATCAAGTCCAACGGGATAAATCCTAAAACCGCAAACCAAGTCGTCACCAAGAAAGAACCGTCCACCTTCATCAAGAAAAAAATCTTCAGCGGAAGTTTTTTCAAGAATGCATGAGGCATCACCATCAACACCTGCTGAATAAATTCCATACTCCCTTCTGTTTCCTGCAGCATCAAAAACCTCCAGGCGGATACTGCATTCCCCTGGTGTACCTGATGGATTTCCAGCACCACCATTCTGCCCGCCATACAGAAAATTCTTCCTTTGAAAAACTACTTCCACCGGAACCCTTTCATGGGCGACACCATTGAACAGTGCCTGCCGGGTTCTTGCCTTAAGCCTTGCCTGAATTCCCTCAAGGACAAGGGATTCCCCCGTATTGGGAATAAAACAGAAGCCACCCCCTGCAATGCAGCCCTGGTCTTCCTCATGGGAAAAGGAAAAATCAAGGATCCCAGGTTCCGAATCGAAGGCAAAGATTTCACCTGCATCCGATTCATACCGGTTTTCATCCTTCATATCCCGGCTGGTCCTAAGGAGGATTCTCATGGGAACATAGTGCCGGCTGCCCTTAAAGAGATCTTCCATCTGGGCCCAGGACATTTTTCTTGCACGGTCCCCTGGAATGTCGGGAATCAAAACAGCCATGACATTTTCCTTTGCAGGACTGCCAATACCATTTTCGCTTTCAACAGAACAAACCACTGCGCAGGAATAAAACCCACCTGTATCATTATCCTTTCTGCCTGTTCCATCAGGACACCAAACAAGAAGATCCCCCGGCCTGACTTTTTCTGCACTGGGAACAACAGCCGCAACATAAGGTACATCCCGCGATTCCAGAATCATGCTGGAAAATACATCGCGCTTATTGCGAAGAAGGAATTCAATTTGAGTGGAAAAAAGATTTTCACCTTCCATCGTGATGAACTGCTCCAAATCCCTGACAGAAAACAAAAGTCCATCTGCGCCGCAAATCCTGTCACCAAGACCTGCCGACAAAAGACAATGGGAAAGAAAACCTGGACTGTCGCATCCAGAGCAATTCATTCTGCCGGAAAGACCGCCTGCAATGTATTCTTCCATGGCCGATCTTTTACTGAACATTTTGGGACTGTCTGCCCCCAGAGGACTGTACAAGACATGTCCTTCAGCAAAAGCTAGGGCACTGCGGGCCAGGGCAATTCCTTCTTCTGCCGACAGAAATTCCTTGTCCGTATAGCCAATGGCCTGAATGGAATTTCCAAAGGAAAAAACTTCCCGCTGATTTTCAAAGCAAAGGTCAAGGTAGCCTCGAATTTCCGGTGCAAGATCTTCAAAATCAATGTCAGGCATGAAAATTCTTGAAGGATATTCAGTGCATGCCTTTACGGAAAAATTTTCAAGGCTTGAAGCAAGAAGGTAATCTTCATACCCTGCTTTTACTTCAACTGCAATCTCCATGGAAAACCTTCTGCCTGCCCATTCAAAATCAAGGAAGTTTTTCCTGCCGACCATTAAAGTAGGAAAACCTCCGGAACCATCATCATGAGAATTCCCTGAAGCATAACCTGCCGCAGAATTTTCCCCGGCAGAAACCTTTGCCCTTATGGTCCATGGGGAATCAAGATTACCAGTACCATAGGAAGTTAATGCCGTCAAACCGGAATCATCTCCATTGTCAATAGCATCTCCAGACCTGCAGGAAAGCAGGATGCATCCTGAAGACGATCCATTTCTGCAGGAAACCTGCTGGATGCGGGTAACCCTAAGGGCCATGTTCCAGGGTTCAATGGTCATGACGAAATACGAATCCAATCCATCCTGACGCAGGCAGTATTTTTCCGTAACCACAGGGCGCCCCCAGGAAAGAAAACCGGTGCAAAAGAGAAAGAAAACCAAAAACAATTTTTTTATAAAAAGCATCACATATTATGATTGTGTTCTTTTTATTTTTTTTGCACGGAAAATGAAGAAATTTTGAAAAAAAAGCAAAAAAAAAAGAACCCCCAAAAACACGTGTTTCTGGAGGTCCGACGCGGGTCCTCGGCGGAGTTCGAGCCCGGAAAATTCAAATGTGGAGGTAAAAGTTTTATCAATTATTCTCCC
>JAKSLY010000013.1 GCA_024400955.1 Treponema sp.
AGCTTGCCAACTTGATTTGCTACATCGCTTGCAACAGTCTTTGCAAGGTCTTCTGCATTCTCCTGAATGTTGATTGCAGACTTATTGTTCTTGTGGCGGTAGTAACCGTACACAGTTCCGACTCCGATTGTGATTGCACCGATTAGTGACAGCATAAAATGCCTCCTTTTATCAGTTAGATATTTAAAGAACCTAAGGTTCTAAACTTGAAATCTATCGCATTCTTATGAAAAGTATATCATCGGTTTGTCTCATGGAATGAGAAATTTGTTAGTTTTTAGAATTTGCATTATCTGGATTTTTATATTATCTTTTTACCGGAGGTTTCATGGCAGAAAAAGATATTGTAGAAAAAACTCTTGAGTCCTATAACGATGTTTTTGCCGACATTGTGAATGGATTACTTTTTAACGGTGAACAGATAGTAAAGGAAAATGAACTTGAAGCAGAATCAGAAAATTCAATGTACAAGGCTGATGGCAGGCTTCATGAACAAGAACGCGATGTTGCAAAATACTGGAGAAACGGGGAGATACGGATTGCCCTGTATGGTCTTGAAAACCAGACTGCAGTTGATCCAGACATGCCACTTAGAATTTTGAGTTATGACGGCGCTGCATATCGAAACCAGCTGAATCAGAATTGTAAAACTAAGCGATATCCTGTGATCACTCTTGTACTGTATTTTGGTGATGGTGAATGGAACAAACCTAAAAATCTATTGGAGTGCCTTGATATACCGGAGAATCTTAAACTATATGTAAATGACTATAAAATCAACCTTTTTGAGATTTGCAAGTTGTCTGATGAACAGATTTCAAAGTTCAAGAGTGATTTCAAAATCGTTGCCGACTACTTTGCTAAACGCAGGAGAGTTCCTGGATACCGTGGAACAAAGGATACAATCAAGCATGTTGATGAGTTTTTCAAGCTGATGAAAGTCCTGACCAATGACAATAAGTTTGAATCGATATATAATGAAAATATCTCTAATGCAGAAGGAGGCGTAAATATGTGTGATTTCTTAGATACAGTAGAGGCTCGTGGTAAAGCGGCAGGTAGAAGTGAAGGCAAACTCGAAGGCAAGGCTGAAATTATTCAAGAATTGATTAAGGCTGGAAAAATGACTGTGGAACAAATTGCAGACATGCTTAAGCTTCCTGTGGAAAAAGTAAATGAGCTTGCAGAGATGGTTCTTGTTTCTGCATAGATGAAAAACTCATGATTAGTTTTTACTTCTGCATTACAGGAGAAAATAGGCAGGTCTCCGACAAAGGATGAAACTTTACTTAGCAGTTCATTTGTCTCATGGAATGAGAAATTTAGAAGTCGTAAATTAGAAGACTGCTTGTAGTATCATAAATATTCTCGTATGAGATTGGTTTTGTTTCTCTGAAGGATAAATAAAGTTGATGGCAGCTGCATAAGGCTAAAATGTTTGGATCACTTGAATTCAACTCAATGAGTTTATTTGCAACGGATCCAATAGCCGTAGCAATTGAAATCGGGGATTTTGAATCGTAGGAAATGCCAAAGTATCTAGCCATCGTTTTTATCGCGGTATTATTCAAATCTGGAACCAGCTTTTTTGCAGCGCTCTTGATGTCGTAAAGATTGAAACATAGTCGCTTGCTTGTAGGATACCAGATGGACGGGCCGCAAAAGGTATTGTAAATTTCTTTCGTTTTTACTTCTGCATTGCAGCAGAAAACGGGCAGGCCTCCGACAAAGGATGAAACTTCACTAAGCAGTTCATTTGTCTCGTGAATTAGTGCATACCCAGGGTATGTATGTCCAGTATGGTATGTGATTTTAATCTTTTTCCATAACCTTCTGCCATTTTTAAACTTAACCAAAGCAAGCTTGGCAGAACTTCCACTCTTCTCAAAATGCATTGCAACAAAATCCATGTTTACCTCCAAGTAATGTCTTGAAGATACTATGGCTTTGTCTCATGGGGTGAGAATTTTTGATAGTGGATTTTTTTTAGTAGCATTTTTTTTCAATTGTCATTTTTGCTAATTGATGATGCTACTAAAAAAATGGTTTTATCAAAAAAAATGCTTGTTTTTTTGTTTCTATATTAGAAGTTGAATTCTTGAATGAAGATTATATTTTGTGTATAAATTTGTACTGAATTAATTCGTATAATACAAATGGTTTTGATTTTGTCAAATTGAAAATTACCATAAACCGCTATAAACTTGATATAGTGTTTGTACAAACAAAGTTGGAGAATATAATGCGCAAAATAAAACAGATTGAAATAAAAAAACTTTTTGGATATGAAAAGAACAATTATACAGTGAATCTTCTCGAAGATAGTCCGTTGACTTTTATTTATGCATTTAATGGTATTGGCAAAACTACACTTTTCAGACTTATTGATGCAGCAATAAAAAGAAAAATGACTGTATTAGATTCAATTATTTTTGAGTCATTAAAAATAACCTTTGATACAAATGAAACTCTTACTGTAAAAAAAATTTTCTTAAGACATTTTGATGATATTACAATGGGAGAACTGCCAAAAGATGGGAATAACTACTATTTCCCTATTGTTTATGAATGGCATTCTCCTGGTGAAGAGGTAATTGTTGGAAAACACTACTTTGAAAAAAAACGTTCAGAAGAAATAAACTTATTGCTTGAAGAAGATTTTGATGCATATTCAAAAATGCCATATTCTCGGAAAACTGATAAAGGTATTCGGAAGATACCACTTAATATGTTTTATAGAAGCCCCATTGTAGATGAATCTATTGGAAAAGAAATTGAAGATAATCTTGCTAATATTGGGGTAGATATTCTTTATGCAAATAAGGATTATAGTAGATTACCAGTAAAGGCAGAAGATGCGAGATTTGATTACAAAATAAGTATTTTTGAGAATTACAAGTCAAATGATATTATTCCTTTAGAAATAAACGAAGTAAGTGATTTAATTCAGAAAAGAAAAAATGAAATAGATATGATGTCTGATATTTCATGGAAAGAATTCTCCTCAATATCATTTGATACTAAAGAATATGATAGAAATTTGCATTTTCTATATTTAGAACTTGATGATAAAATTCAATATATGCAAACAAAAATGTCTGAATATTTAAAAGAACTTTCAAGCTTAAGAAATATTCATGATTATTCGAATATTGACGAAAAATTATTAAAAAAAATTTTTGACAAAACAACTAATCCAATTGATGTGAAGTTTGGTTTATTAGAGCATCCAGAAAAATTAAATGAGTTGATAGTGGAATATGCAAAGAAGCAAATAAATAAAATTATGCTTTTTGAAAAAGTAATTAATGAAAAAGCCTGTTTAACAGATAAGAACATTTTTATAAATCGAGAAACTGGAGAGATAGAAATGAAGCTTGATTTTGAAGAAGGTTCAACAATTCCACCAGAGAATTTATCATCTGGAGAAAAAAATGTCCTTTTATTATATTTTCATCTTATTTTCCTTGTTCCTGATAAACGCCCAGAGAATTTCCCGTATATCGCATTAATCGATGAACCTGAAGTTTCAATGCATCCAGACTGGCTTATTACTTTCATTGAAAGCTTAAAATTTATTAATGCGGAGCTTGGAAGAAGAGATAATATTCAGTTTATTGTAGCAACACATTCTCCTGCAATTACTTATGCAAATAGTCATCTGATGGTGCCAATGAAAAGGTCATAATGTATGAATAAAGACATGCTAATTGAAAAGGATTTCGAAAAATTAAATTACATTCAAGAAAATTTCTCAACAGCTCGTTTAAGCTCTGTCATAGATTGGGGATTGTTAGTTGAAGGTCCAACCGATGTTGTATTTTATAAAAAAGTAACAGACAAATTAACAACATTTCATGGGGCACCAGAATCCTATGAAGGAGAGAGTTCTGTTATTCCTATAATAATTGCCGAAAAAAGAAAAAATGGTCAGCATTTTTATGGAATAATCGATGCCGATTACAAGAATCATAAATTTTCGGATGAAATTAAAAATTATATGCAAGTCACTGATGCAAATTCTTTGGAAACTATGATGATAAAGTATTATGGAATTGCTGACTTTGAACAACTTATAAGAAAAATAGTAAAAGTAAACTATCCAGGTAATAAATATAATCTCAAAGAAAAACTTTTGGATTCTATAGTCGAAATGTCTGTTAAATGGGCATATACGATTGGAGTATTAAGAAATTTCAATGAAACACAAAAATGTTTGAGTATTAACAAACTTAAAGGAAAATCAAATTATTATTTTGATTTCTTAAACTTACAGAAATTGTCCGATACTCAAGTTGAAATATCTTTTGATTTAGAAAAATATCTGAAAGAATTGATAAAAACTAATAAAGATAGACTTACTCTTGAAGATCTTAAAAAAGAAATAGCAAAAAAGACTTTCTCAGAAGAAGAAGCATACATTTTGTGTCAGGGGCATGATATTGTTGACTTCATAGAAGCTGTTATGAAAATATATGGAGCATCTATTGCTAAAGATAGGAAGGATAGTGATAAAATTATCAATAACAGAAGAGGCCCTTTAGATAAAGTTTCAAAAATGGAATATAACATTCTTGATATGTATGATATTTCTCGTTTTGAAAAAGCTCCGTTATATCAATGGCTTGAAACAATTGATAATATGTATCAAAAGAGAATTAACCAAGAAAATTTGAAAAATGCTAAATATACGAAGATTTAATGAAATCATATTTTGATAAAACTAAAGTTTGAATTCTACATTGTTTAGTTTTCTTCAGAATTTATAAAATCATAGGATAGTTTATGAATAAAACAATTTTCCATGGTATTACTCCAAAAACGACAGCTGACCGCGAATTTGAAAATACAACAACAGAATTATTATTTAATATAATGCAAAAAAAGTATGTCCGACAGTTGGTTGTAAAATTTTTTTGCCCAGATATGACAGAAGATGTCATAAAGAATATTTCAAAAGAAGATTTAATTACACAGGATTTCTCCAGACAAGAATATGGTCATCCAGATTTTGTAATAAGAAATAATGATTGTAATATAATAATTGAAAATAAAATACGATATAGTACAAAACTTACTGATCATGAGAAGAATGATTATATAAATTTTCTTGATGGAACACGAAAATATGAAAGATTAATCTTTCTCATACCAGATGGATATGATGAATCGGAAATAAATAAAATCAAGTCAAAATATACTGATAAAGCAAATTCTTTATCTATAAAATTTTGGTCTGATTTCTTTGGATATGTTGAAGATTATGAGCTTGCTAAGGATAATCCTATTATAAAGCAGTCAATTGAATTCCTTTTTGATTCTATTGATCGCCAATATATTACTGATACAAAATTCACAAAAGATGAGGCATGTATGTTACTTTCTCCAAAATTAATAATAAATACTATTTCATTAAGTAGTAAAATTTATAAGCTTGCTTTAAATTGGGTTGAAGGAAAATGGGATAAAGACAATAAATCATTTACACCAGGTAACAATTGTCCATTAGATAATAAGTTTATAGGAAAGTTCTTTAATATTAATAATCTTTCACTTTCTGGTTTCATAGGAATTCATTTTTATTTAAATGAAACTGATGCAAATTATATGTTATCTATTTCTTATGCTGAAAATAATATCAAAACGGAAAATTTGCCTACTACAGCTAAAATTATTGATACAAAAGAATGTGGCATCAGAGTATTTTTCCCTTTAGATACGGATGAAAATGCTACTGCAAAACTAGCTATGGAAAATAATATAGATGAGCAGCAAAAATGGTTTAATGACATGGCCGACAAGGCTTTTGAACAATCAAAAAGATTCTTAAAGGACTAAAAGTCAAATCTGTTTTGATTTCTATGAAAAATGATTATAAAATTCTTGACAATTAATAACTGTATTCATATATTATAACTATACGCTACTAGGTTGTAGCGGTCTTCGAGCAGTTCCTTGCTCAAAGATATAACCCTATTTGGTTGTGGCAGCTTAAGTTTTCTTAAGACCCACAAGATTAAAAGCTACATTACCAGCTTACTCAAAACGACTAGTGTTATGGGAACGTTGTATCCACTCAAGTAACACAATGGCTGGGCGTAGAAGGGTTATATCTATATGAAAAAATCAACACTTAAAACACCAACTCATTTCTCTGAAAAATTTTTTACAAACGACTGTTTCTGCAACAAAAGGGCTCTTTCTATCTACATCAATGATTTAATGCGTGAAAAAGACCTTAGAGGACCTGATGTTTATAAAGATGCAGGAATATCAAAAGCAAACTGGTCCAACTACATCTCTGAAAAAAATAATCCAAGTCCAGAAAATGCTCGACGTTTAGTTGTCGGGTTAAAATGCTCACCGGAGGAAGCAACATTATTGTTGTCTTATTGTGGAATGACTTTTACAAAGGGCAATGTATACGATGAATGTCTACTCCACTGTCTCGAAAACCATGTTGCCAAGATGACTGATGTAACTATTTTCATCAACAATTATCTCTCACAAGCCGCATAGCACCCACCTATGTGTCAGAACTGGATTTACTAGTGCAGCTCTGACACATAGGTGAAAACTTGAAGTTATGTTTTCCTATTACCAGGTTCAGTCTTGGTATATTGTTTCTACTAAACATGAAGAAGTTGCATATGAATCACTTTATTAAAATGAAAACAGAAAAACACATTTGTGTAGATTGCGGCAAAATTCTTTATAGCCGTAAAGAAGCTGGTTATCTAATTAACGAAATGCACGGACGGCATGGAATGCGTCGCTATACAGGAAAGGTTCCTGTTCGTTTTTACCAATGCATCTACAATTCAGGATTTTATCATGTAACATCCAAACGCATTAATCCTGATGATCCAATTGTTAAAACAAATAAAAAGTATCTGGGAAATGTCGCATAGCGTTTGACCAAACCTTTTCTTTGTTATGGCAAACTGCAAGCATCAGATTCAGACGGCCGGTGAAACTGATGCTTGCCAAGCAAGAGTAAGGCTTTAAGCTTTACATGGCTCTAATATCAATTTTTATGGGAGAACATCCATATGTTAGGAAACATCGCAAACTATCTTAATAACTACAGAAAAACAGAATGTCCTTCAATTACTTCCGAAGGAATGCTCTTCAGTCGCTTTGGTATCGATATGGCACTTTTTGACAAGATTCTTGCAAAAACTGTCGTAAGAGTTTCTCAGGTTTGGACTGATTCTTCAGGCGATCTTCAGATTGATGGTCTTTGTATTCTTCTTGATGGAGAACTTGTTACAGATGTTGATGAAGTAAAAAGTTTAATCATGATGAAAGGCGGAATAGACCAGATTCATAGAGTTGAACTGTACTTCATTCAGTCCAAGAGCAAGAAGAGTTTTTCTGTAAATGAGTTCAATCACTTTTCAGCAGGTGTACAGAACTTTGTTACAAACATGAATGTTCCTGTACAGGTCAACTCAAAAATTGAGAACTGGTTCAGAATCTGGAGAGTAATTGATGATGAAATTCGTAGAACTCATTCTCAGTTGAGTGTCATTGCGAATATATTCATTGTCTTCAACGGAACTTCATTGAACAATGATTTGCTTGTCGATCAGATGAAAAACTTTCAGCAGAATCTCCCACGCTGCAGCTCAGTGACACAGGTAAAGTACAAGGCTATAGGAGCAAATGAACTTATTGAGATTTATAGAAGGAGAACTGCAGCAAATCAGAGTCAGAGAGTTCATGTGAGTCGTCCTGTAAACCGTCCGTTTGTTCATAGAGCAGGGGAAACACAGTCGAGCCCTCATAGACAGTTCGTGAATCCACATACTGCTTATAATTATGAGCAAATTGAAACTAAAACAAGTCCACATGCAAGTCATCGTCCGAATCCTCAGGCACAGTCTAAATCATGTGTCTCAATCAATGAGGTAAAAAACGCAATCCGGCAGTGTAATCAGGATCCAAATGGATATGTATTCCTTGCGGATCTCGGAGCAGTGGCTAATGTAAACGGTTCCTTGAAATTCTATCTTTCAAAGTTCCCTCAACATTTCCAGTTTGACAACAACCGTCTTCCACTCAAGGTCAAAATTGTAGGGGAAGGATACCATGCCTCGACAACAACACGACCACAGCAGTTCAACAATTCATCAGTAGCAAAACGCAATGAACTAAGAAAGGTAATTTCAGGGCGTATAACTACTGTTGACACGGCTGACTGGTCAGGAACTATCGAAGCATCTGGCTACGGGAGTATTCCATTCAATTTTTCCGATCTTGTATATCCTGAACAGGAAACTGAGCTAACTCCAGGATCTTTTGTCCGTTTTGAAGTTACAACATGGTGCAGTATTGCAAAAGTAAAAAGCAATACCCTTCAGGTTATTTAGAGTTGAGGTGTTTATGCAGATAAAAACAACAGAAATAACCACTGTTTCGGATGCTCCGGTCAGAGTCGGAAAAATTCCTGGTGAAAACGAAAAAGTTTACACCAGAGACGAAACCGAATATGAACTTCGGGAAATTCTGAACAGCGGTGGAGGGGAAGGCACCATATACAAGACAAATTTGTCCAATGGCTTAGTAGCAAAAATCTACAAAGAAGGAAAAGTTACCAGACGAAAAGAAGCAAAATTACAGTTCATGGTTTCAAATCATCTTCATCATGAAGGAATTTGTTTTCCAGTTGATCTGTTGTACAACCAGAGAGGGGAGTTTGTTGGGTATTTAATGCCTCTTGCTAAAGGGGATACGCTCAAAAACAGCTTCTTTGGAAAGCCTCAATTCCTGGATCATTTTTCAGACTGGAAAAAATATGACGTTGTAGAACTTGCTTTAACAATCCTTAAGAAGATGAAGTATCTCCATGACCGTGGAATATTCATCGGAGACATCAAGGGTGAAAACATTCTTGTTGTGGATTCAAAAGAGGTCTACTTCGTTGATACTGACAGCTACCAGGTAGGAAACTTTCCATGCCCAGTTATTTCAGAGGAATTTACTCCGCCAGAATTAATTGGACGTAAATGTGATTCGGTTCTAAGAACTGCAGGTAACGAAAATTTTGCTGTGGCAACACTGCTCTTCAAAATCGTGATGCAGGGAATCAATCCTTATGCCCATGTTGGAGGCGGATCTCCTCTGGAAAACATTCAGAAGATGAACTTTTCATTTCCATTTGGAAAGTCGAATTTTCAGACTCCTGGGGGAAGTACCGGTTCCTATTACTGCTGTTGGGATCATCTTTCCATGAAAATACGGGAAGCGTTTTATAACACGTTTTCCCGAAATGGAAGTACCAATTCAGAATTTACAAGACCAGACGTAAACAAATGGATTGAAATCTTTGAATTCTACGATTATTACCTTCGAAACCGCCTTTCTTCTGAAGATGAATCAAACAAGGTTTATCCGACAGAATTAAGAATAAAAAAAGGGCAGGGAATCTTCTGTAAAGCCGGACAGCATTATGTGCGTGAAAAAGGTTTTTCAGAAAGAGGAAGAGCCATAGGTGTTTGCAGAGAATGTTTGGGTGCAAGTTTTGAGAACCGCTCATACAGCTGCAAATGTGGAAATGCAATTCTGTACACAGGTTTTGATCATTATATCAAACGACTTCCTGTGCCAGTAAATGGGGAAAGCGAATGTAATATTTGTAATCCCAAATCTGGCTACATAACACCAGAAAGTAGATTCGGAAAAAAGCACTAGTTCATTTTAGGAGAAAAGAACATGAGTAACAAAATTTATTCACTCGAAACAAAATCTTGGGTCGAAAACAACGATGGCAATGAATTCTACGAGGACGATCTTTTAGTTAATCCTTCTGTAAGAATCCCAGTTATGTTCTGTATAGATACAGGAAAGGAGATGTTTTCTCAGATGGAAGACGGCCAGACTAAACTTGAAAAAGCACAGTCCACTGTAAAAGCAATTATCAGTAATTTCTCATCTGAAGGTCTTAAGAACTGCGTTGATTTCTCTGTTGTAACTTTTTCCGATGATGTGTCATGTGATAAGTACTTTTCATGTACAGGAGATCTTCCTTATGAAGTTGATCTCAGAAAAAAGTCATATTCGTCAATTGGCTCAGGAATTAAACTTGCAGCAGACTTATTGAGGGAACGAATTGACGACTACAGAAATGCTGGCATCGAATATAAGGCACCTTTTCTCTTTGTTTTCTTTGGAAGTCAGACGGACACAGATGACCCATCTATAGATAATGCAGCAGAACTCATAGCAAGTCTATATGAAGAAGAAGGACTGCATGTATTTCCTATAAATATCGGAAATGCAGACATGGAAACTCTGGGACGGTTTTCTACAGAAGAAACTTTTGAAAAATACGGAAACGTGGATTTTGAAAATTTCTATAATCTGGTTTCTGCAAGTGTATCTTCTATTTGTGGAGGGGAAATCGATGAATTCGAAGGAAAAAATTACAATGGCCAAGATGCTGAAGGAATTCTCATAGATGAAAACAAAACCTTAAATGAAGAATCTAGAGAAGAAGAAAACACTGGCGACATACCGGCAATTTCTTCAGATTTTGAAGAAATCAACAACTTGTAAAAACCTGTTTGACCACGCAAGGACTCTTTCATTTTATGATTGAGTCCATAAAACCCAAATTTTTAGGAGATTACAGCATGACTAAAAAAGCATTCAAAGACAATGATTTATTTGACAATCCTTCACCACGCATCCCTGTTTGTTTATGTCTAGATGTAAGTGGATCTATGAATGAAATAGTATCAGGTGATGCAAGTTTTACAGGGCGAACTGAAATTATTGATGGTCAGACATATAGAATATGTGAGGGCGGTAAAACGAAACTTGAGTACCTGCAGGACGGGATAAAAACTCTTTATTATGACCTTAAGACCAACCCGAACACAAAGTATTCTGCGGATGTCTCCATTGTGACTTTTGCTGATGATGCTTATGTTGTTGCAGACTTTTCAGGAGTCAGAGAACAACCAGGTGTTTATGAACTAAAAACTGGTGGCATGACTGATATGGGTAAAGGTGTAAATCTGGCCCTCGATCTTCTTGATGCAAGAAAGACGGAATATAAGGAAGCTGGTCGTGAGTACTATCAGCCATGGCTCTTTCTTATGTCTGATGGTGATGCCAACGGTGATAAAACCGAACTTCAGGTGGCTCAGAAGCGTGTTAGTGATCTTGTAAAAAGCGAAAAACTAAATTTCGTTCCTGTAGGATTTGGAAAGAAAAGTGACTTCAGTAAAAACAATGAGATGAATCATTTTTCAAAGACTGAAAAGGCAGTTCTTTATGATTCCATTGATTATGAGAGATTCTTTAAATGGATTGCGCAAAGTATGGATCAGGTTTCGCAAGGCTCTGTTGGAGATAGGTTAAAACCTGGTGCAAAACCATCTGGTTATACATATATGGACTAAAGGAGGAGCAGCATATGTGGAAAGCTCTTGGTTGCGCAGTACAAGGTAACGGCCATTTGGCAAACAATATTCCGTGTCAGGATAAAGTTGCAAGTCTGTCAAGAAATGGCGTGTCTGTGATTGCCTTGGCTGATGGGGCAGGCTCAGCAAAACTGTCCCATTTTGGTGCAGAAAGAGTCACTCAACTTGTCTGTGAGAAACTTTGTTCTAATTTTGACTATATGTTCGCAGATGACAGTGACGGAATCAATGCAAAAAATTCTCTGCTTACTGAAATTAATTCCATGCTTGAAAAACTTTCAGCGAAACATGACTGTACAGTAAAAGATTTGTCTTCTACGTTGCTGGCAGTGGCTGTAAAAGGAGATGAGGTTCTTGCAGTTCACTTGGGCGATGGTGTTGTAGGATGTCTTAAAAACGATGAATTAAAGGTTATTTCAAAACCAGATAATGGGGATTATGCAAATCTTACGGTGTTTACTACTTCAGAAAGGGCCACTTCATCAATTAAATTAATAAAAGGCCAGTTAAAGGATAAACAGGGGTTTGTGCTTATGTCCGATGGTTCTTGTGCAAGTCTTTATAACAAGCAGACCAACGAGCTTTCCTCTGGAATTAGAAGTATTATGAAAGAATGTGATAAGTGTAGATCAGCAGCATTAAATGAACAGTTGATAGAAAGTTTTAAATACGATGTTCGAGCTAAAACTAACGATGACTGCAGCATTGCAATCCTCTATAACGATGAGAATATTTTTCCAGGATATAAAAATCTAGGATATCAGAGAAAAAGAAAAATTTTATGTGTGAATGAATGTAATCGTATATACAAAGATGAAGATAAAATACTCAGATATATATCAGAAAATGGGAAATCGTTGCTTTCAATTATGTATTATTTTCATAAGAAACCGAAAAGAATTAAAAAGGCATTAGATAGGTTGATATATTTGAATCTGATTTATGAAAAAGAAAAAGTATTTCTACCAGTGATAAAAATTACTTCTGATGATGATAATTTCCTGAAATTACAATCTTTAGATGGGGAGAGTGACAGTTGACTCGATATCTTAAAAAGTAAAAAGTGTTATGACCACATTTTTTATGAATAAAGGCATTATAAAGGCATAATAACGGGGAACCCTGGTGTTCCCCCAAAATCTTACTTATGGAGATGTCTATGAACACTTCAAATTTCTACAATGAAGTAACCGGTGAAAAATCCGGTTTGGTACATGTAATTTACGATTACAGTGATGGAAAAATTTACCGCATTCCAGAAGACAGACTCTGCGAATTGGAGAGTTTTGCGGCAGGGAATAATGAAAAGTCCCTTCTCATTGATGTTGCGACAAAAATTCACTATTCAATGCCTGTCCAGAAATTGAGGGAGATTGCGGATGAAGTGGTTGAAAAATCCAGAGAAACAATTACTTCTTTGCAGGATAAGATCAAGAACCTCAATTTTAATGAGACGTGGCTTGGGAAGAAGGTCGAAATACTTCAGCAGATTGCTCCGGACTTAGCAAAACTTCTGCGGGAAAGTTTGCTTAAGATACTTCATGTGACAAAGACCATTGGTGGAAAGATTATTCACTGGGGTGCAAAGTTCATTCAGTTTATGCTGGAAGTTCTTGCTAACAATCCGAATGTTGGCATTGGCATTCTGATTGTTGCCGTTCTTTCCTTTGCAATCAGTCATGTTCCAATAGTGGGTCAGGCTTTGGCAGGGCTTGTAATTCCTTTTGCCTGCATCTATTTTATTGGACTTCCTGTTGTTCAGTCCATTCTTCAGGAAACAAGCTTTAAGCGTAAAATGGCTGATTTTACCAGAGCTGAAATTTATTAACCATACATGGCTTCTTGCCGTGCAAGGAGCCAGAATAAAGGAAGGTGAAATTTTGAGAGTATTAGACAACACAAATTTATTTGATCAGAAGTATTCAAAGGATTCTGTATTGGCTGGAGGAACCGCCGGTATTAGCATTGGTGGTGGTTCAGGTGCTGCAATACTTGGTATGTCGGCCCATGCAAATACAACGGCAGCAATATCAGCAGCATCTGCAACAACGGCAGCTATTGCAGGAGCTGGCGTAGCAAGTGCAATGGCTGCTCTACCTTTGGTTCTTCCTATTGCTGTTGGGACTTTTGTCGTTTCTGGGTTAATTATTTCCCATAAGAAAAAGGGTAAGATTCAAAAGAATGTAGGTATTGAAGACCTTGCTCGTTCTGTGGCAGAATATGTGTTCCTTCCTGTATGTGGGGTAGCAAATTCTGTTATAAGTCATAATCCTTCGTATATAAATACTGCAAAAGAAACGGTAGAACGTCAGATGCGGAATTGGGGCTATTCTATGGAATTCATTTCGGAATTTGTGAAGGTCAATCTTTTGCAGAGTACGGAAGATCAGATTATTTCAAGATATAATACTTTAATATATGTCCTTGAAAAATTTCCCATGAATAACACGATTCCATCGTGCAATCTTCCTGTTAAATACCTCAAGAAATTTGCAAAGGCGGAAATAAAAGAATTTAGGCATGATTTGATGTTGTGACACTGGATTTAATACGTTGATTCGATATAAGAGTGGATTTTCCTTGCATTATTAAATCAACTTATTATTTCCTTGGCTTTTTCTATAATGTTTATAAATCTTATATCAGCCATATCTGTCATTACACCATTTTTCTTTCCATATGACATAGTATCTGTTATATATTCTATTTGTTCTTTAACCCTTATCATCATATCATCAGTTAGATTTTCTTTATTATTACGTAAAATATTTAAATTCTCTTCAATCATATTTAATAATTCAAAATCAACTTCTTCTATTGTTTTTTGCAAAGTAGCAACATTCCGTGATAAACGTTTTAAATTTGTTTCAACTTCATTTTTTATTGTATTAAAATGCAAATCTTTTTGTTTTTTAGAAGTTTTTGAATTGATTTTATTTTCTTCTTTTTTTCTTAATGCACGAATTTCAGCATCGATTTCTGATTTATTCTCATTATACCAAGTAATAATTTTATTCCTAAGAGTTTCCTTTGATGAGCCCCGCCAAACGTTTATTTTTATAAAGTTATAATCTGAATCATCCAAAAAATTATACCAATATTCATTTTCATACTTTCTATCAACAATAAAGTTTACAATTTCTCTATGTTTTTGTTTTTCACGTTCTTCCTCTTTTTTTATCCGTTCTTCCTCTTTTTTTATCAATTCAAGTTCTTGTTCTTTTGTGTCTTCAATAATAGCTTCAAAAATATATATAGGAATTTTAGCAATTTTTAGAATATTTTTTTTTAGAGTTTTATTCATCAATTATCTCCATCATAATCAATATACATCGTTTCGTTACGAGTATCTGACAGCTTTAATATTTCAATGTGATGCTGGATTTCTATCATTAATTCGTTAAATCTCGTATTTAGATTATCTCTTGAGTCTTCATATTTATCGATTTGCTCTCTTAACAGGATTAATTGATGATTATTATCTGCATTCACGATTTTATCATTTAATTCATCTATTCTTTTTTCAAGGTAGTCCACTTGCCTATCATAGTAGGAGTATCCCAAATTCAGCATGTTCGTGTATAATTTAATTTTAGATTCAAAGCAATCTTTCGCAATACGCAACAAATCTCGCCGTAATGAATATTCTTCAGATATTCTGAAATACTCAATTTCTGCCTTTCTAATATCCCTAAGCGCTTTAATCTTTTCTAACTCAACTTCTTGTTGTTTTATAAATGCGTCATACTCCATTCGTTTAGAACCTTCTAGGAAACAAAACAGAGATGATATCACTTCAACAACTCCAGTTCCTTTAGGGTCATATTGAATAATTTCATTCGACATGTCTTTTCAATCCTATTTCTATAAATTACGGAGAATCTCCAAAAACAAAGGAAACACTCATTTATTCCTTGTAGAATAAACAAGTGCCACCCCTGATATCCGCAAATCGTGTAAAGCGTTGATAGAGAATTGCTGATTAATTCCATTTCAATTAATCAGTACTTCACTAAAGTTTTTAGAGATACTCTTATGTTTCGTCAATTTTATCCTTTACTTTTTTCGTTACTCTTTTAACTTTTTCTTTTGTTTTATTCGCTCTTCCAATTATATCATTACGTTTTTTCTTATCATATAAAAGGGTTGCACATAATTTTGCAACAAATATAGCACTCACAATAACTATAATTACACCTATTACCATATTTATCGTTACTCCTCTTATATAGTCAACGAGCATGTTGACTTAATAATAATTTTTTAATCTGAGAGAGCCTGTTCAGCAAGATTTGGTCTCTTTTTACTGTCGAAATCTTTTTTCTCCGACAGCATTGTCCAGACTATCTCAGCCATTTTTTCTGGCAGTGGCTACAATGGATTTATTACTACCATTGTTTTTCTTCATATATTCATAACGCTGCATCATTCTTCAAGATGAAGTATCCTTGCAGCGATAAATTCCTAATACTAGTTGTACAAAACTAGTCCTTAATTCCTGTGGTCCACGTTTTTGTTATCTTCCCGTGATGTATAGTTTCAATGGAAAAGAGAGAAAATAAAGAATGCAATAATGAATACTACAATAAAAAGAACAACCATTCTACATAAACCTCAATAATAAAATCTACAGGAATATTCGCTTTATTCCAAATTTTCATTGATTCTTTATATATTCATACAATTTTCTCGCACATAAGAGTACTAATATTTAGTAGATGAAAATTTAGTATTCCTAATTATATATCACTAATTTAGTACTGTCAAAATTTCAGTACCAATATAGTGATATCATTTATTTTATGGGTTTTAGAGAAAGACTTAGGGATCAGATTGATTTTCTTGGACTTCTTGACAAGGAAGTTGCGGACAAGGCAGGCATCTCAAAACGGGCCATAGATAGCTATGTGGGCAACAGGGGGTGCATTCCTAGTGCAGAAGGTGCCGTTAAGCTTGCACAAGTTCTTGAAACTTCCGTTGAATATCTTGTGACAGGAAAAACATCTGAACCTACTCCCACACCTCCAGAATTGCAGCACCTGCAGCAGTTCGATTCAAAGGAAGAAAAAAAGCTCATCAAGGCTTTCTCTAAATTATCTTCCAGGGACAAGGGAACCATAGTCTCTCTTGCAGAACATCTGGCAGCCGCTAAATAGAAATTCCTTTGCAAGATTCACCTTATCACGTTGCCGTCTCATGTAGTGAGATTTTTGCTGAGCTAATCATATTTCTTAAAGACAGGGGAGGGCTCCTTAACCTTCACCCCAAGTTTTTTACCATCTCCCTTACGTGCCAGTTCCATTCGTCGACCAGGAGTTTTGGGGCAAGTGGGCGGGCGTTGCAGCCGCAGCTGAGTATGAGTTTTAAGAAGGGATACAGCTGGTTCCCCATGAAGGAAAGAATTATGCTGCCGTCTTTCTGTTCTTCAATTTTCTGGCGGTCGCCCCATTTTCTGTCGCGGACGAATTCGCATGCTTCATCGTAAAACTGCGCCTTGAATTCAACAGGCCTTTTTGTTTCACCGATAAATGCGCCGAATGCACCTGAGGAATGCTTTCTGAAATCTGCATCAGGCGGAACCAAAAATGTTTCCTTTGTAAGTTTTACATTGCTCATCCGTGGAATCTGGAAAAGCCTGAGAGCTTTTTTTGAAAGATCCTTGCACCACAAGTACCAGGTTCCTCCAGAAAATACGGACTGATATGGCTGAACCTTGCGGTGCGTTTTTTCCGTTTTCCATATCCCGCTGTAGTCGAATTCGATGATTCTGTTTTCCTTGAAGGCCTTTTCAATTATGTTCCAGTTCTTCTCCGGAATGTCGATCTTGCAGTCATCAAGAAAAACATACCTGCTGTGGGTCCATTCCAAGTCCGTGCTGTCCAGGAACCTGTTGTCTGAATTCCATTTTACTTCGTTTGGATTTTTTACTGCACTTTTCTGAATCGTATCAAGAACTTTTTTTGCACTTTCATAGACCGGAGTTCCCTTAAGGTTGCTCACCATGTTCTGAAGAATTGAAACGGCAAACATTTCCTGTCCCGTGGTAAAAACTGTCGGAAGCCTGTAGGTTTTGTCTGAATAGTAAAATCCCTTTGTCCGCGGATCTTTTTCTATGGGCGCATTCAGTTCAAGCTTCATTGATTCAATGGCCCTGTAGATTGTGGCGCGGCTGCCAAGTTCCTCATGGTCGTCCATAAGGTCCTCGATGGTCGGGTAACATCCGCTTGCTATAAGCTCGTCGATCCTGAGGATTCTTCTGTAGACTGCAAATTCTCCGCTTACCTTGTTTGTTTTTGCCATGGGTTCCTCCAGCCTTTATTTTGTCATAGTCGGCGCATATTCACAAGTTGAACTTGATGTTCTCTTGTCCTTTATTCTTGGGGAAGAATGAATGATTTTCTGCAGGAACCATCATTGCTTTCTTCCTTGGGAGTAAGGTCGTCAGTTGATCCAATTGCCGGAAAGTCGGGGAATATGTTTGCAGATATTTTTGCGGAATCAACGATTTCCCTTCCGTCTATGTATGCCACCGGCTTGTATTGGCTTTCTTCCGAGAGAATCTTTAGTATCCTGTTATTAAAGGCTTCGTCTATTTTGGTCAGTATGCTTCCGCTGAATTTAAGGCCTGCCTTGTGATGGGCAATCATCATTTCCCTTAGGGAATCTTCAGAAGTTGATGCAGGCACGACAAGGAACAGGCTTCTGTTTGCAACGCTTTTGCAGATGTCCTTGATGTAAAGAAGATCCCCCGTCTCATACATTGAGAATCCGGACAGGTCTACGAAGACATACATGCTTCTGGAATTTACCGCGAGTTCTTCAGTAAGCTCCTTTTTTGTGGCGCAGGCTGCAGCCTCAACCTGAAGGGTGTTCCCCCATTTGTAAAATACATTTCTTGCGCCAACATTTATTGTGTCCATGGTTATGATCTTTATCTGCTTGCGGAACTTTTTGTTCAGGATAAAGGGTGCAAGCAGTTTTGCGATTCCAGAAGTTTTTCCGCTGCCGGTTGGTCCGCAGAAGAAAAACACCGTTCTGTTTGCGTTCATGTTCATGTAAGTCCTCCACTTTGATATGACAGTTTTAGCATTTGCAAAAAGCATGATAGTGTAAATCTGTCTCATGGAGTGAGAAAATATTGAATCAGCTTAGGCCGCCGTGCACTTTCCCAAGCCTATTCCTTTTGGGCAACGCGGTAGTCCCAGTTGTGCTTGGGGTAGCGGCCTTTCATTTCCTTGCAGATCTGGGGCCAGGTGGTGGTCCAGAAGTTTTCAAGGTCCTGGGTTATCTGCAGGGGCCGGCGGGCAGGGGACAGCAGGTGCAGCAAAACGGGTACGCCCATTACCCTTGGGGTTTCAAAGCAGCCGAAGGCACGCTGGATGATTATCTGGGCTACGGGTCGGATCTGGCCGTCTGCGGATTTTTCGTAGGCAATCTTCAGCCTGTTTCCGTTGGGGAGAATGATCTGCTCGGGAACTTCCCTGCCTAGTGTGGCGGCGTCAAGGTACCAGCTAAGGGCGCTGAAAACCGTCCTGCCGTCTGGTGTGGTGTTGGCTCCAAGAAAGGGTTCAAGCCATTGGGAGAAATCCTGGGCAAGCTTTGATTCAAGGTCAATGATTGCATCTTGGGTCGAATTTGATTCCCCAGAATGGGAAAGAAAAAACTTGCGTCTTAGGATCAGGCTCCTGCTTTCGTCGCTCAGCGGCAGTGCATCAAGTCCCTTCTGGCTGACAAGGTTTTTCCATGCGGCGATGGTGTCTTCCGGTGCCACAGGAAGTTTTCTTGACGAAATGATTATGCGCCCGTAGCAAAGGTTCTGGCTTTTTGTCACGCGGGAATTTTCCGTGTCCAGGGTGCATTCCGTAGTTTCCCGGGTGCGTTCCGTGAGCCACTTTTGGAATTCGGTTCCGTCTGCTTCTTCAAATGAACGGATGATGTTTCCCCTGGGGCCGGCGCTTGTTTCCGGTGCAATGATCCACTGTGGTCCGTGGGGAACTGAACTCGTGGGACCGCTTATTCTTGCCGTTTTTCCGGAGGCGAACATGTATTCGTCTTCCGTCATGTGCATGGCAAGGCGGTCTGCAAATCCTGAAAGCAGGAGCATGGTCTTGTCTGCAGGTGGATTTTCTTCTATATATAAAACATTTTCCAGGCGGCTCTTGATGTCTGTCCATGCCCGGGATTTTACCTTAGGATCTGATGCTGAATAGGGGCCGTAGGTGTCGTAGAGTTTTCTTGCGTGTTCCATGAGGGCTGGGTCGTTTCCTGCAGAAAGGAGAATTCCTGCAAGGCGTGGATTTGTCCCCAGGGTGAGGGCGGCTTTTCCTTTTGCGGTTATGTTTCCTTTCTCGTCAATCATGGAAATTTTTTCCAACAGGAATGAGCTTTCCTTCCATGCGGCAGGTGACGGCGGGTCAAGGAAATCAAGTTCTTCCAGTGAAGCTGTTCCGCGCTGGGCACATTCAAGGACAACCTGGCTTAAGTCGCTTCTGCGGATTTCCGGTTCCGTGGTCTGGGGGCGTATGTCGTTTTTGCTCCAGAGCCTCCAGCAGCTTCCGCTCATTATGCGTCCTGCACGTCCAGCCCTCTGTGTTGAAGAAAAGTCGCTTGAAGGAACCGTTATAAGTTTCTGCATTCCGCTTGAAATGTCCATGGTGTTGAGCCTTGAAAGTCCGCTGTCGATTACGCAGGTTACCCCGGGAACCGTAAGGGAAGTTTCTGCAATGGCTGAAGAAATTATTACATGGGTTGTGGCGTCAGATTTTTTTTCATCGACAGGATTAAGGGATAGAATTTTTTTCTGTTCTTCCATGGAAACTGAAGAGTGAAGGGTGTGTATTTGTACCGAGCTGTCGTCCTTGAATTTTTCCTTCAGGTAATCGGCGCATTTTGAGATTTCGTAGATTCCCGGAAGGAAAGCAAGTATGTTGCCCGAGTGGTTGGGCATTGAAAGAACCTGCATGATTTTTGACTGGACTGTGGCACTTGGGTCGTAGTTTATTTCCACAGGGAACGTGCGGCCTTGTGCGCTGTAGACAGGGGCTTCCTGACCGGATGATGGGTCTGCAAGATAACCTGCAATTTTTTTTGCGTCCATGGTTGCGCTCATGACCACAAGGAACAGGTCATCCCGCAGTGCAAGGGCGTCCTTCAGGAATGCAAGGTTCAGGTCCGTGGCAATGGTGCGCTCGTGGAATTCGTCGATGATGATTACGGATGAATCTTCCAGTGCCGGGTCTGACTGCAGCATGCGAACAAGTATGTTTTCCGTCATGACTGTCAGTCTCGTTGAGGAGCTTGTCCTGTTTTCAAGGTGAATCTTGTATCCGCAGGTTTTTCCGCATTCTTCTCCAAGAAGATCCGAGATGCGTCTTGCCACTGCGATGGCACTCAGGCGGCGCGGCTGGGTCATGAAAATTTTTCCTGCAAACCGTTCAAGGAGTGCAAGGGGAAATACTGTTGATTTTCCGGCTCCAGTTTCGGCCGTGAGTACCAGGCATCTTGAAGGTGAATCCTTAAGCATGGTGCAGATTTCTTCAAGATGAGGTGTTATGGGAAAGGAAGGGATGTCAGTCATCAGTTCCAAAGATTCTGTCGCCGGCATCTCCAAGGCCAGGACAGATGTATGCGTTTTCGTTGAGGCAGCGGTCAAGGTGTCCAACGTAAACCTTTACGTCCGGGTGTGCCGATGTGAGTTTTTCAAGTCCCTCCGGTGCTGCGATGATGCACATGAACTTTATGTTTTTTCCGCCGCGCTTTTTGATCATGGTGATTGCATCGATGGCCGAACCGCCTGTGGCAAGCATTGGGTCAACGACGATGATGGGGCGCTGGTCAAGAAGGTCCGGCATCTTGCAGTAGTATTCTTCTGCCTGGTGTGTCTCTTCGTTGCGTGCAAGTCCGATGTGTCCGACTTTTGCAGAAGGAACCAGGTCAAGGATTCCGTTCATCATTCCAAGTCCTGCACGGATGATAGGAACTACAACCATCTTGCGTCCTGCAAGCATTGGAGTCTTGCATTTTTCGATTGGAGTCTTTATTTCCACGTCTTCAACAGGGAGCTCGCGGAGGGCTTCAAATCCCATGAGCATTGTGATTTCTTCCACAAGCTTGCGGAATTCGTTTGTTCCTGTGTTTTCGTCGCGGAGGCGGGAAATTTTATGCTGGATGAGCGGGTGATTCAAATAGTAAACGTTTTCTTTTTCCATGGTGTACTCCCTAAAAGGTCTTTGCAGTTTTTACCATTATATAACAAAAAGAAAAATCTTGGTAGGGAATTGAATGAATTGGAAACCGGAAAGTGAAGATGCCTTCAGGAAAGAATGAAAATCTGCGGAATAGTAGATTCGAACTACTGACCCCCACGATGTCAACGTGATGCTCTAACCAACTGAGCTAACCCCGCATTTGATTACACTGCGAACTTTATCAAATTAGTTCCTTGTGGTCAATGGGGTGGAAAAAAAAGCACCCCATGACATCAGTCTTGATGGCATGGGGTTGTGAAAGTTTAGTTTATTCTTCCTTGTTTGCCTGGGGGAGGGCGGCGTTGAGGATGATGCCGACGAGGGATGCAACGGCAAGACCTGAAAGGCCGATGGTGATTGAACTGCAGTGGATGGCGATGGCACCTGCTGCGCTGAACTTGATTCCGATTGAAAGAACAAGGATGAGGGCGGCGATGATTACGTTGCGGCTTTCCTTGAAGTCAACCTGACCTTCCACGATGTTGCGGACGCCTACTGCAGAAATCATTCCGTAAAGGACAATGGAAATTCCGCCGACTGTTGCTGCCGGCATGCAGCTGATGAGGGCTGCGAATTTTGGAGAGAATGAAAAGAGGATTGCAAACCAGGCAGCCCTGCGGATTACGCGAGGGTCGTAAACCTTTGAAAGCTGGAGTACGCCTGTGTTCTCGCCGTAGGTTGTGTTTGCCGGTGCTCCAAAGAGTGAGGCAAGGAGCGTTGCAAGTCCGTCGCCTGTAAGTGTCCTGTGGAGTCCAGGCTGGTCCATGAAGTTCTTTCCTACTGTTGAAGAAATTGCTGCAATGTCTCCGATGTGTTCCATCATTGTTGCGATGGCGATTGGCATGATGGTGATGATCGATGTGATGATGAGGGATGTGTCAGGATTCTTGAAGATGGAGAAAACCGTGTCCTCGTATTTTACCGGAAGGCCGATCCATGGTGCATTTGAAACTGCGGAAAAGTCAACCTTGCCCATGCATGCTGCAACTATGTATGAAACCATGGCTGCGATGAGGATTGGAAGAATCTTGATCATTCCCTTTCCCCAGATGTTTAGGGCAACGATTACGATGATGGCAACGAGGGCGATGATCCAGTTTGTTGAACAGCTGTCAATGGCCGACTGCGAAAGGGTGAGTCCGATGCTGATGATGATCGGGCCTGTTACGACAGACGGGAAGAACCTCATGACCTTTTTTACGCCGAAGGTTTTGATGAGGGCAGCGAGTATGAAATAGAAGAGTGAAGATGATGCAACGCCAAGGCATGCGTATGGGAGAAGATTCTTTTCTCCGTGGGGAGCGATGGCAAAGTATCCTGCAAGGAATGCAAAGGATGAACCAAGGAATGCAGGAACCTGTTTTTTTGAAATGAAGTGGAACATCAGGGTTCCAAGGCCTGCAAAGAGAAGGGTTGCGGATACGCTCAATCCTGTCAGCTGGGGCACGAGTACTGTTGACCCGAACATGGCGAACATGTGCTGCACTCCAAGTACATACATTTTTGGCTTTCCAAGTTGACGTGCGTCGTAAACTGGACCGGTGATTTGTGTTTTCATTTTTGTTTACTCCTGCAGGACATTTTACAGCATTTGCCTTATTTATAGAAGGAAAAATCGGCAATCTGAAAAAGCTGCGGATTGCTTGGCCGTAGGCTACGCTCTGCATTGTCCCTCTACCGCAGGGCGTCCAGAAAATTCATAATTGAAAAAACTGGCGGAAAACACTAGAATTGAATGATACCCGAGGGAACTTGAAGCTTTAGGTTTTCCACAGGGCATTTTTTGAAATCAGAGCAAGGAGCATTCCTATGAAAAAAATTATCAGCGGCAAGGTTCGCGAAGTTTATGATCTTGAAGACGGAAGAATGGTGATTGTGACCACAGACCGCATTTCCGCTTTTGACGTTATTCTGCCGACAATGATTACTGACAAGGGCAAGGTGCTCAATGCACTTTCTAATTTTTGGTTCAACTACACAAAGGATATCTGCAAGAACCACATGATTTCTTCTGACCTTAAGGACATGCCTGAAGAATTCCAGAAGCCTGAATTTGAAGGACGCACGATTCTCGTTAAGAAGCTTAAGATGGTTCCATATGAAGTTATCGTTCGCGGCTACATGTTCGGTTCAATGTACGAGGCATACAAGAAGGGTGAACCTTTCCTGGGCCACAGCTTTGACAAGGAATACAAGCAGGCTGAAAAACTTGCCGAGCCTATCGTTACTCCATCTACTAAGGCTGCAGAAGGTCACGACATAAACGTTACCCTGGATTACATGAAGAAGGATCTTGGTGATGATCTGGGTACAAAGATTGAACATGCAGCTCTTGCAATCTACAAGAAGTGCTACGACCACGCATACAAGAACGGCATCATCATTGCAGACACAAAATTTGAATTCGGTCTTGATGAAAACGGCGACCTTGTTCTTGGTGATGAAGTTCTTACTCCGGATTCGAGCCGCTTCTGGGATCTTTCAAAGTATGAAGTTGGTTCAAGCCCTGCAAGCTACGACAAGCAGTTTGTTCGCGACTGGCTTAAGGATAACAACCTTGCAGGTGACCCTAACATCAAGGAAATTCCTGCCGATGTTGTTGCAAAGACTTCCGACATTTACAAGGAATGTGAAAGAAAGATCTGCTGCTGATTTTTTCAGTATGCCGCGGTCTGTTTAACCGGCTGCGGCTTGAGTGTGACCGCGGTTCAGGCGTAAATGCTTGGCCGCGGTTTTTTTGTTTTAGTCCTGGTTGTGGCCATCCAGGAATTTTGCAACTTCCCTTAGGCTCATGTTTTTTTCGAGGGCTATTTTTGCCATGTCTTCATATTCATATTTTGACGTTATGATTCCGTAGCCTTCGGAAATTTTCTGATGGACGGTTCCAATAGGAGCTTGTATTTCTGAAATTTTTCTTTTAAGGATATGCCTGCTGCATTTCTTTTCCCTTATGCCGATGGTGGTTGTATGATGGAAGAAGGTTTCAAGAATTTTATCCTTTTTTTCTTCCGTGCATATTACGGTGAACATTGTGCCCGGGCGATTTTTCTTCATGTACACTGGCGATGTGAATACTTCCAGTGCGCCTGAGGCAAAGAGGCGGTCCATGGCAAATCCGATTTCTTCTGCCGTCATGTCGTCTATGTTTGTCTCAAGCTGAACAATCTGGTCTTCGTGGTCCATGCTGCATGTTTCTCCAAGGAATATGCGCACGCAGTTTGGGGCTTCGAATTCTTTTTTTCCGCAGCCGATTCCGGTTTTCTGCATTTTCATCAGCGGCATCTGGCAGAAGTCCTGGCCAAAGTATTTTAGCAGGGCGGCTCCCGTTGGAGTGCAAAGTTCGGTTCTTGTCTCTCCCTGGTAATAAGGTGTGCCCCGAAGGAGGAATTCCGTTGCAGGGGCTGGGACTGGCATGATTCCGTGGGCGCAGCGGACGGTTCCAGATCCTACGTTAATTGGGGATACGAGAATTCTTTCGGCGCCGATTAAATCCATGAGGTAGCAGACTGCGGTTACATCCATTATGGCATCCTTGTTTCCCACTTCGTGAAAGTGAATCTGGTCCACTTCCTTTCCATGGGCGTGGCTTTCTGCCTGAGCTATGAGTGTGTATACGGCAGCGGCATCTTTTTTTACTTTTTCGGGTACCTTGAGTTTGCCTATGGTTTCGGTAATGTCCGACAGCTTGTGGTGTTCGTGACTTTGATGGTCGTGTTCTTCATGATGATGGTGTTCATGACCGTGTTCGTCATGGTGGTGTCCGTGGTCATAGTCTTCGTGATGATGGGCATGTTCGTGGGTGCCTTCTTCTCCTTCTTCAAGGCCATTTACCGTTACGTGGACTTGTGTTCCCTGGATTCCGCACTTGAGGGTTTTTTCCATTGAGAAGTTAACGCCATCGATGCCAAGGTTTTCCAGTGTGGCAATTGCAGTTTTTCTTTCTTCTTCCGAAAGAAGTTCAAGGAGTGCTCCCGTAAGCATGTCGCCTGCAGCTCCCATCTTGCATTCAATATATAAGGTTTTCATTTTTCGCTCCGTTAAAAGTTTAAGTTCATGCAGTTATGTGGTTTATCATGCTGGCCTGATATGCCGCCCCAAATCCATTGTCGATGTTTACGACACTGATTCCGCTGGCACAGCTGTTAAGCATGGAAAGAAGTGCAGACAGCCCGCCAAAATTTGCCCCATAGCCTACGCTTGTTGGGACTGCAATTACCGGACAGTCCACAAGGCCGCCGACTACGCTTGCCAGAGCTCCTTCCATTCCTGCAATGGCAATTATCACCTTTGCCTTCATCAGCTGGTCCAGGTTTGAAAGAAGCCTGTGGAGACCTGCAACGCCTGCATCATAAATTCTTACCACTTCATTTCCGAGAGCTTCGCAGGTTTTTGCCGCTTCCTCTGCAACCTTCATGTCGCTGGTCCCTGCGGTGACGATTGCAATTTTCCCTATTCCGTTGGGCTTTGGCAGGCTGCCGCAAATTCCGATCATGCTCAATTCGTCGTAGGTGAAGGAAAGTTCCTTGTGCTGGCTCAGGAGTTCCGCGGCCTGGGATTTCATCCTCGTTATGAGAACCGTCCTTTGACCTGCATTAATGGCGGACCTTGCAATCTGCAGAATCTGCTCTGGAGTTTTTCCTGCTCCGTAAATGACTTCTGCAATTCCCTGCCGGATGGCCCTGTGGTGATCCACCTTTGCAAAACCAAGGTCCTCGAAGGGAGCCTGCCTGATTTTTAGGATTACATCTTCCTGATTTATTTTTCCTTCCCTGTAGTCATCAAGGAGTTTTGATAGGCTTTCTTTTTCCATTTATCCCTCCGTCTTTTCTATGGTATGGTCTTCACCGATTTTTATGATTCTGTCTGAAAGTTCATTGAGTAGGATTTCATCGTGGCTTGCGATTATCAATGTTTTTCCCGAATCCTTCAGGCCATGAAGAACCTGCATCAGGATTTGGCGGGATTTTTTGTCGAGGCCGTTCATGGGTTCATCCAGTATCAGTACATCCGGATTCATGGAAAGAACGCAGGCCACCGCAGTTTTCTTTTTTTCTCCGCCGCTCAGGTGATATGGTGCCCGATGTGCAAGGCTTGAAATTCCCAGGAGGTTCATTACGTCGTTGCACCGCTTTTTTACCTGATCGGGGGCAAGTCCCATCTGTCTTGGGCCAAAGGCAATTTCCTCGTACACGCTTGAACAGAAGAGCTGGTTTTCCGGATTCTGGAAAATGTATCCGACACGCTGGTGGAATTTTTTTGCGAAGGTTTCATTTTTCATTGTTTTCCGGTTGATTTCATTTCCATCAAAGCAATATGTTCCGGAGGAAGGAAATATGAGGGCGTTGAGAAGCTTTATCAATGTGGTCTTTCCGCATCCGTTGTCCCCTTCAATTCCAATGCACTGTCCGGCTTCTATCTGGAGGGAGATGTTCGCCAGGGCCGGGATGTCGTCATATCCGAAGTTTATTCCGTTCAATTCTATTAAGGCCATTTTGATTCCATCCTAAGAAAACTATTCAAACAGTATATAAAGAAAGATGAATGACATTAAGACGGCAACTGGCAGCAGGTCCGAAAACCTTATGCCTTCCCTTTGCCTTGTGTATGTCCCGTCAAAGAGCCTGCATTCCATCGCCTGCTGGGTTTCCTGTGCCATGCTGATGGACTTGAGGAATAGTGTGCCAAGGATTCCTGACAGGCTTTCAGTTTTACTGCTGTTTTTCCCAACGCTGCGGAGCTTGAGTGCAACCATCATGTCCCGGGCTATGTTGCCAAGTATGAATATGTAGTGAATCGTAAGTTCCATGATGAATATGATGAATGATGGAAAGTGCAGTATCTGCAGTGCGCCGGTTATCTTGTTCCATGGAGTTGCCGCTGAATATAGGGAGAGGATTCCAACGGATAGAAAAACTTTTAGCGGAATGACAAAAACTGAATTTGTTCCGTAGATGAAAAGGGAAGGGAGCATGATCAGCACTGCAAGAAATGAAGAAGCAAGGGAAGTTTTTAATACAGCCTTGATGACCTCGATTCTTGAAAAGCATAAGGTTAAAAGAAGGGCCACGGTGATTGTGCCGCAGAAAAGAATGTTCCTGGAAAGGGCAGAGAGGATGACAAGGCCCAGGACGAGAATGGTTCTGCAGACTGTCCTTGCTGTAGTTACGGATTCGTCTTTTTTCATTGCAAATACATTGAAAAGGGTAGCGAGGCTTAAAATTGTTTTTGTCAGGAATCCGTTCCTGTCTTTTCTTGGAGAATAGTCATTTTGCTTTGTCATCCATTCGGGGATGGACATGTTTTTCTGCGGCATTTTTATTTTGTCACTTTGTCTTTTTTAGGCTGCTTAAGAGCTTGAATGTTATGACAAGGACTGCAATTCCGATGAGTGCGGAAAGAATGTATGCGGCTGCTTCCGGTATTCCTTCCATGGTGTAATCGGGCATGATGGAATTAAGTGACCAGCCCTTTTCAAGTCCGGATGGAGTGTATCCAAGGGCGGCTCCCTTTGTTTCGATTTCTGCGATTTCATCAGCGCCCCATTCTCCCCAGGCAGTGCCTTCTGCAATCAGTCCAAGGGGAACAAGGGCAACCAATGATCCAAGGAGAATTCCCACGGGGAGAAGACTACTTCGCCTGTTTTCTGATTCAGCACCCTTTATGAGGGAAGGGGACATTTTGCAGATGAAGGATAGTACTGCCGTCGTAAAGATGATTTCTGCAATTCCAAAAATCGTAAGGTGACCGGCCATCATTGAAGGAATGGAAACATTCAGTCCATAGGGGCAGTAAAGGGCCTGTCCTGCTTCATTGTGGAAAAAATATGGCTGGATGCCGAATTCAAAGGCTGCAAGAAGGGCTGCTGCATTGATTCCGGCGTAGGCTCCGATTCCAGCAGAGATGATCCTGTGGGGAGCTTTAGGTTCTTGGCCTTTTGAAAGGAATTTTAAGATTGTCCTGTAAACAAAGAATCCAAGGTATGGCATGGCAAAGGCCATGTTGATGCAGTTGGCGCCAAAGGAAAGAATTCCGCCGTCGCCAAAAAGAAGGGCCTGCAGCAGAAGGGCAACTGAGACTGCAAGACATGCGGCATCCGGGCCAAGGATACATGCAATCAAAGTTCCTCCAACTGCGTGGCCTGTTGTTCCTCCTGGAAGGGGAATGTTAAACATCATGCCGATGAACGAAAAGGCAGCTCCTACTCCGATCATGGCAATTTTTTCCTTTGGCAGTTCTTCCCTTACTTTTCTTGTGGAATGAATCCATGCCGGTATCATGGCTGCCGTTAATACAGCGCAGGTTGCAGGTGACAGATAGTTTTCTGGAATGTGCATAAAATCTCCCGTTTTCCCGACATTCATCGAGAATAAAAAAAGGTATATCCCCGTTCTTCTGAACAGCAATATACCTTCCTGATATATGATTTTCCAAAATTTGTATTGGGAATAATTGGGCCTGGCTCTTCCCTAATTTTTTTGTGGTGCCTTCGTTGAGCCGCAGCCCTTAAGGCGGTTCCGTATCTCATCAACTGCAGATTGAATCAGGCTGTCGATGCTGTAGGACTGGACGCCTAC
Source organism: Treponema sp. (assembly GCA_024400955.1). GTDB lineage: Bacteria > Spirochaetota > Spirochaetia > Treponematales > Treponemataceae > Treponema_D. Next base: position 29,254 of record JAKSLY010000013.1, read on the forward strand.
CACAGTGTTTTTGCAATGGTAGACTGGAATGAGTATCCTGTCCCCATTGCTTTGCCCAACTGCCGTAGCCATTCTTGGAGTGATTTCCCCAAACATTGAATCGGCAATTACAATTCCAATTGGACCGACGATAAAGTCCGCATCCCTGGCGCATACCACCACCGAATTTTCGCCGGTTGCTGCATGGTCTGCTCCCGCCTTTAGCATGGCAGAAGTAGCCACGGTATTGGTTCCCACGGCAGTGAGTTCAGCATCAGGAAAATTTTCCTTAAGGGCATGAACAGCTGCGCGGCCAATTCCGCCACCCTGTGCATCTATGACAAGAATTTTCATATATAACCTTCAACTTCTGTTGAACTGGACATCTTCTGATGCCCGTTTCTTTAAGTATATCCTAATTTTATGCAAATGTCTTCAATACAAGTTTATGTTTTACTGGTTCTTATTTTTTTGATGCCGGGATGTAAAGGATCTTTCCGATTTTAAGGATGTCCTTTTCCTTGATTCCGTTGGTGTCGCAAAGCTGCTGAACCGTGACTCCGTATTTTCGCGAGATGCTCCACAGTGAATCGCCCTTCTGCACCTTGTACTGGAATGGGAATTCTATTGGCTTTATTTTTTCGATGGCATCTGCTACAGCCTGACCTTTTCCTGCCGGCACGCGGATCTGGAATTCTATGGCTGGCGGAGTGAATCCCTTGGTGAGGGAAGGATTCAGGTGGCGCAGTTCCTTTTCTGCAATTCCCGATTCCTTTGCAATCTGGTTTATCATGTATGGCTTTTTTACGCTTACGTAATCAAAGGCTGCCTCGCGGGCGTTGAGCAGTTCCTCATATTCCTGGTCGTGGTGGGGCAGGTTGATTCCGTAGAGTTCAGGGTTTTCTGCAAGGTCCGCAATGGCAATGAGTTTTGGCAGGTATTCTGCAGTCTGTTTTGCAATGGCTCCGCTTCGGGCAAGTTCCCAGTAGTCTGAGGTTCCTGCCTTCTTGATGGCGCGGTTCATTGCTCCCACACCGCAGTTGTATGCCCCGATGGCAAGGGGCCAGTTGTTGAATGTCCTGTAGTTGTCATGGAGTTTTGAAAGTCCTGCTTCCGTTGAAAGCCATGGGTCAAGGCGTTCGTCAACGTATTCGCTCAGGCGCAGGAAGGGACGTACGCTGTTTGCCATGAACTGCCACATTCCCACTGCCCCGGATTTTGAGCGTGCTGCGGTCTTGTAGCCTGATTCGACTACAGGCAGGTATTCAAGTTCCAATGGGAAGTCGTGTTGTGCATGGGAACGCTGGGTAACGGCTTTTCTTACGTAGACCCTGTATTCGACGGCGGACTCAAGAATGTTCTGGAGAACCTTCTGCATTTTTTCCGACATGTAGAATTCGCGCCAGTAGACTACTTCCGGGTAGTCCCTGAATTCTTCCACAAGGGCGTAACCTGCTGCACCTTTAGTTTCCTTTGGAGAGTCTTCCTGAAGCCCGTCTTTCTGAATGGCGCCCTGCTGTGAATCATTAAGGTTCCCTGCATCCTGATGCTCTGTAACTTGTTGCCCATTTGCCTTTGCCGTGGTTTTTGTCTTTTTGCTCCCAGTGGCTGTGGAGGTTTGGCCGGTGGTTTTCTTTGCAGCCGTGGTGGATTTTGCAGAGTTCTTTTCTTCGCCCGTGTTTTCTGCGCTGGCCGTGTTTTTTTCATCAGGGGATTCGACCGGTTCATTCTCCTTGCTTTTTGCGACCTGGACATTTTCGGAGGCTGAATTTTCTTCCTGGTCTTTTTTTTCTATTTGATTGACTGTCTTTAGGATTTCATTTTCCTGGTCAGCGTCTATTTTCTGGCCGAAGATCTGTGGGCTTTGGAGAAAAATCTGGGCGGCGAGAAGTGTCGTCATGATAATCGTTGTTTTTCCGTGAAAACTCATAGGCAGTAATTTACCATACAGTCCAGTTGTTGTAAATTATCAGCATGTTTCCAGAGCGGATTGATGTTCTTTTTTCGGAAAAAAAGTTATGTACTCACAGGCGGATCAGAAAATTTCTTGTGGATCATGTCGTGTCAATTGAAAGGAATGGAACTTCCAGCAGAATCTATGGTGGTGATGTTGAGGTTGATGTGGACGTGGATGAAGTTTTTATTGACGGCGTAAAGGTTGAATTTGTTCCCGACATCTACATCCTGATGAACAAGGCTTCAGGCTGCCTGTGCACTTCTGTTGAATCAGGAAAGGCTTCCGCAGAAAGAACCGTCTTTGATTATCTGGATCCTTCACTACTGGCTGAACGTGATGGAAGAAAAATTCACACGGCAGGCAGGCTCGATCGTGATACGGAAGGTTTTCTGATTCTGACCACGGACGGAAAATTTTCCCGTAGGATTGCAAGTCCCGAGACCCATGTGAGCAAGACCTATGAAGCTTTTCTTGACCGGAAGATTCCCCTTGAGGAACAGGAAAGGTGGCGCCGTTTTGCCGCAGAGGGATTTTTCATCTGTCATGACGGCCGAAAGAAGGGATTTTTTTCAAAGCCGGGAATCCTTGAATTCTGCGGGGAAGACAAAATCTACCTTACCTTAAGTGAAGGAAAGTTCCATCAGGTAAAGCGCATGGTCAGTGCATTGGGTGCCACCGTGACCAGGCTGAAGAGAATTTCCATGGGGAACCTTGTTCTTGATGAAAATCTTTCTCCAGGGGAATACAGGTTTCTTTCGCAAGAAGAACTTTATTCCATCTTGGGAAATTAGTTTTTTTTAATTAACTTAAAAGTTATTTGCCTTAAGGATTTGCGTAAAGGAGAATTTGGTCGTATAATTAGGTATGGCTTTTAACTTATGTTCAGAGAAATTCCGGGTTTTCTATGATTCCATCGTTTCAAAAGATTTTGTATCGGTGATAGATATTCAGGCAGAAATCAAGAAGTCTATTGGCGACGTTGCTGAAGAAATTAAGCTCGGGCAGATTACAGGCATTTACATTGCACCTCCAAATCCTCACAGTCCTCAGGGAGTCCGTGAGATGAGCCTCTACTATGTTAACCCCGATGGATTTGAAGATGATCCTTATGTAAAGAATTATGGCACTGGAGAAGGTGGCAGTCTTTCCATGACCATGAATCCTATTGAAGGATATGAATGGTCTGAGGAAGAACTCAAGCAGGTTGATTTTCTTTGTGATGTTATTGTCCAGATGTCCTATAAGGTCAGGCTTCAGATGATAGTAAAAAAACTCAACGGGGTTCTTGCAGGAATCGGCGGTCCTGGTGGACCAGGTGGCAGGGGACCTGGAGGTCCAGGAGGTCCAGGAGGTCCTATGGGAGCCGGTGGCCCTCCTCCGGGAGCAAGACCGATGGGTGCAGGTGGCCCTGGAATGGGTGCTGGCGGTAGGGGACCTGACGGTTCTGCAGGTTTTGGCGCTCCGTCCGGAGCTGTTGAATTCGGATTGTAGTTTTCCTTTTAATTTTCAAGGGCATTTCCAGAAACTGCGGTTTTTGGAAATGCCCTTGTGTTTTAAATCAATGAATCATTCTGCTGCTGACTGCCATCATCCTGGCTGGTTTCGGCAGCTTCTTCCTGTTTTTCTTCCTTGACCGCAATTTCATCAGGGGTAGCTTCAAGTGTTGTCCTTAAGGCCCCCTGTACGAGCAGTACGCTTTGCTTGCCGTCAATCGATGCATAGCACTGGGATCCGGTTGCCGTAACTTTTCCCAGGGTCAGGCTTCTAAGCTGCCTGTTTCCGGAAAAGGCTTCAACCATGACCGGGGAATCAAGTCCGTATTTTTCCAGTGCCTGTCCTGCAGAGGATGCAACTGTTCCAAGGACCTTTATTTCGCTGATGGAATTTACGATTGCATTGGCGCGGCTGTCCTGGATTTTTCTTCCGTCTGCAAGGTACCACGCTCCTTCATTTTTTGTCATGGTAAAATTCTGTTCGCCGAATTTTATCGAGACAAAGGAAATGTCTTCGTCCGTAAGAAGGAGCTTTACGTTTGTTCTGTTTGCCGATATGGACTGTACAATGCAGACTGCAAGAAGAACTGTAATGGCTGCAAGAAGTCCGATTTTTGTCTTGTTCAATTTGATCATGTTCTGTTCCTTAAAAAAAAACTCATGGGCATTGGGTGCATGCCGGCTATTTGCTGTCCCTTGGATTTTCCGGGTCGTAAAGACGGCGGATGTTTTCCCTGTGCCTTTTTCTTGCCATGTAAACAAGGAGTCCTGCAATGGCTGCAAGAACTGCAAGTCCTGCCTGGTTAAAGTATTTTACAAAGGCTGCGGCTTTTGGCTTGACCTGGCGAAGGGTGTTTATGCTCAGATTCTTTGTCCTCATCTGGCAAAGGTCTTCCTTCTGGCACATGTAGTCAACGCTGCCACGGACAAAATATGCCACAGGTTCCGTCGAGTTTGGCTGAATGAGCTGGGCTGAGGTGATGAATGAAGTTCCTGCCACAAAAATCTTTGACTTCTGTACTGCTGCGCTAAGATGGTTCTGTGCAGAAAGGCTTGCGTCTGACTGTGATGCATCATTTTCCCTGCTGCCAAAGTCCGGGGCGGTAAGGAATGCACTCTGGGGCTTTCCTTCGAGAAGGAGGCAGACTGTTTTTTCTCCAAACTTTTCCTTGTCCTGCGGCTTTGTGATTCCAACCGGGCTTAAGGCAAATCCTTCCGTAACTGGAACTGTCCATGATGCAGGAGATGTCTTTGCAAGAATGGTGACGTCAATGTCCTTGTCTTCCTGTGCCTTGGAAGGATCCAGGGGGAATGATTCAAGGAAGAATACTTCGCCCAGGTTCCTTGTGATCGGGTTCTTCTGGTTAAGGTTTTTCTTCTGCACCTGTGGAACATAGTAGAAGTTCAGCTTGCCGTACTGGCGGTCCAGCTGGCTGAAGCATTTTTCGTCAAAGACATATTCATTCCCAACTTCAACACCGTAGGCAGAAAGAAGCTTCTGGATTCCGCTATCAACTGGAGTGTAAACTGGAAGCTGCATTCCGTACTGGTTCATGATCTGCTCGTCATAGCTGTCTACAAGGAACATTACGTTTCCGCCGCGCATGATGAACTGGTCAATCTTGTAAAGTTCCTCTTCGGAATATTCCGACTTTGGTCCGTTGATGATGACAGTTTCTGCAGCTGCCGGAATGTTCTTTTCCGAAAGGTTCACTTCCTCAAGGGTGTAGTAATCGGAAAGAAGGCTTGCAAAATATGCAGCATCGTTTTCATCCTGAATGTTGCGTTCCCCGTGGCCCGTAATGTATGCAATGAGGGAAGTCTTGGAGACAAGGTTTTCTGCAGTAGATTGAATTGATTCCTCAAGGTCTTCGAGGCCCGTGACTGCATAGTTGAAGATCATGTTTGCAAGCTCCATGGGCACGATGCGGAATTTGTCACCGTATTCAAGGACAAGACCGATGGATCCGTTTGAGGCCTGGCCGTTTTCGTCCGTATAGCGAACGTTCTGGATTCCGTATTTCCTGGAAAGTTCCAGGGCCTGGGAAGAATTCGGGTTCACCTTTGAGAATTCAATCTTGTTGTTGAATTTCCTGTTCACCTTTCTGAATGCGTCTTCAACGGCAGGTTCAATCTGGCTGAAGTTTGCAATCTGCGTGATTTTGGAAAGGTCCTCGCTTTTGTAAAGTGTAAGCCTGACATTGTCCGTAAGCCCTGCAAAAATGTTTGTCTTTGCAATGATTCCTGAAATGCTTGTGGTAAGCTTGTATTCAAGACCGTCGCTTGTGGAAAGTCCGTCCAGCTTTTCAATCTGGTCTGCGTAAACTATGGCAAGTCCCATGAATGCTTTCTTGAGTCCCACCTCGTTGTTCTTTACCTCGCGAACCTGAACTTCCTGGATTCCGTAGCTGCGGGCAATTTTCTGGTTCTCACTTTTTTCCATCTCAAAGAATTCGTAGGAAAAATTTTTGCCTGCTGCAGTCTTGTATTCAGAAAGGATGTCGCGAAGGTACTGCTCTACATTGTTGTATGGGGCAGGAAGGTTCTTGTTGAAGAACACCTTTATGCTCAGGGGTTCCTCGAGGGTCCTTACGGCTTCCTTGCTGGCCTGTGAAAGGGAATATGATTTTGGTCCCGTTATGTCGATTCTGAAGAATGCCCGGGTTGCCGCAATGTTAAGGAGAATTACTGCTGCAATAAAAAGCCACAGGTTTCCCCTTGAATTGCCAAGCCATGAAATTATCTTGTTTTCTTTTTTCATTTTGATTCAGCCTCTCTTTTTGTTTTCAAGAACGCTTGCAGTCATCACAAGGAATGCAAGTGTTATGGAAAGAAAGTAAAGTACGTCGCGAGAATCTATGATTCCCCTTGCAACGGAACGGAAGTGTGCCGATGCCGACAGGAATGTTGCCACGTTTACCATGGCTCCCGGAATGAATACTGAAAATGCCTGCACCATCGTAAGGAAAATGCAGATGGACATGCTCAGGAAGAATGCAACAATTTGGTTTTTTGTAACTGCGGAAGAAAAGATTCCGATGGCGGTGAATGCTGCTGCAAGGAAAACTGCTCCAAGGTATCCGCCAACAATTGGGCCTGCATCAATTCCCGAAGATGCAAAGATCATGCATGCTGCAACATAGGATACTGTCGGTGCAATGAGGATTATGGATGCTAGGAATGAAGCTGCATACTTTCCTGCAACAATGTCCGTAGTCTTGATGGGTAGCGTTACGAGGGTTTCCATGGTTCCGGTTTTTGTCTCCTCGCTAAATACCCTCATGGTAAGGGCCGGAATGAAGAAGCTGTAGAGAAGCGGAAGCAGTTCAAAGAATGCACGGAGTTCTGCCCTGTTTACCAGGAAGAATGTGGAAAAGAAAAGTATGCCGGAAAAAAGCAGGAACAGGGCTGTCACGATGTATGCAACAGGACTTTGGAAATAGGAAGCAAGTTCCCTTCTTGCAATTATTGACCAGGGGCGTAATGTCTTTGTTTTCATTTTGATGAATCTCCCGTAAGGATTTTGAATACGTCTTCAAGGCTGTTTTTCCTGATGCCCATTTCGTAAAGGTTCAGGCCTGCATCGACGCATGATTTTGCAATGGCTGGACGGGTTTCGTCCATGGATGAAAGGCTGATTGTCGTGCGTATTTTTCCATCTTCCGCAGTTGATGAAACCTTTGCCTTTGGTTCCACGCAAAGAATTGAATTCCTTACTGCATCCTCAGTTCCGTCAGTAACGATGATGATTTCCTGGTTGCTGTCAAAATGGGATCGGAGTTCTTCCGTAGGGCTGTCTGCAACTTTTTTTCCGCCGGATATGATGATGACGCGGCTGCAGAGCATCTCGACTTCAGAAAGGATGTGGGTTGAGATGATGACGGTGCGTGTTTCGCCGATGCGCTTTATGAGTTCGCGTACGTCTGCCACCTGGTTTGGGTCAAGGCCGGAAGTAGGTTCGTCAAGTATGAGGATTTCCGGGTCACCCATGAGGGCGTGGGCAAGGCCTACTCGCTGCCTGTTTCCGCGGGACAGTTCCCCAATGTTCTTGTGCATGACTTCCTGGAGTCCGCATGTTTTTGCAAGCTGGGGAATTTTTTCTGCAGGATCAACGCCTTCGATTCTTGCAACATATTCAAGGTAGTCCTGGACAATCATCTCCGGGTACATGGGTGCGCTTTCGCTCATGTAGCCGATTTTCTTTTTTGTAAGGACAGGATTTTCCATGACGTCAATTCCGTCGATTTTTATCTGGCCGGAAGATGGGTCAAGGAAGCCGGTGATCATTCTCATGGTTGTGGTCTTTCCGGCTCCGTTTGGACCAAGAAGTCCCACGATTTCACCAGTCTTGATTGAAAAGCTGATGTCATCCACGGCACGGAAGGAGCCAAAGCTTCGAGATACGTTTGTAACTTCTATCATCTGAGTTTCCTTTTTGATTAGGGTTCGTATACTTATATAAATGAGAATAATAATAAAAAGTTTCAAAAAAATCACGTGGAATGCAAATTACTTCTATTATACAGTCGATATATGATAGAATATTTTTCATGACGAAGACATTGAGAGTATTTATCCTGTTTACAGCCCTTGTTTTTACTTCCCTTTGTTTTGCTCAGGAAAAAAAGCCAAAGATTGCGCTTGTATTAAGTGGCGGTGGGGCAAAGGGCCTTGCGGAAATTCCCCTTCTTGAAGAACTGGAGCGGCAGGGTATCAGGCCGGACATGGTACTTGGTACGAGCATGGGTGCTCTTATCGGTTCCCTTTATGCTTCAGGATATACCCCAAGGGAAATCAGGGAAACAATGCTTTCCCTCAACTTCATCGAGATTCTTACGGAAAAGGTTGTTTCCCTGGAAGGAATTCCTCCGGAGCCTTTTTCCCTCAGGGCAAATGCACACAGCAACATTTCCTTTAACCTGGCACAGAAAAAAATCGGTTCTGCTCCCGGCCTTGTGGGCGACCAGAAGATCCTCAGGGAACTCAATGACCATCTGTCCAAGGTTTTGGTTCAGGATGACTTTGACAAGCTTGCAATTCCATTCCGCTGCATAGGGACAAACGTTTCCACCGGAGAACAGATTGTGTTCAAGAGCGGTTCAGTGGTGTCTGCCGTGCGCGCATCCATTTCCCTGCCCGGCGTGTTTACTCCCGCTCCTGCTGGCAACGGTGTCTATGCAATGGACGGAGGGCTCCGCAACAATCTTCCATTGAAACTTGCACGTGACATGGGAGCCGACATCGTAATTTCCATGGATGTGGCAAGCGTAGTCGACACGGACCCTGAAACCCTTTCCGACATGTTTTCGGTTGCAGTCCAGATCTTTAACCTGATAATTTCTTCAAATGCCGTTGAGCAGTACGGTTATGCAGACATTGTCCTTCGCCCCGACCTTAAGGAATACAGCACCATAGATTTTTTCCATCCGGAGGAAATCATCCGTTGCGGAGAAATATGTGTTGAACAGAACAGGGACAAGATAGCAGCCATTGCAGAAACAGTCCGAAAGTCAGGCCGCGCCCTGGAGGAACTTGATGAAAACCGTAAGGGTGAATATTCAAAGCTGCCTGATCCGGTCATTTCAAAAATCGACATACGTGACGTTTCCTTTGTTGCCCCAAAAGTGTTTCGCCTTGGCACGGAGTTTGACAAGTTTATCGGACATCCCCTTGATGACAATGCAAAGGCTGAACTAGGGTTCCTTCTGAATTCATACCGCGACCAGTATCACCTTACGTCCTTTTCCTATGCCCTCACTCCACTGGATGACGGAACCTATTGCCTTAACCTGCTTGCAAAGCACTATGACCAGAACCAGAGCAAGATCTTTTTTGCAGGCTACCCCACCGTATACAGTTCAAATCAGGAGGGCCAGACGCTTCTTAACGTTAACCCTGCAACCACCATCGGCGTCCATACAACAAGTCCCATCGAGTCCCTTGTCAGGATTTCAACGGGAGGAGTGTTCATCCTTGACGGTTCAGTCTATCCTCTCTTTACCCAGTACAAGGATTTCCGCATGACGGGTGATGTGGGTGCTGGCTTTACCTTTGGTGGTCTCCAGCCAAAATCGTATTTTACCTTTGATGAACGAATGGAACATGGTGACTATGCCGTTGCCGGATGGGGTGGACTTCGCCTTGCCTACAGCGACATTGTTTCCTACAGGATTGGCCTTAAGGAACGCGCCACAAAAATCGGTTCTGAAGACAGGTACTATCATGACACATTTTTGTACAACGAAGTGATATTCACGACGCTGCGCAATGATTTCTGCCAGATGCACGGAACCCAGGCAGAGGTGATCGTCAACGGCGGAAATTCATTCAGGCAGGAAAAAAGAACCGGCATTGAATATACATGGAGGGCAGCCCTTGAGCAGCGAGGTGCCATTTTGGATAACAGGCTTTCTCTGGGCTACATCCTCAACACGGGAAGCAACAGGTTTTACTGGAAGCTTAATTCCGGTTACTTTGATTATGGCGGCCTTGAAGGCATGTGCGGTTATCCTATGGGAACCTTCAGGCGTGACTATGCCATTGCAGGCATGAGCGTGCGCTACAGTCCATTCAGCGTTGCAGGAATGCCTTTCTACATCATAGGAACTGGAAAGTACGGAATCTCCGATGGGGGCAATCCTTTTGTTGATGTGGAACAGCCTTCAACAGAATTCTTCCATGACCATGAAAACGGTGAGGCAGGATTCGGCCTTTATGCAGCCATGCGCACATTCATGGGAACAGTCATATTTGGCTACAGCATGAACACCAACGGAAACTGGGTCATCTCCCTGGGCCTCAGGTGATTTGCATTGATTTAATTTAATTTGTATATTTAGGATATGATTAGAAAGCAGATAGAAGACAAGGAACTTAGGGATCACATTGATTCTCTTGAAAAAGATGAAATGGTAGTTTTTGTCATGGCAGAAGGCCGTGTAAGGGGTGCCCTGTTTCATGGAACAAGTTTTGTAAACCAGATGAGGCTTCAGCAGAACACAGGCATTCTCGAAACCATGGTGCTCGGCCAGGCATGCCTTTGTTCAGCCCTCATGATTCCAACCATGACGGAAATGGAACACAACGTGTGGCGCTATGAATGCGACGGCCCTGCAAAGGGATTTTCCGTTGAGGCTGATTCCACAGGCTTTGTCCGCGGCTATCTTCTTGAAGATCACATTCCCATTGAAAAGCCCCTTGAAAGCTGGGACCTTACTCCATTCCTTGGCAATGGAACCATGACCGTTACAAAGATCCATCCCAATGACAAGACGCCTCAGACAAGTTCCGTTGAAATCCTCTACAAGAACATAACCAAGGACCTTGCCTGGTACTACCAGCAGTCGGACCAGATTCAGACTGCATTCAACACGAGCATCTTCATGGATCCAAAGGGACGTGTTACGGGTGCCGGCGGAATGTTCCTTCAGGTTCTTCCTGCAACTGGCGGAACCATCAAGGATGGCGACAAGAAATCCAGCAGCTCTGACTTTGAGGAAGATGCAAGGCTCATCGAAAAGGTTGAGAACGCATTTTCTGCATGTCCTTCCCTGGGCAAGTGGTTTGCAGAGAAGGGAAACATCAATGACATCGTAATGGGACTTTTCCGCGAATTCAATCCTGTCATTGCAGTAAGGAGAAAAGTGAGGTACGACTGCCCTTGCAATGAAAGTTATTTTGTAAACCATCTCAAGTCCCTTTCCGTAAAGGACATTGAAGACCTTAAGAACAACGATGGCAAGCCTGTGGAAATCGTGTGCCGCAACTGTGGCAGCGTTTACAGGATTTCGCCAGACAAGCTTTAGAGGCTTTAGTACATTTTCAGCCCGGGTCAATTGCCCCGGGCTTTGTTATTTTAAATGCAGGGGAAAAATCAAGGGAAAAATTCAAAAGGAAAATTCAAGGGGCAAAAAAAAACTGCCGATGCCCACCCGCAACGACAGAGATTTCAGTCCAACTAAGGTCTATACTATAGCAGACAAAAATTTTGTATGCAACACTTTTGGAATTTTTTTCAGAAAAAATTTAAATTTTTTTCCAGAAAATTCCGGCTTGGTGGCGGTGTGTGCTGGCGGTGTTTTCGAAAACTGAAAAAGTTTAGGACATCGCTGAAAATTGCAATTTTTAACGATGCCCTAAACTTCATGCAAATTTCTTTGTGTACTCTTCAATTTCCTTGCCGCTGATTGGCTTTGAATAGAAGTAACCCTGGATGTAGTCGCAGTGATAGCTCTTGAGCTTTTCATTCTGCCACTGCTGCTCAACGCCTTCAACCGTAAGCTTCATTTCAAGGGAGTGAACAAGGCGCACGATGTTCTTGATGAACTTGTCCCTGGTTCCGGAAAGATAGTTGTCCACAAGGGATTTGTCGATCTTTACGACGTTAACAGGAAGATATGTAAGGTAGCTCAGCGAAGAATAGCCGGTGCCAAAGTCATCCAGTGCAAGGCTTACGCCAAGGTCCTTAAACTGGTTCAGGAGATTAAGGGTCTTTTCCTTGTTGGATGCAAAAAGGCTTTCCGTAATTTCGATTCCAATGAGGGAAGGGGAAATGTCGTACTGCTTCAATAGCCCCGCAAGAAAATCAACATACTTTGTGTCGTTGATCTGGCCGTATGAATAGTTTATGTTCACCTGGTGAAGGTCGATTCCATGCTCGCGCCATGTTGAAATCTGCCTTACGACCTTTTCCGTAACGATGCGGTCAAGCTGAACTATGAGGCCTGTTTCTTCCGCAACGGGAATGAAGTCTGCCGGAGAAACCGGTGCGTTCCTAAGTCTTGTGAGGGCTTCGTATCCGTGGATCTCTCCGGTTTCCAGGTCAACCTGCGGCTGGTAAAGAACCTGCACGCCGTCGTTTTCCAGGGCTTCTTCCAGAATGGCCTTGATCTTTTCCGATGTCCTTATCTTTTCACTCATGCCTTCAGAATAGAAGACTGCCTTGTTTTTTCCATTGTTCTTGGCTTCGTAAAGGGCAATGTCTGCATAGGCAATCATGGAATCCAGGCTTTCATTTTTTTCAGTGGAATTGACGATGCCAAAACTTGAATTGACGGGAACAACCTTATCTTCAAACTTAACCGGCAGGGAGAAAACCTTTCTGAGCTTTTCAAGGTCTTCCGAGTCCCCGTCAAGATGGCCCTGGGTATAGAACACAAGGAATTCGTCGCCGCCAAACCTTGATGCAAAGAAAATGCCGTCCACCATGAGTGAAAGAATCCTCGTGGAAATCGTACGAAGCACTTCGTCTCCGCAGGTATGGGAGTAAATGTCGTTAATTGCCTTGAAGTTGTCAACGTCAAAAAGAATCACTGCAAATTTCTTGCGGCTTGCAACGAGCTTTCCGTAGATGTCGCGGGCCTTGACCCTGTTGGGCAGCTTTGTCAGGTAGTCGTGTTCAACCATGTATTCCATCTTTGCGTGGGAACTTTCAAGGTCCCTCCTGTTGCGGACTTCAAGAAGGAGCACGATGGAAAAAAGCACGGCATATATGAACATTGACGTAAGGATTCCAGCAACGCCAAGGTACATGCCAGTCTTGCTGTTGAATTTTTTCTGCATGTTTACGAGCATGGTGTTTGACGGAAGGACTTTTCTGTTGATGCCGTATTTTGAAAGCATCTTGTAGTCAACGCAGAAAACGGATTCCTCGGCTCCAAAAAGTTTCTGCGGAACTTCGTCACCGTTCATCAGGTGGGTCAGAATCGTTGCGGCCTTCTTGCCGACGGTCTTGTAGTCAGTCATGTTTCCGCCGATGAGACCGTGACCAAGCCCAAAGGAGTTGTATCCAAAGACGGGGAGGGCAGTGGACTGGGTAATGAGGGAAATCTGTTCAAGGACGGAATATTCAATGTTGAGGGAATCGATGTATGCCCCAAGATAGAAGATGACGGTGTCCTTTGGCTGCTGGCTTATGAGCTGGCTGAGCTTGGGCCTTGAATAAAGGGAAGTGTTTATGCCCGTAACTTCAACGTTCATGTTTTCCGTAATCTGCCAGAAGATGCTCCACTGCTCAAGGCTAAGGTCGGAAGTGTCGTAGATTGCAGTAAAATGCCTGGCATCAGGAAAGCATTTTCTTGCAGTCTGGATTGTCTTGTAAAGGTAGATGTTCTCCTTAAAGCCGTAGAAGTTCTTTTCTTCCGCAAGTTCCTCCGCAAGGGAATTGCTTCCGCTGTCAAAGAAAACTACGGGAACGCCTGGGAAAAGTTCCGCCGCATGTTTTTTTGCAAACCGGCATGCAAGTCCGCCAGAAACGATGACCCCCTGGAACTTCTGCTTGCCGTTAAGGTTCCTGATCCGTTCAAGAAAATAGGAATCCATCTGGGACTTGTTGTAGAAGTCCGGCTTGTAGTATTCCTCCTCGAGGCTGATGTTTTCTTCTATTAGATGGCTCCTGATGCCGGCCTGCTCCATGGCAAAGCTGAAGGAATTTTCCGTGGAACTCAGGAACAGGACAATGGCCTTTGAGTCAGGAATCCTTACCTCAGAAATCAGGGTGGAATGCTTGTTCTTGTACAGGCTAAGGCTCAGGACAATGATGCTTGAAAGAAGCAAAAGGAATGTGAAGGATGTTACCAGTATCACAGCTTTCTTTTTTGTCATGGTAAAAGTGCTCCCAATATTAAGGTTATTTTAATATAGATTTTTCCCGCGCACAACCGATTTAACCGGTATTAACTTTGTCGTTTTTGCTGTGTGGGGCGTCATTTTTTCCATATTGATTTTCCGGGGCTTCCGGCTGCATGGCAGCCGTCGTGCGTTCCAGCCTTCGCTCACGCTCATCGTCCTCGTCCGCTCGCAAGCTCGCTCCCTGCGGTCGACTGCTCCGCAGGGCTTCCATGCACTAAGCCGTTAGGTGTTGGAGGATAATATTATGTTCATGGACGACTACGGTTTTTGGTGGTATATTTATAGAAAAAAGGAGTCACTAAATGCCAGTTCTTTCTATGTTTTATGGTATAATAATCAGAATGCAGTCCGAACGTGGAGGAAAGCATCATATTCCGCATATTCATGTTATCTGTGGTGAAGATGAATGCGTTTTTTCTTTGGATGGAGAACAAATAGAAGGTAGTATTTCTTCCAATAAGAAGAAGTTGGTTGAAGCTTGGATAGAGATACATAAAGATGAATTGAAAGCTAATTGGCGCTTGCTGGAAGAAGGTGAACAATTTTTCAGGATAGAACCACTCAAATAGAAAACAGGGGAGTTATTATGCTTAGACCTACGGTTGTAAATGTAATTCCAGAAAGTGACTATATGCTCTGCTTAGAATTTGATAATGGGGAAGTGAAGGAATTTGATGTAAAGCCATATATTAAAGGCTCCTGGTATAATAGATTAAGTGATCTGACTTATTTTAGAATGGTTCGGTCAAATGGATATAACATTGAATGGCCTGAAGGTCAGGATATTTGTCCTGACGATTTGTATTACAATGGAAAGACTAATGTCGCTGCCTGTCATGTGAAGGGATAGACAAGATGGTTATTGTTTGGTGACAAACTGAGGATTAGACTATATACTGAACTAATCTTTTGGCTCTTCTTCCCCATAGCTTGGTTATGGGGGGGTACCGATGTATAGTGCTCATGGCACGAAGGAGTTTAGATTGAAGGCTAGAAAATTTGCATGGCCATTTGCAGTAACGGCCATGGTTGCTGCAGGTGCTTTTTTTATTGGATGCTCCAACGGGTCAACCTCCGAGGATGAAACTGTAGCGATACAAAGTACCAATACTGGTGCAGTTACCGTTACATCAAGTACCACGATAGACGCTGCATCTCACCAGCATACGTTTGCAGCAACATGGTCAAGTGATGTCACTGGTCATTGGTATGCAGCAACATGCGACCATACGACGGAAAAGAAGAATTTTGCAGCCCATACTTCAAGTGGAAGTGCAACAAGAGAATCCGCAGAAGTGTGTACAGTTTGCGGTTATGAGATTGCCCCAAGAATATATCTTGGATCGAAAAAACCGGCACAAGAAAAGGCAGTAGGCGACATCGTATTTAACGATGGCAGTGCAACGCCATATAGTGCAGGCCTTACTCTTACTGACGACCAGAAGAATGCAGCCATTGCAATAATTTTCTATGTTGGATCAAGGCTTAACAGCGATGCTCCAGATAGGACGCCAGATAACGTGACAATTCGTACTCTTGGTGTAGGATTAAAGCATAATCAAACTGGTCTTAAATGGTGTACTCCGGATGCAAACGCTAGTTTTTATGGAACTGGAAGAATTAGCTGTATACCAAGCGGGGAATGGAGTGCATTAACACTTGATGCATTTGATGGAAGTGGAGATAAGAATGGTAGCGATAATTTTGAGACAGTTGCATCTTTTCTTGGAATTAACAATGATACTGAAGTTGAAGCAAAGTATCCTGCATTTTACTTTGCAAAGAATTACAAGGATACGGCAACAAACCTGACTGCTTCCTATGAAGCTGGCTGGTACCTTCCGTCATTTGCTGAATTTTATGCTATTGAGTTGAACAGGGCAATGGTCGATGCTGCAAGTGCGCTTTGTGGGGGAAGCCAGTTTGGAACATTTCACGGTTATTTAACATCGTCTTCATGTTCTGATGACACTGTAATTACTTCTGCCCGGGTGGCAAAGTCCATGGGGTACGCAGCTGGTTCTGTCTGTGCAATCCGAGAATTCAACTAGCAGGCAGATGTTGCTTTAGGTTCCTCCCGCGTTAGGTGCTGGAGGAGCGCCGAAGGCGAAGACCGGAGGGAGGCGGAGCCGACTGAGGACTTAGACCGTCAGGGAACTCCGGAAGTACCGGCAGAATGTCCAATAAGTAGCAGGACGACATTCTAGGCCTGGTTCAAAACTCAGATGTTGAAATAAACTCAGCATGACAGATTTTATTGGACATTCTGCAACGCCCGTATCATCCGGCAAATTGATATTTTTTTCAAATGAACATATAATAGTATGTCTATGGATAATGCTAAGATCAAAGAGATGCTTTTGGACATCCAGAATTCCCAGCTGGACTTTACCGTCACCATGACAGGCAAGGAAAGCAAGAGGGTCAACGGACTTTACAAGCCGGACACCAGGGAGATTCTCCTTCACAACAAGAACTTCAAGACGGACAACGAGCTCATATACACAGCCATTCATGAATACACCCATCATCTTGTCAACGAGGAAGACATCGTGGCCAACGGCGGCAAGGAACCACCCCACAGCGCCCGCAGCCACACCAATTATTTCTGGGCCAAGTTCCATGCCCTTCTTGAGGTTGCTGAATCAAAGGGGTACTACAAGCTTGACGTTGCATTGAGCCCGGAACTTCAGCAGCTTACTGATGAGATTCGCGAAAAATACATTAAGCCAAACGGACAGATCATGCAGAACCTGGGACGCGACCTGATCAAGGCCCACGCCCTCTGCGAGCAGTCCAACATCCGCTACGAGGATTATCTTGACCGGGTTCTCCAGCTTCCGCGCACCACAGCCAAGTCCGTTACAAAGGTCGGAATGCTTACGGAAGAAGATGCACAGCTTGGCTACGAGAATATGAAGATCATCGCTTCCGTCAAGAAGCCTGACGAAAAGGCAAAGGCAGTGGAGGCCATCAAGAGCGGAAAGAGTCCAGACAGCGTAATTGCCATGATGAAGAAGAAGGCAAAGGAAGTGGATCCAAAGGAAAAGCTTGAGAAGGAAAAGCTCCGCCTTGAGCGCACCATCAGCGAACTTACCCAGCGCCTTGAATTCGTGGAGGAAAGCCTTGCAGAAATGGCATAAACTTGCATTCCATGCATTCCTTGCCGCCGCAGTTTTTCTGTGTGCCTTTGGAATGGATGCATTTGCACAAAGCAGTTCCATATCTTCCCCAGAAATGCCTGTGATCACTTCTCCATCCTTGGGAAGCGGTTTTTACAATCCCTTTGCCGGGAGAACTGGATTTTACCAGGGACAGAAAAAGGACGGCAGGATCGGTGTTGCTTCTGTGGAGAAAAAATCTGAAAGCAGGAAGAGTGACAGTGCAGAGATAAAGAAAGTCCTCGGCCTTGTTACTGCATCGGAAATTTCTTCCTTGAGTTCCATGGGACTTCTTGACCTGAATGGGGCCGGCAGCATCCGTGGCGAAGGAACCCAGCAGGCCCTTGAGCGTGTCCTTGCTGAACTCAACGAGCTTAAGAGCAGCGCTTCCATTCCTAGGGAAGTTCCAGTTACCATCGTGCGCAATGCTCCTGTTGTTGCAAGCGAGACCCTGTCTTCTGCAGCACAGAAGGCCGCTTCCAAAATCCTGCGCTTTAACGTGAACAACTACGACATTCTTGAAACATGCAGGAAGGTTTACATTTCCGACATTCAGAATGACGGTTCCTTTCTTGTGACGGGGGACAGGCTTTATTCAAGCGACGGCAAGAACCGCTCGGAAACCTTCCACATCCTCTTTAAGTCTTCCGCTGCCGAATATGGAAATTCCAACTATTCTGCGGCCGCAAGCGTTACCCAGGATTACCTTAATGAATATTCATTTCTCTATCAGCTTTCAAACATGAAGGGCCTTAGTGCAGTCAGGACAGGAAACCTTGTCACCATGCGTACTACGGATCCTGCGTGGAAGCTGGACCTTCTCATAGACCTTGGGGAAAAGTAGATGAACCAGAAACTTGAATCGGGCCTTGAAAGACTGGGCCTTGCTCCTTTTTTTTCTGCTGAACAGATTTCAAAGCTTGAGGAATACTGCCGCTGCGTCATGGAATTCAACAAGGTGTACAACCTGATGAAGGCTGACAGCGAGGATGAACTTTACGTGAACCACGTGCTGGACACTCTGGCTGCCGTTCCGCACCTGAAGGAATTCATCGGAAGTGGCACGGTTGTAGGCGACATCGGTTCCGGTGGCGGATGCCCTGGCATTCCCCTGGCGGTGGCTTTTCCGGAGGCAAATTTTGTTCTTGTTGAACGAATGGAAAAAAGGTGCGCGTTCCTTGAGTCTGCCTTAAAGGCCATGAAGCTTGATAACGCAAGGGTTTTCTGCACCAAGGCAAATCTTGTTGAACCTGCTTCCTTTGATGTTGAAGTGTTCCGCGCATTCCATCCCTTTGACAGGGAAATCTCAAGGCTTCTTCTGGGCATGCTTAAGAAAGGCGGCGTACTTTGCGCATACAAGGCCCGCGAGGAAAAGATCCTTGAAGAGATGAATGATCCCGCCGTAAGGAAGCTGATTCCATCGTGGAAAAAGATCAAGCTCGAAGTTCCATTCCTTGAAGACCATGAAAGGAATCTTGTTGTAGTAAAGAAGTAAATAGAGGCGTGCAATATGCGTGAAGTAATTTTAGGTTCAACAGGAATCCGGTCCCCACAGAATGCTTTTGGAGCTCTTCCTGTTCAGCGTGATGACGTGGAAACTGCCGTAAAGATCCTGCGGCGTGCCTATGAAGGCGGCATGACTTTTTTTGATACGGCAAGGCTTTATTCGGACAGCGAAGAAAAAATGGGTCTTGCATTAAGTGATGTCCGTTCAGAAATAAACATCGCAACAAAGACGATGGCAAAGACTCCAGACGACATGAAGGCCCAGCTTGAAACATCCCTTAAAAATCTAAAGACTGATTATGTGGACATATATCAATTTCATTGTGCGGAACAGTGCTATAAGCCCGGTGATGGAACCGGCATGTATGAATGCATGGAAGATTTCAAGAGGCAGGGACTTGTAAGGCACATAGGAATTACAGCCCATAAGATCGGCGTTGCAGAAGAATGCGTTGCTTCCGGCCTTTATGAGACGATGCAGTTTCCCTTTAGCTATCTTTCAAGTCAGCGCGAAATTGATCTTGTAAATCTTTGCAAGGAAAAGAATGTTGGATTCATTGCGATGAAAGGACTTGCCGGAGGTCTCATTACCAATTCGAAGGCAGCATATACTTTCATGACCCAGTTTGAAAATGTTCTTCCGATCTGGGGAATTCAGCACATGCACGAGCTTGAGGAATGGCTCGACTTTATGAAAGATTCTCCAGTCTATGATGAGGAGATGAAGGCTTTTGTTGAAGAAGATAAAAAATCTTTTGGAACTGACTTCTGCCGTGGATGCGGTTACTGCATGCCGTGTCCTCAGGGAATCACAATCAATCAGTGTGCAAGAATGATTCAGATGATCCGCCGTTCACCAAGTGCAGGTTGGCTCAGCGAATTCTGGCAGAATGAATTTAAAAAGATTCCAGGCTGTACCAATTGCGGTGCATGCAAAAAGAAGTGTCCTTATGGCCTTGATATTCCAAATCTCATCAGAAAAAATTACGAGGATTATCAGAATATCCTGAGCGGTAAGACCAGGGTGTAGTGGACTTCCTGCATTCTGGCTTAAAGTGATATCTGCTTTAAAACCTTTGTAAGGTCATTCTTTTCAATAAGGTCTATAGGGCGTCCGTCAATGTATCTTCGTGCATCCTCCGTAAATGTACCTGCCGAAATGCAGAAGCCGCGGGCAGCCTTTACGTCGCTCATGTGGCCGTGGAATTCGCGGACATAAATTTCACCGGTGGAACCCGTTGTCCTGAAGAACCTGAAGAGGGCCACATCTTCCCATTTGGAAGAATATATTTCTGCAAGAATGTCCGTGTACAGAACGTCAACGTCGATGTTCTGGATCTTTATGGTTGAATTCCTGTATTTGGTTGTAATGAACTTTCGGCACAGGGTTACAAAGTCGCTTGAGTTTGAAGAAACGTAAACCTGAAGGTTTGAGTTCTGGCTCAGTTCCTGGTAGCGGTTGATGAGTGTGTTCGTATCCTTGTAGTTTGAGTTGAGGGAGCGGACCTGCTTTAAAAGCCCAAGTCCCTTTGGAATCAGGTTCTTTTCAAAATAGCAGCGTGCAAGATTGTACATGATGTCGATTTTTGTTTCCGGCTCCGCATTTTCGTGCTTGAGTCCGATTTCAAGATCCTGGATTGCAGCATCGCAGGAAGTCTTTATGTGGAAAATACCGGCCTGCAGACACGAACGTGCTCCGTAAACCGGGTCTGCCCTCAGGTGCATGAATACCTTGATTGCCTTGTCTCCGTGTCCTTCCTTGGTCATGGCATCGGCCATGTCGTACAGGGCTTCCTTGTTTCCCGGTTCTTCATCCAGGGCCTTCTTTAGGGCAGGAAGGCTTTCCCGGTATTTCTTTGCGTTGTAAAGGCACTGGCCAAGGCTAAAGTAAACTCCATGGGCTGTAGGATCTGCCATGAGTGCCTTCTTGAACAGTGGAACAGCCTTGTCGTAAAGCTGCATCTTGAACATGGTCTTGCCAAGATAGTAGTTAGGTTCGTATGCAGTGCCGTTAAGGCGTATTGCATTGGACAGGGCCTGGATTGCTTCTTCATCCTTGTCCTGAAGGTTGATGCAGCAGATTCCGACCCTGAGAAATGCCTGGTACAGGTCGATTACGCCGTCCTTGTTTGCAAGTGCAAGCTTTACAAGCTGGGAATAGGTTGAGTGTGCCTTGTCCCACAGCTGGTTGGTAAAGTAAACGTCACCGAGAGACATCAATGCAATTGGATCGTGGGGATTCTTTGCAAGACGCTTGTTTGCCTCCCTGATAATCTGAGCCTTTGTTTTTCCAGCTGAGCCCTTTGAACCGTCCTTTGGTTTTCCAAGGAAAAGTACGAGGACAGCCACAAGGCCGATCATGAATACACCTGCAATTATAAACGACATAACTTTTTTTCCTATTTTATTTGTGTCTACTTTCTGTTTTCCTCTACAAAGAGCTTTATCTTTTCAAGGGCAACCTTGATTTTGTCGGTGGCAGTTGCGTAGCAGCACCTGATGTGTCCTTCGCCGCCTTCGCCAAACACGCTTCCTGGAACTACTGCAACATTGTACTTCTGGAAAAGCTGGGTTGCAAATTCCTCGCTTGTAAGGCCAGTGCTTGTAATGTCCGGGAACATGTAGAATGCACCCGTTGGTTCTGGAACAGGAAGTCCCATGTCGCAGAATGCCTTGTACATAAGGTTGCGGCGTTGCTGGTAGCTTATGCGCATTTTTTCCACTTCCGACCATCCGTTCCTGAGGCCTTCTGCTGCAGCATACTGGCTGAAGATTGGGGCGCAGATTGTGTTGTATCCGTGAAGCTTTACGATCTGTGCAAGAACTTCTGAAGGTGCTGCAATGTATCCGATGCGCCAGCCGGTCATGGCAAAGGACTTTGAGAATCCGTTGAGGATGATGGTGTAGTCCTTCATTCCCGGGAAGGAACCGATGGATACGTGTTCACTGCCGTCGTATGCAAGTTCGCAGTAGATTTCATCGCTGATGACCCAGATCTGGTGCTTTTTTGCAACTTCGGCAATCTTTTCAAGTTCAGCTTTTGGAATCATTGTTCCAGTAGGATTGTTTGGCGAGCAGATCATGAGTGCCTTTGTCTTTGGAGTGCATGCCTTTTCCACCTGTTCTGCAGTAGGGTAGTAGCCGTTTACGCTTGAATCGATTGGAACGACTTTTGCCTGGCAGAGTTCAGCAAGTGGAGTGTAGTTTACATAGCATGGCTGGCTTACGATGATTTCATCACCTGGGTTCAATATTGCACGGAGGACTGCATCCACGCCTTCTGATGCACCAACGGTAATGAGGACTTCATCCTTTGGGTTGTAGTCCATGCCGTAGCGCTTCATGTATTTTGAAATTTCCTCGCGGAGTTCAATGAGACCCCAGTTTGATGTGTAGCTTGTGTGTCCCTTTTCAAGGTGGTAGAAGGCTTCTTCCCTCATGCACCATGGAGTTGGAAAGTCAGGTTCTCCAACGGAAAGTGAAATTACATCATCGTGGCCAATGAGCATCTCGAAGAATTTACGGATGCCGCTTGGTGGAGTATTCATCATCAGTGAGCTGAATCTATCTTCTCTGTTATTCATATATTCGTCCTTATTTTTTTTGTGGTGTCCTGCCGGCTTATCAGGCCATTGCACCTTCGCGGTTGTCTCCGTTTTCCTTTACGTAAACAACATCATTTTCCTTGTATGTCTTGAGTATGAAGTGGGTTCGTGTGGCGCTTACACCCTGGAGAGTTGCAAGCTTTCTTGTCACGAAATTTGCAATGTCCTGGATTGTCTCACCTTCAAGAACAACCTTAAGGCTGTAGTTGTCGGCACTCATGACGTAAAGGCTTTTTACCTGCGGGAACCTGTAGATGCGGTCTGCGATTCCGTCGTATCCGTGTTCCCTTTCCGGAACAACCTGAAGCTCGATTTCTGCACGAACCTTGTGGCTGTGCTTGTCTTCAACTTCCGGATTGATGATGGCGGCGTACTTCATGATTATTCCGTCTTTTTCGAGCTTGGCCACGATATCCTTGACTTCCTGCGCCGATCTTTTTGTCATTGCGGCAATGTCTTCAATGCTGATGCGTGCATTATCGCGGAGCAAGTTCAAAATTTCTTCAGAAATATCCATGATGTCCCTCCATTCATGTCCTATTATATGGTAGAAATATCCGATTTTACGGTTTTTATAAAAATATCGTATTTAGGCATTTTGTACAATTATCGGCAGGTTTTTCCGATTTCATGAATCGTGCCTCCTGGAACAGGTCATTTTGGTATAGCTTTTGTCTATGACTTCCCATAAAAACATAATATTTGTAAAATATCGGTTAATTTTATATATTCCAACTATCAACGCATTGCCAGTTCAGTGCGGCATCTTACGGAGGATAAACTATGAAAAAACTCGTGGCATTTGCACTTGCTGTAGTTTCAGCTGCAGCTGTTTTTGCACAGACAACACTTAAGGTCGGAGCTACTCCAGAACCTCATGCATCACTCTTGAACCTTGTAAAGGAAGACCTTAAGGCGGAAGGCGTTAACCTTGTCGTTATGGAATTTACTGATTACGTTAAGCCAAACGTTGCCCTTGAGGATGGTGAACTTGACGCAAACTTTTTCCAGCACCTTCCATACCTTGATTCATTCAACAAGGAAAGGGGATTCCATCTTGTAAACGCTGGCGGAATCCATATTGAACCTATTGCAATCTATTCAAACAAGGTCAAGAATCTTTCTGACCTTCCAAAGAAGGCAACAATTGCAATTCCTAACGACCCTACAAACGAAGGCCGTGCACTTCTCCTTCTCCAGGCAGCTGGTCTTATTGAACTAAGGAAGGATGCAGGTCTTGAAGCAACTCCAATGGACATTGCAAAGAATCCAAACAAGCTTAAGTTCAAGGAAATTGAGGCTGCTTCTTTGACACATGTTCTCAAGGATGTTGATGCAGCTGTTATCAACGGTAACTATGCAATGCTTGCAAAGCTCAGCGCAACAAAGGACGGCATCTACATTGAAGGAAAGGAATCTCCTTACGTAAACATCATTGCAGTAAAGGCTGGTAACGAAAACAACGCTGCAGTAAAGGCCCTTGTAAAGGCTCTCCAGTCACAGAAGGTTAAGGATTACATCACAAAGACTTATCCAAACGGCGAAGTTGTAATCGCATTCTAATTTTTACATGCTGAACCTGAGGCTTCCTGAGTGCTGTCATTGCACCTGAGCCTCCACAAAATCCTCCAGGGTACCACACCTTGGGGGATTTTTTTTCATTTGATTTTGATGCTTTATGATGATAAATTTATTTGTGTCTTAATTGGTAACATAGAGAAGTTGCCAATTTAACCAGATAGAATGGGGAAATATATGGCAAAGAAAATTCGATATAGTCAACCATTAGCTGTTGTCTGGGATGCTTATCAGGAGTCAGTAAGAAAAAGTAAAAAGGAAGTATCTCCAAGACGATATATAAGGGAATGGATAAGGGCTAATATTAAAAGGAATTATCTAGATATTGAAGATTCAATGGATGTTCAAACTCAACTTTTAATTTCCGATATGTTTTTTGCAGACACTGAAAAGAAATTTTTACATTTATTTTTTGTTGATAAATCCCTTCGTGATTTTTTAATGGATTTACCATTGTCTGATTTTAATGGACTTGCAAATTATATTATTGAAAGCGGAGAAGAAATAGAGGATGCTTTATTATCTTCATTAGGTAACGTTTTAAAAACGGGAAGAAAATCAACAAACATTTCTTTTGGAATTCATATTCCCTTTGAGAATAAATATAGAGGGTATGCATTTAGTTTTTTGTACAAGGCTCAAGAAGACAAGTTGATATTTTCATGGTTTGTAAATCAGGACTGTGGTTTTATAACTAAAGAGGATTTTTCTAGTTTAGAAAAACAAACGGATGAAAGATCAAAAACAATAATGTCTTATTTGAGATTGGCAGTTAATACAATTGCTTATATGAATACTTTTCCAGGCTGTATAAAAGACGGAGTTCCGGAAGAAGTAAAAGAAGAGTATTCAAAATCAATAGGAATTGCAGAAAAAGTTGTTGAAATATCCGAAGCAAAAAAATCAGGAAAGGTTGTTGTTCCTCATTTTAGAAGAGGTTATTTTAAGAGGCTTACTTCTGACTTTTATACCAAGAAAAAGGGGCAAGTTATTTTTGTAAGTAAAACAATGGTGAAGGGAACTGCTAAAACTGTTTATACTGCTGATAATTTGGAAGAAATGGTAGATTGAATAAATTTTTAGGTAATGGTGATTTGGTTAGAATTAATTTTTTGATTCTGGTAAAATACTTTATAGAATTAAAATAGAGGAAAAAATGAAAAGAATAGTTTATTTTTGTTTGATTGTTATTTCATTAGTCTTTATATCTTGTGTATCAATCTCATCTGAAAAAAACAGAAACTTGATTATTGATGGATATACAGTAAATGAGCAAGATTTTGGAGGATGTGAAAGGTGGTATGCTGTTGATAAATATAATTATGATGATCTATTTGAAAAGGTAAGAATTCAGGTTGGTTATTTCAAGGATAATAATATTGGGTTTGTTTTGTATGAAGATGGTACTGTTGGAGAAGAAGCATATTTTTCTCGGAAAGGATTAGACTTACGATGGGATTGGGGAATTTATGAAAGTAATGGTTCAACTAGATGTAAATATAGTTTTGTTATAGAACCTGATGGAACTGGATTGTATTATGATTTTTCTATATCAGATGATGGAATAGCTAAACCACGTGGAATTTACAGGTGTAAAAAATTTTAATTGTAAAGGAATATTTTATTTGAGATTTGCCTTAGTCGCTGGAGGGGCGCGGAGCGCGTCCGGGGCATTGACCGCAGGAAAATGACACGGACCAACCGTAGGGGCGCCCGGAAGTGACGACGGCTGAAAGCCGGAAGGCCCATATTCTTCATTTGATTTTGCAATTGTGTATAATAGAAAAAAACACTAAAATGATTCCTTAAGAAAATGGGGTTCCGGCCGATGGCTTGGAATTTTTTGGAGAATATATGGAAAACACAAAAAGAACAGTTACTTGCGGTGACCTTCGAAAGGCCGATGTTGGAAAGAAGGTTGTTTTGAACGGTTGGGTTAGCCGCGCCCGCGACCTGGGTGGACTTACATTCATCATGCTTCGTGACCGCTACGGAATTACACAGGTTATGGTGGGGGACAATGCCAGCGACGAGGTTAAGAAAATCGCTTCTTCCCTTAAGAGTGAATTCTGTATTGCTGTGGAAGGTGTTGTAGCCGCCCGTGCAGACAAGGACATTAACAAGGACATGGCAACTGGTGAAGTTGAAGTTGAAGCTACCGACATCGAGATCTTTACTACTTCACAGGAGCTTCCTTTCTCAATTGAAGAAGTTCGCCAGAAGGACGGAACCATTGTTCTTCCTAACGAAGACCTTCGCCTTAAGTACCGCTACCTTGACCTTCGCCGCGACCCGATGCAGAAGAACATCATCCTCAGAAGCCAGGTTACCTTTGCAACTCGCGAGTATCTTACGGAAAAGGGATTCCTTGAAATCGAAACACCAACTTTCATCAAGTCTACACCGGAAGGAGCACGTGACTATCTTGTTCCTTCTCGCGTACATCCTGGAAAGTTCTATTCACTCCCACAGTCGCCACAGCTTTACAAGCAGCTTCTTATGGTTTCTGGATTTGACAAGTACTTTCAGATTGCCCGCTGTTACCGTGATGAAGATGCCCGCGGTGACCGCCAGCCTGAATTCACCCAGATTGATATGGAACTTTCCTTCACAAACCGCGAGGAAGTTCTTTCCACAACAGAAGGAATGATGCAGCACATTTTCAAGAAGACATTGAACTATGATCTTCCTGCAAAGTTTGACCGCATCGCATGGGAAGACGCATTTGACCTTTACGGTAGCGACAAGCCGGACCTTCGCTTTGACATGAAGATGCAGGATGCTACATTCATGGCAGACCTTGCAGACTTTAATGCATTCAAGGCAGGAGCTGCCAATGCAGGCCGTGACGTTCAGCGCCACAAGCGTTCCGGACTTAAGGCCCTTGTTGTAAAGAATGTTGCAGACAAGTACAGCCGCAAGAACATTGAAGCTCTTGAAGCTGTTGCAAAGACATACAAGGCAAAGGGGCTTGCATGGATGAAGGTTAACGCCGAAGGTGTTTTTGAAGGCGGAATCTCAAAGTTTTACGCAGGAAAGGAAGCAGAAATCTGCGCTAAGCTTGGGGCAGAAAAGAATGACCTCCTGCTTTTTGTAAGCGATGAAAACTGGCAGCTTGCATGTACAGCCCTCGGTGCAGTGCGCAAGCAGCTCGGCAAGGACCTTAACCTTTACAATCCAGCTGATGAATTCCACTTTGCATGGATCATCGACTTCCCATACTTTGCTTTCAACGAGGAAACAAATTCATGGGAAACGGAACACCACATGTTCACGCTGCCACAGAAGCAGTACTGGGATACGCTTGAATCTGACCCGGGCGCCGTAAAGGGTGACCTTTATGACCTTGTTCTCAACGGATACGAATTGGCTTCAGGATCAATGCGTATCAACGATCCTGAACTCCAGCAGCGCATTTTCAAGATCGTAGGATACAGCAATGAGCGTGCAGAAAAGGCATTTGGCTTCCTGGTTCAGGCATTCAAGTTTGGTGCCCCACCACACGGAGGAATCGCCCCAGGTCTTGACCGCCTGATCATGCTCATGCGTCACGAGGAATCAATCCACGAAGTAATCGCATTCCCTAAGAACAATTTGGCAGCTTCTCCAATGGATGAATGTCCAGCTCCAGTAGACGAACAGCAGCTTAAGGATCTTCATATTAGCTGTTACGATGTAGAGGAATAGAAATTGCGAGTTTCGCTTGCGAAACTCGGTAGTGAGCGTAGCGAACGGAATGTAAAGGCAGTTTCCAAAAGGAGGCTGCCTTATTTATTTTAAATTCATTGGTATGCAGGAATGAAAAGGTCTTTTTCTTCTTGTAAAATTCTGTAGAATATATGCATGATTATCCACACGGGAAACCGCACGGACATTCCAGCTTTTTACTCAAAATGGTTCATCAACCGCATAAGGGCAGGATTTGTTCTGGTACGGAATCCTTACAATCCCGAGGCAGTCACAAGGTTCAAGCTGGATCCATCCGTGGTGGACCTGATTGCATTCTGTACAAAAAATCCATCCCCCATGCTGCCCCACATGGATTTGCTTAAGCCATTCGGCCAGTACTGGTTCGTTACTATTACAGCTTACGGCAAGGATATAGAACCCAATGTTCCGTCAAAGGCTCAGGTGATGGAAGACTTTAAGGGTCTGTCAAAAATTGTGGGCATTGATTCCATGGGCTGGCGCTACGACCCGATTTTTATTGATGAAAAACATACAGTGGAATGGCATCTTGAGCAGTTTGAGATGATGGCAAAAAATCTTTCTGGCTACACCAAAACCTGCGTCATAAGTTTTATCGATTTATATCAGAAGGTAAAACGGAATTTTCCGGAAGCAAGGGAAGTTTCATCTGAAGAAAGAATTATCCTTGGCAAGGAGTTCATAAGAATTGCCGGCGAGAATGGCATGGTCATAAAACCTTGTGCGGAAGGAACAGACCTCGCTGCTTTTGGTGCCGACTGTTCAGGCTGCATGACTCAGGCAACTTTTGAAACTGCATTGCATGCCCATCTGAATGTTCCAAGGGGAACCGGTATCCAACGTAAAGGGGAGTGTGCATGCATCCTGGGTTCGGACATCGGCGCCTACGATACCTGCGGCCATTTTTGCAGATACTGCTATGCAAATACCGATGCTCGCCTCGTTATGCAAAACATGAAGCGGCACAATCCAGACTCTCCATTTTTATTGGGGAATCTTTTGCCGGATGATGTTATCCGTGATGCCCTTCAGCAAAGCTGGATAGATAGGCAGCAGTATCTGTTTTGAAAAATTAAAGTTGACCTGCAACTACTGCATAATCAGGACTAAGCTCTGAAACAAAGGGGCAATACGCAGGCGCTTAATGCCAAATAGGGAATGACATTTTTCTAGAAAATAATTTTCACGTCACCTTCTTTTCATTATACTTTCATCATGAACATTTTTGTAACACGACATGGCGAAACTGAATGGAACACTCATTGGAAACTTCAGGGCAGAAGCGACACCGTACTTAACGAAAAGGGCAGGGAACAGGCTGAGCAGACAAAGATAGGTTTTGAAAATGCAGGGCTTAGTTTTGACAGGGTTTATTCAAGTCCGTTGAGGCGCGCCGTAGAAACAGCAATGCTCATGACAGGCAAACCGGAAAGTGAAATCATTAAGGATGACAGGATCATCGAATTCTGTTTTGGTAAGGCTGAAGGAAAGACACCGGCAGAAAGGGAGGCCGATCCTGAACTGAAGGACTTCCATAATTTTTTTGATGACCCTGAAAACTTTGTTCCTCTGAAGGATTGTGAGTCCTTTAATTCTGTGCTGGCTCGCACTGCTGCTTTCTGGGAAGACGAAATCAAGTCCCTTGAAAATTCCGGAGTTCAAAATGTTCTTGTCGTAACCCACGGTGGAACAATGCAGAGCCTTCTTCTTCATATCGACGGCCGAGAACTTAAAGACTACTGGAAGTCAAAAATGGCAAACTGCACTTTGAACAAAATTGTTCTTGAAAACGGCAAGTTCAACCTTGAATATACTGGTAAGGTTTTTTACAAGGAAGACAAGAATTCTGCAGCAGGCTTCTTTTCAAAATGAATGTTCTTGCATAGAGAAGATAATGCCGTAAGGTTTCAATACATAGCAAATAGAGTTGCTGCAAAAAAATTTATAAATGTCATTATTGACTTCTCTATTATTAACTGTCCTGCCTGTTTTCGACTGCAAGGTTTTTTATCCACTTTCCTTTTTTTAGCCAGATGGCGGCAATGGCAATCTTTACAAAATCCACGAGCTTGATGCTTGTATACATGAGGACTGGGCCTGCAGTAGTGCAGAGCGCCATGAAGAAAATTCCGGGAAGAATTATGGCAAGGTTTGTGATTCCGTCTACAAGCATTCCCATCATCGTATCTCCGCCTGCCCTGGAGATGGCAAACTGTGCGTTTACATAAACCCATGCCGGCATGAAAAGTGCCATTGTAAAGACCATTCTTGAACAGATTCCCTGTGAATCAGGACTCAGCCTCCTGAATACGACTGGAACAAGAAGCATGGTCATGAGGCCAAAGACTGTCATGATGC
>JAKSLY010000014.1 GCA_024400955.1 Treponema sp.
AGAACTTCATCATGATTGGAGGTCCAATTGCGATTACTTCTGCAGGTGCAGTCTGGCTCTGGCAAAGTTCATCGAGAACTTCAGTAACAAGGCACTTGCGTCCTTCAGAACCGTCGTCAGTACAGATGATAACTTCGTCACAAACAGCCTTCATTTCATCAACAAAAATAAGAAGATCCTTTGTGCGTGCACCTTCAATAAGAATTACCTTGTTTCCAGCTGCCTTGAGAGCCTGAACGATAGGGTAGAGTGGAGCAGTACCAAAACCGCCACCAACACAAACAACCGGACGGTCATATTTTTCGATTACGGATGGAGTTCCAAGAGGGCCGAGTACGCCACCAAGATAATCTCCTGCCTTAAGCTGGGCAAGCTTCATTGTAGAAGCACCGATTGGCTGGAAAGCAATTGCAACCCAACCTTCTTCTGCATTTGCATCTGCGATTGTAAGTGGAATGCGTTCTGTCAAATCCTGATCAACCATTACAATCAAAAACTGTCCGGCCTTGCGGTTCTTTGCAATATCCGGAGCTTCAAATTTCATGTAGTAAACAGCCTCTGAAAGGTGTTTCATTTCGATAATCTTGTTCATATAACCCCTTTCCACATTCCAAAAAGTGTGTGTGTGAATGACATAGTTTACTTTATATTGGTCTTTTTTTCAATAAATTCTTCTGACATATTTTAAGTTTTTGTCATTTTCCTCATGGGGAACTAAACGAGCACTGCAAGTCCCCGCCATGTCATCCCGAAATCCCCCCGTCATCCCGAGTAGGAATTGTCATCCCGAAATCCCCTTGTCATCCCGAACTCGATTCGGGATCTCAAAACGTACGCACTTGCTTCGACTTATAATTCGGGATCTCCCACCAGAACTTTTGCCTATCTCCCCTTGAATTTCATCCAGCTTTGCTTTACCTTCAAAAATAGAGGTACAACATGAAAAAACTTATTACATTCATTGCTATGATTTCAACCGTCCTTTCCCTTTCCGTGGCAGAAAGCCTCATTGGAAAGACAGAAAAGGCCCAGAACAAAGATGTAGAAGTCGGACAGGATCTCATTGACCGCGGCTACACAAAAATCAAGATTCCAAAAGGTGTAGACAAAAAGGTAATCATTGAAAACACAACTGGAGAACTTGTTGTCGTTGACATTTTCGAACAGGATTCAAAGAACATGATTGGAAAGATTGTAGAAGGAGCTTTGGGAAAAAACTACGAAGAAGAGCCTGAACATGCAAAAACAATCAAGGTTTCCCCTGACAAGCCATACAAGAAAAACCCTTGCAGCGACGACATCGACGACATGGATGCAATCTATGTAAAAATTCTTTCAGAAAAGGATTTCGAAATCATTGATGAAGGAAACTTCAAGGATAACCTTAAGCTGATCATCAGCGCAAAATAACCGCCGAGTAATCCTGAGCAAAAAGAGTCATCCCGACGTCTCCTTGTCATCCCGAACGCTACGCTGCGTCGTACGCACTTGCTACGACTTATGATTCGGGATCTCAAACCGTACGCACTTGCTTCGACTTATGGCTCAGGATCTCTCATCTGGCCCCATCCAGTTCCTTGCCAGCCTTTTCCACTGCCTCAACATATTCTGGCCCCCACATTTCGCAGAGAAGCCTGTATGCTTCATCCTGAATTTCCGGCACCACGGCCATCCTGAGCTGCTTAAGGTTATTCAACAGATATCCATTTGCAATACGCCTGATGGTATTGCGTTCTGTCACCGTAAAATCGTCATAATGGTCCTGGATATAGCCAAAAATCACGGTAAATACACCGCTTGCAGTACACACCTTATGCCACCGGTCAAGGTTGTCAATCATCTGCTCACTGGAAATTCCATCATCTACACTGTAGCAGTAGCATTTCTCTTCAATTCCGTAATAGCTCTTTGCAAAAAAGGAAACAAAAAAATAGATGAGAAGGTCTTCACCCATGGTACAGAAGGTACATGGAATCTGGTCAAAAGCCTTGGCATAAAGATCACGCCTGATAAGCTTTGCCCATAAATACCCAAGATGCTTTTTTTCCACAAGAAAACTGTCAAACACAGCCCTGTCACCATTTATGGGGCCAATTACAGTCTGATCCATCTGTATCTGTTTCATTTGTAAAACTGTACCCATTCCTGCAGGGTCGTCACTATGGCAAAGGGCACGACTGTTTACGATTTCTGCACCCTCTCTTTCTGCCGTTTCATAAAGCAGTGACAGATAGTGACTATCCCCAAGAAAATCATCGCTGTCAATAAAAAAAATGTATTTTCCCCGAGACCAGGTTATACCATCGCGACGCGTTTCTGCTATGCCAAGATTTACATTGTGACTTATATAGGTAAACTGTACCCCTGCCTTTTTGAGTACAGATTTAACTATTTTCTGGCAACTGCACCCATTCTCATCTGTACCCTGCGACGCATCGTCTACGACAATCACTTCCAGGGCATCAAAATCCTGGGCCACTACAGAATCAAGACATCGCCTGAGCACCTTTTCCGTGCCAAAAACAGGAATGCATACGCTGATTAAGGGTACAGTTTTCTTTTTTCCAAACATCATGTACCTCCTGTACCCATCCTGTTATCCCCAAATCCCCTTGTCATCCCGAACGCTACGCTGCGTCGTACGCACTTGCTTCGACTTATGATTCGGGATCCCATGCATCGGCATGACCGTCATTCTGATGTATCTCAGAATCTGTATGACTGTACCCTTATTCCTCACACTCAACAGGAGTTACATGAACTCCAAGATAATTTGTTGCAGCACATACTTCACCGATACCAGATGTACTATTAATGGCTCTAGCACTAAATACCCATCCTATATGATCTATCATAGAATTATATTTATAGCCATCGGCTGCAATTGTTGAAGTCAAGGTAATTATTGGATGGGAATAATCTTTTTCCACGGCAAAGGCAAATGTATCCAGGTCTACCTTGACAATTCTTGAATGAATGAAAATGTTTCCAGTCAGTCCATTTTGATCCGAAGAATATTTCGGAATATCATCCCTATCCCTTTTGTTCCAGTCTGCAAGATTGACGTTTATGCCTTCATCAACAATATACAGTTCCTTTGGCTTAACGCAGATTATTTTTACTGGACCATAAAAATAGTTCTTTGCCTCAGCCTTTGAAGGCCCAAATACTGTTGCTGTCGTAAGGGAAATATTATAAATACTGTCATTATCACCCGAAGTAGACACAAATGTACCCTTCTGGCTGATCTGCCTTGAGTGGTCATACCATCCTACAGTCTTTTCATGGCTAAACTGGGAGCCGCCATAGCTGAATAAAACCATGGCTCCACGGCTTATAAAATCGTTTGATCCAGGATAAATTACATCAGATTCTGCCACAATTACTGCAGCCTTTCCTTTTTCATAAATTGTAATGTCCCTAAAATCCACATAGTCACCAAAAATACTTCTAAAACTTTTGTCCGTTACCTTTACAAGGGAAGTCTGGCTTTCAATGGTACCATAAAAAATTCCGCTTTCATTTTCATTATTTAAACCTATTATGATCAGCTGTGTACCATCAATGGCAAAACCGTTTACACCATATAAATACGCACTCAATGAACGTGGAAACTTTACAACCAGACTATCCGTTCCAGTATCAGTGGATTTCTTGTAATCGTTTATTTCATAAATGTACCCGTCTGTATCCCCGACCTTATAGTAATACATTTTATCTGACATAAAATCGTAATATAAAGCCCCGCAATCATACGAATTTACATTTAAGGTCCTTGAATAGGAGGCATCACCATATTTCTTTAACTTAAGGTTGCTACCCTCTACATTTGTCCAGAAAACAGAACCATCATTTGCTTCCATATAGGAAGGCCTTGTTGTAGTAACAGCATCACCCTTTTTCTGCAGGTCTGCTGAAATGTCGGAAACATCATTGAATACACTTATAGAATAATTACTCGGTAAACCTTCATTCCACCCATTTATCCTTGGCATAACCAGCTTTGTAGACCGGTATGTTGAATTATAAAAGGAAAGACTTGCAGTAGCAGTTTCTCCGGCTGTAACCTTAACCGTATCCTTTGCCCTCTGTACCACATCTGTACCCACGTATGCCACAGCTGTCACCGTATATGTTCCAGGGGCCAGATCTGCAAATTCTGCACTGCCACCCCAGGTGACATCCTGGTTTTTTGAAACATCAGTTCCATTAGTTACAGACACAT
The DNA here is from genome assembly GCA_024400955.1 of Treponema sp. Classification (GTDB taxonomy): domain Bacteria; phylum Spirochaetota; class Spirochaetia; order Treponematales; family Treponemataceae; genus Treponema_D. The sequence goes on from JAKSLY010000014.1 coordinate 4,226, forward strand.
GGAAGTTTGAAACTGTACTGCTATTAAGCTGAATAATAGCCCTTGAATTCTCTCCAAAATCAACGCGGATTGCACCAAAGTCGCTGCTGCTGGCCCTGTCATCATCGCTAAAGATCAGGCTGCATGATGAAGCCCAAATTGCCATTGTCAGCGCACAAACTGTCACCATAACAGTTCTAAAATTAAATACTTTTTTCATATATCCTTCCTCTTTACCCGCATAACCTGATGAAGTTGATATTCCTCGGTCAGGATCACCCCACAAAAATGTCTCTTTTTGGCAGATTTACTACTCATCTTCCCTGTATTCAAGTGGAGTTGGATGCACTCCAAGATACCAGCTCGTTGTCGGAGTTCCGGCCAATTTAGTGTTTCCATTTCCTGAAATATCAAATCCTTCAAACATGATTTTACCGGTATCATATCCTATATCATACCATTCATTACTTTCGCTATATTTCAGGTTATAGTATGGAGCAATTGTTGTCGTGCTGCCCATGATTGCAAAATCAAATAAGCTGACCTTTACCACCCTGCTGTATACAAAGATATTTCCAGTCAAACCTTTCTGCTTTCCAGTATAATACTGCCTCATACCATCTACCTTTGTCCAGTCTGCAAGCTTAATGTCCACGCCTTCATCAACTATATATAATTCCTTTGGCTTTATGCATACGATTTTCTTTGGCCCGTAAAAATAATTTCCCGAATCACTTACAGAAGGTCCATAAAGGGTAATGTTTTTAACCACTCCAGGAGCCGAATAAAAAGGTGTATTTACATTATTATGGCTTTCCTCATCTTCCGTTGCAACAAAAGTTCCCTTTTGGGTAAGATGCCTGCTCTTATTGTACCAGCCAATCTGCCTTTCAAACTTCATTTCACCATCAAAATTGAACAAGGCAACAGCCCCACGGCTAAAATATGTACCTCCGTCACTAATATCATACCGTCCAAAATTATCACTTGCTCCGTTTTCATAGACAATAATTGCAGCCTTGCCCTCATCATAAACCCTTACGTCAGATATTGTTGCATTGTTGCCAAAGTCTGAATAATAATCGCTAATTAATTTCTCAGATATTTTAACAAGCTGGCCTGCTTCAAGCTTTCCATAGAACACTCGTTTTTGGCAGCCAATAATAACTTTATCGCCCTCAACAGCAAAGCCATCCATAGTAGTAACATTATACAGGTTAGCACTAACAGAAAATGTCATCTGACCAACTCGATCTAATGTTTTACTGTTAAAATCAAATTTTCCAATTTCTCCAAGATTCCCGGCACCAACATAACCGTATATATACATGGAATCTGTTGTGTAATCATAGCTTAAGCACCCTGCAGAACCCAAACTATAGGATCCAAGCATTGAAGGAATTGCAAAGGCCGGATCTCCAACTTTCTTAAGCTTGTATTCATCATTTGGGTCAAGATAATAACTGTTACCATTCATATCCTGCACAACGGCACCAAGCTTGTTGGTAGTAAGATCTGATTCTGTTACCTGAAATTCCACGTCAGAAAAACTATCGTAAATTTTTGCATAGTATTTCCCTGATGTAGGATTATTTCTTGGCATAACAAATCTTTCATCAATAAAAGACTTTTTTACAAAGCTCAAATTCGCATTTGCTGTCTGTCCTGCTGTTACGGTTACAGTTGCAGAAGCTCGCTGCACAACTGCATCCCCCATATACGCATCAGCTGTCACCGTATATGATCCAGGGGCCAGATCTGCAAATTCTGCACTGCCACCCCAGGTGACATCCTGGCCTTTTGAAACATCAGTTCCATTAGTTACAGACACATGGAAGTTTGAAACTGTACTGCTGTTAAGCTGGGTAATAGCCCTTGAATTCTCTCCAAAATCAACACGGATTGTACCAAAGTCGCTGCTGCTGGCCCTGTCATCATCGCTAAAGATAAGGCTGCACGATGGGGCCAAAATTGCCACTGCCACCGCAAAAACTGTCACCATAACAGTTCTAAAATTAAATACTTTTTTCATACATTCTCCTTCTGCACCCTTCTATACTGCACCTATCAATCTGCACCCATATTGAACTGCACCTTTTCTGCAGGCAGCAGTCTGCTTACAGTCCGTTCAAGCTTTTCACATTCAATGGGTTTTGTAATATATCCTGCAAAACCTGCACCCTCATACTGCTCTCTGGCCCCATTAAAGGCATTTGCCGTAAGCATTACGCACGGTGTAGTCTTGTTCTTGCTTTCTTCCTTTGTCCTGATTTCTCTAAAGGTCTCCATGCCGTCTTTTCCCGGCATCATGTGGTCAATCAGGATAAGGTCAAATTCTTCCTCACAGGCCTTGTGGACGCATTCATCGCCGCAGTCAGCCAATGTAACCTGCATTTCTGTCTGCTTCAAAAGGTTTTCAATAACAAAGAGGTTCATGTCCACATCATCAACTACAAGCACCTTTGCCTCTGGAGCCTTAAACAGCACCTGATACTTGTTCTTGTTTCCACTGGCCCTGTCCTTCAAAAACTCAATGGTGCCAATTTTTTCATAGCCAACTGCACCCGTGCGGCCGGAATCACCTGTACCCATATCAGCAGCACCATCTGTACCTGTTTCCCCGGTATAGATACATCCGTTTTTATCCAGGATCTTCTGGCTGATCACCAGGCTGAATTCTGACCCCTTTCCATATTCAGACTGTACCTCAAGCTTACCATCCATAAGCTGGGCAAGATTCTTGGAAAGCCTTAATCCAAGGCCAGTTCCTTCTATGTTTCTGTTTTCCTTAAGGTCAAACCTTTCAAAGCGGCCGTACATTTTCCTAAGGTCTTCTTCCCTAATGCCGGAACCTGTATCCTTTACGGAAAAGACCAGCTTAATTCTGTCACCATCCAGTGTACCCTTTATTGAATAGGTTACAGATCCTTCCTTTGTGTACTTGGCAGCATTTGTAAGCAGGTTGATTATTATCTGTCTTACCCTGAAACTGTCACCATACAGATTTGCCGGCAGGTCAGGATCGCAGTCAACGGAAAACTTAAGGTTCTTCTTTGAAATTCTGTCCCCAACCATGGATACACAATCGCTTACGAGGGTTTCAAGCCTGTACCTGTCCTCAACAATTTCAACCTTGCCGGATTCAATCCTTGAAAGGTCAAGAATGTCGTTTATAAGGCTTAAAAGAATTTTTCCCGAGTTGTCAATGTTTTCCGCGTATTTCCTGATCTTTTCCTCATTGGATTCACGCAGGATCATTTCATTCATTCCAAGGACGCTGTTGATTGGAGTTCGGATTTCATGGCTCATGTTGGACAAGAAGTCGCTTTTTGCCGAGTTTGCAATTTCTGCCTGACGCTTTGCCTCAAGGGTCTTTTCATTGGTCCTTATAAGATAGCAGACCAGGCGATAGGCTATGTTTGAAAAAAACACCAGGTATACAAAGCTTATGAGCAAATCCTGCCAAAAGTTTCTTTCAGCAGTTACGTCCCCATACCTTACGGCAAAGGAAAGAATCATTCCGAAAAAACACTGGACTTCCACCAGGACTATGAGCCGCCTTTTCATTACGGGAATTGAAAGAAGTATTGGAATAAAGAAAATCAGCTGGCTTGGAACAAAATAGTAGTGCTGGCACGCAATGACAGTACAGATCCCCCAAAGGCTTGAAGCAATTACAACCGCCTGCCTGTAGGTATCTTTTGCAAAAACCTTAAGCAAAATGAACTGGGTAAGAAGAATGGATCCATTTAGAATGTTAGAAAGAATTACCCACCTGAAGAGCCACCTAAAGCCAAGGGTCTTGTCAGCCATCATGAGGGCAGGGCTTAAGGCAATTTCAAGAATAAGACATAATATCGATAGCGTAATGCTAGTTGAAACAAGGGTTTTCTTTGACCTGTTGAATGTGGCTGAATCGATGACCAGTTCACGATCCTTCAGCATATCAAAAAAAACGTTCAATCTGTCCTTCATTCCCTTCATGGCCTACCCCCTGTCAGGAAACTGTACCCTAATCTGTACCCTTATTGGCAGAACCGGATTTAACGTACTGGTCAAGCAAGACTTCTGCCTGCTTAACGTTCTGCCTGATGCTTGGTCCACCAATACAACCGCCTTCACATGCCATAACCTCAATCAGGTTTGGAGTGTCAGGCTTTGCAGGAATCTTTCCGCTGTTTATAAGGCCATAGGCATTAAGCATTTTCATGCCGCTTTTTGTAAGGCCGTTGATTCTTGCAGGTCTCAGAATGGTCTTGTCTGTAAGACGCAGGGCAACTGCATCAAGAACACCACCGGACTTGGCAAAATTTCTTCCGCTGGCCGTAGGAATCCTTGTCTCTTCAATTGCTTCTATCGTTGAAACATCAATGTTCTTTGCAAGGAACAGGGCTTCAATGTCGGCCGTGCTCAATGCATAATCCACATCTTCATCATCAAAGGCTTCACGGCGCTTTGCAAGACATGGGCCAATGAATACGGTCACGCATCCAGGGAATTCCTTCCTTGCAATTTCTGCCGTGTAGTGCATTGGGCTTCTCGTTTCCGAAATGCATTCAGCAAGTGCTGGAACATGCTTCTTTACCGCACGGACATAAGCCGGACAGCATGAAGTCGTCATCATCTTGTCACCGCGCTTCATTCTTTCTTCAAACTCGCGGGCTTCGTTGTCAGCACAAATGTCTGCACCAATTGCAACTTCAAAAACCTTGTCAAAACCTGCTGCAAGGAATGCACCCTTAAGCTGGCCTGGAGTAGCCTTATACTGGGCAGCAATGGCTGGTGCATAAAGAGCCACAACCTTTTTTTCTGGATCCATGATTCTCTTGATTACATCAACAAGCTGGCTTTTGCTCATCATGGCACCAAATGGACATTCGCGCATGCAGTTACCGCAAAAAATGCACTTGTGGTAGTCGATGTGTTCGTGACCGTTGGCATCCTTACTGATTGCTCCAACAGGACAGGCTTCCTCACAAGGAACCGGTATTTTTATGATTGCATGGTATGGACAGTTTTCAAGACATTTCCCGCAGTTGATGCACAGGTCTTCATTAATTTGTGCGTGCCGTTCAACTGTGATAGCCTGCTTTGGACAGTTCATCATGCACGGACGGGCATCACAACCCTGGCATGCATTTGTTACCATGTAGTGAGCCTTAACACATGCATTACATGCTTCATGCAGAACCGTAAGCATAGGCCATGTAGGCTTTTCACGTGCCATGGCTTCTTTTGCAAAGGAAGCGAGGGTTCTTTCTTCATCAATATCTTCAACAGAAATTCCAAGGCGCGCAATTGTCCTCATGCGGATGATTTCACGGTCATGGAAAATGCAGCAGCGTAGGGGAGGCTTGTCACGTGGAACCATTTCCCTCGGAATAAAGTGGACTCCTTCCTCAAGCTTGCCTTCAAGCTGAAGCTGTGCAATGCGGACAAGAATTTCTCTCTTTACGTTGGCTGTATTGTTGTTGATGTTAAGCATTTACCTTTGCCTTCTTTTTCATTATGAGCTGGAATATTACGAGAGCGGCAAGAATGAAAATTCCTGCAAGGTCTGTAACCGTATTTGGAAGAATGCACATTACTCCGGCCACGGCAAAAAGCACCCTTTCTGCAATGGAAGAATTCCTGAACGCATACCCTTCAAGGGCTGCACTAAGACCAAACATTCCAATCAATGCCGTAAGTGCAATAGGAAGGGCTGCAACAAAAGTCGTGTCAATCATGAGCATTTCCGGATTGAACACAAACACATAAGGAATTATGAATGCACCGATGGCAAGCTTTGTTGCATTGAATGCAGTCTTGATTGGCTTACCTTTTGCAATGGCAGCACCGGCAATGGCAGCAAGAGCAACAGGCGGAGTGATGTCTGCAATGATTCCAAAATAGAATGCAAACATGTGTGCACCCAGCGGCTTGAATCCAAGACCGACGATTGCTCCAGCCGTAATTGTAGATGTGATGAGGTAATTTGCTGTTGTTGGAGCACCCATTCCAAGAATGATGGAAGAAACCATTGTAAGCAAAAGAGTGATGGCTGCAATGCCGTGGCTGATGCTGATGAGCCCTGCACCAAACTTAAGTCCAATTCCTGTCAGAGTAACAATGCCGATGATGATGCCGGCCATGGCACATGCAATGGCAACACTGATGATGTTTCTTGCAGCGGAAGTTGCAACCTCAACAATATCCTTTACACCAAAAGAAGGTTTTCTTCCAAGAAGAATATCTACAACTGAAGTTACAAAACCGATGATAAGGCAGCTGAGGATTCCCATGAATGCAGCATAAACTGCGGTTCTTCCCATGCAAAGGAAAACAACGATGATTACCAGAGGCAGGATCATGTATCCCTTTTTCAAAAGCAGCGGAAGGAATGGAGGAAGCTGTTCACGTGGAAGCCCCTTAAGTCCCAGCTTATGTGCTTCAAGATGAACCGTGATGAAAATTCCTGCAAAGTACAAAAGGGCAGGAATGATGCTTGCCTTTACGATGGTAATGTATGAAAGACCCAGGCTTTCTGCCATGAGGAATGCAGCGGCTCCCATGATCGGAGGCATGAGCTGTCCGCCTGTAGATGCAGCAGCTTCAACTGCACCTGCAAATTCACTCTTGTAGCCAAGGCGCTTCATCATTGGAATTGTAAATGAACCGGAACCAACCGTGTTTGAAACGGAAGAACCGCTTACCGTTCCCAGGAGGGCAGATGTCAAAACGGCAACCTTTGCAGGCCCACCGGAAGCACTGCCGGCAATGGCGTTACAGATGTCGATGAAGAACTGACCGATGCCTGTCTTTTCAAGAAGTGCACCAAAGAGAATGAAGAGGAAGATGAATGTGGAACATGCTCCAAGGGGAACACCCATGATTCCTTCCGTGTTGTAGAACAAGTGGGCAGCAATGCGGGCAACCTTATATCCGCGGTGATTGAAGAATCCAGGAAGGTAACGGCCAAAGAATGCATAGAGAATGAATCCCGTTGCAATGCACAAGATTGGAAGTCCTACGATTCTCCTGCAGCTTTCCATAAGGACAAGAATTCCAACGATGGCAACTGCAATGTCTATGGTCTTGTATGCACCTGTTCTGCGGGCAAGTTCCTGGAAGTTCACAACAATGTACATCCAGCATGCAGCCCCGACGATTCCAAGAAGAACGTCATACCAAGGCAGGTGGTCTTTTCTTGATTTTTTTGTAGGGGGGAACAAAAGGAATGCAAGCAGCTGAACAAAGGCCAGGTGTGTTGCACGAAGAATCTGTGCTGTTACGCGGCCAGACAAAGATGCATACAACTGGAAGGCAACAAAGAAAATGGAAACCACAACAGTGATATACTGTCTCCAGCAGTTATGCTGGCGGTAAGCATGTTCCTTATCCAGCTCACCCATGAGTTCCTTCATTTCCGCCTCATTGGTAGTAGGAATAAAAGACTCCATTGTTTCTTCAACAAATTCTTCTGATTTTTCGTCCTTAACGTCCTTCATTATTAGTCTGTATCTCCTATAAAAAATCCGCCCTTTTAATCCAGCGTTTTTTTACCGAACCAAAACTGAACAAGATTCATTTTTCCAACATGAACCCTGAGCCTCGTCCTTGGTTCAAAAAAATCTTTCAGAAAAAATTCATCTCCTGCAATACCCAGGCTGTGGTCTGCAACGACTCCAACTGCAAGGTAAAATTCCCTGCCAAGGTTCCGCACGTGATCCATGGAATAAGTTCCATCACTGACGGTAAAAACCGCTCCCTCGGCATCCTCAGGCTCTGGCATTCCTGCACCGTAACTGACAAAGTCCGTCCGATACAGGACAATGCTGTTACCGTCAATCCTGTAGTGGTCATGAACCCGGCCCTTGTTCACCGAGTGGGTGTACCCGATGCAAAAACCGCCGGTTCCCCTTCGGCTGCAAATTCTTTCTGAAGGATTCTTTACGTTTTCAAAACACAAAATCCTGAACCAGGGAAAACAAAGAATTCCCCCGGCCAGAATTCCAAACGCAAGAATCAGGCTTAAGGTTCGTCTGACTCTGATCTTCATAACTGTCCCTAAACCCGATCCATTTTTTTTATCTGATTGCTCCAACTTCCTTAAAGTACTTTGCAGCACCCGGGTGGAATGGAACGCTTACGCCTGAAACTGCCTTTTCAACAGAAACTTCCTTTCCCTTTGCATGGGCATTTCCAAGTTCCTCAAGATTTTCAAAAACAGCCTTTGTCATTTCGTAAACTGTAGCTTCATCAAGCTGGGCATTTACTGCAATTGTACACTTGATTGCAAGGGCAGGTGTGTCTACATCTGTTCCCTTGTATGTACCGCCAGGAATAACTGTCTGTGTGTAGAATCCGTACTTCTTGCAGATGTCATAGGCATGGTCCTCATCAACTGGAATGAGGATGAGTCCGTTTGTAAATGCAAGTTCCTGAAGGGCTGCATTTGGAACACCTGCCGTTACGAAGCATGCATCCAAGGTTCCGTTCTGGAGGCCTTCACCTGATTCCTTGAATGACAGGTTGTTCTTCTTGATGTCGTCAAATGTGATTCCGTATCCTTCAAGAATCTGCTTTGCATTGAATTCAACACCTGAACCAGCATCTCCGATGGAAACGCGCTTTCCCCTAAGGTCGTCAATTGTCTTGATTCCGGAATCCTTGCGGGCTGCAATCTGAATCACTTCTTCATACATTGTTCCCATTACGCTAAGGTTTGGAAGCGGCTTGCCGGCAAACATGTCCGTTCCCTTGTAGGCATAATCCATAACGTCATTCTGAACTGTTGCAAATTCAGCATCACCGTTGGAAATAAGGCGAAGGTTCTCTGCAGAAGCACCGGTTGACTGTGCAGTTACGTTCATGTTTTCAATCTTTGTGTTCCAGATGTTGGCAAGAGCTCCACCAAATGGGTAGTAAGTTCCCGATGTACCACCTGTAGCAATGATGTAATTCTTTTTTGAAGGGGCGCATGAAGTCACCACCAATGCAGCAAGAATTGCAGCAGCTGCAGCAAACATTTTTTTCATAAAAAACCTCTCTTTATATTGAATTTCTTGCATCAATTTTAATCGAAATGGCCGTTTTCTTCAATATAATAGTTTCGAATTTATGCTGACAAATATCCGCTGCTGATATAAACTTCATGTAATGATTTCCCCAGAATTAAAACATCAGCTCATTGATCTTGCCAATAAATACGAAACACCAGAATTTCTTAAGAAGGATCCATCCCAGTTCATGCACAGGTTCAAAGACCCTATCCAGCAGGAAATCATTGCATTCCTAGCCGCAAACATGGCCTTTGGCCAAAGGGGACAGATTTTATCCCATGTCCAACTGATTCTGGACGCCATGGATGCAGAACCATCTGTCTGGGTACAGGATGAAGGGTACAGAAAATTTTTCACCAAGGGAGACAGTTCCTTTTACAGAATGTACACCCATACAGATTTCATTTTATTCTTCGACACAATTAAGAATATTTTAAGAAATCATTCTTCCCTTGGGGAATACTTCAAGAATCTGTACCTAAAAACTGCACCCATCCAGTCGGAAAAACTGCACCTATCACAGTTGATCTGCACCTGTTTTCCAAGAGAATGTGGCCTCATTCCCCATTCTGACACCACTGCTGCAAAAAAAGTGAACATGTTCCTTCGGTGGATGGTCAGAAACAATTCTCCCGTAGACCTGGGTCTATGGACTTCCTGGTATGACAAGAAAAACCTACTGATGCCTTTGGACACCCATGTAATGCAACAGTCAACAAACCTTGGAATTCTGTCACCGTCCAGTTCCGGTAAGCCAAAATCTGCCACCATGAAGACCTGCATGGAGCTGACTCAGATCATGGGTACAGTTTTTCCCGGAGATCCTGTACGCGCAGACTATGCACTTTTCGGTCTTGGTGTAGACAATTCACAAAGTAACTGATAATCTTTTTACCATGACAGAATTAACCAGTAAAACAAGAAAGCAGCTGGAAAAGCTTGCCCACGAACTTAACCCAGTGGTGATCATCGGACAGAACGGAGTGACAGATTCCCTCGTAAGGATGGTGTCAGATTCCCTTGAAGCCCACGAACTCATCAAGGTTAAGTTCAACGAATACAAGGACGACAAATTCGAATATTCAGAAGACATTGCCATGCGCACAAATTCAACCCTTGTTCGCATCATCGGTAACATTGCCATCTTCTACAAGGAAAACGACGATCCGGAAAAAAGAAGGATCAAGATCAAGGCATAAGGGCATCCCTAAAAACTGCATTTTTTAGAGACCCAAATTACACAGCTTAAGGAGACACCCATGAATGAAAATGAACTTCCAGTAAAAGAACTCGTTGAAAAGGCCACCAAGATGCTTGAATTCTCTTATGTTCCGTATTCTCATTTTCACGTGGGGGCTGCTCTCCTTGCCAAAAATGGAACCATCTACACCGGATGCAACATAGAAAACGCAGCCTATGGTCCCACAAACTGCGCAGAACGCACTGCAGTCTTCAAGGCCGTAAGCGAAGGATGCAAGGAATTCGATGCCATTGCCGTTGTCGGAGGCCCAGATGGTGTAATCCAGGACTTCTGCACTCCATGCGGTGTATGCCGTCAGGTTCTTGCTGAATTCTGCGACAGGGACTTTAAGATAATCCTTTCCAACAAGACAGGGGATGTAAAGATATTCACCCTTGAACAGCTGCTTCCGGAAAGCTTCTCACTCTAACAACTGTCACTCTTACCCCTCCATACACATGGGTACAGATAACACTTGCATTTTCTCCAATGCCATTTTATAATATTGGTAGCTATTTTTATGGGTACAGATTGGAGGATTTTCTGTGAATAACCTGGAATTCAAACTCGACAAATCCAGCAAGGTAAAACTATATTGCCAGCTTTATCAGAACATTAAGGAAATGATAGACAAGGGAGACTTGGTTCCAAACACAAAGCTCCCTTCCATCAGGACACTTTCAGAGGATTTTGCCATAAGCCGAAACACTGTTACAAAGGCCTATGACGAGCTTGAACGCGACGGTTACATCTATTCCCTTTCAAAAAGCGGCTTCTTCGTTAAGAAACCCGGCGAAGTAATTCCAGAAGAAATTCCATCCTTTGCAAATCCGGAAGATTCTGAAGATGCCGGAATCCCCACCGTTGAATCCATCATCAAGGAAAGGGCAGGGGAGTCAGAAATCTCCATTCCTCAGCCGGAAGAAACTCCAAATACATTCATCCTCAAGGACAACTTCTCCACAGAATCCATAGACAGCGAACGTGTAACCCGCGTAAACATCCAGGCTCCTGCCGGCGTCGAGGACAAGTCAAGCCTCATCATGATGAACTCCGGGGATGTGGTTAATTCCAAGGTTACTGAAGACGAAGACGAGATCATTGATTCCCCTCTGGAAGCATTCATCAAGTCTTGCATCAATGCCCTTGAAGAACATAAATTCCGCCTTGAAAAGGACAGGGAACACGACATTACCGGCGAAGCCCCCCTTCGCATTGCAATCGCCTCATTCCTTTATAAATTCCACAACTTTGACGTAAACCCAGCAAGCTTGATCATAGGATCAAATCTGGCTTTCCTTCTCCTGGACATACTCAGCCTTGACCAGTTCCAGCATCCGGAAAAATACCTTCGCGGACTCCTTCAGCTTGCAGAAAAGAGCATTTCCACTTCAAGTATCATTCCACGTGTCGGTTTTGAAGGACCTGTGGACATTTCCATCCGCAAGGCATTCACTTGTGCAGGATTTGAAATCGTGGACCTTGAGTGTGACGAACATGGAGTCAAGCCGGAAGACATCGAAAAAGCCCAGCTTACTGTGTTTTTCCGCAAGACGTCAGACATTAAAGAAACATCTGAATTCCTTGAGCGCCAGACTTCAATCGTAAAATGGCTCAATGATGCACTTTACCGTTACATAATCGTATATGACAATTCATCAGAAAAATCTGACTATTCCACAAAATACAAGACGCTGGATTCAAAGCAGGTAATCTACCTGAATTCCTTCAGCAACCTCATATCAAAATCCATTTCCACAGCATTTTCTGCAATTCCAAACACGTTAATTCAGTCTTACAAGAAAAAATACAGTGATTTTGACTGTCCTGTTTCCATGCTGGAACAGTGCGGACTGGTAGACTTCCTGCTTAAGGACAAGCTCATAAAGTACCTCACCAGCATAGAACAGCTTTAGAATTTCACACTGATATTTTTACGGTTTGAATTTCACCATGCCAGCTTGGTATGGTGATTTTTTTTGTCTCCCGGGGAATTTACAGGACTACACAAATTTACTATACGCAAATTCACTGAATTTTCCACATTATGTGGATAACTTGTGGAATTCATCGAATTTAAAGTGAATTTATCCCCAAATTTATGTGGATAAGTATATAAGTATTGTGGATAACTTGTGAATTTATCCACATTTTTTGTGAATTTCAAATTCTACATGTGCAAAAAAAAGGCCTCCGGACCATGCCGAAGACCTCAAATTTCTAGAAGTTCAAGCTACTTGATTTTTACAAGTTCAATGTCAAATGCGATGTAAGCTCCACCAGGAATGACTCCAGGATAACCGCGGTCGCCATAAGCCAGGTCGCTTGGAACTACGATTGTTCTGACTTCGTTAAGCTTCATGTCCTGAACCATGATGTCAAATCCAGGAATCATCTGTCCACCGTCTGTCATAAAGTCCAGAGGTTCATGACCACCCTTCAAGAGCTTTGCAGAACCGTCAAACACTGTACCGTCAACAAGATAGCCCTTGTATTCAACAGTAACAGACTTTCTTGAACCGCACTTGTCTCCAGTTCCTTCAGTAGTTGTCTTCCAGTAGATTCCGTTTTCATCAGTTGCAAAACCAGGGAAAGCCTTTTCCACTGCAGCGATTTTTTCTGCATTGGCCTTCTTCTTTGCTTCTGCAGCGGCTTCCTTTGCCTTCTTTGCAGCTGCATCCCAGTCAGCCTGAGTTGCCGTAAACTTTTCAGCTTCTGCACCCTGGCGGTAAATCTTGATGCTGTCCATTACATCACCCTGGGCGATTGCATTTACAGCATTCTGGCTTTCTTCGTTCACTACCTTACCAAAAATTGTATGCTTTCCGTTGAGCCATGGTGTTTCAACATGTGTAATGAAGAACTGGCTTCCGTTTGTTCCAGGACCTGCATTTGCCATGGCAAGAATGCCTGCACCTGTAAACTTGTACTTATCCATGCATTCGTCAGCAAACCTGTATCCAGGACCGCCAGCACCTGTACCCTGTGGGTCTCCACCCTGAATCATAAAGTCAGCGATAACACGGTGGAACTTAAGTCCGTCATAAAAAGGCTTTCCCTTTGCAGCATCAAGTGTACCTTCAGCAAGACCAACAAAGTTGATTACCGTCAAAGGTGTATCCTTGTAGAACAGTTCAAGGGCGATGTCTCCCTTCTTTGTACTGATAACGGCAAAAAGTCCTTCCTTGCCTTCAATCGATTTAACTCCGCTCATAGTTGCAGCAGCCTCCTTCTTTGTTTCTGTTTTAGCCTGTTTATTGTTGGGTTTGCATCCTCCAAAGGAAATGAAACACAAGCCCATAAGAATCATAGGAATGAATCTTTTCATTTATTTCTGATCCCCCTCTATCTGCTTCATGAAGCAATTGTAAATGGCATCAAGTCTTGCTCCCAAAGACTTCATCATTCTGTCCTCAAGAACTCCAAGGTTGAAGAACTTTGCCTTCAATGCCATGTAAACCACATATTCTTCGCCACAATCGATGAAAACAACCCCTATCTTGAGTTTTTCCGGGGAAACTGCCTTTACAGGTCCAATGGATACGGATGTTGTATTCATGAAGTCTGCCGCAATTTCATTTTCCGACTGCAGGTAGGAAATCCGGTAATTTGTCCTTCCCAGGGAATTGTCATTGAGCATGCAAAACTGTACCTGTCCGTCTGCACTGCCTTTTGTGTAATCTGGCACCTTTTCCGAATCTTCTGGCCCCTTTATGCAGTAAGCTTCCTTGTAAAGAACTTCCCACTTCTTCCTTCTGTTGGAATAGTAAGTTGACCCCTCAAGATTGCTTATGGCCCTCAGTATTACGGAAACTTCCCCGATTGAACTTCCCTTTTTTGGAAGTAGGTACAGATTTTCCCCAATCATGGCAGGCAATTCTGTACCCTTAGTCCATTCCCCAAAGTTTTTTTCAGCAACTTCAGTTTTTGGAACCAGCTTGAATTCAACAGACTCAGGCTTGAACCTGTTGGTCTGTATAACTCCTTCAACCTTAAGCCTTTCATAAGTTTCGTCTCCAAGGATTTCCCTTGCTGAATATGAAAAGCCCAAGGTACATGCAGCGGCTGCAAAAACAAGTGCCACTAGTTTTTTCATCTTACACCTTTGTAGATAACGCGAACCTGCTTGTAAAGGCCTTCACCTTCAGACTTTGTCTCAATGTCAGCAATGTCGTTAAGCGTCGTGTGGATAAGGCGGCGTTCAAAAGGATTCATTGATTCAAGAAGAATCGAAGACTTTCTCTGCCTAACCTTGTCTGCAGTAACATAAGCAAGGCGAACAAGGCTTTCCTCGCGGCGGATCCTGTAATTTTCAGTATCAAGAATTACGCGTACATCTTCACGTCCAAGGTGACCTGCATAAACGTTTACGATAAGCTGGAGGGCGTCCAGGTTCTTTCCCTTGCGTCCAATGAGGATTGAAGAAGAAGAACTTGTAAGCTTGATGCCGATTTTCTTGTCTTCACGGAACATGATTTCAACGGCAGTTTCATATCCCATCTTTTCAATCATTTCGCGTGTAAAGTCACAGAGCTTCTGTTCAAATTCATCCTGTGGCATTGGATTTGCCACAACAGTTGAAGCTGCCTGTGATGGAACCTTTCCGTCAAATTCAGAAGACATCTGGTTCTGTGAATCAACCGTGTGAACGCGAATCTTTACATAACCGTTCTTAAACAGTCCCTTCTTCTGTGATTCAAGAATTTCCACATCAAACTGATCCTTCTCAAGACCGAGTTCTGCAGCTGCCTTTTCAATGGCGTCCTTTTCTGTTTTTCCTTCAAATTCGTATGTCATAAAATCACCTCTTACTTTTTCTTGTTGTTTGCAGTCTTCTTTACAGTCTTGATGTTCATGTTTGCCCTCTGCTTCTTCATGTAGGCATTAATTATAAGCTGCTGTCCAATCTGAAGAATGTTGCTTGATGTCCAGTAAAGAAGAAGTCCGCTCGGTACATTGTAGAACAGGAAGAAGAACATGAGAGGCATACCGTACATCATGAATTTCATCTGTCCCTGGCTTGCACCACCGGCACCTGCATTTCCATACTGAGTGATCTTACCGTTCAAAAGCTGTGATGCCGTATAGATGAACGGAAGAAGTCTCAGAGTATTCATTGTAAATCCTGTAACAAAAGGAATGTTTGTATTCCATGTAAGGATCTTGTCACCTACGGAAAGGTCGTCAATCCATCCCTTTACAAAGCTTGCACCGCGGAATTCAAAGTAGTTATTGAATACGTTGTACATTGCAAAAAGAATTACCATCTGGAATACCATTGGAAGGCATCCGGACATTGGATTGTATCCATTGGCCTTGTAAAGCTTCTGCATTTCAATACCAATCTTCTGCTGGTCACCCTTGTACTTTTCCTGGATTTCCTGCATTTTTGGCTGAAGCTTCTGCATCTTGAGGGAACCGATGGCCGTATTCTTGTTGAGAGGGAAAAGAATGATCTTAAGAATCAATGTAAGGATGATGATTGATACACCCCAGTTGTGAGCAACAATATTGATCTTATCAAGACCCCACTTGAGAATCTTTTCAATTGGAGAAAGGAATCCGCTTGTCTGGAGAGCCTCATTCAATTTTGCATTAACAAGACCCCATGCATTCTTTGTCTGATCGTTGTATTTGATGAGTTCCGATTCCTGGCGGGGACCAACATAAACATAGTAGGTATCATTGATGCTCTTGCCCTCAAAATTCTTTCTTGAAAGAACAACCTGGCACAGTTCCGAATTGTCACCCTTTACCACAGACTTTACGTAAGGATTCATTGATTCAGGATTTTCAGGCTTAACAAGAACTGTAAAATACTTTCCTCCGACACCTGCCCACTTCATCTGGTTGATGTCAAAGGTCTTTTCCTGAATGTTCCTTCTGATTCTCTTTGCACCGTTAAGGGCAAGATACTGCCTTACTTCATAGCGGTTTTTCTTGTCATACCTTGGGCCGATGTTTGGAGATGTCCTCAATGTATAAGAAGAACCGTTTCTGTTAAGACCGTCAGTACCATCACGGCAAACAATGGAAACATCAAGCTTGAATGCATAATCATCCGGAGAGAATGTATACCTCTTTCCGATCGTGTACCTGCTTACATTTCCGTTTTCATCCTTAACTTCATAATCCTTGTGGAACAGAATTGTGTAAGGATCCTTAACTGAAGCCTTGAAATATTCATTCAGTATTGGACTTCCAAATTCCCCGATGGAAAGGGCAAAGGCGCGGTTTGAAGAAGAAACGTCAAGTGCCATTTCAACACCTTCATCCGTTTCCTTATCCTTGTGGCCTATAAGCTTGTAACTCACAATGTCACCACCGCGATTTGTAAAGGTTATTTCAGCCTTGTTTGTAACAATCTTGTATTCGGCAGCTTCAACAACTTCATCTGCATCATCTTCAGAAGCAGAAACCATTTCGCTGTCTGCCTTGATCTTTTCTTCCTGAATCTTCTGCTTTGCCTCAAGTTCAACAGCCTGCTGCTGAGCTTTTTCCGCCTGCTTTGGCTGGATGAACTTTGTCTGAACAAAGAAAGATCCAACAAGAACAAGGGTAGACAAAACAATTGCTATAACACTGTTTTTATCCATATTGATTTCCTGAATTGTAGTCAGGGAACGGGATCATAACCACCTTTATGAAATGGATGACACCTGGCTATTCTCCTGACAGAAAGATAACTGCCTTTAACAGGTCCGTACTTTTTCAATGCGTCAATGGCATACTTCGAACATGTGGGAGTATACCTACAGCATGCGGGAAATAAAGGAGAAATAAAAACTTGGTAAAATCTCACCAAACCAATAAGAATTTTAGAAACAAACCTTCCTATTGATTCAATAAGCCAGCTTTTTTGCATAATGTCTTAAATTGTTCACACCGCGAGAGGAACGAGTCATTTCCGGGGAAAACCAGCAAAAGCATGTCATATCCGGTGTTCAGGCGTGATTTAAAAAAACGATATGTTTCACGGCTATAGCGTCTGGATTTATTTCTTTCCACAGCGTTGCCATAGCCACGGGGAAGGGGAAAACCTATACGGTTGATATTTTTATCATTCAGCATGAAAAACAGTTTTGCACCGTTCACGCTGACTTTCTTCCCCTGCTTAAAAAGTCTCTGGATGTCAGCAGGATGTTTTATATGTTCAAGTTTCCTAAAACATCCTGTTTTTAACAAGTCCGCTTCCATCCTTTATTTTAAATCAATCAGTAAGGCTTCTTTTCGTCTGAAATAGAAAGCTTATGACGACCCTTAGCTCTTCTTCTAGCGAGAACAAGACGTCCTCCGCGTGTCTTCATGCGTGCGCGGAAACCGAATTTTCTGTTGCGCTTTACTTTACTTGGCTGATATGTACGTAACATATGCGACTCCTCTATTAGTTTAAAATAATTTCAATTTTGTAGGGCAGATACTATCATTATTTATTGCAGTTGGTCAACCTAAAATGTCGGAACTTCAATAAATTCCCATATTTTTACCCAAATCTTCAAAAATTCCCCTTAATTCATCAGGAATCTTCTTAGGTTCTGTATTTTTATCGGTATTTTCAGGCTGAATTCCAGCACTTTTGTCCAGTTTTTCCTGCATTTCTATCATCCTCATGGAATTCTGCCTTGCATCCTTTTCATCCTGCCTTACGTTTCTTCCAAGACTTGCATTGGATCCTGCAAGCCTGAATGCCATGGAATGAATCTTAAGCTCCGGAAATTCCATCTGAAATCCCCTGAGTATGTAATTCTTATGGAACTGAATCAGCTCCGTCCAGCCCGGATGGTCCGTTTCCACCAAAAGCATGCCGTTCTTCAAGTCAACGACCCTTGAGTGGTCCGCCATGTTTCTTCCCGTATTGGGATTGCCTGTAACAGAACCTGCAGGTGGCTTAATTCTCAGAAGAATTTTTTCCCATGCACTGTAAATCCTCAGGGCATTTTCCGTAACCCCTGAATCCATGTTTGTAAAGATCCTGTTTACTACGTTTCCAATGGATGATATGTCTTTTTCTGAATTCATTGCTTCCTGGTCCAAGTGCCGCTTTTTATTTCGTAGACGAAGGTATTTTCCCTCACATAATTTTCATAGGGTTCTCCGGGAAGAAAAGTGCAGAAAAGCTGGTCGTATTTTGGCAAAAGAGCCGTTATCTTCTTTCTCTTCTCAGGATCTACTTCAAGCATTACATCATCCATCAGCAGAACTGGATTCTTACCTGTTGCATCCCTGTAATAGACTGCCTGTGCCGTTCTCAATACAAGGGCAACCATTCTCCTTTGTCCTGTTGAAGCAGTTGGAATGAAGGGATTTCCATGCACCTCAAATTCAATCCTGTCCCTGTGGGGTCCGCTCATTGTGGTTCCCATTATCAATTCCTGCTGCCTCATCCTTCTTACATGTTCCAGTATGTTTTCAACGGAAGGAATGTTTGAGTCGGCAAAAGGATTGGATTCAATATGATTTTCATCCCTCTTTTTCCAGGAAGGACTGTACTTTATGCTAAGCCCATCAATGTCAGTAACCTTAAAATAAAGGTCACCAAAAATCTGGTTGAATTTGAAAACCGCATCCTTTCTTTTCTTCTGTATCTCAAGTCCCGTCTGAATGAGCTGAACGTCGTATGCATCAAGAAGTTCAACCTTGTTATCCTTAAGGCAAAGGTTCCTGTTCTTGAGAATCCTCTTGTACTTCCTTATGAGGTCAATGTACATGACGTCGTACATCGAAAGGGACTGGTCTATGAAAAAACGGCGCCTTTCCGGGCTTCCTGCAGCAAAATCAAGGTCATCATGGCTGTAAAGGACACATGGCATGGTATTAACCAGCTCCTTCCTGTCATGAACCATTTTTCCGTCTTTCTCTATTTTCTTGTTCTTTCCCTTGAGGGAAACAAGGGTAGTGTGGGTGATGCCGTTGTCCTCCCTGTACATGGAATGAACGCTCATCTCTGACTGTCCCTTGTATATTATTTCATTTTCAAGGTGAGTCCTGAAGGAAGATCCATAGGCCGAGTAATAGAGGGATTCAAGAAGATTGCTCTTTCCCTGCCCATTTTCCCCGATAAAAAAAACTTCACGGGAAGAAAGGTCAATGGGACAATTGGAGAGGTTCCTGAAATTGTATGGCGTCAGGGAAATGAATGGCAACCTTAGTCAGCATCCATCGGCATTATGATGTGAATGTAGTCAGCCTGAGGTTCCGACCTCATTGTAACGGCGCCGTTTCCGTCAGAGAAGTCAAAGGCAATTCTTTCAGTATCAATAACCCTAAGAGGTTCATCAACATAGTTCACGTTAAGTGCAATGATTACATCTTCTCCTGCATACATACATGGAATTTCAGAATTTGCACTACCAGACTGCTGCTGTGAGTAAACCTTAAGCTTTCCGTCTGAAATATTGAAGATAACCTTGCATACATCCTTTTCAACCATAAGTGAAACCCTCTTGAGGGCTTCTGCAAGCTCGCTCTTTTCCACCTGGAAAGACTTTGACTGGTTGCGTGGAATTACGCTCTTGTAGTCAGGATATGTTCCACCAATAAGAACTGAACCGAATTCATAGTTTCCAAACTTGAAGAAAATCATCTTGTCCACAACAGAAATGAAGATGTTTCCTTCTTCCGGCGCATGTTTTAAGATTATATTAAGAATCTTTGTATCAACAATGGCTGGAGGGAAGTCGCTCACACCTGCAAGAATCTTCTTTGAACAGAGGCTCATGCGTCTTCCATCTGTACCCACGAGAGTAAGGCTGTCACCATCTTTTTCAAAAAGCACACCGTTAAAGCTTACGTTTGACTTCTTCTTGCTTACGGCAAATGCAGTCTGGTTTATCATCATCTTGATTTCTTTTGATGAAACTTCAAAATATGGAACATTCTGTGCAGTGTAGATTTCAGGGAAGTCTTCTTCTGAAAGGCTTCTCATTTCAAACTTGTTCTTCTTGTCAGGAGTTGTAATCTTTACCTTTATGGAATTTGAATTGTCATCGTTTACTTCCTGGCTGAATTCAACTTCTCCATCAGGGAGACAGTTAAGGATTCCAAGGAATGTGTCACAGTAAACTGTAGTGCTTCCTTCTTCCTGCACCTGTACAGGAACCTGGGTATAGAAATTTACCTTGAGGTCAGTTGCCTTTATGGAAAGCCTGTTTTCCTTTGCTATGATCAAGATGTTTGATGTAATGGCCTTGGCTTCTCTTGTGCTGATGATTTCCCTTGCAACGGAAATTTCATTAAGAAGGGTGTTTCTGTCAAAAGTAAATTTCATTTTTCTATCTCCCTATAAGAGGTCATCCAAAAAGTTACCAGGTAAGTCCAATGGAATTCCTCAAATAAAATATGCAATTTTATGCATAA
Source organism: Treponema sp. (assembly GCA_024400955.1). Classification (GTDB taxonomy): domain Bacteria; phylum Spirochaetota; class Spirochaetia; order Treponematales; family Treponemataceae; genus Treponema_D. The sequence continues at coordinate 24,845 of JAKSLY010000014.1, forward strand.
ATATGCAATTTGCTATGAAAATGAATATTTATGCACACAGTATATTAAATTTATAAATTTATAAATTTTAATAATAGTAATAATAAGGGCTGTGAATTTATGGAAAAGTCATTTAATTTATTGTATTAAAAGAACTTAGCCTGTGGAAAAAGTGTAAATTCATTTGCACTTTAAATTCACAATTGCACTGGTGACAAATTTATCAACAGTTTATCCACATAATATTAGCATAATGCCATGTGGATTTCCACATTAAATTTTACGGTTTCTTATATTCCTTTATCTCCTTTATCAGGGTTTCTATTGTTGAATTGAACATTGGATCCGTTTTTAGGAGTCCTTCTATTTTGCCGATGCTGTGCATTATTGTAGTATGGTCACGTCCCCCGAATTCCTTTCCGATGTCCTGGAGTGAATATTCCGTAAGGTTTCTGGAAAGGTAAACGGCAATCTGTCTTGCATTTACTACGTTGGAATTTTTCTTTTTTCCCTTAAGGTCTGCAAGGGTTATGTCAAAATAGCTTGAAATGACTTTTTGTATGGTGTCGATTGTTACCATTGTGGGAGCATCTGCAGTGAACATGTCGCTGAGGGCTTTTTTTGCCAGTTCAACTGTAATGGGTTGCCTGGTTATTTCTGCATATCCGTTGAGGGTCTTCAGGCATCCTTCAAGGTCCCTTACCGAAGAGTGAACGTTATTTGCTATAAGGTCCAATACTTCATCGCTTATGGAGAAGTTTTTTGATTCCATTTTTTTCTGGAGAATGGCTTTTCTTGTTTCAAAGCTTGGAGGCTGAAGGTTTGCTATTCCTCCTGACTTGCATCTTGAAAGAAGCCTTTCATGGAATCCCTTTAATTCGCTAAGGGGTCTGTCGCATGTGAATACGATCTGGGACTTTCTCTGGGTTAGGGCCTCAAATGTATGGAAAAGTTCTTCCTGTGTGTCGTCCTTTCCCAGGAGGAAGTGAATGTCGTCTATGAGGAGAACATCGTATTTTCTGAATTTTGACTTGAATTTTTCAGGGGTGTTCTGGCGGATGTTGTATGTAAATTCGTTGGTAAAGTTTTCTGCGGATATGAAGCAGATGTTGATATCAGGTTTGTCTGCAGGAGGATTGTTGTAGATGTAGTTTCCTATTGCCTGCATCAGGTGGGTTTTTCCAAGTCCAACTCCTCCGTAGAGAATCAGCGGATTGTAGTTTTCTCCAGGAGCTTTTGCAGCTGCAAGGGCCACACTGTATGGGTACACGGAATTTTCACCCTTTACAAAGTTGTCGAAGGTGAAGTTTTCGTTCATCTGGGGATGCTTTTTTACAGGATGTTCTGTTATGGGTACAGAATTTGTCATGGGTACAGTTTCATTTCGTTGTACGGGTGCAGTTTCACTTTTAACTGCAGAATCAGATTGAATGGTGTCAGATGATGAATGATTCTGTGAAACTGTACCTATGGTGCTGTTTATAGAAGAATTATCTGTTACGGTGACAGTTTGTGAATTGCGTTTTTTTACTATGTATGTAATGGTGACAGATTTTCCGCAAAGTTCAGATATTTTGTTTTCGATTTTGGAAATTACATTTCGGGATTTCATCTGTACCCACATAAAATCCGACTGTACGGATGCTGTTATGGTGTTAAGGGTATCCTCTACATATTCAATGTCATACCAGAATACGAATTCGTCTTTCTGGCCGGATGTGGTGAGTTCCTGGTTTATCTGCTTAAGGGCTTCGTCCCAAAATACCTTGAAATTGTTCTCGCTCATATTCCAGCGATTATAAAGAATTCCCCTGTTTTTCTCAATTACAACACTCCTTTAATTGAAATTTGTTGTTTTTTTTACTATAATAAAGCACTTTATTATTGAAGAAAAGTGAGAAAAAAATGGCAGAAAATAACGATTACGGTGCCGGTAATATTCAGGTATTGCAGGGACTTGAGCCGGTAAGAAAACGCCCTGGTATGTATATTGGTTCTACGGGACCTAACGGACTTCACCATCTTGTTTATGAAGTTGTTGATAACTGTATAGATGAAGCCATGGCAGGATTCTGCCACAATATAACGGTTGCACTTGAACTTGATGACATTTGCCGCGTAGAAGATGATGGACGCGGTATTCCTGTTGATATTCACCCTACACAGGGAATTTCGGCTCTTGAGCTTGTTTTAACCCGACTTCATGCCGGTGGTAAATTTGACAAGTCAAACTACAAGGTTTCCGGCGGTTTGCATGGTGTTGGCGTTTCCTGCGTTAATGCCCTTTCCGACTGGCTTGAAGCCACCGTTTACCGTAATGGAAAGGTTTATTCGGAAAAATTCAAGCGTGGCATTCCAAACAAGGAAGGCGTACAGGAAATAGGTACAACTGACCGTACGGGTACCACCATTCGCTGGAAGAGCGATGCAACCATCTTTACTGAGACCATTCAGTATGACTTTGATGTTCTTCTTGCGCGTCTTCGTGAACTTGCATTCCTTAACCCTGGAATTCAGATTACTTTCCGTGATGAACGTCTTGCAACTCCTAAGGAACTTGTACTTAAGTTTGAAGGCGGTATTAATGAATACACAAAATTCCTCAACGAAGGAAGAAAAGTTGTTCCGGAAGATCCGATTTTCATCAATGGGGAACAGAATGATGTCATTGCTGAAATTTCAATGCAGTACAATGACGGCTACGAAGACAAGATCTATTCCTATGTAAACGACATTAATACCCGTGAAGGTGGTACTCATCTTGACGGTTTTAAGAATGCCCTTACTTTTGTTATGAACAAGGCTCTTGACGGCAATGAAAAGCTGTTCAAGAAGCTTAATCCAAAGTGGAATCCTAAGGCTACAAAGGAACAGAAGGAAAAGGCTGCCAAGGAAATCAAGGTTGAGCGTCTTACCGGTGATGATGTCCGTACGGGTATTGCTGCTGTAATTTCCGTAAAGGTTCCGGAACCTCAGTTTGAAGGGCAGACTAAGCAGAAGCTTGGAAATACTGAAGTTCGTTCAATCGTATATTCACTTGTTTCGGAAAAGCTTACCCAGTGGTTCGAACAGAATCCACAAATCTGCAATTCAATCCTTGAAAAGGCCGTTAACGAAGCCCTGGGACGCATTAAGGCAAGAAAGACCATTGAGGCCAACAGAAAGAACGGTATGGACAGTTTTGGGCTTCCTGGAAAGCTTGCAGACTGTTCTTCAAACAAGCCGGAGGAATGTGAGGTATACATTGTCGAAGGAGACTCTGCCGGTGGTTCTGCAAAGCAGGGTAGAAATCCTAAGACTCAGGCAATTCTTCCTCTCTGGGGTAAGATGCTTAACGTTGAAAAGGTTGCTGCTGACAAGGTAATTAACAATGATAAGCTTCAGCCGGTAATTGCTTCCCTTGGAACTGGAATCGGCAAAAACTTTAACATTGAAAAGCTCAGGTACCATAAGATCATCATCATGGCTGATGCCGATGTTGACGGTGCCCATATTTCGACCCTGCTCATGACATTCTTCTTCCGCTTTATGCCGGAACTTATTGAAAAAGGCTATGTTTACATTGCAATGCCTCCTCTTTACCGTGTTGAATATAAAAAGCAGAAATTCAAGAAGTTTGTGTTCAGCGATGAAGAACGTGACCGTGCCCTGGAAGAACTCGGTGAAAACCGCGACAAGGCTGAAGTTCAGCGTTATAAAGGTCTTGGTGAAATGGAATGGCAGGAACTTAAGGAAACTACCATGGCTCCGGAAAACCGCAAGATGAAGCAGGTTAAGATTACCGATGCCCAGATGGCAGATCAGGTTTTCTCAATTCTCATGGGTGATGATGTTGATCCTCGCCGCAAGTTCATTGAAGAGAACGCAGAATACGCAACACTGGATGTTTAATGATTATGTCATCCCTAAATGTTTTTTTAGAGATGCTCTCATGTCATCCCGAACTTGATTCGGGATCTCTTACATAAATAGATTCTGAAACAAGTTCAGAATGACAGGAAAATTGAAATGATTGAAAAAATAAACTACGAAGAAAGACAGACGCCTGAAGGTGGATATATTTTAACAGCTCCGATTGAGCATGAAATGCAGCGTTCATTCATTGACTACTCAATGTCGGTAATTGTTGAACGTGCCTTGCCTGATGTGCGCGATGGATTGAAGCCAGTTCACCGCCGCATTCTCTATGCCATGGCAGAAGAAAATTTGACTAGTGGCGGAAAAACAAAGAAGTGTGCAACTGTAGTCGGTGACGTTCTTGGTCGTTACCATCCACATGGAGATGCTTCCGTTTACGATGCCATGGTTCGTCTTGGTCAGGCTTTCTCAATGCGCTATATGCCTGTTACAAAGCAGGGTAACTTTGGAGGAATAGACGGTTCTCCTGCAGCCGCATACCGATACACTGAGGCAAAGATGTCCAAGGTTGCCGAGGTTATGGTTGATGACATCAAGAAGGATACCGTTGACTTTAATCCTAACTTTGACGATACAAGACAGGAACCTAAGGTTCTTCCTGCAGCATTTCCATTCCTTTTGTGTAATGGATCGACAGGTATTGCCGTTGGTATGGCAACGAACATGCCTCCACACAATCTTAGGGAAGTTGGTTCTGCAATCTGTACTTACATAGATAATCCTGATTCTTCCATTGATGACCTTATGCGTCATCTTAAGGGTCCTGACTTTCCTACAGGTGGAATTATCTTTGGTAAGAAGGGTATTGCTGATGCTTATAAGACAGGCCGTGGCAAGATTCTTCTTCGTGCTCGTTTTACAATTGAAGTTGACACCAAGGGAAAGGAAAAAATCGTGTTTACGGAAATTCCTTACCAGACACGTACGACCGATCTTGTTACAAAAATCGGTGAACTTGCCCGCGATAAGGTTATTGAAGGAATTGACCGTGTAAACGATGGTAGCCATGGTGATGAAGTTCGTATTGAAGTGGACATTAAGCGTGGTGCCATTGCAAAGGTTGTTTTGAATCAGCTTTTTGCAAAGACAGCACTTCAGTCTTCTTACGGAATCATAAATCTTGCCCTTGTTCCAAGTGGAAATGGTCTTGCTCCTCAGGTATTGAACCTTAAGCAGATCATCAAGCATTTTGTTGACCACCGTGACCAGGTAATTACACGCCGTACAAAATTTGAGCTTGCAGTTGCCAAGAAAAAGGAACACATCCTTGAAGCAAAGATTACAGCGGTTGATTGCGTTGATGAAGTAATCCAGATAATCCGTTCCAGCAAGGATGAACCGGAAGCCAAGAAAAGACTCGAGGCAAGATTTGGATTTGACGAGGAACAGTCACAGGCAATTGTTGACCTTCGTCTTGGTGTTCTTACATCTTTGCGCATTGATGAACTTAAGATTGAATTGGAACAGCTTAAGGCTGAGATTGCTCGTCTTGAGGACCTTCTTGCCCATCATGAAAAGATACTTAACCTTATCAAGGAAGAGACAAATGCCATCGTGGAAAAATTCGGCGATGACAGGAAGACTGATATTGTTGCCGGTGAAGTTGAGACAATCAATGTTGAAGACATGATCAAGGAAGAGGACATGGTTGTTCTCATTTCAAAACTTGGTTACATAAAGCGCGTTCCTGTTTCCCAGTACAAGAGCCAGGGTAGGGGAGGCAAGGGAGTTATTTCTGCCAAGCTTGTTGAGGAAGATTTCATAAGTCAGATGTTCGTTGCATCTACACATGACTACCTCATGTTCATTACTACTGCCGGAAAAGCCTACTGGGTTAAAGTTCATGAAATTCCAGAAGCAAGCAAAATGAGCCGTGGTAGTCATATTAAGAGTCTTTTGAAAGTTAGTGCAAATGAAGATATTACAACAACAGTAGCCCTCAAGGATTTCAAGGATGATGAATTCCTCTTTATGGCAACAGCAAATGGTGTTGTAAAAAAGACTCCTACAAGTGAATTCAAGAATGCAAAGGATCGTGGAACTACGGCTGTTCGACTTGATGATGGAGATACTCTTGTAAGTTCAATTCTGTCTTCGGGTAAAGATGAACTTCTTCTTGTAAGCCGTCGTGGTCAGGCCCTTCGCATAGAAGAGGAAGATGTTCGTCCTATGGGTAAGACAAGCCGCGGTGTTGCAGGTCTCAAGCTTTCCGAAGGGGATGAACTTACTTCTGCCATCAGAATAGAAAAGGAAGAAGATGCACGAATTCTTGTCGTTACGGAAAAGGGAATCGGTAAGCGTGTAGATCCTGCAGAATTTAATTCTCATGGACGTGGAACTGGTGGCCAGAAGATTTTTGGTAATGTTGATGACAAGGGTGAAATCATCGGAGCCCTTTGTGTTCGTGAAAGTGACAGCATCATGTGCATTACAAGCCAGGGAACCTCCGTGCGCGTTGAGGCAAAGGACATTACGGTTCAGGGAAGAAGCGCCAGCGGAATCAAGGTTGTTTCCATTACTGATCCTGATTATGTTGTTGGCATTGACCGCATTGCCAACGAGGATGAAAAATAATATTTGTTAACTTTTAGCCGTCTGTAGCAATACAGGCGGTTTTTTTATATTCTAATTGTCATGTGGATGCTTTTAGTTTTGGTTTATGGTGTCATCAAGGGCTTGAGGGAAATCTGCAAGAAAAAGGCCCTTGAAAAGAATTCCGTTACAGAAGTTCTTCTTGTATATACTTTTCTTTCGCTTTTAATTTGTACGCCCCAGATTCCAAATGCAAGAGGTCTTACCTTAAATCAATATTTGTGGGTGGCACTGAAAGCCTTTGTAATTTTCATAGCATGGATAGCAGGATTCAAGGCCATAAAAAAACTGCCAATAAGTCTTTGTGGAGTTCTTGATCTTTCCAGGGTTCTTTTTGCAAGTCTGCTGGGTGTAATCGTACTTGGAGAAAAAATTTCTTTTTTTAAGGGAATAGGACTTTTATTTGTAAGCGCCGGTCTTTTGTTTTTAAGATTCAACCCCTTCGAAAAAAAAGAAAAATCATTGTCTGCTGAATTAAATTCACCATCAATTTCCGAAGAACGGAATGATTCATCAATCAGGTTTTTCATTTTACTTGCCTTTCTTTCATGCATACTGAATGCAGTTTCCGGGCTTCTTGATAAAATCCTCATGAAGGAAATGAATTCAAGTCAGCTTCAGTTTTGGTATACATTTTTTCTGGTTGTTTATTATTCAATTTATGCACTTGTCCGAAGAATAAAAATTCATGGGAGTGTATGGTTAAATGTCTGGGTCTGGTTTCTTGCCGTTGGACTCATAGTTATGGATAAGGCTCTTTTTATTGCCAATGGATATCCTGAAAGTCAGGTTACGGTTATGACAATGATAAAGCAGTCCAGCGTCATAATTTCAATTCTGTCGGGGAAATTCATATTTAAGGAGAAGAATATTCTTCATAAGGCTTTATGTGCTGTTATAATAATTGCTGGAATCTTAATTGGCATAAGAGGATAGGGGATTATTATGGAACATATAGAAAACATGGAGCAGATAAAAAGTCTTGTTGGAGAGACCATTACCGAATCTAATCTGAAAAATGTTGATTGCTATGTTTACGAAAAATTTGCACTTTTCATTCAGGCTGCGGGATTCTGTGAATTTGCCATTAAGAAAAATCACACCCATCCATCCTATATGATTATAATTGAATTCGGTACCGATGATTTTTTGATTCCGCCTAGAATTGAACTTAAGAAAAACTACTATCTTGCATCCATACTTTCACCGGACATTCCACATGAGGACAGGGGAACAGATTTTCCAAACTACTACACCATCATGATAGAGAAGGATTACTTTGAACGGAATTTTCAGATGTATCAAAATGAAATTCCAGTTTATAAGGGACATCAGTTTTTGATTTGTCATGATATTCTCAAGATGCTTCATCTTTTTGCATTTGAATCTTCAAAGAACATGAAAAATTCCGAAGTCACTCTTGAATGCCAGACAAAGCTTCTGACCCATTGGATTATCCGCAGCCTTCTTGGTGAAAATTATGACATGCGTTCGGTTTCTACAAATGAAAGAATCGGAAGAATCCAAACCTTTATTGAACTACATTGCGGCGAAGATATTACAGTTGTTCAGCTTGCAAAAAATGCCAACATGTCCGTTTCAAATTTCAACAGGCTTTTTACAAGGGAAGTCGGGACTTCTCCAAAGAACTATCTTACTTCAGTTCGATTGAACAAATCCTTGAAGCTGCTTAGGAGAAATGATTTTTCAGTTTCAGAGATTGCCGTACAATGTGGTTTTTCATCCCTTTCTCATTTTTCTGCCGCCTTTAAAAAGGTCTATGACATGAGTCCAAGCGACTACAGGGAGCACTATCTAAAATAGCAAATTCTTGAGCGATTTTTAAAAGCCTTGATTCTGAATATGAGTATCATGTATTTAGTATAAACCATGTTTTTTAGGAGGTCCTTTTATGACAAAGGAAGAATTGTTCAAGATGATGAATGAAAATCCTGTGATGCATCTTGCCACAGTGGATGAAAATGGATTCCCTCGTGTCCGCGGAATTCTCATGTTCAAGGCATGCGAAGACGGAATCATTTTCCACACGGGAACTTTCAAGGATCTTTACAAGCAGCTTATGGCAAATCCAAATGCAGAACTCTGTTTTCAGTGCAAGGGAACTCAGGTTCGCGTTGAAGGAAAATTTGAGCTTGATGAAAGTGACGGGATTTTTGAGGAAATCTACAACCATCCGTCACGTGCATTCGTAAGACAGTGGGGAAAATCAAAGGAAGAAGTAAAAGGCTTTCTCAAGATATTCAGGCTTAAGAACGGAAAAGCTCATACCTGGTCTATGGCAGATAACTTCAAGCCAAAGGAATACATTGATCTTTAAATAATTGTGGAAAGTTCTATTAAATAATAAAGTAGATTAAAGATGAATCTTATGAAAACCGGGAAGGAAGGAAGAGGCCAGCAAAAACATTCAAAGCCCTGAAAGATAGTTTCCTTACAGGGCTTTGAATGTAGCGACGATATCTAGCGATTTTGCTGGCCTCGTATTGACTGGTAGGTTTTCATATTTTTCTATGTCATGTTTTCTACTTTACGATAACATAAATGCTTTCAATAATTTTATCCGCAGTCGTAAGGTTTTTCCTGCTTCCTGAAAATTCAAGCTTTATTTCCTTTTCACTTCCGTCCGGAACTATTTCTCCTGCATAAAGAACTGCCGGCTGACCGTCCACACCGGAATTCTTTTTTGTATAAAACTCATTGTAGTCAAAGCTCTGGTTTGCCTGGCATTTGAAAACATAGGTCTTTCCTTTTTTAAGTGGAAGTTCTTTTTCAATCACTATGCCTTTTTTGGGGGTGGCACTTGTTGTCGCATCAAGATCGTCTCTTGATATTGTGGATGCTGGGTTCTGTCCCTTTGACTTGTACCAGTTAGGCAGCGATTCAGGTCTTCCGTCTTTTGGAGATCCAATCCATTTGTTTTCCGATGCTTTCTTTGTTACAAACAAGGTGTCAACGTATGTTCCATCCGATTCTTCAATCCATACTGCAAGCTGTGGTGCACGGTTTGAATATGCAACACCTGGATTGACTGCAACGGAAATTTTTTCTGCCCAGATGAAGGCAGCGGTTGCAATAAAAAAAATTGATGCAAAAGTTTTCTTCATAATATTTTTATTCCTCTTAAAAATTCTAGAATTTATGCGTATAGCTGAAACCTATTCTCTGGAAGTACCATTCATGTCCGCTATAGTCCATGAGCGGTTCATATTCCATTTTTCCACTGTCATGGTATTTTGAGAATTCTTCATAGCTTCTTTTTGTGCGGAATTCGATAAGGCCAAAGAGGGAATCCTTTTCCGTGAACTGAATGCTGAATACTCCGGCAAGGGAGTATGTCTTGTAGTCAATTTTGTATTTCCTGTACTGGTCATCAATGTTGCTGTTGATATATCCATCTACATTGAACTTAAGTCCTACAAGGTTCAGCTTGTACGGCATCTGGTATCCAAGAATGTAATTCTGTGATAGTCCGGCTCCGGCTTTTTTTCCTGGTGTTGTCTGCCACTGGAATATATCGTCATCATCATCAGCTCCTGCAAGGGCGGAATAATTGAATTCCCATGAAGCTACTGCAACAACATGATGCCATTCTCCAGGCCATACAGCTGCAAGATCAAACATGATTGTTGGACATGCCCAAAGCTTGTAGAAATATGTTCCGAATGGATCCTGCTGTTTGTATTCAGCTTCTTCTGGATCGTAACATGACATGCTTTTTATTCCGAGGAATTTCCATCCCGTTCCAATTTCCGCACCTGCAGAAAGGTTGAGGAAAGCAACCGGCGTGTAGAAAAAGCTGAGTTTTGGAGTCAGCGATATGGGTGTGATTGAAAGTGCTCCTTCAAGGGCAATCCTGTTTCCTTCCGTAAGAAAATTGTTACCCGGAGTTGGAATCGTGTAGACAGCCTTTAGGGTTTCCTGAAGTTCAACTCCATCATAGGGACCTGCAAGCGGCGCAAAGTGTGTTCCGCCTGACACTACATCCGACTTTGGATAGTAACCAAAATCCGTTACCGAATAGAAGTTAAATGCGTTTTCTGCTGATACAGTGAATGTGATTACTGCGCCAAGCAGGGCGGAAATCAATTTTATTTTTTTCATTTCATATTCCTTTTTTAATTATTTTTTTTAACTTTAAGTTTAGTTTTCTGCATTTTTCAAGTTCACCTTTTGTGAGGTCCCTTGATTCTTTTGTTCCGGCTTTCTGGATGACGCCAATGCAGCTGAATCCTGAATACTTTGTGATTTCCTTTATCGCCCTTATTGTTCCTGAACTTTGTCCTGCAAGAAGATTGAAAGGGTAGGGTGTTGTACATGCGGTTGCTATGATGCATTTTTTTCCCTTGTTAAGAGAAACAGGAATTCCGCTTTTGCTTTCCGACATCATGACGTAGACAATTCTGTCAAAAAGCATTTTCAGTTTTCCGTTCATGTTTGCCCAGTAGCATGGAGATCCGATGACTACAATATCAGCTGCTTTTACTTTTTCCGCAATGATGTGGGCATCGTCTCCTTTTAGGATGCAGCTTCCTTTTGATCTGCATGACATGCATCCATGGCATCCGTCAAAATTCAGTTGGTGTACATCTACGAAGTCGCAGTCAGTTCCGATCGTAATTTCCCTTAGAATTTTTTCAATGGATCCGTTTTTTCTTGGGCTTCCGTTAAGAGCTAGTACTTTCATTTTTTTCTCCAAGTATTGAATTCATGATCAGGTCAATGAATCGGTTTGTAAAGGAAATGCCTTCATTCCAATAGGTTGGATCGGCCCTTTTTGTGATGATGGATTCAATGCATCCCCACATGCCGGAGATTACTATTCCAGTATCAAGATGAATGTCGTTTCCACTGTAGCAATTCTGATCCTGGCATTCGGCGAGAAGCATTTCTCCAAGTCTGTTGCATACATAGAAATTCATTATGTCTTCATCCCCAATGTCTTCTTCAAGCTTTGAAAAAAGAAGAATTGCAATCTTTGGTTTTTCAAAGCACCAGTCCCTGTAAACTTCCAGGGCTGTTCGTACCTTTTGCCTGCATTCTGAAATTTTAGAGAGCCGGTCTTTCATTCGTTCAGAAAGTTCAGAAAGGCAGGTGATTGAAATTTTCATGAACAGCTGGTTCTTGTCCTTGTAGTAGTGATAGATTGCGGTTGCACTTATGCCGCATTTTTTTGCAACGTCGCGCATTCCAATTTCTACAGGCTCTTTTTCCGTAAGGAGTTCAAGGGCTGCGTTTAAAATCTGGTGTTCCAGTTCTTTATTCTGTGGTCTCATAACAAAGTTAAGTTAACATTGTTAAATTAAACTGTCAAGTCCATTTTTTTGTGGCAAAAGAAAATTAAATTTGTTATTCTGATGGCCTTATGAAAAAAGATAGCATTAAGGGTTTTGTTTTTGACATGGATGGGGTTCTTCTTGATACGGAAAGCATTTGCGACCGCACCTGGGAATTGGCTGCCAAGGATTTTGGAATTGAAAGGGATGATGCCATGAGGATCATTTCCTTGTGCCGTGGAACAAACAAGAAGACGTCCCGGGAAATAATTCTTCGCGAACTTGGGGAAGATTTTGATGTGGATTCTTACATGAAAAAGACTTCAGATTATTTTAAGATTATTTCTGAGAATGAGGGGATTGCATTAATGCCTTATGTGAAGGAATGCCTTGCCTATCTTGAAAAGAAAGGCTATCGCTTGGCTTTGGCTTCTTCTACCAGGAAAGTTGTTGTTGAAAGTCAGCTTACCCGGGCTGGGCTTATTGAATATTTTGACTACAGGATGACTGGGGATATGGTCAAGAACAGCAAGCCGGATCCGGAGATTTATCTTTCTGCCGTGAAACTTTTGGGATTGAAGCCGGAAGAATGTGTTGGTATTGAGGACAGCTTGAATGGACTTAGAAGTGCCCATGGAGCAGGGCTTGTAACTGTCATGGTTCCAGACAGGGCTCCTGCCAATGAGGAGACGGCTAAGGTGACAGACTATCTTTGCCAGTCTTTGAAGGATGTAATGGATATCTTCTAGGGTAGGGTATGATTCTGCCACCAAATTTAAATTTACTGAATTTAAATATAGAGGACAGTTTTTATCTGGCACTTCCGTCTTTTTTCGGGAGTGCTTTTTTTTTGTTTCACGTGAAACAAAGCTTTGTTTTGCCAGGACTTTATGTTTTGTTGGTACCTGGCGATGTGGATTTTGAACCCTAAGCCGTAGTGCGAGCGTGTGGCGTATCTTAGCCTTCGGAATGGCATGCTGATTCTAAATCATACGGAGAGCTTTTACTGTGGGATGTAGATGTAAAATTAAGACGCAGTATGTGCGTTGTTTGCAGCGTAGCAGAGATGGTTTTACTGGTCATAGATATGTGTTTCACGTGAAACTATTTCCCGGTGATTTCATGCATGGTTTAGATGAAGCAAGAAATATGGTGGTATCTCACTTGAAACAATGTTCTGATTTATATTGGGTTTATACGGGCTTCTTTGTCAAGACATTGCATAACAGATGGTGTAGCATAGGGGATGTGATGATGTTTCACGTGAAACAATGGCCTATTTTTTGGTAGGTCTTACTGATTGATTTCCTTGAACGTAATTCATGTTTTGTCTTTATGGATTTTGACGGCATAGGGCGCACAAATCCCGAATCCTAAGCCGTAGTAAGGGCGTACGATACAGCGTCGTGCTTGGAATGACACTATGTCAGTGTAACGGGGGAGTGCTATATTATGTTAGGGAAGATGTTTTCACTTTTCATGGATGTGTGTTTCACGTGAAACCTTTTATTGATCGTTTGCGTGATGAGCCATGAAGAATGTGGATAACTTCATCGTTTTTTTTGGATAAGGGCTGGAACAGGCTAAAATAGGGGATTTGCGGACTTTGTGTATTGTGGATAACTTGTAGAAAAGTATTGGTGTTTCACGTGAAACATTTATCCTGGAGAAAAGGTGGAAATTTAGATTTTTCCTGCAATGAGAACTTTTGAACCCCGTGCTGGAGTCCATTTTGCCCTTCGTTCTTCTGGAAGAATTGATATGTCGGCAGGGATGAATCCAAGATTTTCAAACCAATCTGAAGTTTGAGTCGTAAGAAGGAATACTGTGCTTGCATTTCTGTCTTTAGCACGTTTCACGAGAAACTCTATAAGTTTTGGTCCAATACCCATGCTGGAGCAGCTTTTATCCACTGCAACTCCGGCAATTTCCATTTTACCGTCTGGATATTCGATTAATGCGGCACATGCCTTGATTGATCCGTCCAGCTCATAGACAATGTAGTTCTGGAACTGGCTGTTCATGGATTCCTTGGTTCGTGGTAGGAGAATTCCTTTCTGAATGAATGGATTCATAAGATTAAGAACGTCTCCTATGTCTTCATGGTTCATGTCACGGATTTTGCCGTAATCGTTTGTATAAATCATTGTTCCGGAACCGAAATCGCTGAAAATTTCGCATGGAATTGTTCCATCTATGTTTCCATTGATGATATGGATGCGCGATACTCCTTCCTTACATGCAGCCTTTGCCAGATCCAGAAGCTTGGGTAGGCGTCCATTTGTTTCACGTGAAACACAGTCTTTTTCATTTGCCCGGAGAAACATGTCTACTTCTTCCACGTTCATGGCAGGAACGGTTCCATCGGGGGCAAGACCAATTGTCTCAGGAATGGTATAGTTTCTGTTGTTTATGTCGGCATCCGGAGTAAGGTAGAAGAGTTTGTCCGCCTTTAGGTGGATGGCAATCTGCTGAGCAAGTTCGATGGAAGAAATGTTATATGGCTTTCCTGCAGAACTCCAGCCGATGCATGGAAATATGGGAATGAAATCATTGTCGAGAATTGTCTTTATGGCATCAATCTGAAGTTTGTCAATTTCTCCACTGGTTCCGTAATCGAACCCGTCTATGATGCCCTTGGTCCTTGCGCGAACCCAGTTGCCGATGATGGCAGTCTTCTTTTCACTGGCCAATGCCGTCATTATCTGGTTTGAAACGTCAAAGGCAGCCATCTTGATTAATGGAAGAGCTTCCGGTCCTGTAATTCTACAATTATTATGTATAGTCCACGGAATACTAGCATTTTTTAATATCTCGTTTATTCTTTTTGCGGCACCAGGAACAAGAATAACCTTCAATCCGGAATCGTGGATGAGGCAGATGTCCTTTATATGGTTTTGAAAATTCGGATTGTCCATAAGAAGGTCATCAAGGTAAATGATTACCAGGGCATCCTTAAATTTTTTCAGGTAACGGATTACATCACGAATGTGGTCCGCTTTTTCATGAATTAAATTTTCCATATAAGTTCTCTTGCTCGATTCCTTGAAGTGGATATGTCTGAATTTATATCGGAGATTTTGGGGGGACTTCTTAGTTTAAAACTTCCATGAGGCTAGAAGCTTTTTGTAGAATTTTATCAGGAAGGGACTAGACATGAATCATCGAATTTGATATATTCTAATTATTCGGGCGCTTAGCTCAGCTGGTACGAGCGTCTGGTTTACACCCAGAATGTCGGGGGTTCGATCCCCTCAGCGCCCATCTTAAGCTTCATGTTCTTGCATGAAGCTTTTTTTTATTTAGGACCCTTAGCCCGGTCCTGTTGTGGGTGGGGAAAATGAAAGGCATCTCATGTCCAAGGGATTCTCTTTCCGGAATGATTCTGGCGGTGCTGGTTATCGTTGTCTGGGGAATCACCTTTGTTTCTACAAAATATCTGTTGAAGAGTTTTTCTGCATTGGAAATTCTTTTTGTCCGTTATGTCATCGCTTATGGTGCCTTGTGGATCATGAATCCCCGTGAATTCAAGCTTGAAAAAAAATCCGACAACATGCTTTTTGTTCTTGCCGGATTGACGGGAATTGTCCTGTACCAGTTTTCGGAAAACACGGCCATCTCCTTTACGACGGCATCAAATGTGAGCATCATAGTTTCTGTCTGCCCAATGTTTACCGCCATATTTTCTCAAGTCATACTGAAGGAAAAGCACATCGGATTTTTCTTTGTCCTGGGATTTGCCATCTCAATAGTGGGAATTGCATTGGTAAGTTTTAACGGAAGGTATGTCTTAAAGCTGAACCCAAGGGGTGATTTTCTTGCCATGGGTGCAGCCTTGTGCTGGGGATTTTATTCCCTGGCTGTGTCAAAGATTAATTCAAAAAACTTCAACAGCATACTTGCCACAAGGCGCACTTTCTTTTTTGCAGATTTCATGATGATTCCAATGATGGTGATGGGTGCAGTTATGGGGACAGATGGAACCTATGCCAGTGTTTCCCTTGACGCCCAATTGAATGCCGCAAGATTTTCAAACATGCTTAACTGGATGAATTTTCTCTTCCTTGGAGTGGGAGCTTCGGCCCTGTGTTTTGTTGCATGGACCAAGGCCTGCAGAATGGTGGGTACAGTTAAGACAACGCTGATGATTTACCTGATTCCGGTGGTGACAGTTGTATTTGCCTGGCTGTGCATTGGGGAAAAAATTACTTCCATGGGGCTGGCTGGTTGCTGTGTAACCATTGCCGGACTGTTCATTTCCAACATAGGGAGGAAGAAATGAGGTCAAAGCTGACGACACTTTGCTATATCGAAAAGGACGGCTGCTACCTGATGATGCATCGGGTCAAGAAGCAGAATGACATAAACAGGGACAAGTGGATAGGAGTCGGCGGGCATTTTGAAGATTGTGAAAGCCCTGAGGAATGTCTCCTCCGTGAAGTGAAGGAAGAGACTGGTCTTACTCTGAATTCCTGGAAATTCAGGGGAATTGTCACTTTTGTGAGTACAGATTCAACGGGTACAGTTTTTGAGTACATGCATCTGTTTACCAGCGATGATTTTTCTGGAACCATGACAGATTGTGATGAAGGGAATCTGGAATGGGTACAGAAGTCTCAATTGAAAAACCTGAATTTTTGGGAAGGGGATTATGTGTTCCTTGACCTTATAGATAAGAATGAACCTTTTTTTTCGTTGAAACTTGTTTACAAGGACGGAAAACTGACGGATACTGTATTGAACGGAAAGCCGTTGAAATAGTGCAAGAAAACTGCATTATATAATAGAAGAAAATATTATTTAGGGGAGTTTTTTTGTGGGCAAAATTAAAATGGACCAGATTATGGTAAGGCGCATTCTCATGTCCCTTGCAGGCGTAGTAATCTGTGCAGTAAGTGTCGGGCTTTTTAAGACAGCAGCCCTTGGTGTTGATCCGTTCCAGTCTCTTATGGCCGGTCTGGATAACATGATTCCAATCAAGTTTGGAACACTGTATGTAATCGTCAATGTAATCCTGCTTAGCTTTATGCTGATCTTTGACAGGCACTATCTTGGAATTGCAACCTTCATCAACCTGTTTCTGCTGGGATACATCACCCAGTGGAGCCATGAATTCTTTAATTCCGTAATTGTGGATCCAAGCCTTCCTGTAAAGGCAGCATGCCTTCTGGTTGCCATTGTGGTAATCTGCATCGGTTCCGCATTGTACATGACGGCAGACCTTGGGGTTTCAACTTATGATGCTGTGGCCCTCATAATCGTAAACACATGGAAGAAGGGAAAATTCAAGTTTGTCAGGATCATTACGGACTGCATCTGTGTTATTGCAGGATGCGTTCTTTTTGTTGCAGCAGGAGGCGCCGTTAAGGACATTCCGACAATTGCAGGTGTGGGTACAATAATCACTGCATTCTTCATGGGGCCACTTATTGAATTCTTTAATGAAAAGATTGCCCGTCCTATCTTGAAGGTAAAGGAAAAGAACTAAGGGCTTTTAGATCAGGCATAGTCGGGATGGGAGCCCCGAAGTCCAAAAATAAAAGGGTACAGAATTTTCTGTACCCTTTTATTTTTGGATGAGCCGGCAGGCGAAGGGCGGACAGCCCTTGTCTGGATAGGCTTTCTCCAGAAATTATTTCTTGAGGAGAGCTGCAAATGGATTGTAGCTCATGCCGTCATCATCATCCTTGTGGGAAGACATGTATTCGTAGGCGTTGTCCTGTTCCTCGTTTGATACGATTGTGCTAAGTGAAATGCGCTTTGCTTCCGTATCGATTTTTTCGATGATTACAGGGAGCACGTCGCCGGCATTGAATACCTTCTTAAGGTTTGTATTGCGCTCCACGTTAAGCTTTGACACGTGAACAAGTCCGTCGATTCCATCTGCAAGTGCAACAAATACGCCAAAGTCTGCTATGCGGCTGATCTTTCCTTCCACCTTGTCGCCTACATTGAACTTTTCTGCAACTGCATCCCATGGATCGGCTTCAAGCTCCTTTGTAGAAAGGGAAACGCGTTCCTTGTTCCAGTCTGCCTTGATGATCTTTGCAGTAACTTCCTGTCCAACCTTAAGAACGTCTGCAACAGATGTTACACGGTTGCGGCTGATTTCCGATACTGGAAGAAGTGCCTGGAATCCGTCGATGTCGATGAAAGCACCGTAAGATTCGATTGACTTAACTGTTCCTGTAACTGTCATGCCAACAGTGAATTTTTCTGCAAGCACTGCCTTTTCTGCATTTGCCTGTTCTTCAAGGATTGCACGGTTTGAAACAACGATGTTCTTTCCGTCGTTCTTGAATTCCGAGATCTTGAATGAAAGATGCTGGCCTACGTATTCTGCCGGTTCCTTGCGCTGGCGGTAACCCATCTGGCTGTAAGGGCAGAAGGCGCGTGTTGTTCCGAGCATTACTTCGAATCCGCCCTTGATTTCGGCCTTTACTGTTCCTTCTACAGGGATGCCGTTCTTGAATGCGTTTTCAAATGCCGAGTTGTCGCCCTTTGTCTTGCTGCCGGCAATCTTTGTTGTGAAGTGGAGTTCTTCGTTCTTTCCGCCAACAAAGTATACCTTTACCTTATCGCCTTCCTTTACTGTTACGTTTCCGTTTTCGTCCTTGAAATCTGCTGCTTCTACAAAGCCTTCGCTTTTAAGTCCAAGATCAATGAATACTGTGTCACCGGTTACTGCAACTACAGTTGTTTCTACAAGCTGGCCTGGTTCGTATAGTCTTTTCATAATATACATCCTCTAATAAAAAAATCTTGGCACGATTATAAAGATAAATGGAAAAAATGTCATCCATAATTACATATTTATATAGAAGAAAATGAAGATTAACTGGTGGAACTTTTTGATTGCCGCGTGCCGAAAAATTTTGCTTATTGGGGAATTTCATACTATACTAGTATAGGTAATTAAAATATTTGACGTGCTGTTTTTTTTCACTGTGCGGACAAATGCCATTAAAAAAAAGAGAGGGATAAAAATGATAGAATTGCATGTAAGTTCCAAGTCACCGGCAGCCATTACATCTGCCATAAAGAAAATAAAGGAGATGTCTTCCACCGGGGCCATTTCAAAGACTTCCGTTGTTCACCTGATCCTTGAAAAGGGCGTGTACATGGAGACTGTAAAGTATAATCTTGCTAATCCGCTTGTAATGGAAAGTGCACCGGGAACGCCGGCTGATTCCTGCGTGATTCAGGCCGATAACTGCGACTCCTACAACAAGGGACAGGGGTACAGATCCATTTTTGTCCTGGGGCCAAACTGCAGGAATGTAACATTGAAGAACTTTACCATCAGGAATACCCACAACCGCATTGTGGAAACCGGTGATGATACTCCGGACCTTGGGGAGTCATTCCTGTGGAACAACACCCAGGGCGTGCTGAACTGCCTTAACCTTAAGATTGAAGGAAACAGGAATGCCGTTTACCTTAAGGGTACAAGTTCCTTTATCAATTCGACCATTGCAGGGGACAGCGATTATATTACTGGAGAGGTACAGACGGCATATTTTGAAAACTGTACCCTTTATACCAAGGGGTGCATGAGGCCAGATGTGGTGCCAAGCGTTGTAAATAGCCATGCCCTAAAGGATGCAAAGGGGTTTGTTTTCTCTTCATGTGCATTTACGGGAAACGTCAAGAAGGATAGGGACTGTTTTGTGGTCAAGACCGACGGAAAGGGTACAGAATCTTCCGACAAGGACTGGGATAGTGTTGCACTGCTGAACTGTACCTATGACGAAAACTATTCGCCGGAACTGATCTGGGATGACGACATGAGTCTTGAAGCCTATCCCCGCGGCAATGCACAGACTGGGGTAAGGGAGTATAATCCAAGGACAAGGAATTCCGATGGCTCAGTGGTGGCTTCTGATACGGGTAGAAGAAACGTAAGGGCCTATACCCTGACTGACGACGATTATTACCAGAATTATGCAACAAGGTTCCTGGTCTTTAGGGGAACCCAGTTTGAATCAGCCGGAATGTAAGGCATTTTTTAGGGGGCAGCATGCAGTTCTTGAATTGGCGGCTGCCCTTATTTTATTGAAGAAAAATGTAAAATGTGGTAAAATAGGTCGGCTATATATAAGAAACATTATATAAGAAACATTATATAAGAAACATTATATAAGAAACATTATATAAGAAACATTATATGTAGGTCTTTTGTTTAAAGATTGAAAGACTGGTTGAAGATGCTTCCGTTGCCCATGAAGCTGGTTTCTGGAAGAATTTTCCATGACATTGAGGTTCCAATTGAAAGATTTATATATATACATAATTTGCTCTTTTCTTCTGTCGGCAGCACTGATTCCTTGCATAATTAAGTTCTGCAAGGCCTACAGCCTGTATGACTCGGTGAATTCCAGGAAGATCCATTCCGGAAACATTCCCCGCCTGGGAGGAGTTGCCTTTGCAGTTTCCTTCGTGGTTTGTTCCCTCGTTTGCCTTATCAAGAATACTGAAATCAGCGGAATGAATGCCCTTCCAATTTTGGTTTCCGGCGTAATCATCTTTGTCTTTGGAATCCTTGATGACCTTCTGGAACTGCGCGCCATCGTAAAGCTTGTTGTTCAGCTTGTTGCATGTACCATTGTTGTTTCCAACGGGTTTTACTTCAGGCAGATTTTTGCATGGGTTTTGCCAGTGTGGATCGGCCAGACGGTTTCCTTCATGTGGATTCTCGGAATCATCAATGCCTATAACCTTATAGACGGAATGGACGGTCTTTGCGGTACCCTCAGCTTTTTTACCCTGGTAACCCTTGGGTTCGTTCTTCTTCCAACTTTTGCAGAAGGTTCAATCATCTGCTTTATTCTTGCGGCTGCCGTTGCAGGATTCCTGGTATTTAACCTTCCGATAAAGAATGCAAAGATTTTCATGGGTGATGCGGGAAGCCAGCTCCTTGGATTCATGATTGCAACGATTCCTTTGTGCAGGGCGGGTGCATACATTGAATTCAACAAGTTCCTGATTCTTCTCGTTCTGGTTGCCTTTCCTATGATTGATACGATTGCAGCCATCTGGAGACGTCTGCGCGAGCACCGTGGAATCATGAGCCCTGACAAGCAGCACCTTCACCATAAGCTCTTGAATTTTGGATATACCAAGGTTCAGGCCCTGTTCCTTATTGACGCAATTCAGGTTGTCCTTTGCTTTACGGTTCTTTTTTCCGTATACCTTAACAGAAGGATTACCCTGGTGTTCCTCATTGTTGCCTATGCCTTCATGATCTGTTTCTTTTCTTTCATTCACTTTTCCAATGCTGCCCTTAACAGGAAGCTTGCTGCGGAAGGTAAGCTGGATTCTGTGATTAAGTAGTGGAAGTTCATTGATGCAAGATGGCCAAATTGGCTTGGCTTTCAGGCTGCTGCAGTTTTGCGGTGGCCTTTTTTTATGGGCTGAGAGCTAGTGGGTTAGCGGTTCATATTCTTCCTATATTGTAATTGATTGATACGGGAAATTTATTTATACTCATTGAATGGTTCGTATCTATGTAGAAAGAAAGGCTGGCTTTCAGAATGAAGCAGCCCGCATCAAGTCCGAGATTAACGGATTTTTGGGAATTGGCGGTGTTACCGGTGTTCGCTATTTTAACCGGTACGATATTGAAAACGTTTCAGACGAAGTTGCAAAGGTTGCTGCGGTAAGAATTTTTTCTGAACCACAGAGCGATTTTGTTACATTTGAAAACATTGAGATTCCACAGGGAACTCAGGTTATCGTCTGGGAATACCTGCCGGGCCAGTACGACCAGCGCGCAGACAGTGCCGAACAGTGTCTTTCTATTCTTCGTGAAGGACTTCGCGGAACAGTTACAGTTGGAACGGAACCACCACGCGTAAGGTGTGCAAAGCTTGTCATTCTTGAAGGTTCCGTAAGTGCAGATGACGTTCTCAAGATTCAGAAATACTTGATCAATCCGGTGGACAGCCGTCTTGCTGCTGCTGAAAAGCCTGCAACATTGAAGATGGAAGCTGTCGATCCTGCCGACATTCCTGTTATTGAAGGGTTCATTTCCTTTGATGATGCTAAGCTTGATTCTTACAGGAAGGAACTTGGTCTTGCCATGGACAATGCGGACATTAAGTTCCTCCAGGATTACTTCAAGTCAATTAACCGCGATCCAACACTGACGGAAATCCGCGTTCTTGATACATATTGGTCGGATCACTGCCGCCATACAACATTCCTTACCCATCTTGATGAACTCAAGATTGAGGAAGGTCCATACGCTTCTGTCTTCAGGAAGTCATGGGAAAACTATACCAGCATGAGGACAGACCTTTATGCTGACCGCAAGGATAAGCCTGTTACCCTCATGGACATGGCATGCATCGGTGCAAAGTACCTTCGTAAGCATGGCAAGCTTGATGACCTTGAGGTGAGTGCAGAAATCAACGCATGTTCCGTATTCATTGACGTTCACTATACGACAGACGAAAAGGGAAATCCTATAGCTGCTGATGATCCAAAGGCAACCGAAAGATGGCTTTTGCAGTTTAAGAATGAAACACACAACCACCCTACAGAAATCGAACCTTTTGGTGGCGCTGCAACCTGTCTTGGTGGAGCGATCCGTGACCCTCTTTCTGGCCGTGCATGGGTTTACCAGTCAATGCGCATTACCGGTGCTGCAGACCCTACAGTTCCTCTTAAGGATACCCTTAAGGGAAAGCTTCCGCAGCTTAAGATTGTACGCGAATCGGCACAGGGATTTTCTTCTTACGGTAACCAGATTGGTCTTACGACAGGCCAGGTTCAGGAAGTATATCATCCGGGTTATGTTGCAAAGCGCATGGAACTTGGTGCAGTTATTGCTGCAGCTCCCTGCGACCAGGTTATGCGTGAAGAACCGGATGCAGGCGATGTTGTAATTCTTCTTGGTGGCGGTACGGGCCGCGACGGTATTGGTGGTGCAACAGGTTCTTCAAAGGTTCACACGACAAAATCTGTTACAACCGCTGCTGCTGAAGTTCAGAAGGGAAATGCCGTTGAAGAAAGAAAGATTCAGAAGCTCTTCCGCAACAAGGAAGTCTGCCGCATGATCCGCCGCTGCAACGACTTTGGTGCAGGTGGTGTTTCCGTTGCAATCGGTGAACTTGCCCCAGGACTTGAAATCAACCTGGACAAGGTTCCAAAGAAGTATGACGGTCTTGATGGAACTGAACTTGCAATTTCCGAAAGCCAGGAACGCATGGCATGTGTTGTACGCAAGGGCGATGTTGAAAAGTTCATCAAGGCAACAAATGACGAAAACCTCAATGCAGTTGTAGTTGCAGAAGTTACAGATACGGACAAGCTGGTAATGAAGTGGCGTGGAAAGACAATCGTTGAACTTGACCGCTCATTCCTTGACGCAGCCGGTGCCGAGCATCATGCAGTTGCAGACATTGTTTCTCCTGCTGAACCTAAGGATTCTCCACTTGTTCATCCTCTTGCAGCCGTTGAAAAGATTCTTGATGAAGATGAAGATTCCCTCAAGGAAGCATGGCTTGCAAACATCAACGACCTTTCATGCTGTTCTCAGCGTGGTCTCGGTGAACGCTTTGACGGTTCCATCGGTTCTTCTTCCGTTCTGTTCCCTTATGGTGGAAAATACCAGGGTACGCCTGAAGCTGCCATGTCTGCAAAGATTCCGGTTCTTTCTCCTAGGGAAACATCTACAGTTTCCCTCATGGCTTACGGATATGACCCTTACGTTTCACAGTGGTCGCCATGGCATGGTGCACAGACAGCAGTTCTTTCTTCACTGGCAAAAATTGCATGTATCGGTGGAAAGCCTGAAAGCTGCCGCCTGACATTCCAGGAATTCTTTGGCCGCGCAGTAAGCGAAAAGACATGGGGATTCCCGGCTGCTGCACTGCTTGGTTCCGTAGATGCACAGATTGCAATGGGTACAGGTTCCATCGGTGGAAAGGATTCAATGTCGGGAACATTTGAAGACATCAACGTTCCACACACACTTGTTTCGTTTGCTGTTGATACGGAAGACGTTAAGAATGTTGCTTCCGGTGCATTCAAGAAGGCTGGAAGTTCGATCTATATTGTAAGCGTTCCTTATGACGGACAGCTTGTTCCAGACTGGGAAGCATTCAAGAAGAATGCAAAGGTTCTTTACAGGCTTAACAGCGAAGGCAAGATCTGCGCAATGTATCCTGTAAGTGCAGGTGGTATTGCAGAAGCCGTCAGCAAGATGGCTCTTGGAAACAAGATTGGTGCTGCCCTTGATACGATTCCTCTCAGTGCAACTGCAATGGGTACAGACAAGGGTGCAGATGTAAAGGACCTGTTTACTCCTCAGTACGGTTCAATCATTGTTGAAACGGATGAAGACCTGGAAAAGGTTGCAGATTTTGCAATGGGTACAGTTTGCAAGATTGGTGTTACCCAGGATGAAAAGGTAATTTCCTTTGATGACGAAACCATTGGTCTTGATGAAATTGAAAACGCATGGGAATCAAAGCTTAGCTCGGCATTCCCACCGGTTAGCGGAAAGAAGGAACAGCCTGCCCTTGAAAAGTGGGCTCTTGATGAACACAAGTCCCTTGCAGAAGCACGTGAAAGCGTAAAGGCTCAGGGTCCTGTGATTCTCGATTCTTCAAAGGCAAAGCCAAGGGTTGTTCTTCCTGTATTCCCTGGTACAAACTGCGAACTGGACATGCAGCGTGCATTCAACATTGCAGGTGCAGATACAAAGCTTGTGGCCATCAGGAACAGGCTTCCAGGCCAGCTTGAGGCTTCCCTTGCTGAACTTGAAAAGGAAGTTTCTACGGCACAGATCCTTGCCCTGAGCGGCGGTTTCTCTGCTGGTGACGAACCTGACGGATCTGCCAAGTTCATCGTAAATGTTCTTCGCAACAAGAAGATTGAAGACCAGATTATGGCCCTCATAAAGAATCGTGACGGTCTCGTTCTTGGTATCTGTAACGGTTTCCAGGCCCTTGTTAAGACTGGTCTTGCAATGTACGGTGAATTCCGCGACATGACGGGAGACATGCCAACACTTACATACAACACAAACGGCCGCCATATCAGCCGCATTGTCCGCACACGCGTAGTAAGTGCAAAGAGCCCTTGGGCCCTGGACAGGTCGGTTCTTGATCCAAAGACCCACCTTATTGCAATCAGCCATGGTGAAGGTCGCTTTGTAGTTGATGCAAAGACTGCAGAAGAGATGTTCAGGAACGGTCAGGTATTTACACAGTACGTTGATGAAAACGGAGTTCCTGCAATCAGCGAGCCGGACAATCCAAACGGATCACTCTTTGCAATTGAAGGAATTACAAGTCCTGACGGACGCGTTCTTGGAAAGATGGGACATAATGAACGTTCAATTGGAATCAATGCTGACGGTTCAAGCAATGACCTGTTCAAGAACATTCCTGGCGATAAGGCACAGAATATCTTTGCAGCAGGCGTAAGGTACTTTAACTAAATAAAGAATGCCAAGAAAAGGGTACAGATTGTCTTGCAAAGGGTAGTCTGTACCCTTACTTTTGGTGACAGATGGAAATAGAAAATGAAAAAAATTAGCGTAATTATTGCGGCAGCAGCCTTGTTCATGCTGTCTTCTTGTGGAAAGGCAAAATGGTATTCTGATTATGAGGCAGCTAAGGAAGAAGCCAAAAAATCAAGCAAGGATATTTTTCTTGTTTTTTCCGGTGATGACTGGGATGATAACAGCGCAAAATTTAAGGGCGCAGTTTTGAATGCAAGTGAATTTGAAAAGGAAGTTTCAAAGGAATTTGTACTTGTGAACATCGATTTTTCCCAGGAAGAATTTGCAAAGACACAGATTGGTGAAGATGCAACTGAAGCCGAGAAAAAGGAAGCCGAAAGGATAGAGAGTGAATACAAGGTTAAGGATGCTCTTGGACGCATGTACAAGGTCAAGGACTGGCCTGCAATGTATGTCTGTACCTATGAGGGCTATGTTTTGGGTACAGTTTCAATTGACCCGACAGCAAGCCTTGAAGATAAGGACTGCGTAAAAAAATATGCGGAAAAGGTTTATGGGGCCAGAGTCAGTTCAACGGATACAGTTTTACCTTTGATTCAGGCTGTAAGAACTACCAAGGGAATTGAAAAGGCAGAAAACATCGACAAACTTGTTTCTTCTGCAGAGAAGGTTTACAGCGACTTGTACCGTGGTCTTGTCCAGGAATTTCCTTCCCTGGATCCTGATGATACTTTGGGAAAGATCGGCTTTTATGAACTTGCAGAAACTTGCTATAAGTCTTATGATGCAATTCGCGAGGGTACAGATCCTGCCGCTCCATTCCTTGAAGTAATTGAAGGGGGCCACCTTTCCCAGGAACAGGTGCAGGAAGCATGGTATATGGCAGCATATTCCATCGTTAACCTTCCTGATGTGGATAATGACAGGGTAATCGACTACCTTGAAAAAGCTTATGCCATCGACCCGGAAAGCAATGGTGCCCAGCAGATCATGAAGACTCTGGATTCCATGAAGACTTTCATCAAGATGAAGAAAGAAGCTGAATCTGAAACAACAGAAGAGGAATAATGGGCCAAACTGACATACCCCTGTCACTGCTGCTTTGTGCGGCGGTGGTGCTCGTTCTTTTATCAATGACATTCTCCGCTGCGGAGAGTGCCTTTCTTGCCATCAACAAACTCAGGGTAAGGCTGCTTAAAAACCAGAGGAACCGTCGGGCCATAAGGGTCTGGAACCTTTTGAGTGACAGAAGCCGCCTGATCAATACGCTTCTTGTGGGCAACAACATTGTCAACATTGCCCTGTCAGCCCTGTTTTCCTATGTAGCTATTGACCTTTTTGGAAGCGCCGGAATAGGACTTGCAACCTTTGCGGTCACCATAATTCTTCTGATATTTGGCGAAATCTCACCAAAAACTGCCGCCACCCATCATCCTGAGGCAATTGCCTTTTTCCTATGTGATTTCATATACATTCTTGAAATAGTCTTAAAACCCTTTGTCTTTGTCTTTACGAGAATTTCTTCTTTTCTTTTGAAGACACTTAAGGTGGACATGAAGGGAAAGACGGTTTCATATACTGAAGAGGAAATAAAGACATTTCTCGATGTTGGTCACGAGACTGGAATCATCGAGCACAACGAAAGTTCCATGATGAAGAGGGTCTTCAAATTTACGGACCTGGAAGCAAAGGATATCATGATTCCAAGAAAAAAGATTCAGGCCGTTAATGTTGAGGACAGTTACTGGAAGGTGTTAGAGCTTTCCCAAAGGTACAGACTGTCCAGGTTTCCTGTGTTCAAGAAGGACATAGATGACATTGTTGGCATTATCTACATAAAGGACATGCTGGCCTTTAAGACACATCCGGAGCTTTTTTCAATTACAAGGGTAATGAGGCCACCTTTGTTCATTTTGGGTACAAAGAAAATGTCAGGCATTCAGCAGATGCTCAGGGAAAATCATCAGAGCATGGCGGTTGTTATCGATGAATATTCGGGTACAGAAGGAATCCTGACGGTGGAAGACATTGCCCAGGAAATTTTTGGTTCCGAATCAAATGGTTTTCATGAATACCATCAGAATGGTAACAGAGATTTGGGTACAGATGAAGTTGAAGGTCTTATGCGCCTTGAGGATGTCAATGATCTGTTTGGGGCCAAATTTGAGTCAGAGGACAGTGAAACCGTTGGCGGTTACCTGATGGAAGTCTTGGGTGCAGTTCCAAAGGTTGGTGACAGAATTCAGGTGGATGGGTACACGCTTACGGTTACGGAGATGGAAGACAAGCGAGTTTCAAAAATCAAGATAGTGGGGGCAGAATAATGGGTACAGTTTTTCTATATTCAGCATCTAATCCCTTGCCATTATATTTGCTTGGGAACATTGCACTTATCATATTCCTTCTGTTGGCCGGAGCTTTTTTTTCCAGCACGGAAACGGCATTTACAGCCCTGTCAAAAATCAGGGCAAGACAGATGGTCAAGGATGGAAAGAAGAATTCAGTCCTGGTTACAAGGCTAAGGAATAACCTGGATTTTTTGATTGCAACCGTTTTGGTTGGAACAAATTTTGTCAATACGCTGAATTCCGCAGTTGTTACGGCTTTTGCCATAAAGATATTTGGCCCTGAATCTGTCACCATAATGACAAGCGTGATCTTGGTCCTTGTTATCATTTTTGTGGAAATTGTACCCAAGACTTATGCCGTTTACTATCCGGAAAGGATATGCAGCAATTCAGCAAGGAAGATATGGCTCATTGAAATTGCCATCTGGCCCCTTATAAAGATCTTCTGTTTTTTTACAAGTTTTATTGATGTGGTGGAACAAAAGCTTATAAAAAGCAACAGGCAGCTGGTTACGGAAGAGGAACTTAAGACCCTTATTGAAGTCGGTGAAAAGGAAGGAACTCTTGAGGTCAGCGAAAGAAAGATGCTGGACAGGCTTTTTGAATTCTCTGACATTACAGTTCATACGATCATGCGCCACAGGTCCCTCGTAAAATACATCAGCGTGGATGACAGCCTGGATTCCGTGCTGGCACTATTTCAGTCCACCGGTTATTCCAAGATTCCGGTTTATGAAAATGACATTGAAAATATTGTCGGCGTGCTTAATTACAGGTCCGTCCTTTTTGCAGACAGAATGGTGACGGCAAGCCGGGATTTCATAAAGATATGCATGCAGGAAGTTATGTTTGTTCCTGAGACCATGTCGGCCATTGAGCTTCTTAAAAAGTTCAGGATGAATAAAACGAATTTTGCAGTTGCCGTCAATGAATACGGAAGCATGGCAGGGCTTGTGACAATGGATGACATTCTTCACGAAGTGTTTGGAAGGATTACCGATGAACACGGAATGGTGGAAACGGCTCCGGAAAACAGGATTACGGTTGTGAATGTAAACGAGTTTGTCGTACCGGGTGACATGAAGCTTGATGACCTGAAGGATGTTCTGAACATTCAGCTTGTGAGCGAAAATTTTGAAACCCTTGGCGGATGGCTTTTGGAGCAGATGGGTGAACTGCCCGTTGTTGGAAGCGTGTTTAAGAAGGGAAACGTTGTTTACATTGTGGAAGACCAGAGTTCCCGAAGGATTCAGACTGTAAGGATAAAGCTTTAGACGGGAAGAGGAAGACGGGGAAATTAGATGACGCTTCAAAAACTCTATAGCTACGTAAGGCAGTGCATTCAGCAGTTTGACCTGATTGATGACGGAGACAGGATTGCTGTAGGCATTTCCGGAGGTAAGGATTCCCTGGCTTTACTGTATGCGCTTGTAGGCTTGAGAAAATTCTTTCCGAAAAAGTTTGAGGTGATTGCTGTTACGGCAGACCTGGGCTTTGGTGAATTCAATCTTGAAGAAATAAAAAAGCTGTGCACTGAGCTTGATGTTGAATATTTTGTATTAAAAACCGACATTGCTGAAATCTTAAGGCAAAAGGTGAAGAAGGGAACTTACTGCGCCATGTGTGCCAAGCTGCGTAAGGGAGCCATTAATAATTTTGCCAGGGAAAAGGGATGTAATAAGGTTGCCTATGCACATCATCAGGATGACATGATTCAGACCATGATGCTTTCCCTGATTTATGAGGGACAGTTTTATTGCTTTGGTCCCAAGACCTATTATAAGGAATCCGGCATAACGGTCATAAGGCCAATGATAAACATTCCGGAAAGGGACGTAATCGGTTTTAGGAACAAGTACAATCTGCCCTGCGTCAAGAATCCATGTCCCAATGACGGAATAACGCGCCGTGAGTACGTGAAGGATTTGATTGCAAAAATCAGCAGGGATAATCCTGGGGTCAAGGAAAAAATGTACAATGCAATTTTAAAAGGAAAGATTTACGAGTGGGAATAAGGCCATCCAATTTTTTTTAGGAGAGAAGGGAATATGTCAAGAATTGATGGAAGAATTCTACACGCAAATTTTTGAAAACCATCCTCAGGTTACGGCTGTAACAAACTGGGATTTTAATGATTGAAGGCTGAATCTTGTTATAGGAGGAAAAAGTCATGGAACTGCATATTGAATTTGACGGTACATACATGAACGTGATTAAATTCGGAAAGGGGAGAAGGAATCTTGCAGTTATTGCAGGAGTCAGTCTTTGCGGACTTGAAGGTCTTGGAAATCAGATTGAGGAAGCATATAAGGTTTTTTCAGAAGACTTTACGGTCTATGTTTTTGACCGCAGGAAAATTCTTGAGCCTGGATACACTATGGATCAGATGGCGGAGGATATCCATAAATGCCTAATTCAGCTTGGAGTTGAATCTGCCTGTGTTTATGGAGTTTCTCAGGGTGGAATGTTGGGCCAGCTTATTGCCCTTAATCATCCGAAGTTTGTAGAAAAACTGGTTTTGTGTTCTACAGTTTCCAAAGTTGAAAAAAGCAACAAGGCCTTTAAAGAATGGAAGGAAGCTTCCGCTGCTGGTGACGTTGTAAGATTGAACAGCTTGTTTTTGAAATATGTATATTCCGATGCCTTTAGGGAATCCATTAAGGAATCGATTCCTGCATTGCTTAAACAGGGAACATCCGAAGACTGCAGGAGGTTTTCGGTTCTTGTTGAGTCCATGCTGGGCTTTGATGTTACAGAAAGGTTGACTGAATTAAAATGTCCGGTCCTCGTAATCTGTGACAGGAGCGACCAGGTTTTTGATTGTGCTGAGGAATTGA
This sequence comes from Treponema sp., assembly GCA_024400955.1. GTDB lineage: Bacteria > Spirochaetota > Spirochaetia > Treponematales > Treponemataceae > Treponema_D. The sequence goes on from JAKSLY010000014.1 coordinate 55,287, forward strand.
AGGTTGCAGAAATAACCGGAGCAAAAAAATTTATATATGATGGTTACGGTCATGCGGTTTATGATGAGGCTCCGGATTTGAAGGAAAAAATTGCGGAGTTTTGCAGGCAGTGATTTTTTTGCGTGAGCGCTGGGAGTGGTGCCGGAGGCAGCGACCGCAGCGGAGCGAGGACGCCGCGCGTTAGCAAGCCACGGACATAGCGACCCGGCAGGGGCACGCCATGATTTTTTTAGAAGAGCTTTGTAAGTTCTGCAAGATTTTGGAACTGGGCATAAATCAGTTTTTCTGTTTTGGAATCGGCAGGCGTCAGGTCTGGGACAAAGGCAACCTTAAGCCCTGCACGGCTTGCACTCAGGACACCGTTTGGGGAATCTTCCACGGCGAGGCATTCATGCGGTTCAAGGCCAAGTTCCTTGACGGCAAACTGATAGACATCTGGTGACGGCTTTCCTTCCTTCATGTTGCGTGCAGAAATGATCCTGTCAAAATAGGAAAGGATTCCGGTTTGCTTTAGGTAGCGCTCGGACCGGTCGACTGGAGATGCTGTCGCGATTGCACAGATGATTCCCTTTTTCTTGAGGTGTGAAAGAAGTTGGACTGCACCTTTTTTTAGTTCAATGCCATTTTGCTGGAGACTTTCTTCCATGAGCTTTGAACGGTAGGACCTGACTTCTTCATAATTGAAATCGGGGTCGCCGGAATAAGCCTTTAGGGTTTCATAAATGAAGGGCCGGCCAAGGGAACGGATTGAAAGGTACTGCTGGTCTGTCATTGTGTAGCCAAAATGTTCAAAGGTCTTGGGCCAGTTGATCCTGAAATATTTTTCGGTGTCGAGTAGTGTTCCGTCCAAATCAAAAATTACTGCTTTTATTGTCATGGCTTTAGATTCCTGGCAATAATGATACAACGGAAAGGAAATAAAAAAAAGGGATATGGCAAACGACCTTCATTGTGTTTCGCATCTGTTCAATTGATGTGAGCTTTTCTAGTAGCAACACGTCCTGCTAAGTGCTGACAGAACGAGCTGTATTTTATTCAGTAATTACATCGATGTTTGGATATTCACTGAAATCAATCACTGCTGCAGAATCGATCGCAACAGTAGCGTTTTTCACAACATGAATTCTTGCACCTGGATGAGCCTTTGCCGTCATCTTTGCACATTCAGAAACACAATAGTCGTAACAAAGACCGACAACATAGACATCAACATTTTCTGCTGGTGCTTTTTTATAGCTTAGAAGGTCAACGCCGTATTCTTCAACATCTGACTTTTCACCCTTCATGATTCTTACTGATTTTTTTGAATTATAGGCAGTCTGAAGTTTCCAGTAAATTTCTGAACCGCTTGTACCCTTTACACAATGAGCAGGCCAGATTCCACCAAATTCCTTGAAGGAGCAATGGTTTACCGGATGATTGTCACGGGTAAAAATGTAGGAATCAAATTCCTGGGATGACATCAATGTTTCAATGTTATGATAGGCTGTTTCCCAGTTGCTGTAACCAACGGCGAGGGAGCCATCAATGAAGTCATTTTGAACATCTACAAATGCAATGATTTTTTTCTGAGCTGAAACACATTCAGCCATGACAAGGGCAGACAATAAGCCCAATACGATTTTTTTCATAAAGATATCCTAAAATTAAATTTTCAGCGAATCTTTCCTGAAATCCTGATTTAGTGCCACACTTAAGGGTGCAACCCAACACAGTAACCGGATTGGCATTCTGACGTAAAGCTGATTTGAATGATGTATTCTACATTTTTTTACGGATAAAATCAAATAGGATGGAAATGGGGGGGAGGTGTAGGATTTAGAAAATGATATTCCTATCCTGCTATGTGCCCAAAAACTCATGGCAATTTTTCTATCCCTTAATCCATCAGAACATTTAATACCGAAAAACTAGAAACTCTAATTAAATGATTTCTTCAACTCCTCAATCAGTTCATCACTTTTCTTAAACGACTCACTCAACAAATCCAGCAACTCGCTAGTCGTATGAGTAACTTCTTCTTCCTTCACAAACGGATTCTTGATATCAAGATTAAATCCATTGCCTTTCAAGGTATCAATTCCAACTTTCCAAGCCTGTTCATTTTCAGCACGGTTATTCCACCATGACTTCAAAGAATCAAATTCACTTTTCTGAATAGGCTTAGTCTTAGAATAAGATTTCTGACCTTCAGGAAGTTTATGTTCCCAATACCAGATATCCTTAGTTGGTTCGCCCTTAGTAAAGAACAGCAGATTTGTAGCAACAGAAGCATAAGGCTGGAAAACCGAATTAGGCAGGCGGACAATAGTGTGAACATTGGTGTTGCAAATAAAACTATGTTTTATTTGCAACCTCGAGTTTTCAGTCTTCAAATAACGGATCATTAAAAGCAGAAACAAATCAGCACTTTCAGTAGTAGGCCTAAAAGCAAGCTTTTAGGCCTACGAGTTTTCTTCGAAAACTCGCATGATATATTAACTGTTCGCGAGTTTTGCTATGCAAAACTCGTAGAAAATCCGTAAGGATTTTCCTAACGCAGAGCATAAAAGGAAGCGGCTTCAATTCCTGACCGCGGATAGTTTCTTC
>JAKSLY010000015.1 GCA_024400955.1 Treponema sp.
TTCATTAATCATACATATATATGATTGTGTGGAATTTATTTTTTCTGCACGGTTTGCATGAAAAAATGTAAATAATATGTGTTTTTTTTGGCCGTCCGGGCGGCTGTTCCAGGGCTCGCTGTCCGCTCAGCCTTTTTGTCATCCTGAGCTTGACTCAGGATCTCGATCAGGTCCGGAATGACATAAACGGGGATTTTGAAATACGGTTTGAATGTCGGGTTTTTATGTACTTTAAAAACAAGAACCCCCTGGGGATGAGCCAGGGGGAGAAGGATGCCTTTATGCATCCCCTTTTAAGCATCCATTAGGATGCCGCATCGCTGCTTTGATTTTGTTGGATTAGAACCAGCAAGAAAGTGCTACAGGTACACACCATGTAAGCTTCTTTGGTTCACCATCATCGTTTGTCTTTCCCTTGATAACGTTGTTAGCCCATGAACCAGAGTTTGTCTGAGCCTGGAAAGCAACTCCCATGTAACCGTTAGAAGAGATGTTCTTTGTTGCACCTACAGAGAATGCAAGGCTGTCTGAGTTGTCAACATCATTTGCCTTTGAGAGGTAGCGAACGTCTGCTGATACGTTTACACCGTCAGCAACAGCTGCGTCTACACCAACACCAGCCTGGAAGCGTGGATCCATTCCACCGTCATCCTTCTTCTTGTTGTACATGAAGTATGCTGTACTTGCAGAAAGACCGATTGTGTCAGATACCTGGTACTTAGCACCAAGAGCGATCTTTGTTGAAACTTCACCTGGATTGTCATCCTTCTTTTCGTAGAGGTTGAACTGTGCTCCGAGTCCCAACCAGAGGTTTTCTACAGCTGTAAGGTCGAATTCAGCTTCGATTGTCTTGTTGAATACTGCATCCTTGTCTGCACCGTCTTCCTTTGTTGGGTCGAATGTGATGTCTCCCTTCAATGCAGCAGACTTAGAGAAGTCAACTACATCGCCCTTTTTGTTTACCCAAGCACCAGTAACCTTTTCTGTCTTAGCGTCGTTCTTACCAATGAACTGAGCCTTGATCTTACCAACACCGTCGATGTCATAGCCAAAACCAGCCTGGATGTTCTTGTAAACATCTTCAACCTTTGCCTGATCTGTTGTGATTGGGAGGAATGCTGTGATGAGGAGTCCATCAATTGGTGTAACGTCAAGCTTAACACCTGTTGTCTTGTTAAGACCAGACATCAAGAGACCTTCGTCTTCTGCAATCCAAGTGTCTGTTGGGCGGAGCCAGTTCCATGAACCGTAACAGCAGTCTCCACGGAGACCGTTTCTTGGGCCATCAAACTTACCGAATGAAACTGTGAGTGCATCTACTGGCTTTCCCCAGATGAATGCATCGTCACCCATTGCGATTCCACCAACGTCGTTGAAAACACCCATTTCAAAACCGATGTTTCCATCTTCTGATCTTGCATGTACGTCGAGACGAGCTGTACGTGCACCCCATCCCCATGAGTTACCCATTGAAGCAACTGTATCCTTTCCGTCGCTTGCTACTGGTGCTGCAAGTGCACGAAGCCATGCACCGAATGTAATTTCTGCGAATGCAGATGTTGTCAAAGCAGCTGCTGCTGCAAATGCGATAAGAGTCTTTTTCATCTCTTAGCCTCCTTATATGATTTCATCACCGTGCCGGGTTCATTACGAGAAAAAATTCTTCAAGAGTCTTTTTTTTTCTATGGCAGATATGCTCATGAATCGTCTGCATGTTTCCGAGAATAAAAACACAAAAATGCTCTGTCCTCAGATTTTCTGATGGCCTCCTTGGGATGCATTCATTCCCGTATTTAAGAATAGGAATCTGGTTCCGAAGCAGTTTCGGAAAGTGGCAGCGCATTTTTTTCTTACTTTTTCTCATACAGGTGGTTTGCATGTACTACGTTGGAATCGATATTTCAAAAAAATCACACCAGGCAGTAGTAATTGATGAAGATGGAAAAATAATTCAAAAGCCCTTCAAATTTGCCAACAGCTTTGAAGGACTGGATTTGTTCCTGCAAAAGCTTTCCGCTATTGATCCCAATTTTCAGAATTTTGAAATTGGCATGGAAGCAACAGGTCATTATTGGCTTAACCTGTATACACATCTAGAAACAAGAAACATGCGTCTTCATGTAGTAAATCCACTGCAGTCAGATGCATTCAGAAATCTTTATCTGCGTAAGACAAAAACGGATACTGTTGATTCAAAGATCATTGCCCAGCTGATTCGATTTGGGCAGTATTCACAAACCAGTTTCCAGGACAAGCAGCTTCACGTTCTTCGAGACTTATGCCGCCAGAGATTTTTTCTTGTGGATTCAGCCGCAGACTTAAAGCGTAAGACCGTGTGCATAATGGACAAGATTTTTCCAGAGTACCAGGGATTTTTTTCTGACATGTTCGGTAAGACTTCAATTCAGGTAATGAAGAACTGTCCGACACCAAAAAGCATTTGCCAAATGGATTTTGAGGAACTGGTCCTTCTTTTGCGGAAGGCAAGCGGCGGAAAATTCCGTGAGCATAAGGCTCATGAACTTGTTGAACTTGCAAGAACGTCTTTTGCTTCCCTGCTGCCGGAAGATTACTATTCAATCCTGGTAAAGCAGAACATGAAGCTCATGGAACTTTTGGAATTCCAAATTGAAGAACTGGAAAAATCCATAAAGGTTGAATATGAAAAGCTCCACGTAAAGCTTACACAGATTCCAGGCATCGGAGTAGTTCTTGGTGCAACCATCTATTCCGAAATCGGTGACATATCAAGATTTTCTTCTGCCAAGAAACTTTCCGCCTTTGCAGGCATTGATCCTTCCGTCAGGCAGTCGGGAGAATTCCTGGGATCGGAAAATCACATGTCAAAGCGAGGTTCTGCATACCTTCGCCGGGCATTATGGATGGCTTCCTTCGTAGGGGTAAATCATATTCCCGAAGTTATAGAACTATATAATAGAAGAAAGCAGGAAGGAAAAAAACATTTTCAGATAATGGGGTACATGTGCAACAAGATCCTCAACCGGGTTTACTATGTCCTTAAAACAGGAAATGACTATGTTCCTCATAAGGAATCCCAGTGCACCATAAGTGCAAATGTTCTCCATGCCAGGGCTTGTCTTCACAACTAATCAAATTCACCTTATAATAAGGGTAGTCTAGAAAAATTATGGACTGCCAATAACGAAAGTTTTGCATTCATATTTCATTAAGGGGATAGAATTGTATACCAGAGAAATTCAGGACCTGCCGGAAAAATTTGTCTGTGCCAGAAAACCGGTGTTCGGAACATTTAAGGGCCATCCAAAAAGGCTTGACATCCGCGGCGTATTCAGGCCCATTGGCGTAATTCCACTCCCCGTATTCATCACAAACCTGAGGATTAAAAGCCGCCTCACTTTTTCCTTCTCGTCTGGCGACTTCATGGGACACATGAGTTTTGTCGATGCAAAGATCCTGGGCTACATGGAAGCAGTTTTCATCAATCCCAAGACAAAGCAGAAATTTGCATACCATTGTGTCACTGGCCCGCGCAAGCGTCTTATTCCTCACAGCCTAGAAAAAGCATCTGCTTCCACCTGGAAAAAATCCCGTCATGCAAGAATAAGCTGGGATGCTTCAGCCGGAAAATTTGCAGCTTCTTTTGACCTCAAGGGCAATGGAATAAAACCCCATGCCGCTGGAACCATTACCGCCGACTTTGTCCCGGAAAAAATTCAGGAGCTTACTTCCGTGCGGCCAAATCCAACATCAAGACGATGCAGCGCAACCTATAATGCAGTCCTGGAAACCAAGTCCGACTTCACCTTTGAATTCAAGGACGGCCAGAAGAGCCAGGTAAGTCAGGAACCGGGTATTGGATTTTTTGACATGTCGCGCACCTACATGCGGTTCCGTTCCCATGGAAAGTCAGTGATTGGCATGAGCCGCATCAAGGATAAGATTATTGCATTCAGGCTTTGTGAAGAATCCCATGATGCATATAATCCGGACCAGTACAATTTCAACGTTCTTTTTCACGACGGAAGAATTACACCGCTTCCACCAGTTGCCATCACCCATAGCCGGGGATATGAAAATGACTGGGTGATTCAGGACACGGAAAACATGGTGGACCTTACATTTACCCCTTCAGCTTCAATCCTTAAAAGAATAAGTGCCGTAATAGCCCGCACCGAATACCGTACCCTGGCTGGAACTTTTGAAGGAACATTGATGGATGCCGACGGTCAGAAAATTTCATTCAAATCCCTTCCCGGAATTGCCGAAAATTACTTGATAAGACTGTAGTCATAACCGGGAGGGAAATAATGTCTGATTCTCCAAAAAGAACCTTAGAGCCAGGAACCCTAGACAAGACAAGAAGGAACATTGGACCCATCGATCCAAAGGAAGCCCTTGCCATGCAGAAAATTCTTGGTGGTGAAATTCTTCAGGAAAAATCTGTTCCGGTGGATACATCCAACATGCCTCGCCAGCACAGGAGGAATGAAGTCGTAATTCATTCTTCAGGAAGAAGTTCCGCTGACGTTGCAGACCAGAGTGCCCGCGCAGGTGCAAGATCGGCAGGTGCATCCATGGGTGCCAAGCCGGAAAGGATTGAAAAGAAGGTTCGCACTGACGAAGACCTTCCGGAAATTTCCCCAAGGGAACTCAAGCTCATGGACCGTACCATGATGTCTTCCCTTTATAACATCAAGCCTGATTACGGTGTATTCAATGTTTTCTATAGAATAAGCTCGCGCAACAAGGAACGCGTAAAGGACGGCTACGGTTCCTATGTAATCAAGCGCCATGTGGAACACATCAACCAGTTTGTAGGCACCATCAAGACATTCATCCAGATTTCCCCGGATTCATACAAGTCCAAGATTGCTGCCGATGCAGACCTTAAATTCCGCTTTTTGCGTGCAGTCGGAAAGTGGCAGGTAAAGGACGTAAAGATCATTGCCCTTGACCTTGAGAATTCAAAGGAAGTCACCATTCCAATGCTGATTCCAATTACCAGGGCAATATACAGGCTGCTTCTTTCCATATACTACATCGGCGACCAGCAGGTTTCCCTTGTCATAAAGGAAATTTACAACGACCTTAGCGTTTATCCCAATGCGGACACTGCAAAACTCCAGATGCTGGCAAAGCAGGCCCTTACGGAATGGCTCTACCTTTCTGACCAGGTGATCAAGGGAATGTATCCTCTCTTGATGAGAATGTGTTCTTCAGAATATGTGGGCTACCCTGATTTCTTCAAGGCAAAAATTCAGGACATCCTCAAGTTCCTTGGAATTTCAAAGTTTGACCTGATTCTTCCGGATAAGAAAAAGAAGGCCGAAGAGCAGAAGAAGGAAGAACCAAAGAAAGAGGAAGAAAAAGAAAAGAACGAGGACTCAAGGAAAATGGCAGGCGCCAAGGACGATGTCGTAAAAATGGGTCTTAAGATTCTTGACCAGCTTTTCCCTGAGGCAGGATTCATGAAGCTTGATTCAAATCCCGACATGTATCCATACTTCCAGCCCATCTACAATTTCGTTGACGGATTCAACACGATTCATCCAAGCAATCCATTGCAGATAACTGTCGTCCTTATCGTAATCATCGAGGATTTCTTCAAGGGATGCCGAAATATTAACTTCAACATTGAAGCCGACGAAGACCTTGCCCAGCTTGACGACAAGCTTGACATTGCCATGGGGGAATGGGCTTCCTATTATGAAGACCTCTTTGGAAAAAAACTTGGCGACTATCTCAGGACCTATGTAAATTCAATCTACTCTCAGAAGGATTATGCCTCTTCAAAATTCGGAAAGGAAAATTTGAACAACATCCTCTGGCGCGTAAAGTATTACTTCCTGCCTCACTACAAATTCAATGCACCAGTTCTCCAGAAGCCGATCAATGATACAAAGTACAAGCCGCTTTATGGCCGCACCGACTATTTAAGAGATGTTCTTGGAACCATCGTAAGGCGCATCGATGAAAATTCTGCAAAAAAGGGAACGGTTTTGGGCGTCCTCAATCCATGGGATCCATATTCCTTTGACCTGCCAAACGCAATTTCAAAGCGCATCGACGTAATGCTTGGTGCAAAGCGCGATCCGGAAATAACTGCTGCAACAAATGCAAACCTGATCAAGTATACTTACTGCATAATTTCCGTACTCGACTGGTGGGTTAACAACAGGGCAAGTCCTGCTTATGCTTCTTCCAGCGAACAGCTTTACCGTATTTCAGAAAAGGACGGGGCTCCACTGTTTTCCGTAAAGACAAGAACAGACCAGAACCAGCTTTTTGCAGACGGTGTAAAAAAAGCCATCGAGCATAAAAAGAACAAGTAGCTTTCTCCTTCTGCCCATAAAAAATTTATTTGCCTTATGCAAATTCTGCCCTTATAATTGAAGAATGAAATCAATTAAAAATCTGGTAGAATATTATGACGAGCTGTTTCCGGTGACGGAAGAGCAAAAAAGTTTTTACAAGGCACTCGTGCAAAAATACCATAGTCCGGTACACTTCCTTCGTTACGGGTGTGGCACTGGAATCTTTGAATCAAATCTTGCAAAGGAAGGCCATGACGTTACTGCCGTGGAAAACGAGCAGGATCTCCTCAAGTGTGCAAACTTAAGACGGCGCAACCAGCTTATGTCCATCAGGTTTTTCCAGATGACTTACCAGGACATGGGAAAATATCTTGCAAAGAATTTCTACAACATCATATCTGTATTGAATTCCCGGATTATTTTTTTTCCGGACAGGGAAACGATCCTGGATTTTTTGCAGACATGCAGGACCATCCTTTCACAGGACGGAACCATTGTCCTTCAGCTGATGAATTTTGAAAAATACGGTGACCAGAAACTCATTCAGCTTCCTACCAGGGAAAGTGTAAGGTCCAGGCTTTTTACCGAGATTCTTTCCGACCAGGAAGGAAGGTGCATAATGTCCTGCAACATAGAAAACAGCAGCGAAAAAATTCTGCCCGTGATGAACGACGTAAAGGTCTATCCACTTGTTCCGGATGAAATAGAAAGCCTTGCAGAAGAAGCAGGATTTTCCACTGTTGAATTTTATTCAGGATTTGACAAGGCTGAATTCACCGGCAGTGAAGATAGCTATGTAGTTATGTTGAGCTAAGACTGCGCCAGGCAAAAAGTCGTGATTAAAAAAAATGACGCGGACTGCGCCAGGCAAAAAGTCGCGATTAAAAAAAATGGGCATCATTTTGATGCCCTTTTCTTAATCCTTTATCTTCCACCTGTTGTCTTCTTTTGAAAAACGGTTTGCGTTAACTTCAATGACGCGTCCGTCTTCCCCAAGCATCCTTACCATGGAAGTTATTGGATTTACTTCCGTAACACGGAAATTGGTGCTGTCATAGTAAAGCTTTATTCCTTCGTTTGGCAGCTTTTTCCTTGCTTCTGCATACCAGTCATATTCGTAGCTAAGGCAGCACAAAAGCCTTCCGCACTGTCCGCTTATCTTCATGCTGTTAAGGCTCAGGTTCTGGTCCTTTGCCATGCGGATGCTTACAGGCTTGAGCTTGTCGCTGATGCTGTTGCAGCAGTAAGGGCGGCCGCAAACTCCAAGGCCTCCGGTAATCCTGCTTTCGTCGCGCACGCCAATCTGCCTGAGTTCAATCCTCATCTTGAAAATTGAAACAAGGTCCTTTACAAGCTCGCGGAAGTCCACTCGGTTGTCGCTGCTAAAGAAGAAAAGGGCCTTCTGTTCGCCAACCAGAAAATGAACCGTAATGAGCTTCATGTCCAGCTTGTGGGCTTCGACCTTTTCCTTGAAAATCTTGAACGCATTTTTTTCTGTTTCCGCAAGATCCTTTGCCTTTGCCTTGTCTTCCTCTGTTGCAATGCGGACAATCTCAAGGACATCAGAAGGCTTTATTCCAACTGGAGTCTTTGCCTTGCCAAGGTTCTTTGCCAGGTCCAGTCCGTATCTTGTGGGAATTATGACGTCCTCAAAATCCTTAACCTGCATTCCCTTTGGTGCCGTTGCATAGATTCCCTCAAAGGAATAGGCCAGGCGCAGCTTGTACAAGTCCTGTGGGAATACAAAGTCCCTGGAATTTTCCGACTCGGAAGAATATCCGTCTTCAAGGGAAGAAAGGTCTTCCGAATCTGCATCTATATCGTTTTCAAAAATATCTGACATTTTTTCCTTCCATTAAAAAGTTTAAGTAAAAAATTTAAGTGCCCCGCAATTTTCTTCAGGACTGCAGTAAGTCATGCTCTCCTTTTATTTTACCATTCAAGCTGCAATAAGGTCTACCAGCATTCCCTTAAGTTCGTCCACCCGGGCAAGCATTCTAAGCGTTGAACGGTGGATGTCGTTGCCGGGACTTATGAGCCAGGATGCCATTTCGTCAAGCTTCTGGTTGATGACCGTAACCATGACCTGTGGATCCCTGGGCTTTCCGGTACGTGTAAGACCGCGACGCTGCTTTTTTCTTACCTCAAAATTGTTCTTTGCAACATATCGCAGGAACTGGGAAACCTTGCGCCTGTAGGCTGCAAAATTTTCAGGGGTCTGGTGTTCCTTGAGGACGTCAGCAGCCATGTCCGCCTGGTCCTTAAGCCAGATGGAAGCCTCTTCTTCATCCATTCCCGCAATTTCCTTGGGGAATCCATCCTTAACCAGGGCAAATTCCTGCCGCGACTTTTCAAGGGCAGAAGAAAAAGCCTTTCGAGTCTTGTCTGCTTGTCTTGATTTTTCGTCTTTCTGTGCCTTTGCCGCACTTTGGCCTGCAACCGACTGAGCTGCCTGAAAATAAAGGTTAGAACCTATGCCCTGGGTTTCCATCTTATACCCTGACAGACATGGAAGAAATTGACTTTGCGTTTTCCCAGCGTGAACAAGAGCGCTCGTATTCTTCCCCGTCAGAAATGGAAATGCAGTGACCCTGAATGATTACGTCTTCCTCGGACATGATGGTCTTAGTCTGAATGTCTCCGATGACAACGCTGTTTTCCAAAAGCTTGACGAATTCCGGTGACACGATGTTTCCGAGGATTATGCCGCCAATGACCGTAACGGAGCGGGCAGTAACGTTTCCGCGGATGCGTGCGTTTTCACCGATGATAAGGTTTCCTGCAGCATCCACATTGCCGTCAATGTCTCCGTCAATTCTTGCAAAACCGTTGATGGAGATGCTGCCCTTTATGGAAGAACCAGTGCCTAGAATGCTGTTGATTGAAATGCTGTCGGAAAATGCCATGGACTTTCAGACCTTACTTAACGTTGATGTACTTTGCAGGGTCTACAACGTCGGAACCGATGTGTACTTCGTAATGAAGGTGAGGACCGGTGCTGATACCCGTGTTTCCGATTGTACCGATGATCTGGCGCTGGGAAACGATGTCTCCCTTCTTAACCCTGATTGTGGCCATGTGGGCGTAGCGTGTGTAGATGCCGTGCTTGTGCTTGATGATTACAAAGTTACCAAAGCTGTTATCGTATCCGGCTGTAACAACCTGACCGTTGGCTGTGGCAATGATTGGGTCGCCGGTTCTCCATGTGGAAAAGTCCAGTCCCTTGTGGATGTACCACTGCTGTGTGATTGGATGAACGTTCTGGCCGAATTCCATGGAAATGTGTCCGATGCCGTTCTTGATGGGCCATACGTTTGGAATGTCGGAAAAGAGGGTTCCCTGGGTTTCAAGCATGCGTCCAATCTGTTCAACAGGACGAACTGCATTTTCCAGGTAGGATGTAAGCTGGCGGATGTCGGAAGTTTCCTTGAGGGAACCGGAAGCAATGTCCTGGGTGTCAAAAAGTGACGAAAGGTCGGAGTTCTTTCCTGCTGACTTTGAAGTTGAGGAACTCTGGTTGATTCCAAGAAGTGAAAGGGACTGGCTCAGGGAATTCTGGAATTTCCTTGCAGTCTGAATGAGGTTGTTGTTTTCGTCCCTAAGCTCGTCAAGGCTTGCAAGGGTCTCGCGGTTTTCTTCCCTAAGCCTTGAGATTTCTGCTCCGCTGGAAGAATTGCGCTGGTTAAAGTAAACAAAGGAAAGGGCTGTTGCACAAATCACGATTGCACCAAGAACCAGGGCAAAGACATTTGTCTGCACGCTGATCACCTTTCCGTTTGAGTGGGGAACGATCATGAGGGTAAGCTTGCCGTCAAAAAACCTTACGATGGCAACGAACATTCTTCCGATGCCTGCAAACATTGCCCCGAAACAATGAACTATTCGAGAAACAAAATTCTTTTCCAGTCGTTTATATCTGCGTGTGTGTGCCACCCAAAATCTCCGGTCAAAATTATATCAGAGTTTACAGCCTTTAGGCAAGCATTAATGGGTACAGATGGAAGTTTCCGGTTATTGTATAAATCTGTACCCAAAACATTTGACTTGTCAAAAATACTGTGTTATTCTTATTATAACAATATCGGTATATTACTCGAAATTCAAAAGCTATTCCGTCAGTATTTTTACTCTCGGAATTATTTTTTTTGCCCCAAACTAAGAAAAGGAAAAACCATGCAATTATTTGATACTCATGCCCACATCGGGTTGATTTACGACGACCCGATCAAACAGATTAGCGTTATTCAGCAGGCAAAGCTTGCAGGAGTGGCTCGCATCATCAGCATAAACAACAGCCTCGTTGACTTCAAGAAGGAATATCCATTCCTCAAGACCCAGAAGGGTATCTATCATGCCGTAGGTGTCGGTCCGTCGGAAGTGAACACTCCTGGAAAGGACTGGATCAAGACCATAGAAGAATGCGTAAAGCTTCCCCGCGTGGTGGCCATTGGGGAAACGGGTCTTGATTACGTAAAGCAGTACGGCGACAAGAGAAGCCAGATCGAGCTTTTCATCACCCAGCTTGAACTTGCCCAGAAGTACGACCTTCCTGTAATCATCCACAACCGTGGGGCAGGCAAGGACATCCTGGAAATCCTTCGCGACAGAATCCCTGCAAAGGGTGCCGTATTCCACTGCTATTCGGAAGACGACCGTTATGCACGCCAGTGTCTTGAATCAGGTCTCAACGTATACTTCTCTTTTGCAGGAAACCTTACCTACCGTAATGCAAGAAACCTTCATGACACCATCATGGAACTCAAGGACTCGGGTGCCACCGACAGGATCCTCATCGAAACTGAAAGTCCATTCATGATTCCTTCAGAATTCCGCGACAAGAAGAGGACCATGCCTGCATATCTTCCTTCCACGGCAAAATTCCTTGCAGAAATGCTGGAGACTGACCTGGAAAGCCTTGCTGTAAAACTGTGGACAAACAGCTGTCGCTTCTTTGGCCTTCCAGAAGAGAAGAACCACTAGCATGACGCGCTTTTTTCCCGGAGCTTAACTTGCTGTACCATCCCGTTGACATAGGACCCCTCCATCTTGAAGGAAACCTGTTCCTTGCCCCCATTGCAGGGTATAGCGACAGGGCTTTCCGCAGCCTTTGCGTGGAATGCGGAGCATCCTTTTGCACCACGGAGATGGTGTCTGCAGAGGCCCTTACCCGCGGCAACATAAAGACCCGGGAACTGATGCTCCGTGCTCCCAACGAAAAATCCTACGCAGTCCAGATCTTCGGGGGGAATCCGGAAGTCATGGCCAGGGCTGCAGTCCTTGTCCTTGAACAGACAAACTGCGAGTGCATCGACATTAACGGCGGCTGTCCCGTGCCAAAGATAATCAAGTCCGGTGCCGGCAGCAACCTTACCAAATCCCCGGAACTCCTCCATTCAATAGTAAAAAGCGTAAAGGAATCCGTAAATTCCTACTGTGCATCCCACCCGGAACGAGGCCAGGTTCCCGTCACAATAAAGGTCAGGAGCGGCTGGGACAGCGAACACCTTACATGGAAGGAAAACCTGGAGGCAGCCATAAGTGCCGGTGCCGATGCCATCACCCTTCATGCAAGGACACGTGCCCAGGGTTATGCCGGAAAGGCAGACTGGGGAATCCAGAGGCAGCTGGTGGAGCTCGCAGCCGGAAGAATACCGGTCTTTGGCAGCGGGGATGCCTTTACCCCGGAAACTGCAAGACAGATGCTGGAAGAAACAGGTGTTGACGCCGTAATGTTTGCCCGAGGTGCCATGGGCGACCCCTTCCTTTTCCGAAGGACAATCCAGTTCCTTACTACCGGGGAATACCAGACGGAAACCATTGCAGATCGTATCAGTGCAGGCTTCAGGGAACTGGACCTTAATATAGAAGAAAAAGGCGAAAAAGCCGCATGCCTTCTGATGCGGAAGAAATTCTGCGCCTACAGCAGCGGAATCAAGGGCGGCTCCCAGCTTCGTGCAAGGCTCATATACGCCGAAACCCGGCAGCAGTACCAGGACATACTTTCCCAGTTCCTTTAGGTTCCCCAATTAAAGACCCATCGTCCAGATTCTCTTGTATAAATTGAAATTTAGTTTTACAATAAATTGCTATGGGTCTGCTTCAGAAACTGACAGAATTCTTTCGTTCTCTTTTTTCATCATCTCCGGCTGATAATGCCAACCGTCAGGTCATAAAGAAAATCGAGGCGGAACTTCGCGAATGCGCCCCTACGCTGTACAAGAACGGCCTGATTCAGCCTGAATTTGCAGAGATCCTAAGACTCCTTTACAAGAGCACCGCTCCCATTGCAGACATTCTTTCACAGACATTGTGTTCTTCCGACCTGGATACAAGCCGTCATTTTGAGGAACAGCTCCTGCTTACGGGATTTTCTTCCGACGCAACGGAAGCCCTTGGGGAACTGCGCTACGAAAACCGAAGAACAGCCGCAATGCAGGCCCAGAACATCAACCGCTACTTTGAGCACGAGCATCACGAGCTTGAAAAAATCGTCAAGGAACTGAACACGCCCCAGTTCATCAAGATCGACAACACCCTGGACAAGCTTTTCCAGCTTAACGACATCTGCCGCTACAGCTACGTTACGGCCATAAGGCTTTTTGATAGCGCTTTTTCCACCAGCGACTCCTACGAGCCTGAATATCAGAGCGTTCCTGCGGATTTAATAGAAAATTCCCTCCTGGACTTTTACTATGTGGCTAACGGCATGGACATGACCAATGCGGTTTACAATGCCCTTGTTGCCCTGAGCAGGATTATCAATGGCGGTTCCATTTCCGATGCCGCAGCGGAAGAACTCAAGGGCAACTGCCGCCGCATCCAGGCAATCCTCAAGAAATCCCTTACAAAACAGATCCTCATCTGCTTCATCAGGCTTGCAAAGAAAAACCTGGAATACGTTCCGGAATCTGCTTCCTATAAGGGCAACCGCCGCCAGAAATATGCCGACTATCTTGAAATGAGGTTCCGCACGGATGAAACCCGCCTTAAGGGTGAAATTCAGGATGCAACCATCAGCGCCGACATTCATTCAATCTTTGGCGACAAGCCGCTGATTCCGGTAAACGGCTACAGCAAGGAACTGGACAACCAGCTTAAGACAAGCACCCCATGTTCATTCCTTTGGATCACTCCATTCCAGCTCCTTAAGAATTTTGTAAAGCATTTCTACGAAGACCACATAAAGCAGCTTGTAAACGACATCGTCATCGAAGGATTTTTCAGCAACGCCCAGTACAAGTCCGAATTTTCTTCCGCCGTATTTGCCATAAACGATGCCATGGAACGTCTTACCGCCTTTGAGACAAAATTTGCCAGAAACAACGAATTTGACGAATCCAACATTGCATCCCTCATCCGCGACAGCCACAAGGACGCTTCCTTTGAAACAACCCTCAAGGCCCTCATCGACAAGGTGAACAAGTGTGCAAAGGATACGATTCAGGCGGAAACATCCAATGTATTCAATCTTTACAAGAAAATCGGCGACATCATGGTTGAGTCCAAGAAGCCCAGCTCTGATGCCATCCAGAACCTAAAGGTACTTATGATATCTTCAAGAAACAGGGAAAATTCCAACTTTTTGGAGCAGAGCTATGAGCAGTGGAAAACTTTTCTTGAAATAATGAAGAATTATGTTATAATCGGAACAATAGAGAAGAAATAATGTCAGCTAAAAAAAGCAATAGCAGTCAGACAAAGCGGCGCCGCAAGTCTGATGCTGAAAAGAAAGAGAACGAAACAATAGCTCAGTTTGAAAAGCACATCTACGACCTGCAGCAGATGCTTGAAATCTCCAGGTCTTTCTGTACGACCATTGAGCTTAATCCTCTTGTTGAATCCATCCTTTACATTGCCATGGCACAGATGCGCGTAACCGGTGCCGGTGTATTTGTCCTCAAGGAGATGGACAGCGACTTCTATACTCTTTCCAACAATTACTCAGGTATTGCCGTTGACGAATCCGTTGAATACAAGATCAGCATAAAGTCTCCCCTTGTTGAATTCCTGGCTGCTTCCAATAATGTCTTTACCCTTGATGAACTTAGGGTTCATGTTCCGGGATGTTCAGACCTTGACCTTCTCGAATCACTGAATCCGTCCCTTATCGTTCCACTCATCCTCAAGAACCGCGTAACCGGCATTCTTGTCATGGGTGAACGCATTTACATCGACGGTTTTTCTTCTTCATACACGACTTACGAACGCGACGAAATCCAGACCATTGCGTCCCTGGCTTCTGTTGCCGTTCACAACGCATCACTCATCGAGCAGGCTTCCACCGACATGATGACAAAGCTGCGCCTCAAGATCTTCTTCTTCAATGCCCTTGAAGACAAGCTGGACACTGCCGTTTCCCAGGACATGCCCTTGAGCGTACTCATGTTTGACATCGACTTCTTCAAGAAATTCAACGATACATACGGCCACGCATGTGGTGACCTGGTTTTGCAGACGGTTGCAAAAATCGTAAAGGAAAGCATCCGCGAGGAAGACATGGCTTCACGCTATGGTGGAGAGGAATTCACCGTAATGCTTTGCAATACAGCCAGGGATGAGGCAGTTGCCGTTGCAGAAAGAATCCGCCAGAAGATTGAATCCACTGTCGTTTCCTATGAAGGCCACGACATGAAGGTAACCATCTCGGGCGGCGTTTCCGTTTATGATTCCGAAAAAAATCCCGTTCGTTCGGCAAAGGTAATCGTTGACCAGGCTGACAAGGCTCTCTATGTTTCAAAGAAGAACGGAAGAAACCAGATTACGGTTTACGATCCTGTTTCCGGTCTATGAACATAATAAGAAAACCATTCAGATACACATTCAGCAATGCAACCCTTTGGCTTGTTGCACTTAACCTTCTTGTTTTTTTTGCGGAACTGGTTGTACCCAGGCTTCAAGTCTACCTGGGTCTTTCCATGGCCGGCATCCACTACAGGTATTACTGGCAGTTTGTAACCTACATGTTTGTCCACGGAAGCTGGAGCCACATCATATTCAACATGTTTGCCCTTTTTGTATTCGGAATGCAGGTTGAGCGTTCCATTGGCACAAAGGAATTCATTCTCTTCTATATATTATGCGGACTTCTTTCGGGGCTTTTGTCCGAGGCCGCCTACTGGTTCCTCGGGTGGAACGTCCTCTTGATGGGGGCAAGCGGTGCAATTTACGCACTTCTTCTTGCCTATGCCGTGATCTTTCCGCGGAACATCCTCTTTGTCATGGGAATTGTTCCGGTTCCGGCTCCACTGCTGGTCCTGATTTATGCAGGCATTGAAGTCTTCAGCCAGATTTTTGCCCCTGGTGGTGTTGCCCATCTGGCCCATCTTTTTGGCTTTGCAGCAGCATGGCTTTACTTTGTAATCCGCATGGGCATTCATCCCCTGCGGGTGTGGCACAGTGCATGGAGGCGGTAAATGTCATCCAGGTTTTTGCCCCGAATGGTGGCCGTTGCCCTGTTTTTTCTTTGTGCATCCATAGGATATTCCCAGGTTCAGGAGCAGACGGAACAGCTCAGGATTCAGATCTGGGCGGGTCTTGACGCATTTCCAGGGCTTTTTGGAGATGAAGAAAAGGCTCCGGAAGAACAGTACAGGCGGCCGGAGATAGCCTCGGAATTCCAGATGCTTTACGGATTCTCCATTGAGCGCGCAAGGCAGATTGCCCCGTTCCTCATGGGAGGAATGATCTGGGGCTGGAACTTTGAATACACTCCCTATGACAAGACTCGTGGCGTTGACGAATATTTTGAATACAGTGAATTCCACAATCTTGACACTAATGTGAACCCCCTAAAATTCGTTGACCCGGAGATTCGCGACGAGCGGCTCATGGTGCGCGTATGGTGCAACAGGACAAGGGAGCAGCAGGCTGAATTTGACCGGTGGATGTCCATAGTTCATCCTCATATCAAGGGTGTTGGAGAGGCTCCCGTTCATGAAGGCTTTGAGGGAATAAAGGAAGCCGTGGGGAATTCCATAAAGAATGCCGTTCGCGAATACTGGCGCGGCTACCTGAGGAACAAGCCCAAGGAGATAACGGGAACAGTGCTCCTTATCCGCGACCCGAGAATTTACATCAAGAACGGCCGTTATGTAGTTGACCTTGATTTTTTCATGGAAACTGATAGAATAATTGAATATACACAGTTTTAGTGTTTGGAGGAAAACAATGAAAAAGATATTTGCATTGGCAACAGTAGTTCTTCTTTCTTTTGGCATGGCATTTGCTCAGGATGAAACGGAAATCACTCCTGAACTTCAGTCTCTCATGGAAGAAGAAAGTGTAAAGGCTGATCTTTCAATTGAAGAAATCAAGCTTGAGGACAAGTATCCAGAAGCTCATCCGACAGCAAAGAGAGTTGTTCTTGGCATGAAGTTCATGCCTCTGTCAGGACAGTGCATCTTCAGCTACACATGTCTCAGGGCTAACTTTGACAAGGGTGAAGCAATGAATACTGCAATCGCTCATTTCCAGGATTTCACTGTGGAAAGAGGATTCAAGCACTACCATTACACAGACAGAAAGGACGAAATCAAAAACTACAAGAACGGTAAGATTACATACACAACTTATACATCTTACGTAAGCTTCACAAAGTAATTTCGTTAGTAGAATGTAAATGGTTTCCGGGCCTGGTTTTGGAAACCTGATTCTTGATGCGGTGAACACAGGTCCTTCACCGCAATAATTTTTTAAAATGGCAGACATAAAATCATTCATTAAAAATCTTCATCCGCTTGAGACAAAAATCCTCTTGAATTACAGCCTCAAGGACGAACTCACTTCATCAAGACTTGAAACTGAACTTGGATTCAAGGCAGGTCATGCAAACCAGGCATTCAGCTGGCTTGCCGGTAAGAAGCTTCTTGCAGAAACTTCACGCACACCACATACATATTTTGAACTTACAGATTTCGGACGCAAGGTTCTCAAGGACGGCTTTGCAGAAGAAAGAATCATAAACTTCCTCAAGGACAACGGTCCCCATACACTTCCGGAAATCGCAACAAAGCTGGCTCTCGAAAACAAGGACGTAGGTTCTGCCTTTGGTTCCCTCAGCAAGGATGGCGTTCTCGGAATGAATGCAGAAAAAAAGGCTGAATACAAGGGCGGAGAAATTCCTGCACGTTTTGCCATGGCAAAGGCCCTTATTGAAAAGGCTGACAAGGCAGAAAATTCTACCCTGGATGCAGCAAACCTTTCGAGGGAAGAAATCGAGACGATGGGCGGTCTTACAAAGAAGAGGGGAATTACGGAAACTCCTTTCAAGACCATTGAACGCGAAACTGTAGGCTACAAGCTTACAGAAGCATTCACTGCTGTTGCAGAAGCCCTCAAGAGCGCAGGAATCACTGGAAATGAAATCGGGGAAATTACTCCAAACATGCTTTCTTCCGGAGAATGGAAGAAGGGAACATTCCGCGGATACAACATTTCAATTCCTCCTGCACGCATCATTCCTGGACGCACAAATCCTTACGTTCAGTTCCTTGAATCGGTAAAGGACAAGCTTTGTTCCCTCGGCTTCCAGGAATTTGACGGTCCTCTCGTAGAGACTGAATTCTGGAACGGCGATGCACTCTTCATGCCACAGTTCCACGCAGCACGCGACATTCACGACGTATACCGCCTCAAGAATCCGACACACGCAAAGTTCATCGAGGAACCATATCTTTCCAACGTTGCAGCCGTTCATCGCGATGGTGGTAACACCGGCAGCCGCGGATGGAACTACAACTTTGACAACGAATTTACACGCCGCCTGATCATGCGCTCTCAGGGAACGGTTCTTTCTGCACACCAGCTTGCAAAGGCAGAAATTCCTGGCAAGTATTTTGGTATTGCACGCTGCTTCCGCTATGACAAGGTAGATGCAACACATCTTTCTGACTTCTATCAGACGGAAGGAATCATCCTTGGCGAAGACGTAAGCCTCAAGACACTTCTTGGCATGCTTGAAATGTTTGCCGTGGAAATTGCAGGTGCAGAGGAAGTTAAGTACGTTCCTGGATACTTCCCATTTACGGAACCTTCAATCGAAGTTCACATCAAGCATCCAAAGCTTGGCTGGTTTGAACTTGGCGGTTCGGGAATTTTCCGTCCGGAAGTTACAAAGGCCATGGGCATCGATGTTCCTGTTCTTGCATGGGGTATCGGTATTGACCGCATGGCATTGATGGCACTTGGCCTGAATGATTTGAGAGAACTCTTTTGTGAGGATATTGAAAGGGTCAGACTTAGAAAGGCAAAATTCTAGGTAGAACCGAAGACCCTCGGCCGCGTCCCGGCGGTTGCTGCGTCACTCGCAACCTTGTTTCCGGGATGTCTGTTCGGACATTGAACGCGTCAGATTAAGAAAGGCTAAATTCTAGGAGTTACATGGCGGAAGAATTCGAAAGGGAAAAGCCTCTTTACGGCAGAAAGATATTTTTCATGAATGCTTCTCACAACATCAGGGAAGTTGCGACAACGCGCTTACGAGAGATGGAGTATGAGACCTACATCATAGATGAACATCAGTATGCCAAGGCAATTCTCCGCTCCAACCCCGATTCAATCTGCATCATAAATCTGGATCATGTTGGAAAGGATTCCATGGAAGTGATTCAGTACCTTAACTTCATTATTTCCTGTGAAAAGGACGAAACCCTTTCTTCCATTATTTTTGGGGTGACATCCGTAAACACTTCTTCAAAGCAGATGAATCTCTTCTTCTTCAATACCCAGCTTGGTGCGGGTTATATTCCTGCGTCTCCAAACAGGGACGACCTTACGGAAACCCTTAGCGTTGTCTTTGAAATCAACGGTGCCAAGGGAAGGCGTCAGTACGTGCGTGCTTCCTGCGAAGCCAGTGGAACTGCATTCATAAACATCACCATGGGGGTAAGGGAATTCAAGTTTCCCCTGGTGGACTTTAGTTCCATCGGTCTTGCATGCCAGATTCCAAACGAGATGGCAGGATTCATTCCGGAAAAGACCCTGCTTAACAAGGTAGACCTATACCTTATGGGCGAAAAGCTTAAGGTTTCCCTTGTGGTTCTAAAGGATTTCAAGAAGGGGGAAAAATCCATTCTGGTAACATTGCTTGCCCCTTCCGTAACCCTAGAAGTAAAGAGCAAGCTGCGCGAATATGTTTTCCGCGTCCTCGAGTCTGATATATTCAGCAGGCTTGACCTTTCAAATCCTGACAACGAGGTTTATTCAACAAAGATCGAAAAGAAGGACGCCGTAGTTAACGTGGACGACCTGAATGCTTCCGAGGGCGCTGCCACTGCCGAGCTGGAAGAACTTTAATTCTTCAGCAGGCAAAAAATTCAATTCTTGTGACATTTACCTTCCAAAAAGAGCCTTGATGAGGTCGCGGATGTTTTCCGTATGGACTGCACCTGCTTCCTTTTCTGGAACCGTCAGCTTTTCAAAACCAAGATCCCGGGCAGCCTTGATTCGCTGCTTTTGCTTCGTTACCGGACGCACTTCTCCTGCAAGGGAAAGCTCACCGATGACCACGGATTTTTCCGGCAGCGGAAGGTCAGTCCTTGCACTGTAAAGGGCGGCTGCCAGGGCTGCATCAACGGCACTTTCCGTAAGGCGCACTCCACCTGCAACATTGATGTAAAGGTCCTGGTCGCTGAATTTAATTCCAAGGCGCTTTTCCAAGACCGCTGCCACGCGGCTTACCCTTGCGCTGTCTATCTTGTCGCTGTAGACCCTGTTGACCGCAGCCTTTGCAGGAACCGTAAGAGCCTGGATTTCTACTATAAATACACGTGTCCCTTCAAAGACGCTGGCACATGCAACGCCGGCTGGAGTTTCCCCCTTGCGCCTTGTTATGAACAGGGCACTTGGATCTGCAATGCATTTAAGGCCCGTGCTTTCCATTTCAAAGATTCCAAGTTCATCTACGGAACCAAAGCGGTTTTTCTGTGCCCGCAGAAACCTGACTTCATCCTTGGTGCGCTCAAAGGAAAGAACCGTGTCCACCATGTGTTCAAGGGATTTTGGACCTGCTATGATTCCATCCTTTGTAACGTGGGCCGTCATGAACAGAACGCTGTCCCTTTCCTTGACCCAGCTGATGAGTTCGTTGGCGCAGTATTTAAGCTGGTTCACCGTTCCAGGTACTATGCCGCATTCAGCAGAATACACTGTCTGGATGGAATCAACTATCACCACATCAGGCTTAAGTTCATCAAGGGCATCCAGTATGTCTTCAAGCCTGAGGGTGCAAAGAATTTCCACGGCGTCAACATTAAGCCCAAGACGGTCGGCGCGCCCCTTTATCTGGCCTGCAGATTCTTCCCCGGAAACATAAAGGACGCGTCCCTGTCCAACCATTCCTGCTGCAGTCTGAATCAGGAGGGTGGATTTTCCGATTCCAGGTTCGCCGCCTATGAGGATGGCACTGCGCTTTGTGGCACCTCCTCCAAGAACCCGGTCAAATTCCGGATTGCCCGTAGGCTTTCGGCCGTCTTCCTGTGCACTGATGCGGGCCATGGGAACGGGCTTGACCTTGACTGCAGTTCCGTCCGGTGCAAGCTTGACCGCAGCACTGGCAGGATCAGTTATGCATTCCTCAAGGGAATTCCATTGGCCGCAACCCGGGCAGCGACCAAGCCATGCAGGCTGTGTATACCCGCAGTTTGAGCATTTGTAGACGATAGAACCTTTCTTTTTAGCCATACATATAATATAAGCAGAAAAACGGAAAAATGTGCACTGGATTCAAGCCGTGTGGGCATCTCCAATATTGCAATTTTTAGAGGTTCCCTTGTAAATATCCAATCAAACATTTATAATTACAGAATATGAGAACTTCCAACAAATTCACCTTGACTCGCGTCATCATGGCGCCTGTTGTTTTTATAGTTTACAACATACCGGTTTGGTTCCACATTCCAAACGGAAACATAATCTCAATTCTTTCCATGTGCCTTGCAATTCCGCTTTTGGCTGCTGCTGAACTTACCGACTACTTTGACGGTTTTTATGCCCGCAGGAACAATGAAGTGAGCGACTTTGGAAAAATGTTTGATCCCTTTGCCGATGTTTTCCTTCACCTTTCCATGTTCACATGCTTTGTCTTTGCCGGATACATGCCAATTGTATGCTATGTTCTCATACTCTACAGGGAATTCAGCCAGAACTTCCTGCGCATGGTGGCAGCCAAGTCAGGTACTGCAATTGCCGCAAGAAAGGGCGGAAAGGTAAAGACGGTATTCTATGTTGCTTCCTGCTTTGTTGCATTCATCCAGGAAACAATCAAGCGTGCCCAGCTTGATGCCCTCTGGGGAATCGAGATGGACCTGCTTAAGTACGTGGGCTGGGCCTTCTTCATCGTATGCACCGTGCTTGCCTATACTTCGTTCATCGACTATCTGAAGAACTTTGGAAAAATCCTGAAGGAGCAGATGTAGGCTTCACTAAGCATGAATATGTCATCTGCTTAAGGGCACCGGAAGGGAGCTGTTGAATAGACGAGCTCCCAGATTTCCGGTGCTTTTTTTATTTATCAATGCAAAAAAGTTGCAAAAAAAACAGGTTTACCCCTTATCACTATGTACGGGCATTTTTAAGCTGCGGTTTTTCTGATGCCGGTACATACGATTTTTAAGGGAGTGAATTATGGGACAGTTTTCGAAAAAATTTGAGGATCTAACAATTGCCGACAACTTCATGTTCTGCAAGGTAATGCAAAATGAGGAAATATGCCGGGGCGTTCTTGAGGTGCTGCTGGGCATCAAGGTTGAACGCATTGACTACCTGCGTACTGAAAATCCAATTGAAAACTTTTATGATGCCCGGGGTGTCCGCCTGGATGTTTATGTCAAGGACAGCAGCAGGGTGTTTAACATCGAAATGCAGGCCGGAAATTACAGGGACATTCTGCTGCGAGCAAGGTACTACCTGTCTTCTTCTGACGTTGCTACAACCAAGCGGAGAACCAAATTCCGGGATATCAAGGAAACCTTTATTCTCTTTATATGCAAGGATGACCCCTTTGGAGAAGGGCTTCCAAGGTATACAAAAGAAACCGGCTTTCTGGAAACAGATGCGGTCAGTTATGATGACAAAAGCCACAATGTATTTTACAATTGCAGTGCGTGGCAGAAGGAAAAGGACCCGGAAGTTCAGGATGTGCTGAAATTCATTCACGGCCTAAAGCCTGACCGGGAACTTGGGTGCAAAATGGAAAAGGCCGTCTGTGCTGCGAAGGAAAAATCCTACCTGGAGGACGAGTATATGTATTTCAGTGACGTGTTGGAAGAAGAAAAGGAAGAAGCCCATGAAATTGGCCTTGCTGAAGGTCGCGAAGCTGGGCTTGCTGAAGGGCGTGAGGTGGGTCTTGTAGAAGGCCGTAAGGTGGGCCTTGTAGAGGGTCGTGAGACTGGACGGGAACTTGGGCTTGTTGAAGCCCGCCGGGAAACTGCAGAAAGGCTTATCCAGATGAATGTCCTGACTGCAGAACAGATAAGTACCGTTACGAAACTGCCTCTTGAGGAAATTTTGCAGCTGGCGGAACAATAAGAACAAAATGGGTTCCCTAAAAATTGCATTTTTCTGGGATACCTTAAAGTTTTTTGAAAAACCGACCGAGAATATAATACATTTTTCCTTGATTTCAAGGTAAATCAGAAAAAAATTAATTTTTTTTTATTGACTTACTGAAAATGTCGGGGTAGAATGAAAACATGATAACGTATGTTATCGCAAAAAATAAGGAGGCTAAGAGATGAAAAAGACTCTTATCGCATTTGCAGCAGCAGCTGCTTTGACAACATCTGCATTCGCAGAAATTACATTCGGTGCATGGCTTCGTGCACTTGCAGCACCAGTAGCAAGCGACGGAAAGGATACAGTTGCTTCAATGGGTAACTCATGGGGATGGGGTGCACGTACAGCTCGTCTCGACGTACATGCAAGATCAGAAGATGGAAACATCGGTTTTGAAATGGGTGCATTCAACGACGTTGGTGGACTCTCAATGGGTGACGATGCATACATGTGGGGAAAGCCAGTAGATGCACTCACAGTATCATTCGGTAAGTTTGATGGCCCAAGAAACGGTCTCCGTGGAGATATCTGCTACGGTTCATGGGACTGGCTCCGCCCAACATCATCATGGCTTGCAGAAGACGAAGGTCTCTTGATGTCTGGTCTTAACAACACAACAGGTGTTAAGCTTGACGTTACACCAATTGATGGACTCCTCATCACAGCTTTCCTCCCAATCACAACAACTCAGGCAAAGGCTGAAGATGTTTACAAGAACATCCAGGCTGGTTTTGGCTATGACATTGAAGGTGTTGGTAAGATCAAGGCTCAGTTCATCGGTAAGGCAACTGGAAAGGTTGAAGCTAAGGCAGCAACAACAACAACATACTATCTTGATGAAGAAGATGGTACAGTTAAGTCAAAGGATAATGCAGTTGCAGCAAAGGATGCTCGTTTCAACAAGACACTCGAAGCTGAATTCGACCTTACAGCTGTAGAAAACCTCTGGCTCGGACTCGGAGCACAGTTCAACCTCTACGAAAAGAAGGAAGAAGCTCCATCTGCAGTTGCAACAAAGATTGCCCTTGGAGCTAAGTTCCAGGCAACAGATACAATTGGTCTTTCTGCAAGTGCTGCATACTTCATGTACAACAAGAAGAAGGATGACGGCGGAAAGGATCCACGCTTCCAGGCTGGTGTTGGTGTAGGTGTAGCAGTTGCTGACGGTGTAAACGTATCAGCAGACGTTCGCTACCTTTCAAAGGAAAAGGATGTTGACAACTCTGACCACCTCGCATTCTCTGCAGGTGTTACAAAGAGCATCTCTTCTAACGGTTACATTGGTGTAGCAGCACAGGCACAGACAAACGGTGGTGACTGGGCAAACAACGTAATCAAGCACAATGAAGAAAAGGGCGACAAGCTCACATGGTGTGTACCAGTTGCACTTTCTTGCTGGTTCTAATCCAACAAAATCAAAGCAGCGATGCGCATCCTAACGGATGCTAAAAGCATAGTGGCCTAGTGCTACTAACTCCCCCTGGCTCATCCCCAGGGGGTTCTTGTTTTTAAAGTACATAAAAACCCGACATTCAAACCTTATTTCAAAATCCCCTCTTATGTCATTCCGGACCTGATCGAGATCCTGAGTCAAGCTCAGGATGACAAGGAGGCTGAGCGGACAGCGAACCCTGGAACAGCCGCCCGGACGGCCAAAAAAAATCCTTACTTTCTACATTATGTAACCTTTTTTATCTTGCATTTATTTAATCTATGGAGGGAGCCGATAATATAGGATATGAAAAGGTGTTTTCTTCTGGCTGCATGGGTGGTCTTGGCCTGTTTTTGTCAGGTGCATGCCATTACAGTGGACCAGGCCGTTGATAGTGCGCTAAAAAATAATATTAGCATTAAAAAAAGTGAATTCGAACTTGATAATTCCATCAGGAATAAGAACACCTCCTGGAACAGCATAAGTCCAAGCCTTTCTGCAAACGGTTCCTGGAGCAAGGCCGTTCCTGAGAAGGATGGAAGCAGGGAGAACATGAGTGCGGGAGTTTCGCTTCGCACAACCTTTGGAACCAACCTGTTTACAAACATAAAATCTGCTTCCGTTGCATACGAGCAGCAGCAGCTTACCTATGACATGGCAGTGCGTACTGTAGAACTGAACGTGCGGAAGGCCTACTGGAACATTCTGTTCAATAAGGAAAAGATAAGGCTGCAGGAACAGAATTTGGCCATGGCAAGAAGCCAGTATGAGAAGAATCTTGCAAAATATCAGCGCGGCGTCCTGAACCAGGTGGATGTGCTCAGTGCACAGATAAGCATGCAGTCAGCAGAACTGACTCTTGAAACCCTTAAAACCGATTTTGAAAGCCTTGTTGCAAATTTTGCCCTTACCTGCGGTTTTGACCAGGGAGAGCCACTGGAATTTGACGGTGACTTTGAGGACATTATCGGCGGCACAAGAATAGATGAAGATCTGGACGAATTTGATTCCCCAGGGGTGAAGAAGATTGAAAAGCAGCTTGAAGTTGCCCGCGTTGCACTGACGGCACAGCGGTTCAGCAATTATTCCCCAAGCGTGACTGCCGGCTACAGCTACACCTATTCTTCCAATGATGGCGGAGAAAACTGGAATGACGGCGGCACCCTTTCCCTGTCTGCAACGATTCCCCTGGACGGGCTCATGCCCTGGTCGACAGGCAGCAATTCACTTCATAAGACAAAGAATACTGTGGAAAGCCTGGAGCTTGAACTGGAAAACGAAAAGAGGGCTACGGAGATTTCCAAGGTTAGCAGCATGAACAGGATTCAGCAGTGCCGAACAAACATTGCGGTTTTAAAATCCAGCGTTGAACTTGCCCAAACAAATTACGACATGACCCTGGAGGCTTACAATCATGGTACACGCGATCTGCTGACGCTGGAAAATTCCCAGACGGGACTCCTTTCTTCAAAGGTTAACCTGTACAGCGAATGCTACAATCTTGTGTGCGCGGTTTTGGACCTGGAAAATCTTGTGGGCGCTGACTTTGGTACCCTTCTTATATATGGCGGAGAGAATTAAAATGAATCTGAAAAACATCAATAAAAAAAGTTTCTGCATAGTTGCCGGATGCGTTGTACTAGTTCTGGCAACAGGAATTTATGTTAAGAAAGCACCAAAGAAGAAGGGCATGGGACCTGGCGGTTTTGGCGGAAAGGGAGGCTTTGGACCTGTTGAAACTGTTGTTTCCGTTAAGACTCGTCCGGCTGCGGTTACAGTTCTCCATGACTTTGTGAATACCAACGGGGAAATTGAAAGCCAGAGTTCCATCGATGTGTTCCCTGACATTGGCGGTAAGGTTCACAGGACTTTTGTTAATCTTGGTTCCCGCGTGGCAAAGGGTGACGTGATTGCAGAAGTGGATCCAAACGAGCCAGGACTGCACTATGCAGTGAGCCAGATTTATGCGCCCGTTGCAGGCACCATTACAAAGTCCCTGCTGGAACCCGGTACTAAGGTCAGCACCCAGAGCGTGATTACCACCATTGGCGATGTTTCAAACCTTCAGATTAAGGCTAAGGTTGTTGAGCGTTATGTTGCATTCCTTAAGCCTGGACTTAAGGCCAAGATTACCCTTGAGGCTTATCCTGATGAAGTTTTTGACGCCACCGTTGACCGGGTTTCTCCAGTGATTGACAAGACCAGCCGTACCAAGGAAGTTGTACTGCGGTTTGACAGGGTTGACGGAAGGATCAATGCAGGCATGTTTGCAAAGGTTACGCTTTTTACCGTGGATTATGACGACAAGATTACGGTTCCTTCCACATGCATTGTTCAGAAGGGAAGCCATGAATACGTGTTTGTTGTTTCCGATGACGGACAGACTGCAGTAAAGAAGGAAATCAAGACGGGCCATGTGGTTGAGAATGAAGTTCAGGTTGAAGGAATTGAACCGGGACAGCTTGTGGTTGTGGAAGGAATGAGTGTTCTTACGGATGGAAGCAAGATTCGTGACTTGAACAATCCCAAGGTGAAGAATGATGAAGTTCAGCCTGAAGAAAAAAAGGATGGTCCAGTTGACGTAAATGTTTCCGGTAAGAAGCCTGGGAAAAAATCTGGAGGACGCTGATGCTTAGCGAGAAGACGATTCAGCATCCGATTCTGTTCCTGATGATTTTTTCACTTCTGGGGCTTACTGGAATTTTTACCATGAGCAAGACTTCACTTTCATTGTATCCTGATGTGGACATGCCATACCTTATGGTAAGCGCAACCTACACCAATGCAGGACCTGAGTCAGTGGAAAAGTCCGTAACCAAGGTTATTGAGGATGCCCTTGTAAGCCTGTCCGGGCTTAAGAACATTAATTCAACATCCATGGAAGGAAGGTGCCAGGTCAGCCTTGAATTCAATTACGGAACAGACCTTGAGATTGCGGCCAATGATGTTCGTACAAAGCTGAGCCGAATTACAAGCCGACTGCCTGATGATGTTACCCCCAACATTTACAAGATGGATGCCAACAGCTGGCCGATTTTGCGAATTGCAGTGCGCGGAAACAGAAGTGCCGATGACCTTAAGCAGATTGCAGAAGACCAGATTGTTGATGTTCTTGAGCAGGCTGACGGTGTGGGTGAAGCAAGTGCATCTGGTGGTAGGAAAAAAATCGTCCGTGTTGAACTGGAACAAAACAGGCTCCAGGCTTATGGCCTAACCCTTACCCAGGTCAGCTCCAGCCTTGCAAGGCAGAACATTGAAATCGGTGGCGGTAGCATTACGGAAGGAACCCGTGACTTTAGCGTAAGGACAACCGGTGAATATAAATCCATAGAAGAAATCAACAGCACCGTCGTTACGACGAAGAATGGCTACGATGTCAAGGTTTCGGATCTTGGCCGTGCCTTCATGGGATACATGGATGCTTCAAGTGAGGTTTACATCAATGGGGAACCGGGCGTTTATGTTTCAGTTACAAAGCAGTCCGGGGAAAACTCCGTTAATGTTGCCAACGGTGTCTATGCCAAGATGGCTGAACTTAGAAAGACCCTTCCATCGGACATTACCATGGAAATTGTGCGGGACGATACGGATTCCATCCGCGATACCCTTAGGACTCTTCTTGACAGTGCATGGCAGGGCCTTGTTCTTGCAGTCATAATTCTTTTTGTTTTCCTGTGTTCGATTAAGACCACCATCATCATTGCGGTTTCCATTCCTCTGTCCATCATCATCACCATGCTTGCAATGAATTCCCTTGGCATTACCCTTAACATGATGACCATGACGGGATTGATTCTTGGTGTCGGCATGATCGTAGATGCTTCCGTTGTCATGATTGACAATATCTATGCCTACAGGTGCCGCGGTACCAAGGCTCATGTTGCTGCAGCCCTGGGAACTCAGGAAATGATTGCTTCCGTTTTTTCGGGCAACCTTACGACGGTTTGCGTTTTCATTCCATTCCTTTTCTTCATGAAGGACCTTGGATTCATGGGGCAGATGTTCAAGGGAATTATTTTTACAATTGTAATTGCCCTGGTAAGTTCACTCTTTGTGGCAGTTTTTCTTGTTCCTGTTTTGGCAGGACATTTTCTTCCCCTTACCAACAGGAAGGAAAAGCCGGTTAAGTCCAGGTTCTTTAAGTTCCTCTATGGAATTTTTGAAAAGGGACAAAATTTTGTGCAGAAGGTTTATGCTGCGGTTTTAAGGAAGGCCCTTGCCCACAGAATTGTCACCATAGTTGTTTGCGTTACTGCCCTGGTCATAAGCCTTATGTTTGTGCCCACCATGAAGATTCAGATGATGACTGGCGGACATGATGATAGTGTTACGGTAAAGATCGTTCTTCCTGTTGGAACAAGCCTTGAAGAGACCACGGATATAGTTCAGCAGTTTGAGGAAATTGTCCGGACGGAAATCAAGGGATACAAGAACTTGATTACTTCCATTGGTTCAGGGTCGCGCAATGCAACTTCCTATACGGGACAGATTGAAATTCAGCTTCCTGAAAGCAAGAAGCAGATAGACAATGATGTTACGATCCAGAAAAAACTCCGCAAGCATTTTGACGATTTTACTGATGTTACGTTCAGCTTTGGTCAGGGAAGGCGCCAGCAGATGACAGGGGCGGACATTGATATTGTTGTCAGAAGTCAGAGTCTTGCAAAGGCAATGGATGTGGCCCGCCAGATCATGGATGTCATGGAATCCATGAAGGAACTTGGTGAGCCTGAAGTTGACACGGAAGAAGGTTTGCCGCAGGTTCAGATTGAAGTGGACAGGCAGCGTGCTTACAGCTTTGGCGTTAACGTTAATGCTGTTGCCAACGAGATCAAGGCTAGCATTGAAGGTGCGACTGCAACAACCTTCAGGGATAACGGTGAGGATTATACGGTTTACGTAATGCTCAGGCCGGAAGACCGCAAGCAGGTTATTGACCTTGAGCAGATTTACGTAAGCGGAACAAGCGGTCTTGTGGCCCTTTCCAATTTTGCCAGCGTGAACAAGGGCCTTGGTCCTGTTTCCATCAAGCATGAAAACCGCAACAGGCTAGTTCATGTAAAGGCAAACATTTTGTCTGATGAAAATGCAAATGTTGTAGAAAAGCGCATCAAGGAAAACTGCCAGAAGGCCTTTATTGTTCCGGAAGGTGTAAGCGTAAGCTATGAGGGAAGCTGGAAGGAAATGGCAAAGCAGGGAAGTGTCTTTGGAAAAATAATCCTCATGGCAATCATACTTGTTTTTGGAGTCATGGCTGCAACCTATGAAAGCTTTAAGGCTCCAATCATCAACATAACAACCATTCCATTCCTGGCCATTGGTGTTGTAATGATATACAAAATCTCGGGACAGTCCTTTAGCCTTATGAGTGCCGTTGGACTTATCATGCTTGTTGGCATTGTCGTTAATAACGGAATCATTCTTGTTGATTATACGAATCTTCTGCGCGAACGCGGAATGGGAATGATAGAAGCCTGCTACAGTGCAGGTGTAAGCCGTCTGCGCCCGGTTTTGATGACGACCCTTACAACAATTCTTGGCATGATTCCAATGTGTTTTGCTTCCAGTGGAAGTGCAGGCATGGTGCAGCCAATCGGTATTGCCGTTGTTGGCGGGCTCTTGAGTTCCACATTCATAACGCTGTTTTTCATTCCGGTTTTGTATTCCTATGTAATGATGGGGCGTAAAAAGGAAGAAGGTGGAATCGTGCTTGAAGGGCAGGGAGGAATCAGCCATGTTCAGGATTGAAATTATTTCCAACAAGTCTGTTGAAGAAGACATTGAACAGGCCATGGAAAAATACATTGAGGATTTTTACTACACGGTTTTTCCCCTGGTTTACGGACGGGGTGGCGATAACAGGAAGCTTGGGACAGCCACCTGGCCTGAGACGAATTTTGCCCTTGTGAGTTACATAAGGGAACAGGACCTTGATGTGGTTAAGAAAGTGATCCGTGCAGTAAAGAAGAAGTTTCCTGATGAGGGCATAAAGCTTTTTTGCGTAAGGGCGGAAGATCTGGAAAATTAGGGGTTCCGGACAAAATTTCCCAGATAAGGCGCTAAATTTGCCAAGGCTGAACTATAGCAGGGTTGATTCCGCTATAGTTTGCTCATTATGAAAGCAAAACCACATTCTTATTGGCGTTATTTTAGGGAATATTTTTTTGAAGAAGACCTGTTCAAGAAGCTTGCTGCAACTGTAGCTGTTCTTGCTGTTCCAGTTCTTTTCTTTGCGGAGCAGCTCAGGGTTAATGTTTGTGATGGTGAACTTAACATGCCCCTTGAGGGTGCAAGGGTTTTCATGAATGAGAACCGCAGCCTTGTTGCAGAAACAGATGCAGATGGAAATGCACTACTTGAATTGGGCGATGACTTTAAGCGCGGCAATTTAATCTGCCAGTTTCCAGGTTATGCCCAGTTCATTACATTGGTAAAATCCGGCCAGGAAGAAGTAAATGTGGTGATGCAGATTTCAGATTTTCTTGAAGGAAAGGAAATCGTGGTTGCACGTGCTTCTGAAAAATCTGAACAGAAGTCCGGCGTGTCTGTCGTATTCACCAAGGAACAGATGGACACCACGGCAAGAACTGGACTTGTGGAAGACGTTATGTCTTCTGTCAATACCATGCCGGGAATGACTTTTGGCGGCCAGTGGAACAGCGAGCCTTCCGTTCGTGGCGGATACCCCAGGGAGATGGCTTATGCCCTTGATGGAGTCTACCTGATTTTTCCATGGCACTGGGGCGGTGCATATTCCATATTCAGTCCTAACTTTGTTGAAAGCACCAAGCTTTCCAACGGCGTCTTTTCTGCAAAATATGGTCACGCAGTTTCAGGACTTCTTGAAGTGAACACCATAATGCCGGATGACGAGCTTCATTTTAGCCTTGACCTTAACTACACATCAACTGCAGCATTTCTTTCTTCCCCATTGGGAAAAAATTCCGGGATCATTCTTGGAACAAAAGTCACATATCTTGAAACACTCCTTGGCCTTTACCGCCTGACAGGTGGGACATCAACCGACATGATTGCAAAGGCTCCATACATCAGGGATTTTTATGCCAAGTATTATGTTCAGCCAACGGACAAGCTTAACCTTACATTCAACGGACTTTTTGGGTCTGATGGAATCGGACTTGATGCCGACAAGGACAATGTGGATTCTGAAGACGATGTTATTACTGTTGGTGAAATTGACTATGACTACTACCAGGCCTTTCTCGGTCTTAATGCAGGATGGATGGCCACTGACAGCGTAAAGGTAAACGGTCGCCTTGCATGGACCATGATGAATGAAGACCTTAATCTTGACATGAAGGACACGGGGTTTATTCCTTATAATCCTGATTTTCTTGACCGCTATGGATATATGATTTCTCCTGAGGCAAGGGCACGGGGTGGATACGAACTTGACACGAGCACCCAGTACAAGGAAAAGGTCCTGCACCAGATGGTTCAGGCAAAGGAAGATACTTCCGTCAGGTTCAACGATTCAAGCGAAATTGTTTTTGGCGCAGAAGAAGTTCTTGCCTTTGGTTCAGTTGAAATGAAGGGCAACATGTGGTCTGAAGTGAACCTGGGCGGAAACTATCCGGAATATCGTCCCATCGTTTACAGCTCAAGGGCAGACAACAACAAGACTTGGGCAACAAGCGGTTTTGTCCTGTGGAATTACGGCAATGAGGATACCCTTGTTAATGGCGAAGTTGGCCTTAGGCTTGACCACATGAAGATTACCGGCAGGGGAATTGACATCAGTTCACAGCCGGATGTAAATCCACGTGGAACGATTCATTACACTCCATGGAGGGATCTGGGTCCATTTGACAAAATTGTTTTTACAACGGGTGCAGGTCTTTTTTCTGCAGTACCATTTGATTCAGCAATGATTTCAGAAGAAACGGATGTATCATCCGGGGCAAAGCAGGACCGTTCCCTTTTTACAGTTATCGGCACGGAACTTGATTTTACCAATGACTGGAAGGTAAGCCTTGAAGCATATTACAAGCAGTGCATCAACAGGCTTTATGTCGTCAATGACGAACGCGATCCGCAGAATGTGGTCTCAAGGGCTTATACTGATGGAAAGGGATATACGGCCGGATTTGACGTGATGGTCAGCAAGGATGTTGGCGAAAGATGGAACGGTTACCTTACCTATTCATACATCTATGCTCGCTACAAGAATCCAACAAGTCCTGAATTGGACAACCAGCGAACCTCCAGGGGAGATCCTCTTGACGAATGGTACTTTCCAAGCTTCCACAGGTTTAACACACTGAACCTGATCTTGAACTACAAGCCTGCTCCAAGATGGATTGTAACCCTCAAGGGAACATTTGCAACCGGAACTCCAAGAACCGACGGAGACAGGTACTGCTATCCTGTAAAGCGCGAGGACGGAACAGTCATGCAGCGTTACACGAGAAACTGGTATTACAGCGATACATTGAGAACAGACTTCAGCTGTCCGGTTGATGTCAGGGTTGCTCACACCGGAACTTTCAGGAAGCATCCAAAATGGAAGTGGGAATGGTACATGGGAGCCGAGGACATTTTCATGAACCTTTATTCACCAAAGGGATCCGACAACTTTAACCAGACAACGGGAAAGAAGGAATCGTCGGACGTAAACTTCAGCATAGGAATCCCAATGATTTCCATGGGACTTAAAATCAGCTACTAGCTTTTATCAGGAGAAAAAAAATGAATCTGATTGAAATGTTTAATCTTGGCGGACCATTCATGTGGATCCTGCTTGTATTTTCAATTGCAACCTTTGCACTCATAATCGAACGCTGCATTTACCTTTTCTGGCATGACTGTCGTGTCTCATCCATTGAGAAAAATGTCAGGGATCTTCTTTTGAAGAACAGGAAGGAAGATGCTGTAAAAATGCTTTCAAGCTGCACAAGGAAAATCACGGCTGCCACAGTTCTTCTTGCACTGATTGAAAATTCAGAATTCGGGGAGAACAGAATGGAGCGTGCTGCAGAAGGAGAAGCCCAGGAAAGAATCCGCAGGATGGAAAACGGCTTCAACTACCTTACGGCTCTTGCTTCCCTTGCACCTCTTACCGGATTCTTGGGAACCGTCAGCGGAATGATCGGTGCATTCAAGAGCATTGCAAGTGCAACCGACGTAAATGCCCAGCTTGTTGCAGGTGGAATTTACGAGGCCCTTATTACGACTGTCTTTGGCCTTATCATTGCAATCATCGCTTCCATAGGTTACAACCTTCTTGTTCAGCGCGTCGATAATTTTGCCGCAGAAATTTCCAGGGCCGTAAACAATCTTGTTCCACTTTTGCTTAAGGAAAAGGAAAATGATTAAAAGGCAGCGAAGGGGAATTGACGATGCAGGAAGCAGCGGTTCACTAAACGACCTGTCCTTTCTGCTCATAGTTTTTTTCATCGTCATTGCAGGCTTTAACGTGAACAAGGGATTTTTGCTGAATCTGCCGGACAAGGAAAAGCCCCGCGTTGTAAACACACAGGACCTTATGACTGCAAATCTTTGCCCGGATGGAAGCATCATGCTTAAGGACGAATCTGTCTCTCCCGGGGAACTGGAGGAACGCATTGGGCAGATGAGGCAGTCATATCCAAACATGACATTCCTTCTGCTTGTTAATCCTGAATGCCCCTATCAGCATGTCATCGATGTGATTCACGCAGTAAGGCTTTGCGGCGTGGAGAATTTTTCATTCCGCATGGAGGAACAAAAATGAACATCTGCAGAAAGCGTAGGAACTGTTCCATAACCACATCATCCATGTCCGACATAGGATTCCTGCTCCTGATTTTCATCATGCTGATTTCCCTCATGAACCAGCGCCATGAGCAGCACATTGAATACAGCGAGTCATTGAACCTTGAAAAGACCCAGGTTGAAAGCAACTATGAAATCTGGATCACCGCAGAGGGACAGGTTTTTGTGGATGGAATCTTGCAGACAGTCGATAGCCTTGAGCAGGGAATTGCCCGCGCCGTCATTGAAAATCCCGGAGTGAGAATCCATGTCATTGCCGACAGGAGTACGCCATATAAATACGTTGATTCCGTGGTTCAGGTGCTGCAGAAGCTTCAGCACAGGGTAGTGAGTTTTGTTGTCAGGGAGAAGCAGTGATGAAACCGATGGCCAGCATAAGAAAAGAAAACATACCGAATCTTGTACGCCTTGCCTCCATCATCATCGTGTGCATTGTCTACATAATTCTGTTCCGTTTTGTCAGGAGCATTCCATCTTCTGTTCAAGTCCATGAGCAGACTGATTTTGATGCCACCATGTTCAAGCTTGTTGATGTTACGGAATATACGCCGCCTCCACCAGCTGAAGAAAATGTTGTGGTGATGAACAGCCAGGTCAAGTCGTCGGAAAAAATCATTGAGACGGAAGAAAAGATTCAGGAAATTCCGGACACGACAATGGCTTCTGAAAATTCGGTTGACTTTTTGCCTCAGCACAAGATTTCAAGCATTCCCGTAATTCCAACGGACAAGATTCTTTCCAGGGTTGAATATCCGCCCATGGCATTGCAGGCTGGAATTGAGGGTGTGGTCTACCTTGAACTTTTCATAGACCAGTACGGTGCCATCAGGAAAATCCAGGTGCTTAAGGATCCGGGCCACGGTTTTGCAGAAGCTGCGTTGCGTGCCATGGAAGGTCTTACCTGCATTCCTGCAACTGCCAACGGACAGAATGTTGCCGTAAGGTTCCGCTATCCGGTGAGGTTTTCCATCAAGAAATGAATTTCTGCTTTACTGGGGCTGGTCAAGAAGAAGCTCGAATTTTTCGGAGTCCACAGGCTTTGAGTAGTAATATCCCTGAATGCTGTCACATCCGATTTCAATGAGGAATTCAGTCTGTTCCTTTGTTTCGACGCCTTCTGCAGTTACAAAGATGCCCAGCTCCTTTGCAAGCTGAACTACGTGAACTATGAGCCGTTCACCGCCGTAGTTTCCGATGAAGTCTATGAGGCTTTTGTCCAGCTTCCACGTTTCAAACTGCATTGTGTTGAGGGTGGAGAGGGAAGAATAGCCTGACCCAAAGTCGTCCATGTGAAGGATGAACCCGGCATCGGTAAAGGCCTTTGCAATGTTCTTTATGGAAGTGTTTGTAATTGCTGCCGTCTCGGTAATTTCAATGGGCACAAGCTTCTTGTCTATTCCCACTGAATCTGCAATGTGGGAGAATATGCTTATGATGTCCTTGTAGTAAAGGCTTGCACGGGAAAGGTTTACAGAAACCGGCACAATCTTCTTTCCCATTTCCTGCCATTTTTTCTGCTGCTTGCAGACATTCCTGAAGATGTACTGGTCAAAGTTCTTGATGAGTCCGTTGTTTTCAAAAAGCGGAATGAATTCTCCCGGTGAAACATAGAACTGGCCGTTCTTTATCCAGCGCACCAGGGCTTCGGCTCCTATCATCTCGTGGGTCTTTGGATTGTATTTTGGCTGGTACCAGATGTGGAATTCGTTGTTTGCAAGGGCGTCTTCAAATCCGTTTATGATGCTTTCCTCGCGTACAAGGCGTGAAAGGTCGTCCCTCTCAAAGAATGAATATTCGCAGTTCTGGAGCCGCTTGGCATTGTTCTTTGCCGTAACTGATTCGCTGTAAACGCTTTCAATCTTCTTGCCGGGGAACCATTCAGAAATTCCAAAATATGGTTTAATCTGTGGTACCGACAGGTCTGCGGAAATAAGGTTAAGGGCGTAGGAAACGGCCTTGATTTTGTTGATTATTTCCTCGCGGGTGTTTGTAGGCGTAAATATGATGAACTGGTCTGCATTGATGTGGGCCGCAAGCTCTCCCTTTGAATAGTCGAAAACTTCCTGGAGCCTGTTCCATACGGCGCGGATGACCCTGTCTCCAGTTTCTATTCCGCAGATGGTGTTGATTATCTTGAATGCGTGGATGTCGATGGAAATTATGGAACCCTGGATTCCGGCTTCGTTAAGCTTCTTCTGGAACTTAAGGTAGTTGTAACCGCCCGTAATTGGGTCATGGTATGCGTGGTGTTCAAGCTCGTCCCTGTGGTTCTGGGCCTCGATTCTTTTTGCATGGGTCGTGTTGCTTAAGGCAGCCAGGGTGCATACGTCTCCGGCTTCGTTTTGCGTCAGGAGGAACCGCTGGCTCAGGAAAAGTTCCTTGCCCTTGTCATTGGTATACCAGTATTCGATGGTATGGTCCCGCTGGTGGTTGTTGTAGGAATCTATGAGGAACTGGCGTGTGTCAGAGAAGATTTCATTCTTTTCTGCGTAGGCTGGATCGATGAACCTTTCCGTCCATTTGGCTATGAAGTCGGAGAAGCGGCATGGAGCCTGGAGTCCTACAAGCTTTAGGGAGGAATTGAGAGTTCCGCTTTCGTCCCTGTAGAGTACGTCCGTTTCTATGAGGTCCTTTGTAAGGTTTGCGTCATAATAGGAAATTGCGCCAGAGATGATGGCACTGCGGTACTGGGATTCATAGAACAATGCCCGCTGGAGAGACTTGATTTTTTCTTCGTCGGTTTGATCCGGTGACAGCAAAACTTCCATTACTAATAGGATAACACAAGTTTTGCAAATATCAATGGCAGGCTGGAAAAAAGACTGTCTTTTAGAACTTTTCCATTTCCATCTTGCAAAGCTGGTCGCAGATTTCGTTGTATTCAACGCCGGCGTGTCCCTTTACCCACTTCCATTCGATGTCAAGCTGATTGTAAAGTCCGTCCAGGGCAATCCAGAGGTCCTGGTTTAGGACCGGTTTTTTTGCGGCGGTTTTCCATCCGTTTTTCTTCCAGTTCTTGATCCAGGAAGTGATTCCGTTTTTTACGTACTGGCTGTCGCTGAATACTTCCACGTGGCGACTTCTCCAGTCCGTGTTCTTTACGACGGCATCAAGGGCGTTTATGGCTGCACTTAGCTCCATGCGGTTGTTTGTGGTCTGTTTTTCTCCGCCGGAAAGCTTTGTAAGGTTTTCTCCATCTATGATTACGGTTCCCCAGCCGCCGGGACCGGGGTTTCCAAGGCATCCGCCGTCTGTGTAAATGATCAGGTTTTCCATGCCAATATAATAGTAGAAAAGTGAATGGTTTTTCAATATTAGGGGAAAACTTCGGTTTCCTTTAGAATTTAATCATCCTTGCGGCTAATTAAATTTTAAACGGATAGTTTAATTGCAGCAGGGAGATCCCGTGCGAAGCCGCCGAAGGCTAACAAGTTCGGGATGACAGCAGAAAAAAATTGACAAATAAAACTATTTGTATTATATTCAATATTGTAATGATTACAAAAAGTAAAAGAGACAGGATTGGGCTTTCTGTGTTGAAAACTTCAATTTTTTGTTCTATAATGGTGGCATGAGATTCTTGCCGTAGATTTTTGCGGCTATCAAATATAAAGAGGTTTTTACTATGGAAATGAGACCAGAATGGGAAGGATTTAATCCTGACGGTTTGTGGACAAGCGAAGTTAACGTTCGCGACTTTATCCAGGCTAACTACACACCTTACGATGGTGATGCAAAGTTCCTGGCAGGACCAACAGAAGCTACAACAAAGCTCTTTAATGAACTTATGAAGCTCCAGAAGGCAGAACACGACAAGAATGGTGTTCTTGATATGGATACAGATACTGTAACAGGTATCACAGCACACGCTCCAGGATACATCTGTGAAGAAGGAAAGGATCTTGAACAGGTTGTAGGTCTCCAGACAGACAAGCCTCTCAAGCGCGCTTTCATGCCTTATGGTGGAATCAACATGGCTGTTCAGTCATGCGAAATGTACGGATATGAAGTTTCTCCAAAGCTCAAGGAAATCTTCACAAAGTACCACAAGACACACAATGACGCTGTATTTGATGTTTACACTCCAGAAATCCGCAAGGCTCGTTCAGCACACCTTTTGACTGGTTTGCCTGATACATATGGTCGTGGACGTATCGTTGGTGACTACCGCCGTGTAGCACTTTACGGTATCGACTACCTCATCAAGGCAAAGGAAGCTGACAAGGCTAGCGTTGGAAACGGAACAATGACTGAAGATGTTATCCGCCTTCGCGAAGAAGTTTCTGAACAGATCAAGTGCCTCAAGCAGATGAAGGAAATGGCAGCTTCTTACGGCTTCGATATTTCTAAGCCTGCTACAACAGCTAAGGAAGCATTCCAGTGGCTCTACTTCGGATACCTTGCTGCAATCAAGACACAGAACGGTGCTGCAATGTCTGTAGGACGTATCTCTACATTCCTCGACATCTACATCGAACGCGATATCAAGAAGGGAATCCTCGATGAAGCAAAGGCACAGGAACTTGTTGACCACATGGTAATGAAGTTCCGCATGGTACGCTTTGCTCGTATTGCTTCTTACAACCAGCTCTTCTCTGGTGACCCAGTATGGGCAACACTCGAAGTTGGTGGACTTGGACAGGATGGTCGCCACATGGTTACAAAGAACGACTACCGCTTCCTCCACACACTGGAAAACATGTCTCCTTCTCCAGAGCCAAACATGACAGTTCTCTACTCAAAGAGACTTCCAAAGATCTTCCGCGACTACTGTGCAAAGATTTCTATTGATACATCTTCTATCCAGTACGAAAACGACGAAATCATGCGCCCAATCTGGGGTGATGACTACTCAATCTGCTGCTGTGTTTCTGCAACACAGACTGGTAAGGAAATGCAGTTCTTCGGTGCTCGCGCTAACCTTGCAAAGGCTCTTCTTTACGCCATCAACGGTGGACGCGACGAAGCAGCAGGTCTTACACCAGGTGCACAGGTTGGACCAGAAATGGCACCAATCACATCTGAATACCTTGACTACAATGAAGTTGTACGCAAGTACGACGCAATGCTTGAATGGCTTGCTGACCTCTATGTAAACACATTGAACGCAATCCACTACATGCACGATAAGTACTACTACGAAGCAGCTGAACTTGCTCTCGAAGACACAAACGTTAAGAGAACATTTGCAACTGGTATCGCAGGTTTCTCTCACGTTGTTGACTCACTTTGTGCCATCAAGTACGCAAAGGTTAAGGTTATCCGTGAAGATGTTCAGATCAAGAACAAGAAGACTGGTGAAGTTATCGGTGTAGCAAAGGATATGGCTAAGGACTTCGTTATCGAAGGCGACTTCCCACGCTACGGTCAGGATGACGACAGGGCTGACGAAATTGCAGTATGGCTCCTCAAGACATTCATGGCAAAGATTGCAAAGCACCCAACATACCGCAATGCAGAACCTTCTACATCTATCCTTACAATCACATCAAACGTTGTATACGGAAAGGCTACAGGTTCATTGCCTGATGGACGCAAGGCTGGAGAACCATTCTCACCAGGTGCTAACCCATCTTACGGTGCAGAAACAAAGGGTCTCGTAAAGTCCCTCAACTCTGTTGCCAAGGTTCCATACAAGTACGCTCTTGATGGTATCTCTAACACACAGACAATTAACCCTTCTGCTCTCGGTCACGATGAAGCTGAAAGAGTTGAAAACCTTGTTAACGTTCTTGACGGATACTTCTCTAAGGGACCACATCACCTTAACGTTAACGTATTCGGTGTTGAAAAGCTCAAGGACTGCCAGGCACATCCTGAAAAGCCAGAATATGCAAACTTCACAGTTCGCGTTTCAGGTTATGCAGTTCGCTTCATCAACCTTACAAAGGAACAGCAGGACGACGTTATCGCTCGTACATGTCATGCATCACTTTAATTTTCAGTTAGAAAATTAAGTGGTGTTGCGAGTTTTCGGCAACGAAAACTCGTAGAGAAGCCCGTCAGGGCTTCGACTTTTGCTGCGCCAAGCCTTCTAGGGCTTCGACTTTTGCTGCGCCATGTCCCCGGTCTTTGGTTTTTCCATTGGCCGGGGATTTTTTTTGTTCGCCTGCTAAAATTTTGAATTCAGCATGATTTTGTGTTAGAATTCACTGCATGGAAAAAGACAGGTCTAAACTAAATCGTATCATAATCTATAGTCTCATTGCCCTTGAATTTGTGGTGATGGTCCTTCTGGCCGTTTATTTTATGAATGCAAAGCAGAACAGCCCTTCTTCTAATGTTTTTGACATGAATGGTGCCAGCCAGAAATTCACCATGTACATTGGGACCAACGACAAGGAAACCTACAGCCGATTGATTCCCCTTGAGGAGTGCAGCCGGCGCATTGATTCCATCTGCATGAAATATGTTGACGGGTTTTCCTCTGACGTCATGGAAGGAAAGTGGGTTGATGAGACGGGAGCCATAACGGAAGAAGTCACCTTTGTCTACATTTTCTACGATACCACTGACGAAATCATAAAGACGATAATGGATGAAGTTCTTGTGGCGCTGAACCAGAATTCAATTCTTCTTGAAAAGGAATATGTCAGGTCTTCCTTTTACAATGGAAAGTAGGGGCTGTTGGGGAATCATTATATGAACGAGAAGTTGAAAGCTTTTTTTAGGCAGGCAGGCATCTGTCTTGTTACGGCAGTTGTTTTCTTTATCGTGACCATGCCCTTCAGGAATATTTTTACGGCCCTTGAATACACGGAAGTCCGTCCGGCTGCGGCCCTCAATCCCGTGTTCAGTCTCGTCTTTGGCGTGAGTGGGGCCCTGGGATGCACCATCGGGAATTTTGTTGCGGACCTTGTAACCGGCTATGGACTTAAGGTAAGTTTCTTCAGCATCTTCATTCAGTTTTCATTCAGCATCATTCCCCATCTGTGCTGGAAAATTGCAAGGAAGGAGCTTAGGCTTAACAGTGCAAGGAACGTTGGCTTTTATCTGGCTGTGGTTACGGCCGATTCATTCTTTGTGGCCATCCTGATTTCTGCATACCTCCAGTTCCTGGGCTTTGGAAAAATTCTTTCCCAGTCAACCTTGCTCATGGCCTTTAACAACATAGTCTTTGGCATCGGTTTTGGAATTCCAATTCTTCTTATCTTCATCAGGTACAACCTTTCAAAAGTCTTCATGAAATTTTCACTGACGGAACTTTTCATTCTGGTCTACCTGGGCTTTGCAATTCTTGCAGGCATCCTCATCGGAACCTTTGGCTTTACTTCCCTCAAGAATTATGCCCATGACATGGTTGAACTTTGGAACAGCGTGTACCTTTACATCACCCTTGTCTTTGTCGTCTACTCACTTCTTGGCCTTGTGGTGATTTCCAGGGTTGAAAAGCTTGTGACAAAACCCATCGAAAAGCTGGTGGGCATCGGCAATGCATACATTCACACCGATGCGTCAAGGGATTTTGAATCGGACAAGATCATAAATGCATGCATGCAGTTTGCGGACCTGCCCGGTGAAGTTGGCTACATATCAAAGTCCATTAGCGAAATGTCGCAAAACATCAAGACCTACATCGGAAACCTTTCGGCCATTACTGCGGAGAAGGAACGCATCGGTGCTGAACTTAACGTTGCCACAAACATTCAGGCCAGCATGTTGCCAAAGAATTTTCCGGCATTCCCGGAGCAGGATCATTTTGTCCTTTATGCCTCCATGTCTCCTGCAAGGGAAGTTGGCGGCGATTTCTACGATTTCTATTTTGTTGATGACAGTCACCTTGCCATGGTTATTGCGGATGTTTCCGGCAAGGGAGTTC
Source organism: Treponema sp. (assembly GCA_024400955.1). Taxonomy (GTDB): domain Bacteria; phylum Spirochaetota; class Spirochaetia; order Treponematales; family Treponemataceae; genus Treponema_D. Next base: position 41,873 of record JAKSLY010000015.1, read on the forward strand.
CTGCGGCCCTTTTCATGGTCATTGCAAAAACCATCATCAAGAACATTGCCCTCCACGGCTACAGTCCAGCACAGATTCTGGAAAAGGCAAATGTTCAGCTTTGCGAGGGAAATGACCAGGAAATGTTCGTGTCCGTGTGGATCGGAATTCTTGATGTTAAGACAGGACACATGGTTTGTTCCAATGCCGGCCACGAGTATCCGGCAATCTGCAGGAAGGGTGGTGACTATGAACTGTTCAAGGACAAGCACTGCTTTGTTCTTGGTGGCATGGAATGTGCAAAATATAAGGAATATGACCTTGACCTAGGTGCAGGAGACAGGATTTTTCTATATACTGACGGTGTGCCTGAGGCAACAAACGGAAACAACGAGTTGCTTGGAAACGACAGGATGCTGGACATTTTGAATTCAACACGGAATGAAGAAATGGCAGAATTCCTTCCTGCCGTAAGGAAAGGCGTTGACGGTTTTGTAGGGGATGCTCCTCAGTTTGACGATCTAACGATGATGGCCCTTACATACAGAGGTTGAGCCGAATTAAAAATCGAGGTGAATGAAAATGGGTAAAGTTTTTCAGTTGGAAAGTTTTGGAAGCGTGGACGGACCTGGAGTTCGTTTCATCATTTTTTTTGCAGGATGCCCATTGAGGTGCAAGTACTGTCATAATCCTGATTCATGGAATCTTGCAGACGGCAAGGATTACACGGCGGAAGAACTTTTGAAGGAAGCGGAAAGCTGCAAGTCCTATTGGGGAAGCAAGGGCGGAATTACGGTTTCCGGTGGCGAACCCCTCTTTCAGCTGGATTTTCTTCTTGAACTTTTTGAAAAGGCAAAGCAGCGCGGAATCAACACATGCATCGACACAAGCGGTGCACCATTCACCAGGGAAGGAGAGTGGTTTGAAAAATTCAAGAGGCTCATGGATGTGACTGACACAGTCCTCATGGACATCAAGCACATTGATGAAGAGGAACATGTAAAGCTTACGGGCAAGAGCGGAAAGAACATCCGTGAAATGTTTGCATACCTTGATGAAATCAAGAAGCCAATCTGGATTCGCCATGTTCTTGTTCCAGGCATTACCGATAATGATGAATATCTTGAAAAGACCCGCGACTTTATCCGCACCCTTTCAAATGTGGAGCGCGTGGAAATTCTTCCGTACCATGGACTGGGAGCCGTTAAGTACAAGGATCTTGGCATTGATTATGTGCTCAAGGATTTGGAAAGCCCAAGTGCGGAACGCGTAAAAAGGGCAAAGGAGATTCTTGAGTGCGACAGGTATGACAGGTGGCGCGCCTAGTCTATGACTGAAGGTCAGCAGATTTCAAGGGAGGTTCTGCCTTTTTTGGCGGACCTTTTTCCGTCGGGAATTTCTTCCTCCGTTATTGCCATGATTCTATCCCTGTGCATTCTGTCTGCAGCAGTAATAGTGGTTGCAGGCCTTGTGTACCTGTTCATAGTTTCAAGGTCAAGGCTCAGGACAAAGAAGTATCTTGAAAACTTCTATCTCTTTGGGGAACTTGAAAAAATCCCGGAAAAAAAGCAGCAGCTTTATCCCCTTGTCCGCCATTGCGTAGTGGAAGGTGCCCGCATTGACCTGCACACCAACCGACACGACAACTCAAGGGTGGTAAGCCGAATTGTCTATGACATCTGCCGAATGGAAAAGATGAGTGACCTTGACTGCATTCTTTACACCTGCGCATCCATGATTTATGATGCAGGTTTCCTGGATGTCAATCCAACCCTGTTTTTTTCTGAGGTTCTTTTCAAGAAGGAAAGGGAACTTCTTCGCACTCACGTCATGGGTGGTGTTTACAGGATGGATTATTTTGCACCGGAGTACAAGGATCTTTTTCTGCAGGCCGTCATGAGCCATCACGAAAATTACGACGGCTCCGGTTATCCTGAGGGCATGGCCGGTTCCATGATTCCCGATGTGGGATTGATCATTCGCGTTGTGGAAACTTATGTCTCCCTTACGACAAAGCGTTCCTACCATAAGGCTCTTGCTCCTAAAAAAGCACTGGAGAACATGAATAAGGTTCAGCAGTTTTTTTGCCCCAGATATTTTGAGGACCTTAAGAAGATTGTCCTGCCTTCAAAAAATGCCCTCATGTAAAAATTGCAATTTTTTCTGATTCCTTTTATTATTGAATCCATGAATGAAATTAGGAAAAGATTGTTTGACAGGTTCATTGGATACGTAAAGACATACAGCCAGAGCGACAGCGAAAAGGCAGACCAGGGCATCATGCCGAGCACACCACAGCAGGCAGAGATGGCAAAAATCTTAAATGCTGAATTGAAGGAACTGGGCCTTAGGGAAGTTCAGACTACGGAGCACTGCTACACCTACGGCTATCTTCCGGCCAACGATGGAAGCGACAGGAGCATCTGTCTTCTTGCCCACATTGATACCGTTGACGAGGTTAGCGGCCTTAACGTAAATCCCCAGGTTTCGGAAGAGGATGGGGATACGATCATCCGCACTGACGGAAACACGCTTCTTGGTGCAGACGACAAGGCTGGAGTTGCAGAAATCATGACGGCCCTTGAATATTTTGTCAGGCATCCGGAAGCAGCCCATTGCGGAATCGAGGTGATCTTCAGTCCTGATGAGGAAACTGGTCACGGCATGGACAAGGTGCCAATGGAAATCATAAAGTCAAAGTGCGCATACACTGTGGATGGAGGTTCCCTTGGGGAACTTGAAGTCGAATGCTTTAACGCATGGAAGAGCGAGGTTGAATTTACGGGAGTTGCATGTCACACGGGTACTGCCCGCGGCACAATGGTCAACGCCATCAGCATGGCTGCTTCCTTCCTGCAGAATCTTCCCCACGACCAGCGTCCTGAGACAACTGATGGATACGACGGGTTTTATGCGCCCATGAGCGTCGAGGGTTCCATCGAAAAATCAAGGGTTGTGCTTTTTCTGCGCGACTTTACCCTTGAGGGAATGGAGAACCGCCGTCTTCTGGTGGACATGGTTGCACGCAGCACTGCCGCTTCTTTTGGCGGAATGGCAAAGATCACCCACACCCAGCAATACCTTAACATGCGTGAGAAGCTTGATGCATGTCCTGAAGTTGTGGAAAATCTTGTGGCTGCATACAAGGCTGCAGGTGTTGAACCCAAGTTTGTTCCAATCAGGGGTGGCACTGACGGAAGCCGCCTGACTGAAATGGGAATCCCAACTCCAAACATTTTTACGGGCGGACATAATTTTCACAGCCGTGACGAGTGGGCAAGCCTTAATGAGATGGAAAAGGCATGTGAGATCTTGATAAAGCTTTTGGCCTAGAACCGGAAGTCTCTTTTTCCGTTTATCTCTTCTGCAAGATATTGTTCTGCGCGCTTTCGGATGTTCTCATTTGGAATGTTTAAAAGTTCCCGGTCAATGAGTTCGTCTCCGATTTTCTTTGTCTCTGCGCTTGCGTAGTCTTCAAGGTATTCCTTGAGGGTCATCAATGCGTTTGGATGGCAGCAGTTGGCAATCTGGCCTGACTTGACCAATGCCATGAACCTGTCTCCGGTTCTTCCGGCACGGTAGCAGGCTGTGCAGAAGCTTGGCACGTAATTCATCTTCATGAGCCATTGAACGACTTCATCAAGGGTGCGCTGGTCGCTTACGTCAAACTGTGTCGTGTCATTGGGACGCTGTGTTTCGCAGTATCCGCCCACGCTTGTCCTTGACCCGCCGGAAATCTGGGATACTCCAAGTTCCATGACTTTTTCTCGTGTGGCCTGGCTTTCTCTTGTGGAAACAATCATTCCCGTGTATGGAACTGCAATGCGGATGCATGCAACGATTTTTGCAAAGGTTTCATCGTCAATGGCATCCGGAAAATTTGAAGGGTCTATGTCGTCAGCTGCGCGGATGCGGGGAACGCTGATGGTGTGGGGGCCGACTCCCTTGTAGGATTCAAGGTGTTCTGCGTGCATCAAGAGTCCTGCAAAATCGTAGCGGTACAGGTTGAGTCCAAAGAGAACTCCGCAGCCTACATCGTCTATTCCACCTTCCATGGCGCGGTCCATTGCTTCCGTGTGGTAAGCGTAATCGCTTTTTGGCCCGGCTGGATGAAGTTCCTCATAGGCTTTCTTGTTGTAGGTTTCCTGGAAAAGAATGTAGGTACCGATACCTGCGTCCTTAAGTCTTGTGTAGTTTTCCACGGTGGTTGCGGCAATGTTTACGTTCACCCTGCGGATGGCCCCGTTCTTATGCTTTATCGAATAGATTGTCTTAATGCTTTCGAGGACATATTCAATGGGATTGTTTACAGGATCTTCACCTGTTTCAAGGGCAAGGCGCTTGTGACCCATGTCCTGCAGTGCGATGACTTCCTTCTTGATTTCTTCCTGCGTAAGCTTCTTTCTTGGAATGTGCCGGTTCTTGATGTGGTAAGGGCAGTATGTACAGCTGTTTATGCAGTAGTTTGAAAGGTAGAGGGGAGCAAACAAGACTATCCTGTTGCCGTAGAATTTAAGCTTTATTTCCTTTGCAAGTTCCCTGATTTTTTCATTGAGGTCTAGAATGTCGCATTCAAGGAGAACCGATGCCTCCCTGTGGCCAAGCCCCTTGCACAGCTTTGCCTTTTCCAGGATGGATTCTATGAGGGGCCTGTCGCTCTTGTGGTCTGCGGCATATTTCATGGTTTCAAGGATTTCTTCGTGGTTTATGAATTCTTCAGCATGGGGTGAATTAACATTGTACATGGAACATATTATATGCCTTGCAAAAAAAAAGTTCAATTTAAACGGGGGGCTGAAAATTGCAATTTCTGGAGATGCCCTGAAGTTTCAATTGAGAAAAGTAAGTTTTTCTTCTATAATAAATCCCATGTACGAATATAAGGTTGAAGGCGGGTTTCCCATTAAGGGAACCATCAAGGCCAGTGGAAACAAGAATGCGGCCCTTCCATGCATTGCCGCAACATTGCTTACAAAGGAAAAGGTAGTTTTAAAGAATATTCCGGAAATTGAAGATACGGGCGTAATGTTTGAAGTCCTCAAGTCTTTTGGCGCCGTTGTAAAAAAAATCAGGAACAATACATGGGAAGTTACTGCTGAAAACGTAAAGACTGCAGAAATTCCGGCAGAACTCAGCAAGAAGATCAGGGCATCCATTTTGTTTGCAGGCCCTCTTGTTGCAAGAACCGGTAAGGCAATCATGATGCCGCCGGGAGGTGATGTCATTGGCAGGAGACGTCTGGACACTCATTTTCTTGCCCTTCAGGAACTTGGGGTGCGCGTAAACACCGAGGGCCGTTTTGAATTCACTGCAAACAAGCTTAAGGGTGCAGAACTTTTCCTTGACGAAACTTCCGTTACCGCAACTGAAAATGCAATCATGGCTGCGGTTCTTGCCGAAGGCCACACGGAAATTACAAATGCGGCAAGCGAACCACACATCCAGGATCTCTGCAACATGCTGAATTTAATGGGTGCAAAAATCGGCGGAATCGGTTCCAACATACTTCAGATTGACGGTGTAAAGTCTCTGCACGGCTGCGAATTTGAAATCGGTCCTGACTTCATGGAAATCGGTTCCTACATCGGACTTGCAGTTGCAACCCGCGGTTCCATCACAATTACGGGTGTTCGCGAAAAGGATATGAGACCCCTTAAGATTTCCTACGGCAAGCTTGGCATTCAGTGGGAAATAAAGGGGGACGTGCTTACGGTTTCTGAAAACCAGGAAATGAAGGTGAACACGGATCTTGGGGGAATGATTCCAAAGATTGATGACAGTCCGTGGCCTGGATTCCCGCCGGATTTGACTTCCATAATGACGGTCATTGCAACCCAGGTTGAAGGAACTGTCCTGATATTTGAAAAGATGTTTGAAAGCCGCATGTTCTTTGTAGACAAGCTCATCAGCATGGGGGCCCGCATTACATTGTGCGATCCTCACCGTGCAGTCGTTTCAGGTCCAAGTGCACTTCATGGGGACCATCTTGTTTCTCCGGATGTTCGTGCAGGAATGGCAATGGTAATTGCAGCCATGGCCGCCCGTGGAACCAGCCGCATCAGCAATGTCTACCAGATTGAGCGCGGCTATGAGCATCTGGTTGAGCGCCTGCAGTCTCTTGGGGGACATATAGAGCGTGTTAATGTAGATTAAAGAATTGCGAGTTTGCGCAGCAAACTCGTCAGCACGCGCCAGCGTGCGCCGTGGTCATATTGAAAGAGTGAATGTTGATTAATGTTACGCGAGTTTGCGTGCAAACTCGTTAGCACGCGCCAGCGTGCGCCGACTCTTATGCCAGCTTCATCACAAGGGTAAGTCTGTTTTCACCGTCAGCATGTTCATAATGCATGTCATGCATGTATTTTTTGACCATGAAAATTCCAAGGCCTCCAATGGGTCTGTCCTGGGCATTGAGGGTAATGTCCGGGTCTTCCTTTTCCAGGGGGTTATAGGGAGTTCCCCTGTCGATGAATGTCATCTCAAGAAAATCATTTTCCACGCTGCATCTTATCCTGACCTTGCCGGGTTTTTCTTCCGAGTCCCTGTATGCGTAGTGGGAAATGTTTACGAAGATTTCTTCAATGGAAATTTCAAGCTTCATCATGATGGCAGGTGAGCATTCTTTTTCAACGCAGCCGGTTATGAAATCAGTGGCATTCTGAAGTTCATCGTCTAGCGCTGCAAATTCCATTTCCTTCATGATAAAGCCTCCATAATAAACTGGAACTTTTTACATCCACTTATTCAATGGTAAGGATGTCTGTAAATCCTGTGGTTTCAAAAATTTCCTTGATTCCAGAGCTGGAGTTTTTGACAGTCATTCCGCCCTTTTTCTGCATGATTTTCTGAGAAGAAAGAAGGACTCGCAGGCCGGCTGACGAAATGTATTCAAGTTCCCCAAAGTCAAGGACAAGGGTTTCAATGGAATCAAAAAGCCCCTTAAGCTGTTCTTCAAGCAGAGGGGCTGTCGTAGTATCAAGTCTTCCCTCCACTGCAACGATGCCATTTGAACCTGTCGTCTTGTTTGTGATGTTAAGCATAAAATCTCCCATAAAAAGTGCATTTTGGTTTTTTCTGTGTTACAATGAGTATTGTACCATATCTTTTGAATAGTTCAAGTTTGAAAAGGAAGAAGATGTCATGTCTAAGATTGTAAATTTATCTGCCGGAGAAATTCTTTACAGCCAGTACTCAAAGCCTGAAGGAATCTACATATTGCAGAAAGGTTCCGTGGAAATAATCTTTGAGGAACATGAGGCTGCCGTAGAAAAACACGTAATCGAGGAAGGCCAGTTTTTTGGGATTTGGGAAACCCTAACGGGATTTTACAGGACCTGTTCAATTGTTGCCATTGAGGATTCATCATGCATCATGCTTTCCGTACATGAATTCGAAACCATGATTCTTTCAAAGCAGAATCTTTTTGAGCAGATCGTGCGCGGATTCAACAAGCTGATAATGTACAAGGAGATGAAATACTATGGGGAAGTCAACAGGAAAATAGACCTGGAAGGAGCCTGCGGAATTTCCAAGGCTTTCCTGCACCTGCATAATCCAACTGCGGCCTTTGAGGTCATCAACAAATACATGGAGTCCAGCCAGGAACTTAAGGATGATGAATCGCTGGCTTATTTAAGGAAGGTTGCCGAGACCAGGTGCAACTCCATTACCAGCGAGGGAAAAACTCCCCTTGACCAGTTTCTTGACAGCAACAAATTCTTTGCCCCCAAGAATGAAAACAACCTGTTTAACATTTCGGCATTCAAGAACCTGATGAACATCTTTGACAATGGCGAAGTGATTTTTGCAGAACTAGAAAAGAGCGAAAAGTTTTACTACATCGAAAGCGGTGAGGTTATCGCATGCAAGTATCACGACGGTCAAATGCGTTATACGAGGGTCTATTCCCCGGGAGAATTCATCGGGTTGCATTCGTGCCTCCTGGGCTTGACCTACGGGCAGACATGCATTGCCAAGGGACTTGTAAAGGTTCTTGAATTCAACAGGGCAAATTTTGATGCGATTTTTGATGCCAACACCCAGATGAGGCTCATGCTCTTAAGGCAGCTTGCCAACACGATTTTTTCACTGGATTACAACAATACCTTGGCCAACACAAAGGCCACTGTCAGGGAAAAGCTTGCCATGGTCCTGAGTTACATGTGCATGAGGCCAAGTTTTTCCAAGGTTGACGAAAGCCTTTTAAGCCCAAAGGATGTGGATAATCTTACTGAACGCACCAGGCAGATATTCCTTGATGCCGGCATCATTGCAAACTGGATCGGATGTTCGGCCACGGACATTGAGGACAGACTTAAGTATCTGGAAAGCAGGGAACTCATCAAGCGGTGCCCAAAGAATATAATCATCATTTACGACAGCGCAGTTTCGCTTAAGTAACAGAATTACGTTTTAATATGGAGAAAAAATCATGAGATGGATAAGACATTTTTACAATCCCTGCAAGCCATTGGGGGAAGACGGCCGCCTTGTTTCCGGATGCCAGAAGCATGTTGAACTTTCAAAGAACATTGCTGCGGAAGGAATAGTGCTCTTGAAAAATGATGCAGGAATTCTTCCGTTGGAAAACAGGAAGATTGTTCTTTTGGGAAAAGGCTCGGAAGAATATGTAAAGGGTGGCGGCGGAAGCGGAGACGTATTCTGTGCCTACTGCAGGAGCCTGTACGACGCATTCAACCTTCAGGAAAATGTGGAAGTGTACAAGGGGCTCCATGAATTCTATAGTGCTGACCTTAAGGCAAAGTATGACAGGGGATATCTGCCTGGCCTTACAACGGAGCCTGAACTTTCTGCCGACCAGCTTAAGGCTGCCCGGGAATTTTCCGACACGGCTGTCGTAAGCATAACCCGATACTCCGGCGAAGGTTGGGACAGGGCATGTGACATTCCCGGAAAGAAGCTTCACATGGAAAATGTTGAGGTGGACGTATGGAAGAGCGAAGATGCAATGCGCGCCATGTCAAAGGAAGTTTATCCAAAGGGTGACTTCTACCTTAACGAAAGTGAGGAAAAACTCATTGCCACTGCAACTGAAAATTTCAGCAACGTCATCCTTCTGCTGAATGTTGGCGGCGTCATCGATACCAGCTGGTTCAGCGGCAGCAAGAAAATTGGCGGAGTCCTTCTCATAGGCCAGGGTGGAATGGAAGGTGCCCTTGCTGCGGCAGAAGTTGTCACCGGAAAGAAAAATCCAAGCGGCAAGCTTACGGACACATTTGCAAGAAGGCTTGAAGACTATCCTTCAACTGAAACTTTCCATGAGCGTGCAGATGCCGTTGAATATCAGGAAGACATTTTTGTAGGCTACAGGTATTTTGAAACCGTTCCTGGAAAGCAGGAACTTGTCGTGTATCCATTTGGATTCGGCCTTTCATACACGGATTTTGAAATTCAGCCTGAAGAAGAAAAGGAAACGGAGACCGGCTTTGAATTTAAGTTCAATGTAAGAAATACGGGAAAGCGTTCCGGCAAGGAAGTTGTCCAGCTTTATTACTCTGCACCGGAGGACAAGCTTGTAAAGTCAAGGTATGAACTTGCGGATTTTGCAAAGACTGTGGAACTGGCTCCAGGTGAAAGCTGCACCGTTGTCCTTAAGGTTGAAAAAAATGCCATGGCTTCCTATGACGATGAGGGTCTTGTAAAAAAATCTGCCTGGGTTTTGGAAAAGGGCGAGTACAAGTTCTTCTACGGAAATTCCATCAGGAACCTTAAGCAGGCGGAAAAGATTTTTGCCCTTGGGGAATCCAAGGTGGTGCTCCAGCTTACCCAGCGCCTTGCTCCAAGAAAGCTTTCGCGCCGCATGCTAAGCGACGGTTCCTTCAGGGAGCTTCCTGTTTCTGAATACGAAGAAATCCAGCGCCCGGAAATTTTCAAGACAAAGGAAAAGCTTGAGGGAATAATTCCAGGCGTCAGGGGACTTCCACAGGGAAATCTTGTTGAACGCATATTCAGTCCAAAGCCGACACTTGAAGAAGTTGCAGACGGTAAGATTACAATGGAAGCCTTCATGGACAGCCTTTCGGAAGAAGACCTGTGCTGGCTTTTGTGCGGACAGCCAAACCGTGCCACTGCAAACACCTTTGGCATCGGCAACAACTTTGACCACGACATTCCAAGCATCATGACGGCAGACGGTCCTGCAGGAATCCGCATCATGCCATTCATCCAGCAGTACACAACAGCATGGCCTACCGCCACAGTTCTTGCATGCACCTGGAACGAAGATGCAGTCACCCAGTACGGAAAGGCCGTTGCCATGGAAGTAAAGGAAAACAATGCTGGCATCTATCTTGCACCGGCCCTCAACATCCACAGAAGCCCGTTGTGCGGAAGAAACTTTGAGTATTACAGCGAAGATCCCCTTGTTTCCGGCCGAATGGCTGCAGCATGCATCGACGGAGTCCAGGCCCAGGGAATTGCCGCAACTCCAAAGCATTTTGCATTCAACAATAAGGAAACCAACCGCAAGAACAGCGATTCCATTGTTTCAGAAAGGGCAGCACGTGAAATCTACCTGAAGGGTTTTGAATACCTTGTAAAGAAGTCAAAGCCTTGGTCAATCATGAGCAGCTACAACATTGTCAACGGCAGCCACACCAGCGAAAGCCACGACCTGCTTACGGCCATCCTCAGGGACGAGTGGGGCTTTGACGGAATCGTGATGACCGACTGGTGGACCCGCGGAGAGCAGTGGAGGGAAGTAAGGGCCGGAAACGACGTAAAGATGGGCGCCGGTTATCCAGAGCAGCTTTTGCAGAACCTCCACGAGGGAAAGATCAGCCTGGAAGAAATCAAGGTCAGCGTAAGAAGGGTCCTTGAATTCATCCTGCGAATTGAATAGGGCATTTATGTCGGCTGCAGGGATTGGGATGCTTTTTTCGGTCATTGCGGCCACTGCCTTCCATTATTGAAAGACATAATGAATTCTTCTATAATATATGCAAATTTTTTTTCAGGATGAATTATGGCTATTGATAAATACGAAGTTGTAATCGGATGCGAAATCCATACCCAGCTGCTTACAAAGACAAAGGCTTTCTGTGCCTGCGAAAACCGTTATGGTGGAATGCCTAACACACGCGTGTGCCCTGTATGCCTTGGACTTCCGGGAGCCATGCCTCGCATTTCGAAGGGATATGTTGAACTTGGTGCCGTAGCAGGCCATGCCCTCAACTGCAACATTGCTCGCTTTACAAAATTTGACCGCAAGCATTACTTCTATCCTGACTTGGCAAAGGGATATCAGATCACCCAGTATGACATTCCATTGTGTACTGACGGTTATGTTGACCTTCCCATGATTCACTATCCGGAAGAAGAAAGGGCTGGCGGACCAAAGTGCCGTCCTACAAATTTCAAGGGCGAACCATGCATCGTGGAAGACGGAAAATACCGCCGTGTCCGCGTTGAACGCATTCACCTTGAGGAAGACGTAGGTAAGTCACTCCACCTTCAGGGCGCTCACTCATACATCGACTACAACCGCTGTGGAACTCCGCTCATCGAAATCGTTACAAAGCCGGACATGACTTCCGGAGAAGAAGCTGCATTGTTCTTCCAGACAGTTCAGGAAATCCTTCGCTACGTTAAGGTTACAAACGGTAACCTTGAGGAAGGAAACATGCGCTGTGACGCCAACATCAACCTTAACGTTTGGGAAGACGGAAAGGTTTACCATACACCGATTTCAGAAATCAAGAACCTTAACTCATTCCGCACCATCAAGGATGCCTGTGCCTACGAAGCAAAGAGGCAGCTTGAGGAATTCATCAACGACCGCCAGGAATTCAATGCAGGATTCAAGGTAACAATGGGTTGGGATGATGAAAAGAAGCAGACTGTTGTTCAGCGTACAAAGAATTCTTTCGTTGACTACCGCTTTGTCGTTGAACCGGACATCAAGCCGTTCACTGTTGAGGAAGAACTCATCAGCCGTGCCCTTGACCGTGTAGGTGAACTTCCGGAAGCAAAGAGGACCCGCCTCAAGAAGGAATATGGACTTTCCGACTTTGACGTACAGACCTTGACTTCCACTCGCGACCTTGCCATGTGGTTTGAGGATGCCGCAAAGAATGCAAAGGACGTCAAGAAGGTTGCCAACTGGATTCTTGCGGAACTTCTTGCAGTCCTCAATGAACAGAAGAAAACCATCGTGGACGTTACGATTACGCCTGCACACATCACTGAGCTTGTTAACCTTATCGCCGACAAGAAGATCACCGGTGCCCAGGGCAAGACGGTGTTTGCAAAGATGCTTGAGACAAACAAGATGCCTTCAGTAATCGCAAAGGAAGAGGGCATGGAAGTTGTTGCAGACGAGGGTGCCATCGAAGCCATCGTTGATACGGTTATTGCAAACAATCCTAAGGCTGTTGCAGACTACAAGGGCGGAAAGACAAACGTTGTCGGCTGGCTCTGCGGTCAGGTCATGAAGGAATCAAAGGGAAAGGCAAATCCTGCCGTAGCAAGCAAGCTGGTTGCAGCAAAACTTGCCTCTCTGTAAAATTGTTGAAAACTTGAGAAAAAAATTGTATATTTATAGCGAAAAAATCAGCTAAAGGTCTGCGATCTTAAACTGCTTTTTATATATTAAATTACAGGAGTTATTTATGTCTCTTACTCTTAATGACATCAAACACCCAGGAATCAAGGCTTGGGTAGAAGAATGTGTTGCTATGTGTGAACCAGACAACGTAGTTGTTACAGACGGTTCAAACGAAGAATACGACTGCTTGATGCAGAAATGTGTTGATGCAGGTCTTGCAACTCCACTTGCAAAGAAGCCACACAGCTTCCTTTTCCGCTCAGATCCATCTGACGTAGCTCGTGTTGAAAAAAGAACATTCATTTCTTCTGTAAAGGAAGAAGATGCAGGTCCAACAAACAACTGGATCGCACCAGCTGAACTCAAGGCAACAATGAAGGGTCTTTACAAGGGTTGTATGCACGGTCGTACAATGTACGTTATTCCTTTCTGCATGGGTCCACTCGGTTCACCAATTTCAAAGAACGGTGTAGAAATCACTGACTCAGAATACGTTGTTCTCAACATGGACATCATGACACGCGCTGGAAAGAAGGTTCTCGACATCTTCAATGCAGATGCAAAGGCAGAATTCGTTCCATGTCTCCACTCAGTTGGTAAGCCACTCAACAACGGTGCAAAGGACAACGGTGTTTGGGCTTGTGCTCCAGTTGACCAGAAGTACATTTCACAGTTCCCAGACGAAGGACTCATCTGGTCTTACGGTTCTGGATACGGCGGAAACGCTCTTCTCGGAAAGAAGTGTTTCGCACTCCGCATTGCTACAGTTCTTGCTCGCAAGGAAGGTTGGCTTGCTGAACACATGCTCATCCTCAAGCTTACAAACCCAGAAGGAAAGGTTAAGTATGTAACTGGTGCCTTCCCATCAGCTTGTGGTAAGACAAACCTCGCTATGCTTATCCCAACAATCCCAGGATGGAAGGTTGAAACAATCGGTGACGATATCGCATGGATGAAGTACGGTGAAGACGGACAGCTCTACGCTATCAACCCAGAAGCAGGTTTCTTCGGTGTTGCTCCTGGAACATCAGCAGAATCAAACAAGAACGCTCTTGTTTCTGCAGAAAAGAATACAATCTTCACAAACTGTGCCCTCACAGAAGACGGCGATGTTTGGTGGGAAGGTATCGGATACCCAGCAAAGGGCAAGCTTGTTGACTGGAAGAACAATAAGCGCGACGCTCTTCCAAAGGACAAGGCTCCTAAGGGAGAAGAAATGGCACATCCAAACGCACGCTTCACAGCACCAGCAGGACAGTGTCCAT